>NZ_KL543985.1:0-26035 GCF_000711895.1 Photorhabdus australis DSM 17609
CTCGTGCTTTATTACGGCATGGCGTGAGTTTGGACATTATTGTCACCAGTACCGGGCTGAGCCGGGATAAAATTGAAGCGTTAAAGCATTAAATTAATCTTCTCTTTTACAGCTAAATGCCGATATTCAAAATCGGCATTTTCACGGTTTATAAAAAAAAGTTATGATTTTATAATAAATCAATTATTGTCTTAATGAACAAATATCAATTTTAACTATTTACTGGACTTCGTAGAAAATCGGTTAAATCGAATTACTACTAAATCTCATAATCAATAAGTAATCAAAAAAGTACCAATACCTGAACATAATTAATATTGATTTCAAATTTTAAACTATGCCCTATAGATTTCAAGGTGCATCGCGGCGGAAAGGGAGAGAATCCCCGGGAGAGTAGATAACTCTGTAACTGGGCACGACTGATGGTTATTTTAGATAGAGTACCAACGAACAGAGAATTACATCGCCGAGTTTTTCATTGTCTTGCGTGAAACCTATCCGGTCAGTCAGAAGGTTCATATTATCCTTGACGGAGCCGGTCACCACCGGAGCAAGCTGGTGAAAGACTGGGCTTATGTAATGAATATTGACCTTCATTACTTGCCGCCATACAGCCCGAATCTGAACCCGATAGAAAGGCTGTGGAAGGTGATGAATGAACAGGTCAGGAATAACCATTATTTCGCCTCGACGGCCTTGTTCAGGCAGGCAATACATCGCTTTTTTACGGAAATATTACCGGAACTTGCCGGGAACCTGTCGTGCCGTATGAATGATAACTTCCAGGTTCTGAATCCTGCATCTTCAAGTTAAGTGGGTATATATCCGATTTTTTATCCTCAATTAATCGATAAAAGAGAAATAGAAAATAATTCTCCATTCATAATTTTCCTATCTCTAAAACCAAATAAAACTGCACAAATACCTAAAATGAGTAATCCTTACCATATCAATTAATAATTACAAATAGTTATTAATTAATATTCCCTGTCAATATTGATTGCTTATAATCATGCTGCTTTATTAGATACGATTGAAATAATCGTAAAGTAAATTTTTTCAGCGTAAATAATAACCTCTATATCAGGTTGCTGCGGTAGCTATACCCATAACTCAGTGCTAGTCAAAACAAAGCAATAACACTTTGTTTATTTCTCCAAACTCAAATAACCCATTAAGGAAACATTATGTCTACAACTCCAGAACAAATTGCTGTTGAATATCCAATTCCTACTTACCGATTTGTTGTCTCTATCGGCGATGAGCAAGTCCCTTTTAACAGCGTTTCCGGTCTTGATATTTCTCATGACGTCATAGAATACAAAGACGGCACAGGAAATTACTATAAAATGCCAGGCCAACGTCAGGCGATTAATATCTCACTGCGTAAAGGAGTATTTTCTGGCGATACTAAACTTTTTGACTGGATTAATTCTATTCAACTTAATCAGGTTGAGAAAAAAGACATTTCAATCAGTTTAACCAACGAAGCCGGCACAGAGATTTTAATGACCTGGAGCGTGGCAAATGCGTTCCCAACCTCATTAACTTCTCCTTCTTTTGATGCCACCAGCAACGAAGTTGCCGTGCAGGAAATTACCCTGACAGCAGATCGAGTGACAATTCAGGCGGCTTAAAACGCATTTATAAAGCTGTTTACTCAAAATATTGCATAATAATTGGAGGTTACATGCCAACGGTACCAACCTATCCCGGCGTTTATATCGAAGAGGACGCTTCACCAGCACTCTCCGTTCGTTCCGGTGCAACGGCAGTGCCAGTCTTTGCTGTTGCAAACAACAGTTTATTAATATCAGATAAGCACTATATTCGTGTTAGTAGTTGGATGAACTATTTGACACTCAAAGGTGAGCCATTTAATCCCAAAAATATCCTTGACGTTTCACTACGTGCCTATTTTATTAACGGCGGTGGATATTGCTATCTCGTTAAAACCAAAGATTTAGAAACACAAGTGCCAAAACTTGACGATGTGACATTGCTGGTTGCTGCCGGAGAAGAAATTAAAGATGCCGTAAGTACACTTTGCCAGCCAGGCAAAGGATTATTCGCCATTTTTGATGGCCCACAAAATGATACCGATATAAAAGAACCAGAAAAAGCTCTCAAGCCTTATTCCCCTACCGCTTATGGCGCAGTTTACTACCCTTGGCTAACCGCTGAATGGGGAGAAAATAAAGCCCCCGTTGATATTCCGCCTAGCGCAGTGATGGCCGGTATTTATGCCAGTGTCGATAACAGCCGAGGGGTCTGGAAAGCGCCCGCTAATGTTCCTATTCAGGGAGGATTACAACCTAAATACCCGGTAACTGATGACCTGCAAACGCAATATAACAAAGGCAAGGCACTGAATATGATCCGTACCTTTCCTAAGAGCGGCACGCTGGTTTGGGGTGCTCGCACACTTGAGGACAGCGATAACTGGCGTTACATCCCGGTTCGCCGCCTGTTTAACAGTGCAGAGCGGGATATTAAAAACGCCATGAGCTTCGCTGTCTTCGAACCGAACAGCCAACCCACCTGGAAAGCCGTCCACCGCGCTATCGATAACTATCTTCACACCCTCTGGCAACAAGGCGGCTTGATGGGCAACAAAGCCGAACAAGCCTACTTTGTTCAAATCGGCAAGGGCACCACGATGACCGATGACGATATCCAGCAGGGCAAAATGATTGTCAAAGTGGGTCTGGCGGCGGTTCGCCCAGCCGAGTTTATTATCTTGCAGTTTACGCAGAACATCGCGCAATAATGGAGGCAACATGCCAATAACACCAACTTATCCTGGCGTCTATATTGAAGAAGACGCATCACTGGCACTGTCTATTAGCCAGGGAAATACCGCGATACCCGTTTTTATTGGGCGCTTCTTACCCAAAAAAGCCAGCACAACGCCTCAAATAACCCGTGTCAATAGCTGGTTGGATTTTACTAACCTGTTCAACGTAGGTTGTGCCAGAAAAATAGCTATCACATCAACCGAATCAACTCCTGAAAAACCCAAAACAGTCGAAGGCGATGTATCAGTCAAAAATAACGAAGAAGTTGAAAATGATACAGAACTGGCTACCACTACGCCCACTGCTGCTGAAGAAACTCCCGGCTACACTTACCAGGTAGTGGTTGATAGCTACACAATAAGCAGTGATGCTTTAAAACTTTATTTCCAAAATGGCGGCGGGCCTTGTTATATCCTGCCAATTACGGATACCAGTAATACTGACACTCTGGCCTTAATCCCTCAGTTAATTGAACAGGCTTTAGAAATCACTTTAATTGTCTGTCCTGAACAAGATTCTGATTATCAGAGCCAGATATATAACAGCCTGACACCTTCATTATTGAATAATGGCTATTTCCTTATTGCCGACAATCAGGATAAAGCAACCACTATCAGCGTTAATGTCCCCTCACAAACTGCAACATATTATCCCGCCGTGAAAGTCTCACAGCTTATGCAAACGGAAGAGGAGCTTGTCGCGGTTTCAGGCTATAAGGATGCAGATACAACACCAGACAAAGTCACCAATCTGGTGCAGCTCAAAGAGAAAAACCCAGATGTTTATCAGCAAGCGGTTACTGCAATACGGAACATAAGCAAAACGATTCCCGCCAGTGCAGTGATGGCCGGTGTCTATTGCGCCACCGATGCCAGCCGTGGCGTCTGGAAAGCTCCCGCTAACGTTGTACTGAGTGGGATTAGTGATGTCGCCGAACGGCTCACTGACGATGAGCAAGGTACCATGAATCAAAAAGGTATCAATGCCATTCGCTACTTCACCAACAAAGGTTTTGTCGTCTGGGGTACGCGTACTCTGCAAGATGATGACAACTGGCGCTACATTCCGGTTCGACGTTTATTTAATGCGGCAGAACGAGATATCAAGCAAGCAATGCGATTTGCCATTTTTGAACCCAATAGTCAGCCAACCTGGGAACGCGTCCGCACCGCCATTGATAACTATCTCCATCAACTCTGGCAACAAGGAGCGCTTGCCGGTAACAGCCCGCAGGAAGCTTATTTTGTCCAAGTTGGTCAAGATCTCACTATGTCCGACACTGACATTAAACAAGGCAAAATGATCGTCAAAGTTGGTATAGCGGCGGTCCGTCCGGCTGAATTTATTATCCTGCAATTTTCGCAAAATGTAGCACAGTAACCGTACTGAGGCGCGGTTCGCCGCGCCTGTTCTAGTGAGGAACCGAGAATGGAAATAAAACAGCCCGGCGTCACAATCACGGAGAACCTGATATCCCAGAAACAAGATGATGCATTTATCGGTGTACCGGTTTTTATCGGCTATACCCAACCTGCTAAAAACGATCGTGTTAATGACAAAACCGCCATCAAGCTAAATAGCCTGACCGACTTTACCCTGTCATTTGGTGAATCAGGATTAACGTATTATTCCGTGCGTCACTTTTTTGAAAATGGGGGTCAGCAAGCCTATGTACTGTCGCTAGGATCTGATAAACCCCGAGACGATTTTCAATCATTAACCACCAGCCTACAACAAGATTGGGTTAAACAGACAATCTCCGCCCAGAGCGCTATCACGCTGATTGTGGTTCCCGATATTGTTTATCTGAATCAGATGGATGATCCCGATTCAGGAATAGATCAACACGATAAGGCTCAATTCTGGTTACAGTTTTGGCAATCAGTACTCAACCTTTGCAACAGCCGACGCGGCATCATGGGATTACTGGATGCCCCAGATGATCCTGTACTGGCCGCTGAATGTTTAACACAGTTTTCCTCAAATGATCGGCAATGGGGCGCCGTCTACTGGCCAAGACTGAAAAGCGCTTATCAAGAACAAAATCAGCCTATCGTGCTTTCACCGACCGCTGCAGTGGCCGCCATCATTCAGCGTAACGATAACCAAATGGTCGTCTGGCATGCACCTGCAAATGTCCCATTAGCCAAAGTCATCAACCCGGTACGTTCCTATATTGAAGCTGATGACCTGTTTAATCAGAACGGTACCTCGCTGAATCTGGTTCGCAGCTTCCCCGGCAAAGGAACAAGGATCTGGGGATGCCGCACGCTGGACAACACACCCGGTTCTCCCTGGCGCTATATCCAGACTCGCCGTCTGGTTTCCTATATCGAAGCCCATATGACTCAACTGGGTCGAGCCTTTGTGTTTGAACCCAATAACGCCATCACCTGGACGAAGTTTAAAGGCCAGGCTTACAACTGGCTACGTCAGTTATGGCTAAACGGCGGATTACGCGGCACTCAAGAAGATCAGGCATTTGAGGTTTTACTGGGGATTGACGAATCGATGAGTGAAACAGATCTGCAGGCCGGAAGAATGATCATGAAAATCAGGCTGGCACTGTTAATTCCGGCAGAATTTATCGAGCTAAGCCTGACATTTGATACCCGTACCGGGATCACCCATTAAACAGGGGCAAAGTATGAACAACCTATATACCCCGTCGGTATCACACCGTTTTATTGCCAGTTTTCTTTTTAACAATATCCCCAGCCCACTCGACATTGCCTTTCAACGGATATCTGGCCTCAGCCGTGAACTGCAAACCAGCCAACACAGTCAAGGCGGGGAAAACATCAGAAATATCTGGCTGGCCGAGAAAATCCAGCATGGCAGTCTGGTACTGGAGCGCGGCGTGATGACCGTTACCCCGCTGACTCTGACGTTCGATCGCGTTCTGCGTGGTGAAAAAGCAACTTATGCCGATGTGGTCATCATCCTACTGAATGAAAATTCAATCCCCGTAGCAAGCTGGACGCTAAGTAATGCTCTGCCAGTTCGTTGGTCTACCGGGGATTTTGATGCCAATAGCAATACGGTTCTGGTCAATACTCTGGAGCTACGTTATCAGGATATGCGCTGGTTAGGAGTGAAAGCATGACCGTCGAAATTAAGGAGCTGATTATTCAGGCTAAAGTGACCGATTCAGCGAATCACTCTGTCGCTCCACCCACACTAGCGCAGGAAGCACTGGATAACTCTCGCCTGATTGAAAAGGTGAAACAAGCCGTGTTAGATGCATTGCGCGAAACAGGAGGTCATTATGAGCTTAATTGAACGCAGCCTGTCCCGACTCACCCTTACCGCGTTCAAGGACCGTGAGGGGAAAATCTCGGTAGGGAGTTTGCAGGCGATGTACAACCCCGATGCCATCCAGCTCGATTACCAAACCCATTATCAAAAGGACGAAAGCGTTAACAGTATTAGTCAAAGTAGCCGCTATGTGTTATCCCCACCGGCTGGCCTGTCATTAGTTCTGCTATTTGATGCCACCATGCCCGGTAACAACACTTCGGTGGAAACGCAGCTGGCGACGCTGAAAGCCCTGTGTGCCGTTGATGCCAGTACTCACGTTCCCCACTTTCTTAAAATTAAATGGGGCAAAATGCGTTGGGAAAACAAAGGCTATTTTGCTTGCCGGGCCAGCGGTCTTAGCATCAGTTACACCCTGTTTGACCGGGACGCCACACCGTTGCGGGCCAGCGCTACCCTATCTCTGGTGGCAGATGAAAGCTTTGTAATTCAGGCTACCGAGCAGCAGTTAAAATCACCGCCAGTCACCGCAGTCAATGTAGCCGATATGCTCTCCCTGCCCTTGATCGCCTTAGGTGCCGGTGCTTCTCTGGCAGGTGGAATTGATTATCTCTCTTTGGCCTGGCAAAACGAACTGGATAATCTTGACGATTTCACCCCTGGACAAACCCTGCAAGCAAAGGGGGATGCATGAAAATACCGTCGATAACGATCAAAATAGGTGGCAAAACGCTCAACCACTTTACGGTTATCAGCTTAACAGTAAACCATCATATCAATGGTATCCCCTCAGCTAACATCACGCTGGGTATCGCCGGTGATGCCAGCCATATCTTTGATGCCAAAGCGCAAACTGAACTGGCAAACTGCCGCCCGAATCATGAACTTAGCGTGCAGATCGAAAAAACGGTGGTGTTTAAGGGGATCATCGTTCGACAAGCACTGGGGCTTAAAGGTCAGGACAGCATCATTACTCTGACCGCCAAACATTCACTGCAAAAATTAACTCACAACTTCCACTCGCAACTGTTTAACAAACAAAGTGATGAGGCAATTATCAAGAAGCTGTTTAGCCAAGCAAATGTACCTGTCACGATAAAACAAGCGCCTCAGCTGAAAACGGTGCATGAGCAAATGGTACAGTTTCGCTGTAATGACTGGACTTTTCTAAAAAGTCGGCTGCTCGCGACCCACACCTGGCTACTGCCCGGTAACGATCAAGTGACGCTGGTCACCCCGGAATCACTGAATCGGTCAACAGTACATACCATCCACCAGCGAGCTAACCATCAGGATGCGGTGTTATTTGAAGCGAATCTGCAATGGGATAACCAACGCAGTCCAAAAACAGTGAGTGTACAGTCCTGGGATATCGCCCAACAAAAGCTGTCTCAAGCCAATCAGGCAAAAAACAGCGGATTGGGGAGTAATCAACTCGCTACCGACAACCTGGCATCATTGACCAATCAAGAATGGCAATGGATTTTCAGTTACCCGTTGGACAATGAACAAGCCAAGCATCTTGTTCAAGGCATCCTGAATAACCGGCGAAATCATAACGTATCCGGTAATTTCGAAGTTGAAGGCGATAACCATTATCAAGCAGGCGATGTACTCGCGTTAAACGGCTTCGGTCAGGGGATGGATGGTCAGGCGATTCTCACCGGAGTCAGCCATACCATCAATCAGCGACAAGGTTGGCGTACCCGACTCACCCTGGGACTATTACCGGAAACAGAGCAGGTTGTACCGCAAGCGAAAGAGTTACATGTCGGGATCGTGGAAAAATACCAGCGGGATAGCCAATCCCTGGGGCGTATTCCGGTCAAAATACCGGCTTTGAACTTAACCAACGGCACCCTTTTTGCTCGCTTAGGTAAACCTTACGCCAGCCATGAAAGCGGATTTTGCTTCTACCCTGAACCGGGGGATGAAGTGATTATCGGCTTCTTTGAATGCGATCCGCGCTTCCCGGTGATATTAGGCTCAATGCACAACCCTAAAAATAAATCACCGTTAGAACCGAGTGAAAAAAATCCGGTGAAAACCTTAGTGATCAAACAAGGAGAAAATCAGCAGGCATTAGTATTTAATAATAAAGATAAAACCCTCGCATTAAATAGCGGAAAAAACACCTTATCTCTGCAACAGGATAAAGATATCACACTTAATTCCGCTAAGAATCTTATTACTCATGCTCAGGAAATTAAAATAGAGGCCGAAAAATCTCTGTCCGCCGCCGGTAAATCCGGGGTTGATATTAAAGGTGCAAAGATTAACTTAACCCAATAATAAGGTAATGAGATGACAAACAATGTATTAGCCGACAAAGTATTAGCCGATATTTACGGTCGGGGTTGGGCCTTTCCGCCACAATTTTCTATCAAAGATAATGCACATCCTGAAATACCAACAGGTGTAACCATGGCAGAAGGAGCAGAAAACGTTCGCCAAAATATGAAAATTCTTTTTCTGACTGAACCCGGCGAAAGAATTATGCATGAGAATTATGGTTGCGGCCTGAGTGATTATCTGTTTGCCAATATCCGTGACGAAATGATGGCAGAAATCCAAACTCGGATTGAAGAACGTGTGTTGCGCTATGAACCTCGCGCAGATATCCGCGAGATTCAAGTGAACCAAAGGACTGACTTACCTAATACCCTGCATACTCAGGTCACTTACACCCTGAGAGGCAGCGAAATCAGCCAACAGATTGAAGGCGTTCTTGAAGTTAATGAGGGCCGGGTACAGGTGAGTTTATGAGTAAACAACTGGTAGTTGATGGCGACAACCTGCTATTCGAACCGTTATTTGGCAACCGACAAGTTACCCTTTTAGGGCCAGCAACCATCCGGGGCAGCGGACACGCCAAAATCCAGGGCAAAAAAATCGCCATCGTGGGTGATGAAAAAAAGGTGCAACTTCAGGCGCAATATATCACCCCAAGCCACCCGGTGCCCGGCATGGGTATGGTCACTATTGCTCAGTTGGATGCCAGCCAGCAAGCCAACTTTTGCCGCGGCCCAGCCACGGTAATTGTTGTCGGGCAACAATTCATCGCCCGTTTTACCCCGTCACAACCCGCCAATAATCCATCGAGTGGCCCGGATGTAACGGCTCCCAGCATGGGAAAAGGCCGTTTTATTGCCAGCCAATATACGGTCACTGCCGGGTAAATAACCTCTTCAACTTTATTTTAAATAACAGGTGGAATAAATATGGGACAGGCCGAATTAGACAAGAAACTCTCTGCTATTGTGCCAGATACTGTATTTAAACTTGATGAAAGAAGTACGCTAGATATTTTAAACTGGCTTAAAGCTTATGCTAAAGAAATTCCTTTTGATCAAGAGAAAAACCAGTTCTGGGACAGTTTTTACTTTATTCAAGAAAATAATCCGCAACAACTAGCCGATATATACCAGAATGCAAATAAAGCAGATGGTCTTTTACCGGCTCATCAAGCTTTTGTTTTGGCTTTTTTAAAGTTATTAGAAACACCCAACCGATTATTAAATACCTTCCCGGCCCGACACCGCGATCTTTATTACCGGGAATTATTGGGGCTAAAACCTAAAAAAGCCCAAGCGGATAAAGTTGCGCTAGGAATTACCCTCAATCCCGACAGCACAGAATCGCTGATAGCCCAAGACACGTTATTTGATGCAGGGCAAGACAGCGCCGGAAACTCGTTACAATATGCATCAGATACAGATTTACTGGCAAACCAAGGGGAGCTGACCGACCTATATTGGTACCGAAAAGATAAAGATGGCTGGCAATCAGCAACACCACTGAACCGTTCAGATAATTTGGCATTACCTGAAAACGGTATTCGGCTTTTCAGCCCAACATCCCATGATAGCCCGGTTCTGTCTGGTTACCTGATTACCTCCTCCTTATTTGCCATGTCAGCAGGAGAGCGCCGGATTAAAGTGACTCTGGCAAGCGAATGGACAGGTAATGCTGAGCACATCACCGCCAAAATCAGCTCAGGGGATCATTGGCTCTCCTTGTCAGTAAAATCTATCGACAAAACAACGCTGGAGCTTGGATTATCATCCAGTGATGGCTCCGTCGCTCCCCCTGATGCCTTGGATAACATGGTATTTAATGTACCGGTGTTAAAGCTAGGCACCACTCAAAGCCCTATTCTACCCGAGATTACAGGGATCGAAGTCAGTGTTAATGGTAACCGCAGTGTACGCTATGCCTCTGATGGCGGTATCGAACAGACGGATACCACCAGCTTCCCCTTCGGTCAATCACCATCACTGGGTTCTGGTTTTAATCTGGTTGCCCCAGAATGGTATGGCACTGAAAACGCAACATTGACGATGACTCCTCAATGGGTTGGCTTACCTACCAAGAGTTTTAAAGAGTGGTATAAAAGTTATAGCCCTGAACCCGATAACAGCGCGTTTAAAGTACAAGGCTATTTAGTCACCCCTCAGGAAAGAAAGACACTCAATGCTACCCAATCGTTATTTAATGGAAGTAAAGAACCACAAGGGCAAAGTCTGACATTGACCTTGCCGGCGATGAATTATCCTCTCTCAGACAGCTCATCGCCCAACGAATGGCCTGCATCCGTGCGCATAGAATTGGCTGAACAGGATTTTATGCACGCCCAATACTGGCAAAATCCCACGGATAAAAATGTCCCTTATACGCCACAAATCAGTGCATTGCAGATTCAATTCAGCGCTAAAGCTAAACCTGAGCAATTCACCGTTTACCCGCTGACGCCTTTTGGCCGGGGCGAGTCAACAGCGGGAACGCCTGCATTAACTCATGAAACCTTCTATTTAGGCTTTACGGGCGTATTACCGGGACAAACTCTATCTTTATATTGGCAATTAGAAGGAATTAAAGCCCTCGCTTTATCCTGGTTTTATCTCAACGAAAGCAACAACTGGAGCACATTAGACAAATTAGTTGACGATCAAACTCGCAACTTGTTCGACCGGGGTATCTGGCGCACTTTATTGCCCCAAGATGCTTCCAATCAGGCCGCTCTGATGCCGGCAGGACGATACTGGCTGAAAGCCGAGATAACGGCGCAGACTGATCCTCAGGATTACCCACGGATTAAGGGCCTGTTGTATAACGCCACCACGGCGACATTAGTCAATGGAGACACTGTTGAACAGGATCACTTTATCAACGGATTAGCCGCCGACAGTATTAAACAGCCGGTCAATGCATCCCCTGCAATCAGTGGTGTCACTCAACCCTGGGTCTCCTGGAACGGTCGTCCGCAAGAAACCGAGCAAACTTTCCTGACACGTCTGCCTGCCCAATTGTCTCACCGCAATCGGGTACTGAGTTGGGGTAACATTGTCACCTTATTAAAAGAACAATTTATCAACCTGTTTGATGTCAAATACCCTTCTGCCAATGAATTAACCAAAATCCCGGCACCGAAAAAACAGCGACTGATTGTGATCCCTAACAGCCGTTACAAAGACAACGATGATGTCCTACGACCAAAGTTAAACCCTGCCCGACTGGCAGAGATGGTCGAATGGATCAAACAACTCAGTAGTCCCTGGGCAACAATTGAAATCAACAATCCCACCTACGTTGACGTTAAAGTGGATTACCAGGTGACCTTTATCTCAGGAATTAACCCTGACTACGGCCATCATCAGCTACAACAGCAGTTAAGCCAAAAATATATGCCATGGGGAGAGAACCCGACTATCGGCGTGACAACCGGTAACCGCATTGACTACTACCAACTGTTAGCCAACATCCAACAATCTCCTCTGGTAGAACGCGTCACCAATTTAAGCCTAACAATCGCTAACCGAACCACGGGTGCTATAGGTGAAAGTATCGAAGCTGCCGATGATGAAGTGCTGATTTTGGTCTGGCCAGAGAAGCGTCCCTCAAACCAAGGAGTTAACCAATGAGTCATCAGGATGCCCTGTTTCCCATCGTCAAAGACGATATTACTTTTGATGCCTTACTTGCTCAGGCCAAAACGGTCATTGAACAACAATCCGGCCAATGCTGGAACAATACCAGTGAAAATGATCCCGGTATCACCTTATTGGAAGCCTGTTGTTATGGTGCATCCGATCTGGCTTACCGTCATTCATTACCCCTGAAAGATCTTCTTACGCCCGACCCCACAGAACAAACACCCGGCGACGGTATTTTCCCCCAGGAGTTCGGCCCACAGCAAACACTGACCTGTGGCCCGATCACGGCGGAAGATTATCGCCGAGCCTTACTGGACCTGCACAGTAGCGACACAATGAATGACACCAGCGAAGGTTATTTTTTCTTTAATGATGTCCAATTAATTCGTGAACCGGAAGATAAACGCTATAAATATTGGTACAACAAAAAGAAACGTGAATATACCTTTAACGATTTAGGATCAGATGGCGAATTAGCACTGAGAGGAAATTACTGGCTTTATTTACTGCCTGGTCAGGAAACTCAGGCCAATAATAAACTGGCTCAGGAAAAACTTAACGATTTCCTCAAAAATAACCGTAATCTGGGGGAATCCGTCAGTCATATTATCTGGCTGCAACCTACCGATCTCCCTTTGCAGATTAATATTGAGCTTGAAGATAACGTCATCGATTTTGCTGATATCTTCGCCCAGGTTTATATGACGGCGGAACAAATGGTGCTGGAAAAACCCGTCCGCTATACCACTCAAGCTATGAAAAATCTGGGCTACAGTAATGAAAAGATATTCTCCGGCCCCTATTTACATCACGGCTGGATACCGACATTACCTAAAGCCAAAGATTACACCGGCGCTACCGTATTAAATCTAAGCCATCTGGTTAACCGATTATTGGCGATTAAAGGTGTTCAAAGTGTAAGCCGGCTGGCATTAGCTGATCACGACCAAACCATTACTCCACTGTCAGACGATAATTGGTCCTGGGAAATTGCTCAGGGATATTACCCCAGATTATGGGGTAACGACCCACTGGCATTAATCACCTCAGCAAATAGCCCACTCACCATTACCGCCAAAGGAGGCATTAAAATTGTTGTTTCTAAACAAGATATCGAGAAAAAGCTTATTGCAGAGCCGCTGATCGATACACAGCCGGAATTACTGGACTGGGGTAAACATCGTAAAGTTCTGGATTACTATCCGGTGAGTAATAAGTTACCCGCCTGCTATGGATTACAGAATAAAAAACGTACTCCACAGCAAATACAGTTACACCAATTTATGCTACCGTTTGAACAAATGTTGGCTAACGGTTGTGCTGAACTTGCCCTCTTGCCGAAACTTCTGGCCTTTAAACAACGGGGGGAGACAGTATATGGTGTGCAATGGCCTTTTAAGGCTAATACTGTTAGTGACAATGTTCATCAACAGATCATTCCTGATTTAACCGCAAAACTCAGCCGCGATTCACAAATCTATATTAATAACCATATTCAAAAACCAAACTATATAAAAGAAGCGACAATTCTGAATCATCTGTTGAGTTATTTTGGCGCTCAACTGGCCGCCAGACCACTTACATCAAACTCACTACTGGGTTTCAAAGACTTTCTGTCTACTCAGCAAGGCTATCTGGCTCAACAACCCGAACTCACCTATCAACGTAATAATATTCGGATTGATAAAGTGTCGGCGCTACAAAAACGAATTGCCGCACGATTGGGTTTGGGCGGGGAATGTTTCAGTGATACCCCTGATTTGGCTAGTTTACCTTTCTATTTAATTGAACATCGTCAATTACTACCGGTAAAACCCGATAGCCAATTCGATACTAAGCAAAAACCTGATTCTCTGGTAGTTAAAGATGATCAATTAAAAATCACCCAAAAAGGTACAGCAGGCCGCTTATTACAAGGCCAGGTGATTAACCTGATTATCATTGAAGGTGACAGAGAATTTACATTACGCGGCCAGATGATCACTGAGGTGACAGAAGAGACATTCTCCCTTAGCACACGTAACAGCTCGGATCTAGAACACAATCTGGAAAGAGTGCTGGTGGCATTTGAGCAAGGAAAGCTGCACTGGCAAAATAGCCCAGTATGGCTGGAAGATATGGATTATCAATTGGTTTATGCCGATGCCACATATCACAACAATGCTGAAGATGAACGTTGGATTACCTCCAGCGTCCAAAGCCCTTTCCCTGCTATGATTGAAGAAAATGACGAAATCACGCTGAAATATGTCATTACTCCTTCTGGACCGACCAAAAAAACATTAGCCCGTACAGTTCGTGCCGAACAGAAATCCGAATATGAACTCAAAGCACAAGTCATCAAATTTAATCGCATTCAAGGCAAGATATTAATTAGACGCACCCAAGACTCACGGGATAATTTTCCACCCGAGACAGAAGCATGGCGTTATCGCTGGTATTTCTCCAGCGAAAAATATGCCCTGGCTGATCGTTTTTCATTTGTAGTTAGCGTGGTAGTAAATCGCCTGTTAATTGAGAGCAGTAAAGTTGACCCTTACAAACTGGAAGCCTGGGTAAAAACGGAGATTCTCGCTGAATTTCCTGCGCATATTTCGATGATTATTCACTGGTTATCACCGAAACATTTTGAAGATTTTGCCAATACCTATAAACGCTGGCAAAACAATGATGCGCCGTTAGGGGACGAGGCATACCATATTCTAGAGACCTTAACCCTGGGTAGATTACCTTCCGCTGCAACCGGTATTGGCAGTATGCGCATTGCCACCGAACAACAGCGTATTGAGGTCATTGGTCCATCTGGCGATCAATGGAACGAAGAAGTCATAAAAAGCGATCAATTATTATATGTGCCCTATGCTAAAGGTATATTACGGGTAGATATTAATCTTAATAAGGAGAATAATAAAGAAACGGCTATTTCAGAGTATTTATATAAACCGGTAGATAATAAAGGCAAGCTGGTATTTTTAACCGATAACAGTCAAATAGGGCCTGAATACGCCGTACTGGAATCCAATAATGCATGGACAGATTACTATATCAAAGTGAAAAAGAATAAAAATGGGGTTATTACTGACGAAATATTGCATATTAAAGGAAGAAAAAAAGTAGGACTTAACTCATCATGGAAGGCAATGCATTTATATGACCCTCCAGCAGGAAGTAGCTGGTCATTTTATTATGAATTTGTATTAAGCGATAATCCAAATCTTTCTGGCGCATCATTTTACACCGAGGAACCACTTATTTTATCACTGAATTACCTCTCTGATCCTAATGATCTTAAAGGAGAAGTACATACAAAATTTGGTTTTTATTTCTCCTGTGATGGCAACAAACTTTAACAATATAAAATAAACATCTCATTTATTCATACATCAGAATATTTCAAGAATCTCGCTATTACTTGAATCTCTCTAAGTCTAATAGCCAACATAATACAAGGTAATAAAAATGGAAAAAAAATATAATCTGCAAAACTCCGAAGCCAATCTGGAAAATATCACTATTAACTCACAAGGGCCTTCAGCCGATGATTTGAAAATCCGTTTTAAAGAAGGCAGTATTCCATTACAGACCGATTATGCCGATCTGATTAATATTGCCGATATTGGGCGCAAAGCTTGTGGTCAGGCACCACAACAAAATGGTCCTGGGCAAGGATTGAAATTGGCCGATGACGGTACGCTTAATTTAAAAATAGGTACACTTTCCAGCCAGGACTTTTCTCCGTTAATGCTGAAAGATGATATTTTATCTGTAGATCTTGGTAGCGGTCTGATTAATAAAACCAATGGAATATGTGTTGGTCAAGGCAATGGTATTGTTGTTAATAGTAATGATGTGGCTGTCAAAGCTGCCAACGGTATTACCGTTAATGATAGTGGTGTTGCCGTCAAAGCTAATAATGGTATTAATGTTGATACTAATGGCGTCTCTGTAAAAGCCAAAGATAAAACAATTAACGTCGAATCTACAGGAATATCTGTAAGACTTGGTTGGGGAATAAAAATAGGTGATGGGTTAGATGTTAAGGCCAGTGATGGTATTAACGTTGATAGTAATGGTGTTTCAGTTAAAGCTGGCAACGGTATTACTGTTAATTCAAATGGTGTTAGTATCGATCTCGATACAGTACTCCCCAAAGGAATGATAGTTATGTTCTCTGGTAGTAGTGCACCTACAGGTTGGGCCTTTTGTGATGGTAAAAATGGAACACCAGATTTAAAAAATCGTTTTATCATGTGCGGTGACACTATTTCTGAAACAGGGGAAAGCAGTAATAAAGCCAGTGGGAGTGGGAATGGAAAAAACTTTTCCAGAAATACAACACCAACTCAAGTTTCTGTCAGTGTTAATGTGCAAGAAACTACATTAACTGAATCACAAATACCTAGTCATAAACATATTGGAGGTATGGCTTACTATTATAGTTATGGAATGCAATATGGTTATGAATCGGTTTCCACACAAGATAAAACATACGAAATAAATAACGGCTCTAGTACAGTAATGACTTCCAACTATTCGCCTCGTTATGCACATACATCAAACACAGGCGGGGGACAAGGACATAATCACCAAGCAACAGCATCATCCTCTTCACATAATCACAGAGTTGATGTAATTCCGCCTTATTATTTATTAGCCTTTATTATGAAGATTTAATTCTATTCCACAAATACAGATTTAAATTACCTATTATTTACTCATTACCAAGGAAATATCTATATGACTTCGGAGCCAAATCTGTTAAATCGGATTACCATTACTATTGCAGCTAATAATCAACAGGTGGCTAAAAAAGTATTGCATGGCTCCCTGCTTAATCAGACCAGTATAAATAAATTACTCAATTCATACTTTGATGAATATAACATTCATCAAGATATCTCTTTAGAGAAATTAACTCTAGACCTTGGTGAAATAAGTTTCCATGACTTTAACTCATTATTCCCTACTCGCCTCAAGGTTGAGCTGAATAAAACACTTAGTCAATATCAGATAAATAACCATCAGGAGGAAATTTTACTGAATAAGCCAACATCCAATAAATTAACTGATAAGACCTCTTTATCCAGTGACAATCTTTTAATTGATGCCGAGAGTTTCATTCATTTCTTATATCAAAAAGATCCGCAACTCAATCCAATGGAGGTAACAACCGATAATAAAAATAGCGATATCAAGATTAAGCCATTAATCAATCAATTAATGCAGATAGAAAAAAAATCAGCATTATTATTAGCGAAAGGCTGTTTATCTGAACATGGTCTACAGCGGCTTTTAGCTATCAGACAACCGGCCTTATTACTCGCAATTAACCGCAAATTATCCGCAAGCGTAAACAAACCACAATATCAGGAGGAGCTTGTCTCCCCCGGACAATTGATACTTAATGCACTGGAATATATACAGCGGCATAATACACAGGAAATACCTAAACCCAATGCGAAAATCATCTCGCGTATTCTCAAGGTTGAGCTGAATAAAACACTTAGTCAATATCAGATAAATAACCATCAGGAGGAAATTTTACTGAATAAGCCAACATCCAATAAATTAACTGATAAGACCTCTTTATCCAGTGACAATCTTTTAATTGATGCCGAGAGTTTCATTCATTTCTTATATCAAAAAGATCCGCAACTCAATCCAATGGAGGTAACAACCGATAATAAAAATAGCGATATCAAGATTAAGCCATTAATCAATCAATTAATGCAGATAGAAAAAAAATCAGCATTATTATTAGCGAAAGGCTGTTTATCTGAACATGGTCTACAGCGGCTTTTAGCTATCAGACAACCGGCCTTATTACTCGCAATTAACCGCAAATTATCCGCAAGCGTAAACAAACCACAATATCAGAAGGAGCTTGTCTCCTCCGGACAATTGATACTTAATGCACTGAAATATATACAGCGGCATAATACACAGGAAATACCTAAACCCAATGCGAAAATCATCTCGCGTATTACCACTGAACTCAATAACGGTATACTTCATGCCGCTCCTATTATTAAGCTATTTCGCCAGGCTATGACCAACAACAGTTCATTAAATAGTTGGCTAAAACAACTCTGGCAAACCGTTTCTGTTTCACAGCTTTGCAAAAAGTATCTGTCGGCTGAAGAATACCAATATCTATTGGAATGCTTTATGCCAAACCACACGGATAAGAATATATCTGATAAACAATCAACCATGAATCCCGTTGATATTTCAAATATTCAGGCATACCAACACCTGGCAAATCAGCAGGTCATTACCGAAGATCAGAAAATATTATCAATAACAGATAACCCCCTTATTACAGACAATAACCATAACCGACATAAAACTATTAACAGGCCACACTCTGGGCGAGCTTTATTGCCTGAACAATCTATTCCAGATCAGGTAAAAAATGCCGGAATATTAATTCTCTGGCCAATGCTACCCACACTATTTAACCAGCTTGGTCTACTTGAGAAACAGAAATTTATCCATCGTCAAGCCCAGTTTAATGCTGTTGATTTACTTGACCACCTAATTTGGGGAACCGAAGGGAGGCCAGCGGAAAGAAAATTACTGAATTACATTCTGTGTGGACTAATAGCCGATAACGATATTGAATCAATCCCTATCGAGCCAGAAAAACAATTGATAGCAGATCAATGGCTGGATGCGGTTACTGTCCAACTTCCCGGCTGGAAAAAATTAAGCCGCAATGATGTTCGGCAACTATTTTTACAACGACCGGGTGAATTATTGGCAGATGAGCAAGAAATCAAAATCACAATCCAGCAACAACCATTTGATGCGCTACTGGCCGATTGGCCGTGGCCATTAAATATCGCCAGACTTCCCTGGCTGGATCGTCCTTTACGCATCGACTGGCAAAATATTTAGAAGGTTTATATGGATTACCCACTTACCCATAGCCACAATATAGTGGCAGAATCACATTGGATTTATCTCCATTTAGAACGTATCGATCTGCGGTTACAGTATTATTATTACCAAAAGAATGACAGATACAACTCCTTGCCGGAAAGTTTTTTACTCACCCAGGATGAATTAGATCAGCGCTTGAAAAAACCACAGGGCATTCCCCATTGGCTAACTAAATCGCATGATATTATTAGTCTGCCAGAAACAGAGAACAGCCCAGCCATTGATCCATTATCAATATTGGTTGATCGTTTTGAATTGACTGAATTTGAGCGAGATACCTTACTACTGGGTTTATTACCCCATTTTGACAACCGTTATCATGCGCTATTTGCTGCTCTGCACGGTAACAGTAGAAAAAAGTGGCCTACTTTTGCTTTAGCAATTGAATTATTTAGCCAACGCCAAAGTGACAGACAATTACAGCAAAACAGCTTTTTACCACAAACACCATTAATCAAGAATCAACTATTACAACTCAATAATCACGAAGAATCTATCTGGCTACAGACGCAATTCTTAACTCACAGTGCTGTCTGGCATTTTTTATCAGGCCAGCAGGTTATTTTACCTCCCCTGATAACTTGTGCTTATTGGCATTCACCCGCTTCACAAGCTTGGTATCCTCAAGCCCTTTATCATTCACTTGAAAAGATATTACTCAATGAAACAAATGAAGCGCACCCATTGATAATACTCAGAGGAAAACAGGACAGTGCCAGAGAATTAGCAGTAAGCCATATTATGGCATCTCATAACATCAGTACTTTAACTCTTGATTTAGCCAACCTGCCCAACGAAGACAATACAACTATAATCGCTAACTTACTGACAGATGCAGTACGGGAAACCCAGCTACATAATGCTTGTTTATTAATTCGCAATTTTTCTTTACTGGCAGAGAAAAAGAAAATATTAAATAACCAATTATCTACTTTACTGAATCATCCCAAATTACGCGTAGTTTGTCTGGTAGAACCACAAGACTCATTAGTCTGGATTAAACATCTACCAATGGTGCAAATTAATATGCCGGCCCTCACACTGGCAGATAAAGAAATAATGCTGAAAGAAAGCTTACCGGATAAGGTAGTCCAGGAAATAAATATCACTCAATTATGTCAGCGTTTTTCATTTACCGCAGAAACATTGCCGATAATTCTTAAAGAAGCAAATCAATACCAAATACTCCGACAGCCAGAAGGTCAATTGGAAGAAACCGATCTACGCAAAGCACTAAAATTTCGTGCTCAACAAAATTTCGGTAAATTAGCTCAGCGAATAACACCTGAACGCAGCTTTAATGATTTAGTCATTTCAGATACATTAGCACAACAATTAAAAGAAATTATTGCCGCCATTCATTACCGTGACCAGATTATGGCTACCGGCTTTCAGGAAAAAATAGGTTATGGAACGGGTATTAGCGCACTATTCTACGGAGAATCCGGGACCGGAAAAACTATGGCCGCCGAAGTGATTGCCGGACATCTTGGCGTTGATCTGATTAAAGTGGATCTCTCCACCGTTGTGAATAAATATATTGGCGAAACAGAAAAAAATATCTCGCGTATTTTTGATCTGGCTGAAGCGGATTCCGGCGTGCTATTTTTCGATGAAGCCGATGCCCTATTTGGCAAACGTAGTGAAACCAAAGATGCTCAAGACAGACATGCCAATATTGAAGTTTCTTACCTATTGCAACGACTGGAAAATTATCCAGGGTTAGTGATTTTAGCCACCAATAATCGCAGTCATTTAGACAGCGCATTTAATCGTCGTTTTACCTTTATTACTCGCTTTACTTATCCCGATGAAATGTTACGTAAAAAGATGTGGCAAACAATCTGGCCTGAACAATTAAAATTATCTGATGAGCTGGATCTTGAACATCTGGCTAAACGCGCTGATTTAACGGGTGCTAATATCAGAAATATTGCTTTATTAGCATCAATGTTAGCGAAACATGATCACTGTGAACAAATCGAAAACAAACATATAGATCGGGCAGTGACACTTGAATTAAATAAAACTGGCCGACTGATATTTTAATCATTTCATAAAATTGGAGTTAACATGACAACAACAATTGCTTCTGACAATGCTATTATTGAAATTAATCAAGTATTAAATACTATTTTATCCCAGTATTTAAATACTGATGGAAATAAAATTAATATTCGGTTTGATCTACCAGAAATCAATTCCATTCAAGCTGAACCGACGGTAAGTGTATTTCTGTATGATATATATGAAGATTTACAATTACGCTCTGCCGAACCAAGACGTTATAACCCTGCGACTAATACATTATTACCTGGCTGGGTCAATATCAATTGTAACTATTTAATTACTTACTGGGATGCCAATAAACCCTCAAGCGACAGTTCCAGCCCGGACAGTCAGCCCAATAATCAAGCCGCACAAGTCATGACACGGGTTTTAAATGCCTTGATAAATAACCGTCAATTAACCGGTATTCCCGGTGCATATACCCGAGTTATTCCACAACAGGAAAATTTAAATAGCCTGGGTAACTTTTGGCAAGCACTTGGCAATCGTCCACGTCTCTCTTTAATGTATTCCATTACCGTTCCAATGAAATTAAAAAATATTGAAGAAAATGTCATACCAATCAGCAAAATCTCTGCTTCGGTGGAACAAAAAAACAATCTGGACAGTTCACAAATAAATATGGATAAATAGTCAGGAAACCGTAATTAAAATAAACGGCATAGGCATTATGATTGTTGAAGAAAACGCTGAGTAGCACACCTCAGAGAAATAATGGAACACTATACAGATTAGGTGGACCATTCAGAAAATTACGTGCATCATTAAGAAAAAGGAGCTGATGATACAGATGAAAATTTATATGTAAAATAGATAATTATTATGGAACACTACAGCGCCCTATTAATAATAATACCGACAAAGAAAGAATAATCCATCGGTCACCTTCCATTTCATAGATCAGTCAATGCTCACCGGTAATACGACGTGACCAATAACCTGTAAGATTATGTTTCAATGGCTCAGGTTTAATACCACGGAATTGAGTTCTTTCTATACCCAATAGATTTCAAGTTGCAGGGCGGCGGCAAGAGAACGCATCCCCAGGAGCATAGATAACTGGGTAAGTGAACGCAGCCAACAAAGAGGCAACTTGAAAGATAACAGGTATATATCTTTAATAAGCTCGTTAAGTGCATTAACGAGCTTATTATCATTCTGTTGCCAGTAAAAATAACCCCGCCAGCAATTCTTCCCCCTCTTTTACCATTTCCAACAATAAGTTACCTTTAAAATTCACCTAAAATAAACCTGATAAACAAGCGCTATACAGAAAAATAACAAAAAATTATTTACATAACAAATAAATATTTATTAAAAATAAATATTTTTAATATGTTTATTTGACTTTTTCATGGTAATACTAAAATATCAGAAATTCTGTAATAAATATAGAGTTAATTCATACAACTTCTGTCTAACTGTCTAATATATTAATATCTAATAAACTCCTTACTTCAAACTACCTGATAGGTGAATATATGATGGAACACGAATATAGCAAAGAAGAAGAGAAAAAAAGACAACAATCCAAGCCAAATAATGCGACTCATGATGAAAGTAATCTTCCATTAGAACTAGAAAAGCATTTTAATGCTAGGACACCTGCCACTGCGCATAGCAAATGGTTTACTTATGAAAACGACACAGAGGTGGAACTGACTACAGAAAGAATAAAAGAAATATTCTCAAATAAACAGCCTAAAATTATTATTGCTGGTGATGGCCATAATAAACCACCATTTCAATACGCAAAGAATATACCTGATGTTAATAGTAGCTTTGATGCTGGAACGCTTCAACTTTATATTGAGGCAACAGATGAACAGATAAATGAAAATAATCCGGAGTATATACCAAAAGAATTTATGGCAAAACCAGGACTGTTTACGAATAAAAATAGGCGAGCTGAAATTGTTGGATGGGAGGATTCAGAATTATCTAACGCTATGAAAGAGATGTTTGAATTGTCGGATAAATCAACACGTGAGAAGTTAACGCCAGAAGAAACTTCTTCATTTTATAAATTACATGAGACCGCTATTCGTCATTTTTTTCGTCCCGAATTTAATCAATTACGTGATGAATTTTTTGAAATTCTGGCGAAAGCCGGAAGTAATAGGGAATTAGATAAAATCGCCCTGGAAATGATTGGTTTTACTTCGGGTACATGGCGCGACGAATATATCAATCCAACGTTAGCAGAGAAAATTGCAAAACATGCCGCTGAAAAAGAAAATCATACATTTGTTGTCTCTATAGGGGATGCTCACCTTAGTGAGAATCCTATGCAAGAATATTTAAATAAAAGGAGGAATGGCGGTGAATTCAAACACCAAATTATATTTACTCGAGATAAAAGGCCCATACTTCCTGATAATATGAAAACCGGAAATAAAAATAGCTAGATATGTGAAACAGTGAATTGTATTAGCTAAAACTCGAGCTAGTACAATTTATTACACCTATCTTTCTTAATGATATAAATTAATTCATAAATAAAAGCGTAAACAGCAGAATTTAATAACCCCCTCATGACGAAAATAATTATTTTAATTTATTTTACTGACAATCATATTAATTTATTAGAAATAACTATAAACATAAAAATAGAACAAACCCTATTATCCCAATCAATAAAAACAACCCTGTTAATTATCCTCGCTTTGTCATACTTAAAATTGAACAACCGAAAAAATCAACATCCATTAACAATCTCTGTTATTAATTAATATTGTATATAAAAATCCCCCGCCAATAATCGTTTTGTTTCACAAGGAATTATTTAAATAACTATTAGATAATTTTTTAAATATAAACAATAACATCTATAAATCATGTTATTGCGGTAGCTATACCATTGATGAACAAAACAACCCAATATTATATACAAGGTGATAAAAACGGAAAAAGAATATAACCGGTCCACTTTAGAATCCAATATAGAGAATACCAATACTATGGATCGCCATTAAATTGGTAAAACGCTTGGTCAGACTGATAATCCACATTCAGCGCTAAAACCGGGTGATGACTATACACAGGCAATAAAAATTAACCCTGACGGCGGCTTAACAGCAGATAAAGATGGATTAAGTGTAAAAATTAAAGCGGGTAATGGTATTAAGACAGACAATAGCGGCATCAGTATTGATCTCGATAATGTATTCCCAAAAGGAATGATTGTGATGTTTTCCGGTAGAGATGCTCCTACCGGCTGGGCTTTTTGTGATGGTAATAATGGAACGCCAGATTTAAGAAGCCGTTTTGTCATGTGCGGTGAAACTCTTTCTGAGACAGGGAAAAGCAGTAATAAAGCCAGTGGGAGAGGGAATGGAAAAAACTTTTCCATAGATACAGCATCAACTGCGGTTTCGGTCAATGTTACTGTGGAAAATACAATATTAACAGAAGCACAAATACCTAGTCATAACCATATTAGAGGTATGCCTTATTATACGGATACGGGAATGAGATATAACTATTTT
This sequence comes from Photorhabdus australis DSM 17609, assembly GCF_000711895.1. GTDB lineage: Bacteria > Pseudomonadota > Gammaproteobacteria > Enterobacterales > Enterobacteriaceae > Photorhabdus > Photorhabdus australis. Next base: position 24,493 of record NZ_KL543985.1, read on the forward strand.
AGTCCTGGCGGCACTAATATTAAGCAAATACGTAATTACTCTGATACAATAATGACTACTACTTTCACCCCTATTTACGCATATACATCAAACACAGGAGGAGGAGAAGGACATAATCATCCGGCAACAGCATCGTCCCCTTCACATAATCATAGCATTGATATCATTCCGCCTTATTATCTATTAGCTTTTATTATGAAACTTTAATTCCGTTGTACCAGAAAGATTTAAATTATCTCTTATTTTATAACCACAAAGGATATATAACAATGAATATATCTAGTTATTTCTTCCTCAATGAAGAAAACATTAAGTTCAATAATCAGTGTTTAAATACATACATGGGTTACCCCCAATCCATCGGTAAAGATTGGCCCAACCTGCCTGCCGGGTTCCAAAGATATATTGACGATGTTATTAATTTAAATGGTTTTTTATATTTTTTTAAAGGTTCACTATATCTTAAATTCGATATCGAGAAAGCACAGGTCGTTGATGGCCCAAACTTCATTATAGATGGCTGGCCTGGATTAAAAGGAACAGAACTGGAAAATGGAATAGATGCCGCCATAGAATTGACTACCAACACCGTTTGTTTCTTTAAAGGCAGACATTGTATAGATTACACCATCGATTTACACACAATTAAGACCAGCACTATTTCAGACCGATGGGGAATGACAGGGAAATATGCAGAATTTAGTAGCAATCTGGATGCCATTATTTCATGGCCAAATATCGATGGAAATTTTATTTGTTTTTTCAAAGGGGATTCTTTTATTCGGTTCGACCCAAATTTGAATGCACTTGATGCCGGGCCAATCATCATCTCCAGCGATAATCAAGGTTGGAGAGGGCTAGCCTTCAAAAATGTTCAAGCTGCAGTATCGGTCGATACCGATTTATTAGGCAGTCACCGAGACAATAGTGGAGGCAATAGTAAAGTCTGTCATGGAACATGTGGTACTAATGACACGGGTAAACATTGTTTCCAGTTACCTCACAGTATTCGATTCGGCCTGACAGCCTACGCTAATACAAATATTCCGCAAACTGTAAAAGTATATATTGACGATCTTCTGGTAGATACAGTAACCGGTAAAGGGCAAAATAATCTCATGGCGACTAAAGCCTACACATCAGGTACAGGCAAAATCTGTATTGAAATTGAGGGGGATGGCAAACCATGCAAGCTGCGTTATTTCGATAATATATTTGATGGAAAACCGGGAACAGCTATTATCGGTGCTGAAAACGGTACCAATAGTCATTACAATAATAGCGTGGTGTTCTTGAATTGGCCTCTGACATAAACTAAAAATACCTGGTTTCGAATAATTATTGCGCCCTCCGTGGCGCTTTTTTTCCTACTCATATGACTACCGTAAAACAAATAGTAGTATTTGGAAGAAATACAGTAATTTTGTCGGACATTTATTCAAGCTCACTCTGGCTCAGACCGGTGGTTTTCATCACTGTTTCACAATCGATTCCGCTGTTCAGCAATGCATGAGCAATTTTTAACGTTGCTTCTTGACGTCCT
>NZ_KL543985.1:26340-229861 GCF_000711895.1 Photorhabdus australis DSM 17609
TCTTGACGTCCTTCTTGACGTGCTTTATGTTCCAATCTTTGTGCTATTGTCATCAGTACCTCCTCATACCTCGGGGACTGTTCTGCCAGTCGCCGAATAAAACCCTCTGGATCGGCGGTATCTCCCACCTGTAATAAGTAGTTTAGCACGCTTTTTAGCTGTTCATCCGTATAGTAATCATACGTCAGCAGTATAACCAACTCTTGCAGCAGCTCTGCCATATCTCGCTGCCGGATATGCTTTTGCACCATTTCCAGTAGCGCGACCCGTTTGTGCGTCAAGATTTCATCATCCGGGATTACCGTCACATCTACCAGCGGGAATTTATTGGAATAGATTTCCTCCGCCAGAGCCGGATCATCGAAACAGTCGAGCCAATTGGTACTCCAGGGATACGGCTGTATTTTACCGTGATAGAACAACACCGGAATGACCAGCGGCAATTTTTCATGTCCCTGCTCTAGATGCCGTTGCATGGCTGAAATACCGTAGCGCATTAATCGAAATGCCATCATTTTGTCCGGGGAACTTTGGTGCTCGATCACACAATACACATAACCGTCACCCTGAGCCGTTTTCAATGAATACAAAATGTCGGAATAATGCGCCCGCAGATTGTCTTCAATAAACGACCCTGATTCCAACCGCAGTGTATCCAGATCACAAACTGCCCGTAATGTCGCAGGCAAATGTATCTCCAAAAAGTCTCTGGCAGTATCAATATGACTTAAAAACTGTTTAAAAACAGCGTCATGTGGCGTTGGTGTATTTTTTCTCTTCATCGGTGAATGGTAGCATACTTTCTTTTATATTGAAGGAATATTAAGCAAGAAACCAAGCGGACTGAGATGTCTTGAATTTTCTTTGACAAAAACTTTGATCGTATCTCAGATACTTTAATTTCCTTCTTAAGCGAAGTTCAGGTTAGTTACCTTTCCTGCAAATTTCCGCTATTTACCTGCTCCAATGATTTAAGTAAATGTTTTGCATTAGCGGATGAACGTAGTAAATAAGCAGTTTCTTCAAGGCTTGCATATTCTGCACTTGAAATAATAACGCAATCGCCACCGTTTTGTCTGGTGATCAATATTGGTGCACAATCCTGAATATATTGCGCCCTCCGTGGCGCAATCTCTTTATTTTCCCTACTTACAATTACCGTAAACCATCCGTCTGATTAAGCAGTAGCATCTGAAATCAATTGAGTCGCCGGAGTATCCTGACCAAATCCTCGCAGTCCTACCACATGCACATGTTCGTGGTTTTTAAATACTTTACGAACCAGTTTATAAGTGGTCCCTTTTTCAGGGCTGATATTTTCCGGGGCGGCAATAATCAACTGCATTTGCAGGCGTTCACATAATTCAAACAAAGTAGCGATAGATTTAGCATCCAAACGCGCCGCTTCATCAAGGAATAGCAATCGGCAAGGGGAAATATCTTTACCACGCAAACGGCGGGATTCTTCTTCCCAACTCTGTACTACCATCACCAAAATCGACATGCCGGTACCAATCGCTTCACCGGTAGACAACGCCCCACTCTCCGCTTTCAGCCAGCCATCAGACCCACGGTTAACCTCAACATCCAGCTCCAGATAATTGCGATAATCCAGCAGCTCTTCACCCACGGTTTGCGGCAATCGTTGACCGATATCCACTTGAGGATTCAAACGCTGATAAAGTTTTGCCATTGCTTCCGAGAAGGTTAATCGCTGACTGTTAAATAGATCCTGATGCTGTTCTTGCTGTTCAGAAAGCACATCCAGCAATAGCGCATGGCTTTCACGCACGTTCACATTCAACCGCACACCACGAACTTGTCCGAAGGAGACGGCTTGTAATCCTTGGTTCAGCATGCGGATTCGGTTCTGCTCACGCTGAATGGTTTTGCGAATAATATTTGCCACGCTCTTCGAACTAATAGCTAATTTTTGCTCTCTGGCTGTCAGCTCTTCCGTCAAACGAGCCAGCTCAATTTCCATCTGTTCAATGGCATCAACTGGATCGTCCGTGCGGATAATATCCTGGCGAATACGTTCACGCAGATGCTGATAAACCGCAATGAAGAATTGAATCTTACGTTCAGGACGTTTTGGATCTTCGGATAAACGCAGCGCATCACGTAGATGCTCGTTATCAGCCACCGCCAGACGCAATGCCCCCAACGCCTTATCCGACATGGAACGTAACGCCCCCCCCTCCATATACGCCAGTTCACGACGATGTAGGCGACGTTCAACGCCATTGTCTTTCACCATGCGCATCACTGCGCACCAACCCGCTTTAGCCGTAACCACATGCTCGCGAATTTGATGGTAATCGCGTTCCAGTTTCCGCAGCTTTTTCTGCAAGCTTTCCATCTCTGCTTCACAAAAAGCAATCTGCTTCTCAAGCTGATTGACTCTGGAACGGTTAGTGCTGAGCGCTTCATGAAGTCGATCACGGCGCTCACGGGCACGAATTTCAGCATTGGCATCCGCCTGAACACCAATATCTTTCATCTCCTGCTCCAGCTCTTTCAACATATCTTGTTTGGTTTCATAAGAGCTTTTCAGGGATGCCAGCACCTGGTTAAATTGGGAATACTGCGCTTGCTGTTGACGCAGTTGTTCGCGGGCGCGACTGCGATCCGATTCTGCATGTTCCAGACGCTGACGCAGTTTGTCATTCAGATCCGCATTTTCATTAAGCATACCGGCAGAATCACTGTAGCTAAAATGCGCACGACGCTGCACCACTTCCACCAGCAAAAATGCCTGTTGTTTAGCCTGATGCTGGCTCTGTTTGGCGGTTTCATAGTCCCGTTGCAATTGCTCATGCTGCTGTGGATCACTTTGCAAAACCGCAACCATCGGTTCCAGTTTTGCCAGCGCCGAACCATGTTGTTGCAGGAAACGAGCCGCTTCCTGCGCTTCGTCCAGCTCTTCGCGTATTTCTTCTACGCGATCGATCAAGGTTTCATCCAACAATAATGTGACTTGGGGGATCAGGCGATTTAATGTCGTCAGGCTTTCTTTAGCCTGAGTATATTGCTGGCGCTGCTGTTGGGTCTGTTCTTCAAACCGGGAGAGTTCACGTTCCAGTTCCGTGTGACGCTGCCGCAATTCACGGATTTCGGCTTCCGGATCGATATCAAATGCCACAGACAGATGTTTGCCCACAAACTGGCTAAACGTCTGATGAGCACGCTGAATTTTCTGTACATCAAAAGAGAGCGTGGCATAACGCTCCGCCAAGGTATCGCGCTCCAGATTCAAAACTTCTAAACGATTTTCTCTGGCAGCACGGCCAAACAGCGGCAATTCAGGGTAACGAGAATAACGCCATTGGCGGTCAGAAGATTTAACCAATACCGCATTTGTCTGCTCTTCGGCATTAAATACACTGTCATCAAAGGATTGTGGATCACCTTCAATGAGATAGAGATCTTCTGGGCAATCTTCCAGCGTTTCAAGCTGTGGGCGTACCAAAGAGAGATCGGGCACCACAATGCCGTGGCGCGCCGGCCCATACAGGGCCGAGAAATACGGCGCGTCATCAATGGTGATATCGTCATAAATTTCTGACAGCAAAACCCCGCCGAAACGTTCCGCTAAGGCAATCATCCGGCTGTCTTCTGCACCACTCGGCTGGCTGAGGCGCTCGATCTGCTTTTCCAATTCACGTTTCTGGGCAGCAATTTCATCACGCTCTACCGTTGCCTCACGTTCGCGTTCAAGCAATTGCTGCATGTATTCCGTCACGTCATTACTGCTCGCCAGCGTTTCACCACTCTGTTCACACAGTTGGTTCAGGGTATCTTGCGCTGCCAGCCAGACCGGCGCACGAGCAGTCAGTGACTGAATTTTCTGTTTCAGTTGTTCAAGCGCCTGTCGCATCTCCATACGACGCTCACCGCTTTCATTAACGCTTAAACTTAATGCTTCCTGCCGGGCTTCAAGCTCATTTTGTAATCCTTCCAGATCTTCAGCCTGATATTGCTGTCCCTGACGTTTACAAAATTCGCTTAATAAACCTTCTGCATTTTGTTGGCTGTTCAGACGCTGCTCTAGTTCAGCCAACCGCATCCGCAATGGCTGAACGCGATCCGCCAAATGCTGCTGGGATGGCCAATCACGCAACAATTCACGAGCACTCTGCCAGGCTTCACTGCGACCGATTTCGCCAACCATACTTTTAACCAGTTGATATGCCTGTTCAAACCGGTTATGAGCCGCATCGGCAACACTTAATTTCTGTTCCAACATCAACAGAGCTTCTGTCGCCTGCTGCTCTTTAGCCTGAAAAGTTTCCAGCCATGTTTCTGCATTATCGGCGACAAGATCCGGTAGCTGGCAAAGTTCACGGGCACGTTCCAGCGCTTGTAACGCCTGTTGATACTGAATGGAGCGAGTTTGCTGAACATCCAGTGCCTGCTGATAATCCGCCAACTGGCTTTTCAGCTCATCAACTTCCTGCTCTGCCGCTTCCGTTCTGGCTTCATATTCAGCCTGAAGCTCCCCGGCTTCTTCAACAACTTCTGTTTGTTCTTCCAAACGATAGGAAAGTTCTTCCAGATCCACCTGATAACGATCAATCTTTTCCTGTTGGCGCATGGCTGTCTGCACCAGATTCAGATGATCACTGGCAGCCTGATAATCCGTTTCTAAATCAGAGGAGGCACTATTTTGCTCAGCCAACTCCCGCGCCATTTCGACATGACGATACCGCTCAGTTGCCAGTTGTCTGTGGCTGCCAAACAGTTCACCACGTAATGCCAGTGCTTGATCCAGATGAGTGCGGCGCTCATTAGCATGGCGCATATAGTCAGCTGACACGTAAGCAGTGGCTTCTGTGATCAAGTGCTTGAACAGATCGCGATCAGATTGCGTGACTCGAATAGCTTCCAGCGTTATACGGTTTTCACGTAATGCCGCTTCCATATCCTGAAATGCCTTCCGAACACCGCCGTTTTCCGGCAACAGGTAATCACGCAGTGAGCGGGTAATAGCACTGGAAATCCCCCCGTACAGAGAAGCTTCGATCAGGCGATAAAACTTACTGCGATCACCCGCTGAACGCAGGCGTTTGGGGATTACGCCCAAATCAAACATCAATGCGTGATAATCGGTGATGGAGTTGAATTGCTTGAACTGCACGCCTTCCATCTCATCAAGGCGATCTTTTAGTTCGTTCAGTGGCAACACGCGCGCCTGTCTTTCACCCACATTTTCAGTCAGTAACTGCGTAGGTTGAATAGCGGTTGGCAATCCCTGGATCATAAAAGGTTTGATATCAACTTTACGGTCACGACCTGCAACCTGTTGTAGTCTCACACCGACCACTACCCGCTGATGACGGGAGTTAATCACATCCAGCGTTGAATAACAGACCCCCGCGCGCAACTTGCCATGCAATCCCTTATCACGGGAACCAGAAGTCGCACCAGCTTCGGTCGTGTTACGGAAATGCAATAAGGTTAAATCAGGGATCAGAGCGGTGACAAAAGCCGCCATCGTGGTGGATTTACCCGCACCATTACCGCCTGATAAGGTTGTCACTAATTCATCAAGATCAAAAGTTCTGGCAAAAAAACCATTCCAGTTAACCAGCGTCAGTGAACGAAATTTACCGCGTTCAATCATGGTTGTTCATCTCCCGCGCCCTCTGCTGAGCTATCCGGTGTTTCATCATTTTCACTGTCATCAAGCGATAAGCTGCCTTCAACCGGCATTGCCTCACCATCACGAATCATCCTCAGTTGTACTTCACGAGGATCGTCGCCACTGCGTACATCTGCACCAAAACGGAATACCGCCTCAGTGATGGTAAATTTGCTATTGTCATTTGGCAGGAAATAGACCATTCCCAAACGACGCAGGCGATTAAGCGCAGTACGCACTTTTTCCTGTAATTTCTGTTTATCCAGGTCGGAACCAGAGGATCGCTGGTTGACAAACTTCATCAGTTTGCCTTCATCCGCCAGCGAGATCAGCTCTTCATACAGCTCCTGAGAAGTAAAAATCCCCTGATTAGCCAGACGTTCCGGGCTGAGGTAGAGATAACAGAGGATTTTTCCCACCATCATATCTAGCTCTGATAATACCGAGCGGGGGATCAGTGTCGTCGAACGAGGCCGCAGATAGAAGAAACCTTCTGGTGCACGTATCAACTCCACATTATAGCGGGCGTAAAACTCTTCCAATTGCTCCTGAAAATCCATCAGAAAAGCATGATTATCAAGATCATCCAGCCCAATATGACGACCCGCGCGAAGCTGGCTGTCTAATTCGGGGAAAAGTGAATTGGCTAACGCCTGTGCCAGTTTAACTGGCATAAATTGTTCAATATGTGTCGATGACATGTGCCTGTACCTTGGCTCCGTAATCATTAATCGCTAACCATTCCGCTGGCAACCCAGAGAAATCCGCCTCTGCCACACCCAACCGTACAGCCTGATCCACCAGAATACGTGCCACATCAAAGTGACGAGGAAGCGGATGCTGAGCAAGGTAATCCCTTAACACCGCACCTAAATCCAGTGGACGTTGCTCCTGCTGATATACCAACAGGACTTTTTCAATCATTTCTGCCAGTTGTTCGTTTATTTCACTGAATTCTTCATATTCCAGTTCTAACGGCAATTCGCCCGTCACTTCTTCATTACGTAACGTCAACTCTTCGTCCCGCATATCCAACAAACGCTCTGCATTAGCAACAGTGAGGGTCCATGGGTTATCAAAATAGTGCTGGACGGATTGACGTAAGCGCTGAGAGAAAATACGGTTTTTATCCATATCAATCGCAGTACGGATAAATTTATGTACGTGGCGATCATAGCCGATCCATAAATCAATCGCCTGCTGACCCCAATTGATAATACGATCCAGTTTACTTTGCAGATCAAATACCAGTTTATCAACCAGTTCTGATCCACCACTGCCCATATTCGCATCCTGAACACGCAACAAATTGGCCTGAAGTTTATCTCCAGCTGCTTCTAATGTGTCCTGAAGCTCTCGCAACGTACCTGATGTTTCCGAGAGCAGTTGTTCACAATTGGCAATCGCCGCTTGCCAATCTTGATTCAATAACGCCGCGATATCTTCTTTAACCGAGTTTTGCTGTTCGTCCATCACGCGCTGCGACATATCGATGCTATCGAAGATTTCTGCAACAGAATATTTCAGCGGTGCAAAAACATTCCGGTGCCAGTGGAATTCATCTCCCCCTTCCTCTGCCGCCTCTGCTGCCCGATGCAACTCACTTGCCACTACCGAAAGTTGCATCGAAAGACGTAAGGTGGAAAATTCCCGCTGACGGATGTAGTAGTCACTGATACCGATACCAAGCGGCGTTAAGCGATAGATTGCATTGCCATCGGCCAATTCACTGGTAAAACGATTGAGAAGTTTTTGGCGTACCATATCATTGATGGCATTGTTAGCCCGTACCGTAACCGATTCGGTGGTCTGTTCAAATCCTTTACAAACTTCACGAAAGGCATCAACCAATTCCCCTTCGCTCATCTCTCCGTCAAGGCGTTCGCTGTTTAGCACCGCAATTGCCATCAGAAAAGCTAATCTTTCCGCCGGCAATGAAATGGAAAAATCATTTTTTCTGGCCCAGGACACCAATTCCGGGACAGTCTGGGAATATTCACTCATAATTCTTCCTTTAAAGCTGGCTTGCATGCCATAACATGAATGTAGCGCCCCAAACTGATATAAGGTTCCTGTCGGCAATAACGTTGTTCTAATTCCAACAATGCCGGAAAATTCTCATTCTGTAATTGGCGACTTTGCAAATAATCGTGAAAAACCCGTACACCCGTTTTACCGATAATTGCCAAATTTAATTCAGCAAGCCATTGATATACCTGTTCAGGTGCTAATGGATTTTGCGGAGACAGTGAACGTTTTCTGCGACGTTGCATATTGGGTGTCGCCAAATGAAAATTACCTAAAATAGCATTTCGCATTACCAGACCATTAGCATTGTAAAACATTAAAGACAAAGCACCGCCAGGATTAATGATATTCGTTAACACTTCTATTACATATTTCTGTTCAGTAATCCATTCCAACACCGCATGAAATAATACCAAATCTACTGGCTGTTCTATATATTGGCTAATTTCCTGTACCGGGCTTTGTATAAATCGCATATTTTGGCTGACCCCTTTTTCTTCCGCGGCCAACCTTGCGCGCTGGATCATCTCTTCTGATAAATCACACAGTATCACTTGATGACCTAATTCAGCTAATTGGCATGCCATATTACCCTCGCCGCCACCCGCATCTAAAATACGCAGTGGACGTTGAGGTAATTGAACCAGTAATTCGCTGATATCCTGCCAGACAACGGCTTGCCTGATTTTACCTTTGGTTGTGCCGTAAATATTACGAGAGAATTTGTCTGCAATATCATCGAAATTGCGATCCCGCATGAAAAACTGCCTCACTAATAGAATAAATCTGATTTATCTGTTGAGATTTCATTATGCTAGCTGCTATTTTGGCACAGCATTCATTGACATAACCACTTTTGACTACAAACCGTGGGCCACATGGTTATAATTCAACCAAATTAAGGCAAATAAATGCTATTTTTATTCAAAAAGTACTTGGGGGCAATGTTGATGCCTCTGCCGTTAATATTACTGATTTCACTTGTTGCCTTATTACTATTGTGGTTTACCCGTTGGCAAAAAACAGGAAAAACAGTTCTCACATTTAGTTGGCTTGCGCTGTTTCTGCTAAGCCTACAACCCATTGCCGATAAGCTGCTGTTACCACTAGAATCAATTTATGCTAAAGGTTATCAATCTGATCCCAGTGACATCAATCCACCGGTTGATTATATCGTGGTTCTTGGTGGTGGCTTCACTTATAACCCAAATTGGGCACCCAGTTCAAACTTACTCAACAACAGTTTGCCTCGGGTAACAGAAGGTATCCGTTTATATCACCTCAATCCCGGTTCTAAAATGGTTTTTACCGGAGGTAAAGGAACGAATTCTAAAAGCAGCGCTGAAATCGCCACTATGGTAGCACAATCACTCGGCGTCCCCGCAGAGGATACTATCGCACTAACAGAACCCATGGATACTGAACAGGAAGCTAATGAAGTTGAAAAATTAATTGGTAAGCACTCTTTTATTCTAGTTACCTCCGCCAATCATATGAAGCGGGCAATAACATTCTTTCAACAACGAGGGCTGAATCCCATTCCTGGCCCAGCAAATCAGTTGGCGATCACTTCACCGTTACATTCCTGGGAGAAATACTTACCCTCTTCTTATTATCTGTCTCATTCAGAGCGGGCATGGTACGAAATTTTAGGCACCATTTGGCAACGTATTAAACCATCGAAAGATTTAGAATCCGTAAAAAAATCAGATAATTCTCAGCCGGTAAACCCACAGCCTGAACCGTAAATCACTTGCTGAAAAACCAAGAGAAACGAAAGCGCAATTCATGCTGCGCTTTCGTTAATCAAAGAATAAGTTCAGACAAGTAATTAAATTTCAGTAAATACCTTTCTAACTGCGGCTAAATCTTCTGGAGTATCAACCCCCGCTCCCGGCGCTTTCAGTGCAATTCCCACATGAATTTTTTCGCCGTACCAAAGCACTCGTAATTGCTCCAGCATTTCAATCTGCTCTAATGGACTCGGCTCCCATTGTACATAACGACGAATAAAACCTGCACGATAGGCATAAATACCAATATGACGCAGGAAATTATCACCAATCGTTTCCCGCGATTGAATAAAACCATCACGTTCCCAGGGGATCGTCGCCCTGGAGAAATAGAGTGCATAACCCTGTTTATCCATAACAACTTTTACAGCATTAGGATTAAAAGCTTCTTCTGCATGATGAATCTGGACGGCCAAAGTTGCCATTCCTGCTTTGCAGCCTGCTAAATTCTCTGCAACCTGTTTAATAATCTCTTCTGGAATTAATGGTTCATCCCCCTGAACGTTAACGATAATCTCATCATCGGCAAATTGATATTTGTCGATAACCTCAGCTAACCGTTCAGTACCAGAATGGTGATTTTCATTGGTCAGACAAGCCTCTCCCCCCGCAGCAACAACTGCAGCAACAACGTCGTGATTATCCGTTGCCACAATAACGCGTTTAGCCCCGGAGCGCATAGCTCGCTCCATCACACGAACAATCATTGGCTTACCGTGAATATCAGCTAATGGTTTACCGGGTAAACGGGTAGAAGCAAAGCGGGCAGGAATAATAACTGTGAACATTCCTTATTTTCCCTTATCCAATGGTAATTCGCGAGCTTCGTGATCTAACAAGACAGGAATGCCATCACGCACAGGAAATGCGAGTCGATCTAACTTACAGATAAGTTCGAAATTCTCTTTATCGTAGCTGAGCTTCCCATTACACACAGGACAAGCAATAATTTCGAGTAAACGGTGATCCATATATCCTCCAATTACGGAGCCTCAATTTGATACGGCTCAGAATAACATAAGCCCGGTATCACCGTTAACTCTTGTTATTTGATCTTTCGATCCTTTTCCCAATATCATCCACAGGAATTCAAATAAGGTAAGTTGCGGAAGGTTTGAAACTATCTTCAATAGATGCAAAGCATTGCGAGTTAATAAATCGTGAACACAGACAGCGAGAAACCGGAGAGTAAACGTAATACGTGAATAGGAATCTACTTCGCTCTCCCTCCGGATTCACCGAAAGTACCTTCAAAAAGAGCTATTGCCTTTGCCCGCAACATGGCTCAAGCTCCCTCTTTATTAACGAATAACAATAAAATAACTCCATAGGATAGAGAACTAAAATGCAATTACATCTGCTGCGGCTAAACTATAACCGTTGCGAATAATTGAAAACTCTACATTCTGTCCTTCTGTGAGTGACTTATTTTTTGTATTAGCAATCGCTTTTCTACTGACAAATATGTCTTGTCCCCCATCCTGTGGAGAAATAAAGCCATACCCTTTATTTTCATCAAACCATTTTACTTTACCCATTTGTAATTGTAATGTCATGATAATTTTCCCTTCTGTTCATCTCACAATAATTCAATCTATTGTTTTTGATGTTTGCTACTCTTTATTAAGCTTTCGAATAAAGCTCCATCTCCATTTCAATACTTAAAATATACCCCTCATCCTTCAAGTTGCCTCTTTGTTGGCTGCACTCACCCCGGTCACAGAGTTATCTATACCCTTCATCTTTCAAGCTGCTGCTTTGTTGGCTACGTTCACTTACCCCAGTCACATCGTTATCTATGCTCCTGGGGGTGCGTTCCCTTGCCGCCGCACTGCAACTTGAAATCTATTGGGTATATGCTCCCGGGGATTCGCTCCCTTACCGTCGCGATGCATCTTGAAATCTATTGGGTATATACTTAACTCGAGTAGTGCATTTGCTTGAGTAATTGGGTACAAACAAGTATCCCGCCAACATTGCGGATGCCTGAATCAATGACACAACCTAAATCAATCACACAAAACGGTTGTCCAGCTGTTCAGCCACAATGGATAATTTTAATATCATTCAACAATAGCAAAAAATCAAATAAATCTGGGAACGACGATTAAAATTGTATATATCGACAGAGAATAACTTAACAAGAAACGTTAGAAATCCTTATCAAAATGAAGTTAGCGCAAAAACCCAAGCCCCCACCAGCAATCACTGTATGTTTTTGAAATTTAATCAGGTTTTTTATTGCTGGGTAATAGCGAACAAATTTCATCCAACATGGCTCGCTCCTTTTCTTGCGGTAATTGAGCATCTACCGGTAAATACCACCAATTCGGCTGAGCAAAATGAAAACATTTCACTGCGTCTTTTTCCGTCATCAGTAAATTTTGGTTTGTATCAGCCAGATGGCTTAATTGCTCTTCGGTGTACGTTTGATGATCGGCAAATGCACACTGTTTTTGTAAGTTAGCACCTAACTGTTGCAGAGTAGCAAAAAACCGTGGTGGATGCCCAATGCCAGCCATAGCAACAACATCAGATATAAGGTTCACCATTCGCTTTTCACCACTCACCATATTCACCGCTAATCCACCAGCTAATGTCATGGACAATTCGCCTGACTGAGGCGTACCACCATTTGTAATAATGGTATTGACCGTATTCAACCGCCCTGATAACTCACGCATCGGACCAGCCGGCAGCCACCAACCATTACCAAAGCGGCGCACACCATCAATAACAACGATTTCAAAATCCCGTTGCAGAGCATAGTGCTGTAAACCATCGTCAGTCACGATGATATCCAATGGCGTACTTGCCAATAATGCTTTTACTGCGTCAACCCGTCCTGGAGCAACCGCTACCGGTGAACCGGTACGACGATGAATCAATACGGGTTCATCTCCTGCCTGAATCGTTGTGATATTTTCAGTCACCAACAAAGGATAACTTTCTGCTTTACCACCATAACCGCGAGAAACGACACCAACTCGATAGCCTTTTCTCTGTAGCTGCTCCACCAGCCAGATAACCACTGGGGTTTTACCATTGCCCCCAGCAGTCAAATTACCTACGACCACAACAGGTACAGGCGCTTTCCAGGACTTACTTAGCCCAATTTTATAACTCAATCGCCGTAAGCCACTTATCAGCCCATAAAGGACTGAAAAAGGTAATAACAGCAAATAGAGCCATGATCGGCCTGACCATATGCGTTCGATCATTGTCCAAATTGCATCCGATGTAGTTGCGAATAAACGCCATTTTGCTCCAGCAGAGAGAGATGATTACCTCGTTCAACAATATGCCCATCTTCAATAACCAGAATCTCATCCGCTTTCTCAATGGTTGACAGACGATGTGCAATCACCAGTGAAGTTCTATTCTTCTGCAATTCATCCAGCGCCGCCTGTATTGCCCGTTCGGATTCAGTATCCAGCGCTGAAGTTGCCTCATCAAGGATAAGAACCGGAGAATCACACAACAAGGCACGTGCAATAGCAATACGCTGACGCTGACCACCAGAAAGCAATACACCATTTTCACCGATCATGGTATCCAGGCCGTTATCTAACTTCCTGATAAAATCCATGGCATAAGCCATCTCAGCCGCTTTCTCAATCTCTTCACGGCTGTATTGGTTTTCACTGGCATAAGCGATATTGTTCGCTACTGTGTCATTAAATAAATGCACATTCTGCGATACCAAAGCAACCTGCCCACGTAAAGAAGCAAGTGTATATTCCCTTAAATCATGACCATCAAGCAGAATACTGCCTTCGTTGACATCATAAAAACGGGTCAGCAAATTCGCTATTGTGGATTTACCTGAGCCAGAACGCCCAACTAAAGCAACAATTTTTCCAGCAGGAATATGCATAGAAATATTCTGTAGCGCTGGTTGTTCCTTGGTTGGGTAGCTGAAAGTCACATTACGGAATTCAATATTACCGTCCGCTTTTTTAAGCTCCAATTTGCCATCATCTTTTTCCTGTTCCATATCCAGAATAGCAAACAGAGTCTGACAGGCCGCCATGCCTCGCTGGAATTGCGCGTTAACATTAGTCAAAGATTTCAGCGGACGCATCAACGCAATCATTGATGAGAATACAACGGTAATTTTACCCGCCGTCAGTGTATCCATAATCTCCGGGAAACTTGCCGCATACAAGACGAAAGCCAAAGCAAATGAAGCAATCAGTTGAATAATGGGATCAGAAATCGATGAAGCAGAAACCATCTTCATGCCTTGCTGACGCATATGGTTACTGACTTTATTAAAACGTTCGGTTTCTACTTTTTGCCCACCGAAAATCAGCACTTCCTTGTGACCTTTCAGCATCTGTTCAGCGCTGGCCGTCACTTGCCCCATGCTGTTTTGCATATTTTTACTGATATCGCGAAATCGCTTCGATACGACGCGAATAACCCATGACACTATCGGCGCAATTACAATCAAAATCAGAGATAACTGCCAGCTATAGTAGAACATCAAAATAAACAGACCGATAATTGATGCCCCTTCCCTGACCACGGTAATCAACGCACTAGAAGAGGAAGAAGCCACCTGCTCAGAATCGTAAGTAATACGAGAGAGCAAAGTACCAGTGGATTGCTGATCAAAAAATGATACCGGCATCCCCATCATATGGCTGAACAAACGACGACGCATCTGCATCACCACTTTACCGGAAACCCAGGAGATACAATAACTTGATACAAACCCGGATAACCCGCGCATAACCATCAAAGCAATCACAATCAGCGGCATCCATTTCAGTACATCATTGCTTGCTTTGCCGAACCCCTCATCAAGTAAAGGTTGAAGCAATGAAAGCATCAATGTATCACCGGCAGCATTAATGATCAGTGCAACCGCAGCAACTATCAGCCCAATCCTAAACGGAGAAATAATTGGCCATAGTCGGCGAAATGTCTGCCAGGTAGAAAGGTCTTTATCATTCATTATTGCGTTACCAACACCAAAAGAAATAGCGGGTTATTCTACTCATGATCGCCTCGAATACCAAACCACTGATGATACCAACGTGACATAATTTGTTGCCTGTATCCTGTAATCTCAACATAATCGCTATAAAAACAACCTGTTATCTGCCCGGATACTGCGGTACTACGCCATTCCACCCCAGCCTTGCGATAACGTTGCTGTACCTTAGTCGACGGAAGTCGCCACGGGCTATAACGTGCAACAGAGACAAATGCATACTGTGGAGCAACCATGTGAATAAAGGCGGTAGTAGATGAGGTATTACTACCATGATGTGGAACCTGCAATATTGTCGATCTTAAATTATCTTTTTCTATTCCCAGCAGCTTATATTCCCCCTGTTTTTCCAGATCCCCGGTCAGCAACAAACTATGTTTGCCATCTTCTACACGAATAACACAAGATTCATTATTACCGGCATGTACCACCCTCTCCGGCGGCCATAATACCCGGAAGCTCAATCCTTGCCATTGCCACTGTTCACCGCGTATGCAGGGAAGATGTTTATTATCAGTTAAAGGACTTCTGACAGAAATATCAGGATATTTCCGTTGTAAGAATTCCAATCCACCGGTATGGTCCAGATGATTATGACTAATAATAATTTGTTCCGGCATTAATCTGTGCCAGCGTAAATAAGGAATAATTACTCTCTCAGCGACACTGCCAGTTTCCCAGCGATTACCGGTATCAAAAATCAACGCCTTGCCGTCTTTCTCAATGATAACAGCAAGCCCATGCCCAACATCCAGCATAGAAAATCGCCACAGATATTCTTCATTGCGCCTCAAATAACAGAGCATGACACCTAAAAAAATGCCAATCAGCAACTTATATGATTGCCACCACGCGAATCGCCAAATAATAACGACAAACCAGCCAATAAACGTTATCAAGATGGGAAAACTGCCCGTTTCATTCCATGACTGTTGCAAAACTGGCAAAGGAATCAAAGAAAAGGTTACAGAATAATCGACTAATTGCCATAGTAAGGCGTGAATAAAAGGACAAAAAGTGCTAATTAATGCCAGCATGATCAACGGCACAGTAATAAAAGAAATGATTGGCACTGCCCAGAAATTAGCAAATAGAGCAGAAAAATTAACACCATGAAACAATAATAGTTGGAGAGGAATAAGCATCAACATCATGCCCATTTGCATATATAGCCCACGCAGCCATAACCATTTCCAACCATAACGAAATGGTTCAACCAACGGCGCCCAGAAAAACCAAAACATCAGTGCCATCACTGCAAAGAAGGAGAGCCAAAAGCTGTCAGAAAGCACAGTCAGAGGATCAAATAACAGAATAATTGCAGCGGTCCACAATGCCCACTGCCAGGGGAAACACAGAATATTTCTGTAGCGTAAATAAAGCCAAAGTGTCAAACCCAATAAGGCGCGAATAGCCGGAATCCCCCACCCCGATAACCAAACGTAAATTATTGCAACTATCCAGCCAGAGGTTAGTGGAAATCTATGCCCTATCCAATTGATAGGAAAAAAAAGCTGTAATAATCTTGCCATCCACCAACCAAACATACTGGCAACAGTAATATGCAACCCTGAAATCGCCATAAGATGAGCCGTACCCGTTTGCTGTAATAATAAATTATCCTCTTTGTTTAGCCATCGGCGTTCACCAAATGCTAATGCCATTGCAATGCCACTATGTTTTAACTCACGAATAGCAGGAGCAATATTACTGACCAATCGCTGGCGTAAATTACATTTTTCATCAATTAATTCAGCATGGATCACTTTCCCTGTCAGAGGTTGACGAATAGCTAATGCTCTACGCTGGCTATCATAGCCCCCCTGATTTAGCTGACTATGAACGGGTCGTAATTTCATATTTAACTGCCATTTTTGGCCAGCACACAAAGAATCAGGGATAAAATCCCAATAAGCAGAAACATACAGCGGCGGAAAAATAATTTTATCTTCCGTCTTAATTAAGCGAAGCAGAACTTTGTTTTTCCCCTCATCACCCAATGACAAGCTTTCAACAATAGCCTGCGATATATGCCCTTTCTCACTAAGAAAGATTATTTGTTCAAGTAGGTGATTCCCCTGCCAACATCCTACCAGAAATGCCAGCAATGAAATTGAAATCATCCGGCAAATACAAAATGGCAGAAATAAACAGAATAAAGCTAATAACAAAAATGCAATAATCTGCCATTTCTTAGGTAATTCAGGCAGAAAAAGCAGTGGTATAATACCGATAATAATCGCTATCGCAGCCTGATTAACACTAATTACCGGAATCGGCTGCTTCCAGTTTGTCTTTATCCTATTTATCAAAACTGAAAGCCACATCCTTATTTACCTCTGCTCGTTTACTTTTCCCGGCAAAGTATTTCCTATTACTTTAAAGGTCACCAGAAGCACCTAAAGAATTATCAAACACCTTCGCAGATTAATTTTAATCTGAAAATAATTTCACAAACTAATGCGAACAGCTTCGCAAATACAGAAGCTATTGTTTACTCATTACCTATCAAGCATTACCCTGGAGCTAAATGCAACATTTCGATAATAAATTTGAATAATTTATTAAGATCTTATCTATGTCCACATTATAAATGTACGTTATAATCCATCATGAACTCACAAGAGGTTATATTATCTGTCTGTTATTATCATTGAACATTAAATTAATTTTAAAAAACCATCACCTAAACATTTATATCAATAAAATAACCAATTGAATGTAAAACAATAAAAACAATTATTTAAATTGCTGAATACTAAATTAGTGAAACTACTGAAATAAATATCTACTCCTTATTTTGTGATTAAGATCGCATTGATTAAACATGAATAAGATTAAATTAATATTTACATTCTATTTTTAAATAGAAAATCATCAAAAAAATGATGTTAAATATAACAAGGTGGTTTTTATGAAAAATGAAGTCATCGTATCCAACTCATTGAAAGAAAATGAACTCGCTAAGTTATTTAATGATGAGATATTAGCAATCCATATAAAAGAATATGTAGATAGTCACATTGCAAACAAGCTCTCTGATTTCTTCCTCTCCCATAAAGATCTAGAGTGCCACCCTCATGACTTGAAAAAAGGAGATGACATTGTTTTAGTCGATTATGGTGTTGATAGAATTGGTGTCTCTTACAACACAACTTTTGGCAAATCCAAAGATAGCGATAGTTATAAAAAATACTTTGATAATGCATTACCCGCAATAAGAGACGTCAGAAATTTCTGTGCGCCAATGTTAGCCCCTTTCGACAAATTCCGTTTAGAGTTGGATGAAATATGGTCTGCGGGTGCCAGTATTGCCAATTTTGAAGGTAAAAAGATGCATGCAGGGATTGCCAGGGTTATGAGAAGGCCCGAACGTTCTTTCATGGTCGAAAAACAACCTCATTTTGATGGCCTTCAACAACAATCCATCAATTTACTGGGTCAATTCTCTGTGAATATATACATAAAAACACCGACAAATGGAGGAGAGCTAGAACTGTGGGATGTCCCTGCTATTCCTATCACCGAGTTAATTGAAGATAATCCAGAATATGATTGGCGAGGCACTCTGCCCCAATCCATTCTTATTAAACCAGAACAAGGAGATTTAATAATAATCAATACGCGGAAACCTCATGCAATTCGTAGTTTTCCTGACGGGTGCAGAATATCATTGCAAAGCTTTATCGGATTATCACTCAATAAACATCTTATGTTATGGAATTAACGATATGATCGCAGTAGTGAATACATTAGGGACATTTTTCCTTTTAGGTCTGGGAGCTGCGGCTCCCGTTGGTCCTATAAATATAGAAATTATGCGCCGGCACTTGAATATCAGTTGTCTTCACGCCGTAGTTTTTGGTTTAGGTGCTTGTTTTGCTGATATCATTTATTTATTACTTTTAGGCTTTGGTATATTACAATTATTTTCCAATACTATTTTTATGCCTATTTTGGGTTTTTTAGGTGCATTAATGGTAATTTGGTTTGGTATTATCAGCTTTATAAATAAGAAAAATAATGAAGAAAATATCAATATTATCTCTAAGCCCTATTATAGACATTTTTTTGATGGTGTATTGTTAACACTGTTAAATCCATACAATATTATCTTTTGGTTATCTGTCAGTGCACAACTCAACAACATTACATCGGACAAATACGGTTTAGCTATTGGTGCATCGGGGACAATTATTGGTGTTGTTTTTTGGGTTGTATTTATTAACACCGTTATATTTTTCTCAAAAAAAATGCTCAGTCATCGCATTATCAAGTTTATTAATTATGCCAGCGGTGTCACTTTAATTATACTTGGACTCTATTTCTTTTCATATTCACTGACATTATTTAATCTGAAATTTTCTTAGACCCAATAGATTTCGAGTTGCAGCGCGGCGGCAAGTGAACGAATCCCCGGGAGCATAGATGACTATGTGACTGGGGTGAGTGAAAGCAGCCAACAAAGCAGCAACTTAAAGGATGAAGGGTATAGATCAGGAAATGCTATGCCTGAGGGTCAAATAACATTTTTAACCAAACGAAATTCCGTGGAGATCCTTAGGCATAATTAAAGATCATCTGGATTTTCAGGTTGAAACAGGATCATAGATACCCCGCTTCTATCTCTGGCGCCAAAGTAGTCGGCAAGACGCTGCTGATCACGGCTTATACAGGCACTGCCTCGAGTCCGTGTTTTTTATAATGATTATGACACAGAAAAATCGCATGATTTTAAGCTTTCCTATAAACATTTCTTCTGTTGAAAAAAGGAAGTACGGCTATAGTACTAGAACCTGATCGATACCATAGAATACCAGAATATAATCGCGAAAATCCTTCTCCTCCGACATCGGGAACGATTCAATATCGCTACCGACTTTATCCGGGATCGGCAATACGGTTATTTGCGACGGAATAAACGGCGGTTCTTCATTCCCGGTATGGGCCGGAACTTTAAGTTCCTGTTCGTTCGGTGTCCATAAAATCGTCGGCCTGTTTTCTCCCAGCTCCCAGAACTCATAATTACCGGTGGTCCGGTTCAACCTCATCATATGAACCGACACTCTATCCAGACCACTTTCCGGGCTGACGTGATACCCCTGAACCGTTATCCTGCCGCTTTTTTCATCTCTGATCCAGCGGAAACGCACTCGAGTCGGGGCTTTACCAAATCGCTCGGCAATCTCACTAAGATGATACCGGTTTAAGTAATCATCCTCGCCTTCATTCAATCCTGGCGAATAAAATATTCCCATTAATCCAACCGTTACCGGATTCGGTGCCGCCAGCCAGCGCCCGGTACTGACCGCACTGCCACCAATGTAACGCATTACCAATGCTTCACTCGCCGCTACCGTGCTGCGGGTGGTTGCAGCCACTGCGGTAGCGGCGGCTTCCGCCTTATCTTTGCTGCTGCTAAACCACCGCTGATACCACGATACCTTTTTGTCCTGCGGTTTATCCGGTTTAGGTGGATGTTTGTTACTCTGTAGCAGCTGTTCAGGCTTTACTACCGTGACGGGCGTGGAAGATGACGAAACCTGATATATCGCCATCCTGCCAAAGTTATTTGCCGGCTCAGTCTCAGTTCCAGCATCGGTACAGCCTTTACCCCGCAAGCAGGATTTTGTAAATACCGGTATCGGCGGTGGCGCTTTCGCCACAGGAGGAACCGGAACAGACTGTACGCCCGCCGTTTTCTCCACCGGTGACGAGAAATTCTGCGCCGCCATGTTAGCAGGCGTTACGCTGTGATTAACCAGCTGAGATTGTTTCTCGTAGCTATCCATAATTGAGTTAATAAACCTAGCCTTACAGGGACAAGTACTGACACTATCCAGTGTGCCAGCCAGCTTGCGCCCCATGTCAAACATATCTGAGATACCACCAACAATCAGGTAAGTACCGGGATGTTTACCACAGGTAACCTTATCCCCTTCACGAGCAGTTGCTCGCCCATCGAACGTCATGGTGTGATCACCGGAAATAATCTGACCACCGCAGGTCGTTTTATCACCAACCAGCAGATAATATCCTATTGCCATCTATTCACTTCTCCATTGATTTACAACATGACGAGTGTATCTAACTGAAATCATCATCATGTTTTTACCATTTATGGACTAATAAGTGATCAATTATGCAATGAATTTAACTTAAGAATATATAGGAATATTCCGAAATTTATAGAAACTAGGTTGATTAATGCTTGTAATACACCACCATTTATAACAATTTGGATGCAATTTTTAACAAATGAAATCATCACAAATAAATTTGAAATTAATGATGATATTGGTTTTACATATCAAATGATTTTTTGGAAAAAACGTCAAATTGACAATATTTTAGGTAGGGTTTTTCAATATAAAAACAGCACCCAAAGGTGCCGTTTGAAATTAAAAATAAGTAATAACTCGTTATCTTCAAACTTAATCGTAGATATTTACGCGATCACGCAACTCCTTACCGGGTTTAAAATGAGGAACGTATTTACCTTCTAATTCCACTTTATCACCCGTTTTAGGGTTACGACCTACACGCGGAGCACGGTAGTGAAGAGAAAAACTGCCGAATCCGCGCACTTCTATCCGCTCACCATCTGCCAAAGTTTCAGCCATATGATCGAGCATTTCTTTCACTGCATCTTCAACGGTTTTGGCCGAAATATGAGATTGCTGGCCAGCAAGCCTTTCAATTAATTCAGACTTGGTCATTAGTACCTCCCTAAACTACCGTTTGGATAACACACTAATGTGTTATCCATCGTTATAACTTAAATTATTCGCCTTTAGCTGCTTTGAAAGCTTCAGCCATTGCATTGTTAGCAAAGTTTGCGTCTTCTTGTTTGTTCACAGAAGCGATAGCGTCTTTTTCATCAGCTTCGTCTTTAGCGCGAACAGACAGGTTGATTACGCGGTTTTTGCGATCAACACCAGTATATTTAGCTTCAACTGCATCGCCAACGTTCAAAACCAGAGTTGCATCTTCAACACGGTCACGAGAAGCTTCTGATGCACGCAGGTAACCCTCAACGCCATCAGCCAATTCTACTGTAGCACCTTTAGCATCAACTGCAGTGACTTTACCAGCAACAATAGTACCTTTCTTGTTCACAGACAGGTAGTTATTGAATGGATCTTCCGCCAGTTGTTTGATGCCCAGAGAGATACGCTCACGCTCTGCATCAACTTGCAGAACAACAGCGGCAATTTCGTCGCCTTTTTTGTATTCACGAACTGCTTCTTCACCGGTAACGTTCCAGGAGATATCAGACAAGTGAACCAAGCCGTCGATGCCGCCATCCAGACCGATAAAGATACCGAAGTCAGTGATTGACTTGATTTTGCCTTCAACACGGTCATTTTTGTTGTGAGTTTCAGCAAACAGCTGCCATGGGTTAGCTTTACACTGTTTCAGACCGAGGGAAATACGGCGACGTTCTTCGTCGATATCCAGAACCATAACTTCCACAACGTCACCAACGTTAACTACTTTGGATGGGTGGATGTTTTTGTTGGTCCAATCCATTTCTGAAACGTGTACCAGACCTTCAACGCCTTCTTCGATTTCCACGAAACAGCCGTAATCAGTCAGGTTAGTTACGCGACCAGTCAGTTTAGTACCTTCTGGATAACGCTTAGCGATAGCTACCCAAGGATCTTCGCCCAGTTGTTTCAGGCCCAGAGATACACGGGTACGCTCACGGTCGAATTTCAGTACTTTAACTGTGATTTCATCGCCCACATTGACGATTTCACTTGGGTGTTTAACACGTTTCCAAGCCATATCAGTAATGTGCAGCAAGCCATCAACGCCGCCCAGATCAACGAATGCACCGTAGTCAGTCAGGTTCTTAACGATACCTTTAACTTCCATACCTTCTTGCAGGTTTTCCAACAGTTGATCACGTTCTGCACTGTTTTCAGATTCGATAACAGCACGACGAGAAACAACTACGTTGTTGCGTTTCTGATCCAGCTTGATGACTTTAAACTCAAGCTCTTTGCCTTCCAGGTGAGTAGTATCACGAACTGGACGAACATCAACCAGAGAACCGGGCAGGAATGCACGGATACCGTTCAGTTCGACAGTAAAACCGCCTTTCACTTTGCCATTGATGATGCCCATAACTGTTTCTGCATCTTCGTAAGCTTTTTCCAGCATCAGCCATGCTTCATGGCGTTTTGCTTTCTCACGGGACAGTACAGTTTCACCAAAGCCATCTTCCACAGCATCCAGTGCAACATCAATTTCATCACCAACCTGGATTTCCAGCTCACCCTGAACATTTTTAAACTGTTCTACAGGAATAGCAGATTCTGATTTCAGACCTGCGTCAACCAGTACAACGTCTTTATCGATAGCAACAACTACGCCACGAACAATAGCGCCCGGACGAGTTTCGATAGATTGCAGGGATTCTTCAAAGAGTTGAGCAAAAGATTCTGTCATGTTAATGGTCTTCAAGAGTTTTAATTTAACGTCCATTTAGCCTCCAGCCGAATGGGGTTGTTTTACATGCCTTGCCACAATTCCCTGTTACAAGGTTGCCCGGTATGTAGAAAAATTTTATTCACCCACATACCTAATTTTTAGTACATCACCATCAATTATAAGCTAAAAACTTAAAATCGCTCAGGTAATAAAAGAATTTTTTTCGCATAATTTAGCGCTTTATCGATAACTTCTTCGATAGACATACTGGTTGAATCCAGTATTAAAGCATCTCCAGCGGGCGCTAATGGCGCAACTGCCCGATTACGGTCACGATAATCACGCTCCTGTATCTCGGACAAAAGACATTCAAAGTTAACACTAAAGCCTTTTTCCTGCAACTGTAGCATACGTCTGCGCGCGCGCTCTTCTGCACTGGCATCAAGAAATATTTTTACTGGCGCATCAGAAAACACAACCGTTCCCATATCACGACCATCAGCAATTAAACCCGGAGCGACCCGAAAAGCACGCTGACGCCGTAATAATGCTTCACGAACCCGTGGGAAAGCGGCCGCCTGCGAGGCAGTATTTCCTACTGTTTCAGTACGGATTTCATTACTGACATCTTCGCCTTCGAGTATCACACTGAGTTTCCCTTTTTCCGGGACAAAGCGTACATCAAGATTAGCAGCCAGAGGAACTAATGCATCTTCGGACCGAATATCCACCTGATGATGAATCGCTGCCAGTGCCAATACCCGATAAATCGCACCAGAATCAAGTAATTGCCAACCTAAAGCTTCTGCCAATGCTTGACATAGAGTTCCTTTACCGGCACCACTTGGCCCATCAACAGTTATTACTGGGGCTATCGCCACCATTATTATTCTCCTTTAGCATGGCAAATTCACTCTTCACCAAATGCTGAATCTTACTCAATAAAACAATCAATATCTGTAGCTCATTATACGCACTCAGAGGGTGATCGGAATAAGCACGTTCTTCATGAAATAGGCTTCGATCAAAGAAATGCACTTTAATTGAGCGATAATCCTCGCCAATTATGGTTTCTGCTGGCTCAATTTTTCCAGTTGATTGAAATAATCTGGGAAAGTTTTTGCTGTACAACCCGGATCGAGAATAGTAACCAGCGTATCAGACAGCGCTACCAGTGAAAAACACATTGCCATCCTGTGATCGTTATAAGTGCCAATTTCAGCCGGTAATATTCTTTGTGGCGGTGTGATTCGGATGTAATCTTGCCCTTCTTCTACCCCAGCTCCGACTTTACGCAATTCAGTTGCCATTGCATAAAGTCGGTCGGTCTCTTTTACCCGCCAATTGTATATATTACGAATAACGGTCTCTCCCTGCGCAAATAATGCCGTCGTTGCAATTGTCATCGCCGCATCGGGGATCTCATTCATATCCATATCAATGCCAGTCAATGTGCCACGTTCACATTCAACGAAATCATCACCCCAACGAATTTTCGCGCCCATTTTTTCCAGTACATTGGCAAATTTGGTATCCCCCTGAAGGCTATTTTTACCAATCCCGGTCACGCGCACAGTACCGCCTTTAATTGCCGCTGCTGCCAGAAAATAAGAAGCAGAAGAGGCATCACCTTCAACCAGATAATGACCCGGAGAAAGGTATTTTTGCTGACCTTTAATATGGAAAACCCGGTATTGATCATTCTCAACAGCAATACCGAAACTTTTCATCAATGCCAGAGTGATATCAATATAAGGCTTAGAAACCAATTCACCCTGAATATGAATCTCGCAATCATTTTCCGCCAATGGTGCAGTCATCAGTAATGCGGTAAGAAACTGGCTGGAAACACAACCATCTACAGTGACTTTACCGCCGATAAAACCGCCTTTAATGTGTAACGGTGGATAATTTTCTTGTTCCAGATAATCAATTTCCGCTCCGCCCTGGCGCAAAGCATCTACAAGATGCCCAATCGGACGCTCTTTCATCCGAGGTTCACCAGTAAGAATGATGTTATTTTTACCAAGGCATAATGCGGCAGCCAGTGGACGCATTGCCGTCCCAGCGTTACCAAGAAACAGCTCTACCGGCCCTTTACCGGTAATCAATCCACCCATACCGTCAACTTCACAGCGAGTACGATCATCAGACAAACGATAACTAACACCAAGTTCAGTCAATGCATTAAGCATATGGCGGATATCATCACTATCCAGCAAGTTAGTCAGACAGGTTGTACCTTCGGCAAAAGCCGCCAGTAATAATGCGCGGTTGGAAACACTTTTTGACCCTGGCAGGTTAATGGTTCCATTAATGTAGGAAATAGGTTGTAGCGTCAGGGATTGCATAAACAACAAGATCTCCGGTTGTTAATTAAATTTGTTCTAATTATAAGTGAGTCAATTTTGCGTTTGAGGAAATATTCGCTGGCACTGAATATCCGGGAACACATGTTCCCGGTTAAAGCTTAAAAATCAACCATTACGGCGTTCAAAATCAGTCATAAAATCGACCAAAGCCCGAACACCTTCTATCGGCATTGCATTATAAATAGAAGCACGCATACCACCGGAAATACGGTGTCCTTTCAGTGCCTGCAATCCTTGTGCTTCCGCTTCTGTCAGGAACTTGCTATCTAATGAAGCATCTGCCATTTGGAACGGTACATTCATCAGAGAACGATTCTCAGGGGCAATCTGGTTACGATAGAAATCACTGTTATCAATGGCATTATAAAGCAGTTCAGCTTTAGCCTGATTACGTTTTGCCATCTCTTGTAATCCACCCTGCTCTTTCAGCCACTTAAAAACCAGACCAGAGAGATACCAGGCAAAAGTTGGCGGCGTGTTGAACATAGAGTCATTCTCTGCCAGAACAGCATAATCAAGAATAGACGGAGTTTCTTGACGGGCTTTACCTAATAGATCTTCACGAATAATAACCAGAGTAAGACCCGCAGGACCAATATTTTTCTGCGCTCCCGCATAAATCATACCGTAACGGCTGACATCCAGTGGTTTAGAAAGTATTGAGGAAGAGTAATCAGCAATAACAACTTTGTTGTCATCAAAATCCGGTTCTTGATGAATTTCTATCCCATCGATGGTCTCATTTGGGCAATAATGAACATAGGCTGCATCATTACTCAATACCCATTCGTTCATTGGCTTAATACTTTTCAAGCCATTAATTTCAGTTTTAATATTAATCACATTCGGCGTGCAGTATTTTTTTGCTTCTTTGACGGCACATGCAGCCCAATAGCCACCATCAATATAATCAGCTTTAACCTTGTCCCCCAACAAATTCATTGGGATAGCGGCAAATTGCCCACGAGCGCCACCATGGCAGAATAATACTTTATAGTTTTCAGGCACTGACAATAAATTTCGCAGATCATTTTCTGCTTCTTTTGCCACCGCAATAAATTCCTTCCCGCGGTGACTAATCTCCATAATCGAAGTCCCAATACCATGCCAGTTGCACAGTTCCTGTTCTGCTCTACGCAACACTTCAACCGGCAACATAGCAGGACCCGAACTGAAATTATATACCTGATTCATTTACCTCACCTTATCTGACGAAATAACAATGATTGATAACAATTAAGAATCTGATATATCGGTTGTATCATTCCCATTTCATTGCTGCAATGGTTAATCAAGCGTTGAACAAAACTATCACGAAAATAACCAATAAACTTGGTTCATACAGCAACAAGTGGACTTCTTATTTTTTTCTCTTTTTATTTACAGTCATCAGCGGCAAGAATAATGTGAATGGCAAATCAGATAAGGCAAGAAAACCGTGATACTGGTAAAATTGCGCTGCATTATCGTCTTTTGCATCAACAAGCAGCGCATAAGACGCAATTTCCGAACGAATAGTCCTCTCAAGCACATCAGCTAACAATGCACCGCCAGGTCCCTGATTATTGCTCAGGGCGCACTGAATACGCCCTTTTGCTATCTTTAAATCAGGAATTAATATTTAACAAACATCTCGTGAATTTTTGCTGGATCATGAGTTTCAGTCAGCGCTAATTGTAAAAGCACTCTGGCTTTCTGCGGATTCAAACGTTCAGATGCCACAAAACCATATTTGCTATCATCCACTTCCGCATTCTGAGTCACATAACCTACTGGTACACGACTTGCTCTCACAACTACAACACCATCTTTAGCTGCCTGAGCCAAAGTATCGAAAATCGTTTTGTACATATTACCGTTGCCAACCCCTGCGCTGATGATCCCTTGATAACCCTCTTTCAATAGCGCTTTCGCTGGCAGATCAGAGGCGTTAGCATAGTTATAAACGATGCCGACTTTTGGCAGTTTATCCAGTTTACTGACATCAAAAATAGCCTTGTCCGCTCTCGGCTTAGCATCAGCGTAATAATTGACTTTACCGTTATGAATAAAACCTTCAGCACCAGCATTAATTGGCTGGAATGCCTGAACTTCAGTAGTGCTCATTTTCACCACGGTACGCCCACTGATAACCGCATCATTCATTGCCATCAACACACCACGTTTGGCCGATGCTTTGTCCCCTGCTACCACTACCGCGTTATACAGATTTAATGGGCCATCAGCACCCATCGCTGTCGATGGGCGCATAGCCCCAACCATGACTATCGGTTTCTGACACTGAGTCGTCAGATCGAGGAAGTAAGCGGTTTCTTCCATCGTGTCTGTGCCGTGTGTGATAACAAAACCATCGGTCTTGTCACAATCAGCATTGATTTTTTTCGCCAGAGTCAGCCACACCTGATCATTCATATCTTGTGAACCGATGCTTACCACCTGCTCACCTTTCAGGTTAGCGATTTCTTTGATCTCAGGAACAGCGTTGACTAATACATCAATACCTACTTTTCCCGCAACATAGTTGGATTCAGTTGCAGATTCCCCCCCACCTGCAATCGTTCCTCCGGTTGCCAAAAGCGTAATATTTGGCAAAGCAATAGCAGAACTACTAATTAATGCCAATAAACTGGCTAATGCTGTGTGTTTCATCTTTTTCATGCTTCTTCCTTAATAAAAAATATCCTGCCAAATTATGGATCATGATAACAATAAATCTGTGATACATACCAGACTTTAGCTACCGAAAAAAAACTCGTATGATGGGCGCCCCGTAACGAGCATTCATAAGTGAATACCATGACGCAAACCTTTATTCCCGGCAAAGATGCCGCACTGGAAGACTCAATCAATAGCTTTCAGCAAAAACTGCAACATCTTGGTTTTAATATCGAAGAAGCCTCTTGGCTGAATCCGGTTCCTAATGTCTGGTCAGTGCATATCCGCGACCGCGATTGCCCTTTATGTTTTACCAACGGTAAAGGGGCAAGTAAAAAGGCCGCTTTAGCTTCTGCTTTAGGGGAATATTTTGAACGTTTGTCAACCAACTATTTTTTCGCTGATTTCTATTTAGGACACGCCATCGCTAACAGTGATTTTGTCCACTATCCCAATGAAAAATGGTTTGCTTTACCCGAAGATGATTCGCTGCCAGCAGAGATTCTGGATGCCCGGTTACGTAAATTTTACGATCCCGAAAATGATTTATGCGCAAGTCAATTGGTCGATTTGCAATCAGGTAATGAAGAACGTGGTATCTGTTCACTGCCATTTACCCGTCAGTCTGATCATCATACCGTCTACATTCCCATGAATATTATTGGCAATCTTTATGTTTCTAATGGTATGTCAGCAGGTAACACAGTTAATGAAGCCAGAGTTCAAGGGTTATCCGAAGTTTTTGAGCGCTATGTCAAAAACCGGATTATTGCAGAAGGCATCAGCCTGCCAGAAATACCACAAGAAGTCATGAATCGTTATCCGGGTGTTGTTGCAGCGGTCAACACATTACAGGATGAAGGTTTTCCGCTCTATTGTTATGACGCCTCTCTGGGTGGGCAATTCCCGGTGATTTGCGTAGTTCTGTTTAATCCCAATAACGGAACTTGCTTCGCCTCATTTGGTGCTCACCCTGATTTTGGCGTAGCACTGGAACGTACTGTTACCGAGCTGTTGCAAGGTCGCAGTCTGAAAGATTTGGATGTATTCAATGCGCCGACTTTTGATGATGAAGAAGTTGCAGAGCATACCAATCTGGAAACGCATTTTATTGATTCGAGTGGTTTGATCAGTTGGGATTTATTCAAACAAGACGCTGATTATGAGTTTGCTGACTGGAGTTTCAGCGGCACGACAGAAGAAGAGTTTGCTACCTTAATGGCTATCTTCAACCAATTGGATGCTGAAGTTTATATTGCTGATTACGAACACCTCGGTGTTTATGCCTGCCGTATTCTGGTTCCGGGTATGTCCGATATTTATCCAGTGGAAGATTTACATATCGCCAATAACACGATGGGGACCCATCTGCGGGAAGCTTTATTAGCGCTACCAGATAGTCAATGGCAGCCTGAAGAATATCTGGCACTGCTTGAGCGATTAGATGAAGAAGGTCTGGATGATTTCACCCGTGTTCGTGAACTGCTTGGCATTGCGGTTGGTAAAGATAATGGCTGGAGCAATTTACGTATTGGTGAACTGAAATCCATGTTGGCATTAGCGGGCGGTGATCTGGAACAAGCGCTGATTTGGGTAGAATGGACTCAGGATTTTAACGCCTCCGTCTTCACAACCGAACGAGCTAATTATTATCGCTGTATGCAAACACTGCTTTTACTGACTCAAGAAGCAGACAAAGAGCCTGCACAATATTACCCGGCATTCGTAAAAATGTACGGACAGGAAACTATTGAAGCAGCTTCAGCAGCTATTTCTGGTGAAAATTGTTTTTACGGCTTGTGGTCAGTCGATGCAGATTTAAAATCACTCTCCGCTCATCAGGCTTTATTAGCCGCTTATGAGAAATTGCAAAAAGCAAAACGTAATTTCTGGAACGCAAAATAAAATTGTAGAAAAGACAATTTATCATTAAAGGTAAAATTCAGGTTAAATTCCCATTTATTTATAACAACAAATAAATAACAATTTAACCTGTAATTTTACTTATCAAACTTGCTATCCGTGGTCAAATAAAAAAATACAATAATTTTTAAAATTTTTTTATTTTATAAAAATCAATAAATTAACGATAATTTTAACCATTTCACTCCCTAAAACCACGTTTACTTTCTGAGAATCATGATCTATATCAAATTTACACCACTAAGCCTTTGTTACTATCGTTACGTACCATGACTAATTAATCATAAAGAGAAGTTAGTATGAAAGCTGACACCCCTTTTAATTTATTATCGCCTGCAGTGATAGCAAAATTTGCTGATGATGCTGGTGTTTATAAAACCACTAAACATCCTGCAACCACCTATATATCAGCAATAACCGCCGGCTTTTTTATTTCTATTGCCTTTGTTTTTTACATCACCGCGACCACAGGCACTGAATCTGTCCCTTATGGCTTAGCTAAATTAGTCGGCGGAATCTGTTTCTCACTTGGATTAATGTTAGTTGTGGTTTGTGGCGCAGATCTATTTACTTCCACTGTGCTGACGATTATTTCTAAAGCTACCGGGCGTATAACCTGGCGTCAGATGTTTAAAAACTGGCTTAACGTTTATTTCGGTAATTTAATTGGCGCATTATTTTTCGTCACTATTATTTGGTTTGCTGGTCAATATCGTGTCGCTAATGGATTATGGGGTCTGAACGTACTGCAAACCGCTGACCATAAAGTGCACCACACTTTTATTGAAGCCGTATTCTTAGGCATGCTTGCCAACTTGATGGTTTGTCTCGCCGTTTGGATGAGTTATGCCGGACGCAGTTTAATAGACAAAATATTTGCCATGATTTTACCCGTAGGCATGTTCGTTGCCAGCGGTTTTGAGCACAGTATTGCTAACATGTTTTTAATTCCGCTTGGCATTGTTATTAAGAATTTCGCGCCCACTGAATTCTGGATCAATGTGGGAGCAACACCTGACCAATTCTCTCAGCTCACTGTTTCACACTTCATTATTGACAATTTAATTCCCGTCACCATTGGTAACATTATCGGTGGCGCAGTTTTAGTGGGTTTGACTTACTGGTTAATTTATCTGCGTAGCGAGCAAAAACATTAATTAGCTCCCTCGCCTGATTTTTCAAAAGTTCGATTATTAAATTAAGGTAGACGTATCATGACTGAGTTAAATGAAAAATTCTCTGTAGCATGGCAAGGTTTTAATCAGGGTGACTGGCAAAACGAAGTCAATATCCGTGATTTCATCCAGCAAAATTATACGCCATATGAGGGTGATGAATCTTTCCTCGCAAGCTCTACCAAAGCAACCGATGCTTTGTGGGAAAAAGTCATGGAAGGTATCAAAATCGAAAACCGTACTCATGCACCGGTTGATTTTGACACTGATGTCGCTGCTACCATTACTTCCCATGATGCGGGTTACATTGAAAAAGATCTGGAAACCATCGTTGGCCTGCAAACGGAAGCGCCACTAAAACGTGCCCTGATCCCCTTTGGCGGTATAAAAATGGTAGAAGGATCATGTAAAGTTTATGGCCGTGAACTCGATCCTAACTTAAAACAAATTTTCACTGAATACCGCAAAACGCATAACCAAGGTGTTTTTGATGTTTACACACCCGATATTCTGAAATGCCGCAAATCTGGCGTTTTAACAGGTCTGCCTGATGCCTATGGCCGCGGTCGCATTATTGGTGATTACCGCCGTGTTGCAGTCTACGGTATCGATTTCTTACGTAACGATAAATTAGCCCAATTCAATTCATTGCAGGAAAAACTGGAAAATGGTGAAGATCTGGCGATGACCATTCAGTTGCGTGAAGAGATTGCTGAGCAGCATCGTGCCCTGGGCCAAATTAAAGAGATGGCAGCTAAATACGGCTATGATATTTCTGGCCCTGCCACGAATGCCCAGGAAGCAATACAGTGGACTTATTTCGCTTATCTGGCGGCGGTTAAATCTCAAAATGGCGCTGCGATGTCTTTCGGTCGCGTTTCCAGTTTCCTGGATATCTACATCGAACGTGATCTGCAAGCAGGTAAATTGACCGAAGTTGAAGCGCAGGAATTGATCGACCATCTGGTCATGAAGTTACGTATGGTGCGTTTCCTGCGTACACCTGAATATGACGAACTGTTCTCCGGTGATCCAATCTGGGCAACAGAATCCCTGGCGGGTATGGGACTGGATGGCCGCACGCTGGTCACTAAAAACAGCTTCCGCTTCCTGAACACCCTGTACACCATGGGTCCGTCACCAGAACCCAATATGACTATCTTGTGGTCTGAAAAACTGCCGGTAAATTTCAAAAAATTCGCGGCAAAAGTTTCCATCGACACCTCATCTTTGCAATATGAGAACGATGATTTGATGCGCCCTGACTTCAACAACGATGATTACGCTATTGCTTGCTGTGTCAGCCCGATGATTGTGGGTAAACAAATGCAATTCTTCGGCGCTCGCGCAAACCTGGCTAAGACCATGCTGTACGCAATCAACGGCGGCGTGGACGAAAAACTGAAAATGCAGGTTGGCCCGAAAGAAGAACCAATGAAAGATGAAGTACTGGACTATGACAAAGTTATGGCCCGTATGGACCATTTCATGGACTGGTTGGCAAAACAGTATGTCACAGCATTAAATATCATCCACTATATGCATGACAAATACAGCTACGAAGCCGCACTGATGGCCCTGCATGACCGTGACGTTCATCGTACTATGGCATGTGGCATTGCCGGTCTGTCTGTCGCCGCTGACTCTCTGTCTGCTATTAAATATGCCAAAGTCACACCGATCCGTGACGAAGATGGTTTAGCTATTGATTTCAACATTGAAGGTGAATACCCACAATTTGGTAACAACGATTCACGCGTCGATGATATCGCCTGTGATCTGGTTGAGCGCTTCATGAAGAAAATCCAGCAACTGAATACTTATCGTAACTCAGTTCCTACTCAGTCCGTCCTGACTATCACCTCTAACGTGGTCTATGGTAAGAAAACCGGTAACACGCCTGATGGACGTCGCGCTGGTGCGCCATTTGGACCTGGCGCAAACCCAATGCACGGTCGTGATCAAAAAGGCGCCGTCGCTTCTCTGACCTCTGTGGCTAAACTGCCATTCGCCTATGCGAAAGACGGTATTTCTTATACTTTCTCTATCGTACCGAACGCATTAGGCAAAGATGATGAAACACGTAAAACTAACCTGGCTGGTTTATTGGATGGCTATTTCCACCACGAAACCGATATTGAAGGTGGTCAGCATCTCAACGTTAACGTAATGAACCGTGACATGTTGCTCGAAGCCATGGAAGATCCTGAGAAATATCCTCAGCTTACCATCCGGGTATCTGGTTATGCAGTGCGTTTCAATTCATTAACTAAAGAACAACAACAAGATGTGATCACCCGCACTTTTACTCAATCTATGTAATAATCTGTCATCAAAATAAAAGGTCCTAATCCCTAATTAGGGCCTTTCAATCAGTTTTGGAGCCATCCTGTTATGTCCGTACCTGGCCGTATCCACTCTTTTGAATCCTGTGGCACCGTTGATGGTCCAGGTATCCGGTTTATCGTCTTCTTTCAAGGCTGCCTGATGCGCTGTCTTTATTGCCATAACCGCGATACATGGGATACCCACGGCGGCAAAGACGTTACTGTCGAAGAGCTCATAAAAGAAGCGACAACCTATCGTCATTTTATGAATGCATCAGGGGGTGGCGTTACTGCATCGGGTGGTGAAGCCATTCTTCAAGCTGAATTTGTACGTGATTGGTTCAGAGCCTGTCGTGCCGAAGATATTCATACCTGTCTTGATACCAATGGATTTGTGCGTCGCTATGATCCAGTTATTGACGAGCTGATGGATGTGACTGATCTTGTCATGCTTGATTTAAAACAGATTAATGATGAAATTCACCAAAAATTAGTGGGTGTTTCAAATCATCGCACTTTGGAATTTGCCCGCTATCTGGCTAAACGTAATCAAAAAACCTGGATTCGTTATGTTGTAGTACCAGGCTGGTCTGATGATGATGAATCCGCTCATAGGCTAGGCGAATTTACCCGAAATATGAAAAATATTGAAAAAATCGAGCTTCTGCCTTACCACGAACTGGGTAAACATAAATGGATTACCATGGGTGAGGAATATAAGCTGGAAGGTGTGAAACCGCCAGCAAAAGAGACAATGGACAGAGTTAAAGGTATTTTGGAAAGTTATGGGCATAAGGTTGTGTATTGAATTTCTTAACCCCCACTCCTGAAATGAAATGTGAAGTACAGTAAAACTGAAAATCGGATTAGTCCGGTTTTCAAAATTAAAATAAAAAAGAGAACATCTATCAATTCAAGCCTAATTTCTCCGAAAGACAAAAATGCATTCAGGAAATAACCGAAGAACTGGTATTTATATTTCCAGGCTAACTGCTCCTGCGTCTAAAACACACTTAAGAAAATATCCTTATTAGGCAAAAATAAATATTGACTTATGATTTACATTGTATATTTTTAATACATTGCACTATATTAAGTTAAGCTTCAAAGAAACAGGTTGTCTGTTATGGATACTTTAGATGAATTCTACGAAAGAAACCCTTGGGCCAGAGGGTACTTTGATAATAGTACCAATGAAGCAAGGAAACTTCTGAAAATTCAGATGGATAAACAAAACGAGTTGATGGTGCTCATGGATAGAGTTGCCAACAAATATATGAAATGGAGCCTGGCTAAAGACTATTTTATCCATGAAGTTATTTCTTATTCTGAAGATATCACCGCAAAGATAAATACTGGGGAGCTTTCAATCTCTGAAGCAATAGCTTCATTGGATGAAGAAATGCGATCGTTAGAAAAACAGGATGCCATGCTTTCTCAAAAGAGAGTAAGGCAAGCCATCGTTGTAAAGAAAAA
Organism: Photorhabdus australis DSM 17609; assembly: GCF_000711895.1. Lineage (GTDB taxonomy): Bacteria > Pseudomonadota > Gammaproteobacteria > Enterobacterales > Enterobacteriaceae > Photorhabdus > Photorhabdus australis. The sequence continues at coordinate 61,175 of NZ_KL543985.1, forward strand.
AACTATCGATGAAAATGTTAAAAACAGGAATGATAAAACAGTCAATCTGATCATCTCATGGATTGGATTTGTATCTGGAAGTATGCAATTCATTGGTGGTTTTTTGCTTACTGATACAGGCATTGGAGCCGCACCTGGAGCGCTATTAATGGCACATGGCTTTAATAACGTTGTTGAAAGTGAGCATTATATTCTTTATCGTGAAAGTTATACTGGGCCGGTTAAATTTATCTACGAAGGGGTTGGAGAAAAAGTTTTTGGGATGGATAAGAGCAATGCTGATGTGATATATACATCGGTTGATGTTGGTATGTCCCTGAATGGATTACTTGGCTATAAACTCGAGCCAGATAGTCAAAGATTATATCGGTATATAAATGCTGATCTGCTTTGGGGATTAAAACACCAAGGAATTAAGATGATGAGTACAGAAGATATAATTTTAGAAATTGCTGGTGATTTAAATACTATATATGGTCAAGCGAGGAACTACAGATGAATTCGGTTTATGTTTCACTGTCTTTAATTCTACTATTCCCTGTTTATTTTTGTATAAAAAGATTGTTAATGTCACCTGATTTTTATCCTCATCTTTACGCAATAATATTACCATTGATTTTCTCAGCATTTCATTTCTATGTTTTTAATTTTGATTCAATACCTTTTTTGAATATAAATACCATTGATAACGATTTTTTACATTATTACTCTTTAGCTTTAGGTTATTTAAGTTGTGTTCCTTATATAATAGCAAGAAAAGTTATTATTAAATAAATGTAATAGACAATATAGATCATATTGAGGACAGAATAGAATGGTTGACTATTTATATATTATTTTTTCTTTACTTTCACTTTATCCTCTATATATTGCTTTTAAAAAACTTTTAACCCCCTATGATGTTTATATTAACTACTCATCTGTACTACTTATGATGGCGTCTAACATTTTTCATTTACATGTTTTTCATACTGGCCAGATTCCATTTTTGGGTGTATCCGTATCAGATAATGACTTTATGCTATACACTTCTTTTGCTCTATCTTTTTCGTGCACTATTACATTTATGATTGCACACAGCAGACATTATAGAAAAAACAAATGGTAATTTTGCCGGTAAAACAAAACTATTTTACCGGCAAATAAATTAATAAATGCGCTCATCCCAAATACTATAAGCACTAGTCCCTGCTATATGATGAGTCCATGTGATGCTCTTATAACGTAAAGAGATCGTTTCTTGCGGCTGAGAACCAGCATGTGTTATCGAATGAGGATGATAAATAGCTAAATCAACGATCGTCGCCCCAATCACTTTTATGGTGTAATACAATTCCAGAATCCCGGCTTGATTCGTTCTATAACCATCAAAGATAGCATCCAATACTTCATTCTCTGAAATCGCTACCCCCAAAAGCGGTGACGACTTATCAATAGGCTTCTTAAATGTTATAGGATGATGATTGACATTCAGCTCTCTGGTTAGAGAGTGAGAAAGACTATATACCAGTATCTGGTCTATATGCTCCAACTGACCTTTGTTTCCAATTGAATCTATAGACGAACAACCTGCCGATATTAACCCCTGTTTATGGCCCTTTAAAGTTAAATAAATTAAGTCTGACATATACACTCCTTCTTAGTGTTAAAATACCAACGACTAATTATTGACGGGAATTTCCATTCTACATAAAAAAATATTCAATGGAATTAAAATCATTCCAACAATATGGATTTAGGTTAATTAAATTCATCCAAAGATAATATTGAAACACTTTGTTACAGTTATTTTCAATTTAATACAATTAAAAACATTTAGAAACACATTGCATAAAAACAATCAATTATTCTGGCTTATTTACCTTACTTAATGTTTGATGATTAATGAGATTAATATAATATACTTACCAGATCTCTCAAGCTGATTGCACCTGCTGAGATGCAATCAAAAAAGTGATTTAAGGTATTATGAATCAACCAATAAATTGGAAAAATATATGGATAATCAAAACCAAAATTTTAACTCCAACGTTATACCCGACAATCAAGAACTATTTATTCCTGATGGCCAGTCCCTCAGTAGCGTAGAAAGTGTGAAATGGATTAGTGAAGCATGGAAACTTGCCAAAAATAATTGGGGGATGTGGATATTATTCTGCATTATCTATCTCATATTTGTAGCTGGTTTCCAGTTTATTCCTTTTCTTGGCGTATTTGTTGGGATTTTTAACTCAGTATTTATCGGTGGTATTATTGCCGCGTGTGAACAACAGAGAACTACCGGAAAGTTCGAACTTGGACTATTATTCAGCGGATTTCAGAAGAATTTTGCGTCACTACTTGGCGTTGGTGCTTTATCGTTTGGAATTACACTCCTTGGAATTATTGCAATGTTCATTATCGACGGAGCAGAAATAACTGAGATTCTATTTGCCATACTGTCCAATAGGGATGTTCCATTCACAATAATTGAATACAGCTCACCTACACTATTTTCTAGTGTCTTTGTTTTAATAATTTCTTACATTATTGCTACCACTTTAACATGGTTTGCACCCGCACTGATCGTTATCCATAATTTAAAATCGGGAGCTGCCATATCGATGAGCCTGAAAGCAGTAAAAAAGAATTTATTGCCCGGCCTATTATTCTTTATCATCTCGACGGTCATGATCATAATCTCGGTACTAACTTTCGGTTTAGGTTTACTAATCTCTGTGCCAATACTTCTAATTAGCTATTATTCATCTTACCGTAGTATTTTCATCAGTAAGGAGAAATCATCCTCTTTAACTGCCTAAAAGATACACCTACTACTTGCTGAAAATAGCCACCTTATTTTCAGAAAACTAATAACAGTTCCTATGGTCATTAAATAAGGCAAGGAAGCCTCATATTAAAAATCGGCATTGAAATATAAATGTTAATTAATTTATATGAGATAAACTACAATATAATTATGCAAATAGCTTAGTTATTCATGTAATCATGCATCGCTTTGATAAGGTTAACAACACAAGTAACTCGCTGTTTGATAATTCATCAACAATTTCTCCTTCTTATGTCTATTTAATACTTGTCGATTAATAAAATTAATATAATATATTCGCCGGCGTTTTATGAGATGTAGCCAAAAGAAAGCTATCTAATAGATTAAAAATCAACAATTAAATTGGAACAATACATGGATAATCAAAACCTCAATTTTAATTCCAACTCTATATCTAACAATAACGAGGTATTTATTCCAGGTGGTCAGTCCCTCCGTGGCGGAGAAGGTACGAAATGGATTGGTCAATCATGGGAACTTGTTAAGAATAAATGGGGTATGTGGATACTCCTTACCATTATCTATTTTGCAGTTATATCTGGTTTACAGTTTATTCCTTTCCTTGGGCTATTTTCGGGGATCTTAGGTCCGGTATTTATTGGTGGAATTATGGCTCTATGTGAAAAACAGAGAACTACTGGAGAATTCGAATTAGGACTGTTATTTAGCGGATTTCAGAAAAATTTTGCGTCGCTAATTGGCGTTGGGGCTTTATCATTTGGTATCATGATCCTTGGATTTATCGCAACTTTTATCATCAGCGGTAGTATATTAACCAATATATTGCTATCCAGCCAATATGGTGAACCTTCTATTGATATTTACCAAAATGACCTGTCGCCATTACTTCTTGGCCTCTTTATTTTGTTTGTTTTCGGCCTCGTTGCCAGCGCTTTAGCCTGGTTTGCGCCAGCGCTCATCGTTATCCATAATTTTAAATTTGGTGCCGCCGTATCAATGAGCCTGGAAGCCGTGAAAAAGAACTTATTACCCGGTTTCTTATTCTTTATTACCATCGGGGTAATGTTCATAATCTCCATAATTCCTTTCGGCTTAGGGCTTTTAATTTCTATGCCTATAATTTTAGCTAGTTATTATTCATCTTACCGTAGCATTTTTATCGGTAAGGAGAAACCATCGGCTTTAGTTAGCTAAAAAATACATTTAGTATTTACTGAATCTAATCATTTTATTCTTCGTGAAGTTGTAATTAAATAAAATAGACAGCAAAAAGCGCCAATTCGGCGCTTTTCATTAATACAATAATCAACCAATATATTCCAAACCACCCATATACGGACGCAACACTTCTGGAATTTCAATACGACCATCGGCTTGCTGATAGTTTTCCATAATAGCAACTAAAGTACGGCCAACAGCCAAACCAGAACCATTGAGGGTATGAAGTAATTGCGTCTTTTTATCTTCTTTACCGCGGAAACGCGCTTGCATACGGCGAGCCTGGAAATCCCACATGTTAGAGCAGGAAGAGATTTCACGATAAGCATTTTGAGCCGGTAACCATACTTCGAGATCATAAGTTTTACATGCACCGAAACCCATATCGCCAGTACATAGTAAAACTTTACGATATGGCAGATTCAGTAATTGCAATACCTTCTCTGCATGACCAGTCAGTTCTTCAAGGGCATTCATTGATTCTTCAGGATGCACAATCTGAACCAACTCAACTTTATCAAACTGATGCATACGAATAAGACCACGAGTATCACGACCATAAGAACCCGCTTCTGACCGGAAACAAGGGGTATGAGCCGTCATTTTCAGTGGTAATTCGCTTTCATCCAGAATTTCACCACGGACCAAGTTTGTTACCGGAACTTCAGCAGTTGGAATTAGCGCGTAATGACTTTCTGTTTCTTCTTCCAGAGGCTTAGTATGGAAAAGATCTTCACCAAATTTTGGCAACTGACCCGTACCGTATAAGGTGTCATGGTTTACCAGATAAGGAACGTAAGTTTCCAAATAACCGTGCTGTTCTGTGTGAAGGTTCAGCATAAATTGAGCCAAGGCACGATGCAGACGAGCAATCTGCCCTTTCATCACCACAAAACGCGAGCCGGTCAGTTTAACCGCAGCAGCAAAATCCAACCCATGTGCCAATTCACCTAATGAAACATGATCTTTGATTTCAAAATCATATTTGCGCGGCTTACCCCAGCGGCTCACTTCCAGATTATCATTCTCATCTTTACCTACTGGTACAGAGTCATCTGGAATGTTAGGGATATTTAAAGCCAGATCGCGGATTTCAGTCTGAAGTTTTTCCAGTTCGGATTTCGCTGTATCCAACTTCTCACCTAACTGGTTCACTTCCTGACGTAATGGATCGATATCTTCACCACGGGCTTTCGCTGCACCAATAGCTTTCGATCGAGAATTACGTTCTGCTTGCAGGGTTTCAGTTTCAACTTGTAAAACTTTGCGGCGCTCTTCTTGTTTGCGCAGCGTATCCACGTCAAGGGTATAGCCCCTGCGAGCCAGTTTTTCGGCGACTGCGTCTAGCTCATTACGCAGTATGTTTGGATCGAGCATGCTAGTCCTGTGCTTGTCGTTATTAAGATAGATGATATGAACAGGCCCACAAGTTAATGGACCATAAGATATTTTTACCTGTCAACCTTACCGCAACAATAACGTTAGCGATAGCGTTTTATCGGGCTATTTTGATCCTGCTCTGCAAGCCAGGCCAGTTTTTCACCTATTTTTCCCTCTAAGCCCCTATTTGACGGATGATAATAGCGGGTTTCCTGCATTTCAGAGGGAAAATAAACTTCACCAGCCGCATAAGCATTAGGCTCGTTATGCGCATAGCGATATTCCGCGCCTAGCCCCATCTCTTGCATCAGTTTTGTCGGCGCATTACGCAGATGTGCAGGCACATCATAATCAGGTTTTTCCCGTGCATCGGCCATCGCTGCTTTAAATGCGGTATAGACCGCATTACTTTTCGGTGCACAGGCAAGATAAACAATCGCTTGAGCAATTGCCCTTTCACCTTCTGCTGACCCAACACGAGTAAAACAATCCCATGCAGCAATAGCAACTTGCATTGCTCTGGGATCAGCATTGCCAACGTCTTCAGAAGCAATCGCCAATAAACGACGTGCCACATACAACGGATCACCTCCGGCGGTAATAATCCGGGCATACCAGTAAAGCGCAGCATCAGGTGCAGAACCACGCACAGATTTATGCAGTGCTGAAATCAAATCGTAATAACGATCGCCTTTATTATCAAAACGGGCGCTGCGTTCTCCGCTGACTTCATTCAATAGTTCAGGTGTCAAAATCCTTTGCCCCTGAGTATTGGTTTCTGCCATATCCGCCATCATTTCCAGAAAGTTCAGTGAACGACGGGCATCACCAGTAACTAGTTCCGCAATCATGCGGCGGGTATTTTCAGGCAAAATGATATTCTGGCCATGATAACCGTTATTTTTATCATTCATGGCCTGATTAAGAACCTGTTCAACTTCTTCCACGGTCAATGATTTAAGCAAATAAACACGCGCCCGTGAGAGTAATGCAGAATTCAGCTCAAAAGAGGGATTTTCTGTCGTAGCACCGATAAAGGTAATCGTACCGTTTTCAATATGGGGTAAAAAAGCATCCTGTTGGCTTTTATTAAAACGATGTACTTCATCAACAAACAGAATAGTTCTCCGCCCTGCATTACGATTTTGACGTGCTTTTTCAATCGACTCACGTATTTCTTTAATACCAGAAGTAACCGCAGATATCCGTTCAATATCAGCCTGAGCATAATGTCCAATAATTTCAGCTAATGTGGTTTTCCCAGTTCCTGGTGGCCCCCATAAAATCATGGAGTGTAATTGTCCCGCCCGGATAGCTCTTGGCAGTGGCTTCCCCTCAGCCAGCAAATGCTGCTGACCGATATATTGCTCTAATGTGACTGGCCGCATACGCGCGGCCAATGGCTGGAATTCATTTTGTGAAAAATCGAGGGACAGATTGCTCACTTAAACCTCACTGGCGCTGATCATCCAACGTGACGCCTTTCGGTAGAGTAAAACGGAATTTTGCCTCATCCACATAAGTGTTTTGCTGCCCTTTTAATTGATAAGTGCTTTTTTGTCCGTCCTGCTCAACAGCCGAAAATTTCTGGATAGTGCCGTCAGTCATTACCGTAATAAAAAAGCGTTTCAGGTTGCCATTTGCATTATTCGGTGTCAGTTTAAAATCGTTCCCTTTCTGAATGATTTTATATTGAGACCACTCTTTAGCATCATTACGGGTAATCAGCATAAATGGGGTGTTTCCTGTTGCATCTTTTAACCAGGTGGCCGTTACCTGTTCAACAAATGGATTATAGAACCACAACGTTTTACCATCCGATACCAAAATGCTTTCATCAGGTGATGTCATATGCCAGTTAAACAAGTTTGGACGTTTAACCCATAATTGCCCATCACCTTCCTGAATGATTGCCCCATCATTACTGGTTACTGTCTGAGTAAAACTGGCATGAAAACTACTTACTTTGTCCAAACGTTCCTGTAAATTCCGACTCGCATTTGCCCATACAGAAGTGACACTCATGCTAGCCATCAAACAACCTATCAATATCAGCTTTTTCATGTAAGAGATACCTTTACTCAGCGTTATTACCCGGTGTATTTATTATCGGAGCTTTCTATACCTGTTATCTTTCAAGTTGCCTCTTTGTTGGCTGCACTCACTCACCCCGGTCACATAGTTATCTATGCTCCCGGGGATTCGCTCCTTTGCCGTCGCGAAGCATCTTGAAATCTATTAGGTATACATTCAAAATTAACAATCAACACTCATGCGGTGGCGGCGCCAATACTTCACGATTACCATTATGACCCGGAGAACTGACAATCTGCTGTGCCTCCATCTGTTCGACAATCCGCGCTGCACGGTTATAACCGATACGGAACTGACGCTGTACACCAGAAATCGAAACCCGCCGTTTTTCAATAACGAATTCAACTGCCTGATCAAACAGTGCATCTAATTCTTCACCATTATCCAAACCCAGACTACCTTCAGCATCGTCACCACCACTGAGAATACTGTCAACATACTCTGGACGACCACGAGCTTTCCAATCATTAACTACTTCATGAACTTCCTGATCCCGCACAAATGCGCCGTGAACACGCACCGGAATAGAAGAGTTTGGCGCCAAATAAAGCATGTCCCCCATGCCTAACAGCGATTCTGCTCCCCCTTGATCAAGGATAGTGCGAGAATCTATCTTGCTGGATACCGTAAAGGCAATACGGGTTGGAATATTCGCTTTAATCAGACCGGTAATAATATCGACAGATGGACGTTGCGTTGCCAGAACCAAGTGGATACCCGCAGCACGTGCTTTCTGCGCCAAACGTGCAATAAGTTCTTCCACTTTTTTGCCAACAGTCATCATCAAGTCAGCAAATTCATCTACCATGACAACGATGTACGGCTCTTTTTTTAGCACAGGATGAGTGACATCCATGCTGTCTCCTGGTTTCCAGAATGGATGAGGTATTGGGCGTGCCATCTCTTCAGCCTGTTTAACCTTTTCGTTATAACCCGCCAGATTACGTACACCTAATGCGGACATCAGTTTATAACGGCGTTCCATCTCGTTTACACACCAACGTAGTGCATTAGCTGCATCTTTCATGTCGGTAACAACTTCAGTCAGCAGATGTGGGATGCCTTCATAAACCGACAACTCCAGCATTTTCGGGTCAATCATGATAAAGCGAACATCTTCCGGTTTTGCTTTATAGAGGATGCTGAGGATCATGGCGTTAACACCAACAGATTTACCCGAACCGGTTGTACCCGCCACCAGCAAATGCGGCATTTTACCTAAATCAGCAACAACCGGCTGACCACTAATATCTTTACCTAACACAATTGTTAGTGGCGATGGATTATCACGGAATTTTTCGCAATCCAATACTTCACGCAAATAGACCGTCTGGCGTTTTTTATTCGGCAATTCCAAACCAACATAAGGTTTACCCGGAATCACTTCAACAATACGTACCGCTACTGCCGACAAAGAACGCGCAAGATCTCTCGATAAATTGGAAATGCGTGACGCTTTAACACCAGGAGCCAGATCCAATTCAAATCGAGTGATCACCGGGCCTGGCGAAAAACCAACCACATCGGCTTTAACCCGATAATCACTCAGACGCGCCTCAATCAAACGCGCGGTTTGCTCTAAAGCAAACATATCGACCGGTTCCTGTTCCTCCAGAGGGCTGGCTAACAGATCGAGCGAAGGCATTGGCGTCGTCGGTTTTGGTAATGGTTGATCATTACGAACCAAAAATGGATGGAACAAGCTATCTTGCTGCGGTTGCTGCGGTTGCTGCGGTTGCTGCGGTTGCTGCGGTTGCTGCGCAGCAGTGTGCGCTGGCATAAAAGCAATTTCTGTAGGCAATTCTGCGTTATTTTCTAGCCGTGATTGAACAGAAGGCATAAACAACAGCTCTGCCGGTTCTTCTTTCACTAAATCTTCAACGGGTGAGAAATGATCAAGGATAGATAAACTTTCCAGAGCAATATTCTCTTTTTCCCCTTGGTAGTTCTGTTCTTGATAATGCTCACGCTGCTGCGGTTCAACCGCCTGTTTAACAATTTCTGTCTGAACTTTCTCTTCCACTACAGGCTGATGTTTTAGTTCAAACAGGCTCGGTATTACTTGAAGCTCAATTGGAGCATCTTCTTCCCCTGTACCCGTAGTCAGGTAACGTTCGCGTTGCTGTTCAAGAAACTGTTGACGCAATAACTCTTCTTGCTGCTTATCAGACTCAGCATCATCCCATTCATCTGCTTGCTGTCTAAGTTCTTCTTCACGTTGCTTCTGTTCTGCAAGACGCTGTGAAGGCACTTTGATGCCATATAATTCACGACGGGTTGGAATACGAACAGGATTAGGCCGGGGTAATTCTGGCCCAACTCCTTGTTTAACTTGAGTGTTGCCTGTAATGACCGCTGCCGATGTTGCTGCTACTGCAACCTCTTTTGGCTCGGTTTCAGGCATAAAAGTGAAGGTGTCATGATTGTTTTGTCTGGTTTCAACCGGTTCAAATGTCGGAACCACGTCAATAGCCTGTTCAGATACAGGTTGAAAATTATGCTCTGCAGGAATTTCAAATGTGTAACGAATCGGTTCGTCATTATTTTCTTCATATTCTTCTGCTAATGACCGAGACTCTACGGCGACATCGGATGTATTGACCTGAATTTCAGGTTCTGCATCAGTCGTATTAATATTAATGGCCGGAATAGCAAATTGCTGCTCTTCTTCAATTTCTACTTTCTCCAATTCCGGTTCATTTAACTCAGCTTTTGCTAATTCCGTAACTGAAGGTGTTGTAAACAGCACATCATTATGGTCAATATCAACCTCTTTGAATTCTGGTTCTGTTTTACTATTACTGCGGGCAAAATCATCTTGTTCGATAGCCATTTCATCATATGGCTTATATTCATCTTCATTACGGCTACGATTAGTAATAAATCCTATCACTCCCAGAATAACTGCACCGGTTTTTTCAGCAATGGTCAACCAAGACCAACCAGTAAATAGCGTAAATCCAATTGCCCAAACACACAGTAATACCAACGTTGCGCCTAGTTCATTAAACCAAGGCAATATAGCGCTACTAAACAAGCTGCCAATAATGCCGCCAGAGGCAAAATAATGAAGATCATCTACATTCAATGCTGCTAATCCACATGAAGTTAGAATGATTGCCAATGCCCCAATTACACGTAACGCCAGCACAAAGAAATCGACATATTCTCGGTCATCATGTTGTATGAAAGCAGTCCAACAACCCAATATCATCAATGGAGGAATGGTGTAAGCCAGAATACCAAATGCAGAAAACAGCGTATCAGCCAACCATGCACCAATCCCCCCCCCCAAATTATAAACTGGTTCATGCCATGCAGTCTGAGACCAACTGGGATCAGAAGGGTTAAAACTGATAAGTGCGACCATCAGATAAGCCGCAAGGATAACAATGACAAGCAACACAGCTTCTAACAGCCTGCGCCCGCTACTCAGTCTCTTTAACTTAATATTTTTATCTTCTGTATATTCCTGGCTCAAGAAAGGCTCTCCAGGTTTCCTGTTGATTTAACGGAACAACGCCGAGATAGCTCAGCGTTGAAACTGTATGCATAAACAGTAGTGTACCTAAGTTCTTCCTGTTTTGCACCTGTACATTTAGCAAGATTTCAGCGAGTCTTAATGACCAGACGGTTACTCTGCTTCACTTCTTCCATCACAACGTATGTGCGGGTGTCATTAACACCTGGCAAACGTAGCAAAGTTTCGCCCAGTAACTTACGATACGCTGACATGTCCGGTACACGAGTTTTCAATAGATAGTCAAAATCACCAGAGACCAAATGACATTCTTGAATTTCTTCCAATTTCTGCACAGCAGCATTGAATTGTTCAAAAACATCTGGGGCACCACGGTTCAGGGTAATTTCAACAAATACCAATAATGATGCATCCAAATAATGAGGATTCAACAGTGCGGTATAACCCGTAATAAATCCCTGACGTTCCAAACGACGCACACGCTCCAAACAAGGCGTTGGTGACAATCCGACCCGTTTAGACAGCTCTACATTGGAAATTCGGCCATCTTTTTGCAACTCATTGAGGATATTACGATCTATACGATCAAGATCTTTTCCCGGACGCTTCTTATTATCTATCATCTTAATGATCTCTCTTTATTTTCCTACACCCATAACATTTTCCCCTATCTCTCTTGAGCTTGAGTTGGAAAAGATGTCCTAAATTAAAGCCCAGCCCTATCAGAGTGAAGTAGCTCACAGGCTATTTTCTTAAATACTATACAGAGAGGATTATCCGCATATCGATTTGTCGATTTTTATGGAAACGAATTTAGCGAGGTGGATAATTATCTCTTACAGTGATGTTTTCGCAAATGCACAGCCGATTGTCAAAGTAAATGAACAAAAATCAGGACAACCTGTGGAACAAATTTTCAGTTAATCGTTTCGATAGCCTACCATTGATTAAAAAGAAGCAAATGAAATTCAAACAACATTAAAAGAACACTTTTCTCAGGTTAAAGTCATTGTTAGGTAATATCTATCGGTAAAATCGTTAGTAACATGAGTATTTTAGCTTTTTTTACCCTCCTATTTCTCCTACAATCGCCCGATATATGATATGCGATAAATGGAAATGAGGTATTCATGAGCACCGCCCACCACAAACTCATTATTCTTGGCTCCGGTCCAGCAGGCTATACCGCCGCAGTTTATGCTGCCCGAGCAAACTTAAACCCAGCTCTTATTACCGGAGTTGAAAAAGGCGGTCAGTTGACTACAACCACTGAAGTCGAAAACTGGCCTGGTGATCCTGAAGGTCTGACCGGTCCAGGGTTAATGGATCGTATGCACCAGCATGCTGAAAAATTCCAGACCGAAATCATTTTTGACCACATTCAAAAAGTTGATCTGCAAAACCGCCCTTTCCGACTTTATGGTGATGAACAAGAATATACCTGTGACGCATTGATTATCGCAACCGGCGCTTCTGCACGTTATCTTGGTTTGCCTTCTGAAGACGCATTCAAAGGTCGCGGTATTTCAGCCTGTGCAACCTGCGATGGTTTCTTTTATCGTAACCAGAAAGTTGCCGTTGTCGGCGGCGGTAATACCGCTGTAGAAGAAGCTTTATACTTGGCTAATATCGCCTCAGAAGTTCATCTAATTCATCGCCGGGATACTTTCCGCTCAGAAAAGATCCTGATTAGTCGTCTGATGGATAAAGTAAAAAATGGCAATATCGTTCTGCACACTAATCGTACTTTGGATGAAGTTCTTGGTGATGATATGGGCGTTACCGGTGTTCGCCTGCGCGATACCAAAAGCGATACAACAGAAGAATTAACCGTTACCGGTACATTCATCGCTATCGGCCATACTCCCAACACCGCTATCTTTGCAGACCAATTAGAACTGGATAATGGTTATATTAAAGTCCAATCCGGTTTACAAGGTAATGCAACCCAAACTTCAATTCCTGGGGTATTTGCCGCAGGTGACGTAATGGACCACACCTACCGCCAGGCAATTACGTCCGCCGGTACAGGCTGTATGGCAGCCCTTGATGCAGAGCGTTTCCTGGATAAGCTGGCGGCTGAATCTAAATAAATTCTTTTTCTTTCAAGGCGCTATTTCGGTAGCGCCTTTTAACATGTAACATATCAGCAGGATGCTGACACCAGTACAGCCTCTTTAATACATCGTTATCATCACCCGCTAAATCAGAAGTTTTTCCTATGGACAAAACAAGACAGTATGAATTGATCCGCTGGCTAAAGCAGCAAAGTGCTCCAGCCCAGCGCTGGCTCCGCCTGTCCATGTTATTTGGCTTAATCAGTGGATTGTTGATTATCACCCAAGCTTGGTTAATGGCCTCAATCCTGCAAGCTTTAATCATGGATAATATTCCCCGCGAACACATCACAGATAAGTTCCTGATGCTAACAGCAACCTTTGCCTTACGGGCAATGACCAGTGCGATCCGGGAGCGAATCGGCTTTATTTGTGGCAAAGTCGTGCGCCAGAAAATCCGCGCTATGGTATTAGATAAGCTTGAACAACTTGGCCCGGTATGGGTTAAAGGCAAGCCAGCAGGTAGCTGGGCAACGATGATTCTTGAGCAGATTGAAGATATGCAAGATTATTACTCCCGCTATCTGCCACAGATGTATCTCGCCGTGATGATCCCTATTCTCATCCTGATTATCTTATTGCCGATTAATTGGGCTGCCGGGTTGATTCTGTTCGCGACCGCCCCACTTATTCCCCTGTTTATGGCATTAGTGGGTTTAGGCGCAGCGGATGCTAACCGACGTAATTTCGTCGCCTTAGGACGGTTAAGCGGTAATTTCCTTGATCGTCTGCGCGGATTGGAAACACTGCGCCTGTTTTATCGTGGTCAAGCAGAAATACAACAAATCAGTGAATCCACCGATAACTTCCGCCGCAGGACGATGGAAGTTCTGCGGATGGCATTTCTCTCTTCTGCTGTGCTGGAATTCTTTGCGGCTATTTCCATTGCCGTTGTCGCCGTCTATTTTGGTTTCTCCTATCTCGGTGAACTTAATTTTGGCAGTTACGGTATGGGAGTTACCCTATTTGCTGGTTTTTTAGTGCTGATCCTTGCGCCGGAATTTTTCCAACCATTACGTGATCTTGGTACTTATTATCACGCTAAGGCACAAGCCATTGGTGCAGCTGAGTCATTAGTGACGCTGTTAAGCAGTGATGGCGAGCAAGCTCCCTCCGATGGCGACAAAACACTAAATACCCAAGATTCAGTGACGATAATTGCTAATAATCTGGAGATTCTGGCTCATAATGGCAGTCTGCTCGCTGGCCCGTTGAATTTTACTGTAGAGAAAAATCAACGAGTTGCACTAGTTGGCCAAAGCGGTGCGGGCAAAAGCTCCCTTTTGAATTTACTATTAGGTTTTTTACCTTATCGTGGCTCAATTCAAATCAACGGCACCGAGTTGCGAGAGTTAGATCCACAGAAATGGCGAGATCAACTGAGTTGGGTTGGACAAAACCCCCATCTACCTGAACAGACTCTGCTTGATAATATTCGTCTTAACCAGCCTGATGCCAACCAACAGCAAATCGATCAGGTTATGAAACGGGCCTACGTCACCGAATTTGTTAATCATCTGCCTAATGGACTGAATACTATCATCGGTGATAATGCAGCACGGTTGTCCGTTGGTCAGGCCCAGCGTATCGCTGTTGCCCGTGCCTTACTGAAACCTTGCCAGTTATTATTACTGGATGAGCCTGCCGCAAGCCTGGATGCTCGTAGTGAACAACAAGTTATGGAAACACTAAATCAAGCATCTCATCATCAAACTACCCTATTAGTGACTCACCAGTTGGAAGAAACACTGGGATATGATCAGATCTGGGTCATGGAAAAGGGCTTAATTATTGAACGGGGAAATTATCAGACATTAAGTCAGTCTGAGGGAATATTCGCCCGTTTGTTATCCCATCGGAATAAGGAGCTTTAATATGCGGGTATTGCTTCCGTTTCTGGCGCTCTATCGCCGCCATTGGTTCCTTATCAGTCTGGGAATGGTATTAGCTATTATCACTATGCTCGCCAGCATAGGCTTGCTGACGCTCTCTGGTTGGTTTCTTGCAGGTACAGCATTGGCAGGTTTTACCGGAATCTACACGTTCAACTATATGCTACCGGCTGCGGGTGTCCGTGGTTCTGCTATTCTTCGTACTGCCGGACGTTATGCTGAACGGCTGGTTAGCCATGATGCGACTTTCCGGGTACTGGCACATTTGCGGGCATTCACATTTCAGAAAATTTTACCCCTTTCACCCGGAGGTATTGCCCGTTTTCGCCAGGGGGAATTACTAAACCGACTGGTTGCTGATGTTGAAACGCTGGATCATCTCTATTTACGGGTAATTTCACCGATATTTGTAGCTTTCGTCACTATCATCATATTGACTTTCGGCCTTGGTTTTCTAGATCTGACACTGGCCTACACTCTCGGCAGTATTATGCTAGCTCTGCTATTCCTGCTGCCATTCATATTCTATAACGCAGGTAAACCCATTGGCCGCAATTTAACTATTCTGCGTGGTCAATACCGTACTCAACTTACAACGGCATTACAGGGACAAGCTGAATTGATGGTATTCGGTGCTCTTGGCCATTTTCGCAAGTCGATGGCGGATATTGAATCCCGTTGGTTAACGTGTCAGCAACAGCAAGCTAATCTAACAGGCTTATCGCAGGCAATTATGATTTTTGCCGCAGGGATAACTGTTACCTTGATTCTATGGCTGGCTGCTAATGGTGTAGGTGATAACCACCCACCAGGTGCATTGATCGCACTGTTTGTTTTTTGCGCTCTTGCGGCTTTTGAAACTCTGGGTCCTGTCACAGTCGCATTCCAGCACCTGGGACAAGTTATCACCTCTGCAACCCGCGTTTCCCAATTGATGCAACAACAACCGGAAGTTGTTTTCCCTGCATCAGGACCAAAAATCGCAGAACAAGTCAGTATCGACATTGAGAATCTCAGTTTCACTTATCCCGATCAATCATTACCGGTCTTGAAAAATATTTCTCTCTCTTTGCAAGCAGGAGAACATATCGCTCTGTTAGGAAAGACCGGTTGTGGTAAATCTACTTTGCTACAGCTGCTGACACGCGCATGGGATAGTGATGCAGGCACTATCTGCCTGAATCAGCATCCTATTTCTATTTATGACGAACCCACTCTGCGCAGTATGATGTCTGTCGTTTCACAACGTGTTCATGTATTCAGCCATACTTTGCGTGAAAATTTATTACTGGCAAAACCCATTGCAACCGATAATGAACTGGAAACTGTGCTGAAGCAGGTTGGTTTAAGCAATTTGCTGGAAACGGATGAGAAACTAAATTGCTGGATGGGTGAAGGTGGTCGCCAGTTATCAGGCGGTGAACAACGCCGCCTGGGAATAGCCAGAGCATTACTGCACTCAGCGCCACTAATGATATTAGATGAACCCACTGAAGGGCTTGATGCAGACACTGAACAGCAAATTTTGTCCCTACTACACCAACATTGTCAGCATAAAACATTAATTGTCGTTACCCACCGTCTGTACAGGCTTAACCATATGAATCGTATTTATGTTATGGATGGAGGCGAAATTGTTGAACAAGGACAACACGATGAGTTACTGGCTCAACAAGG
Organism: Photorhabdus australis DSM 17609; assembly: GCF_000711895.1. Taxonomy (GTDB): domain Bacteria; phylum Pseudomonadota; class Gammaproteobacteria; order Enterobacterales; family Enterobacteriaceae; genus Photorhabdus; species Photorhabdus australis. The sequence continues at coordinate 77,825 of NZ_KL543985.1, forward strand.
CTACTATTATCAACTTTACCAGCAGCAACATCGTATTGGTTCTAAGTCAGAGCTGTAATACACAATGCCAATAATTCAACTGGACGATTCATATGATTTTCCTCTACCGGAAGAGGCATTGACGGAACCCAATGGCCTGCTGGCAGTAGGTGGTGATTTATCTGCTGGGCGGTTGAGCGCGGCCTATAATGAAGGAATTTTTCCCTGGTTTTTGCCAAGTGAAGCACCACTTTGGTGGTCTCCTGATCCACGTGCGGTCATTATCCCCGGTGAATTACATATTGGCCGGACATTACGCCGGTTTCTGCGACATCACCCGTACCGTATTACGGTAAATCATGCTTTTGAGCAGGTAGTCTATTCCTGCGCTCAACGGCAGGAAGGAACCTGGATAGGGGGAGATGTTAAGCAGGGTTATCAAGAATTACATCAGACAGGACGGGCACACTCCGTAGAAGTCTGGCATGGTGAAAAGCTTGTTGGTGGTCTGTACGGCGTCAGCGTTGGTACGCTATTTTGTGGTGAGTCTATGTTTAGTAGAATGGAGAATGCATCCAAATGCGCGCTTATTGCTTTCTATCACCATTTTCTACGACATGATGGTAAATTGATTGATAGCCAAGTGCTAAATCACCACACAGCTTCTCTGGGAGCAAAAGAAATCCCCAGGGAAACATTCATTCAGTATCTTTATCAATTCAGAAACCAATCATTAAGAACTGATTGCTGGTTACAACAAGTGCTGGATTTATAATCAACATTTTAGCCACTCATGTTGATTATGGCGGGAATAACGTGATGAACCATTCGTAAAATAGCGGTTTAAAATACAACATTCCTTTACATAATGAGGGTTTTTCGGCATTATCTTGCCCGTTAAAAACGATGGTTGTTAAACTTAGAGGATTAGATGGCCAAAGAAGACAATATTGAAATGCAAGGTACCGTGCTAGACACGCTGCCAAATACTATGTTCCGCGTTGAATTAGAAAACGGGCACGTAGTCACTGCTCACATTTCAGGTAAAATGCGTAAAAATTACATTCGCATCCTGACAGGCGACAAGGTTACAGTTGAGCTGACCCCATATGACCTGAGCAAAGGCCGTATCGTCTTCCGTAGCCGCTGATTCATTACCATTTTAGGCATTACACCACAGGCAATAGCAACGTTATGCTCGCCTGTGGTGCGATCCTATCAGTGCACTACATCTTCTGGTTTCTGCTTATAAGCACTGCTGAAATCGTAAGTCAGCACCTGTTTTGTCTTATCTAAGCCAATGCTAACTGAACCGCCGTGAACTAATGAGCCAAACAGCAACTCATTTGCTAGCGGTTTCTTCAGGCTATCCTGAATAACCCTAGCCATTGGACGAGCGCCCATCGCTTTATCATATCCTTTATCACATAGCCATTGACGAGCATCTACACTGACCTCCAGTGAAACGCCTTTTTCATCCAATTGTGCTTGCAGTGCGACAATGAATTTATCTACAACCTGCTGAATCACCTCAATAGAAAGTGAATTAAACCAGATGATACCATCAAGGCGGTTACGGAATTCTGGCGTAAATACCTTCTTGATCTCTTCCATCGCATCAGAGCTATTATCCTGCTGCTTAAATCCAATGGATGTGCGCTGAGTTTCACGTACACCAGCGTTCGTTGTCATGACTAAAATAACATTGCGGAAATCCGCTTTACGCCCGTTGTTATCGGTTAGGGTACCGTTATCCATTACCTGTAATAACAGATTGAATACATCAGGATGCGCTTTTTCAATCTCATCAAGCAACAATACTGAATGAGGGTGTTTAATCACTGCATCTGTAAGTAATCCCCCCTGATCAAAACCAACATATCCCGGTGGTGCACCAATTAGACGGCTTACGGTATGACGTTCCATATATTCCGACATATCAAAACGCAATAATTTAATGTTCAGCACTCTGGCAAGTTGTACGGTGACTTCCGTTTTACCAACCCCTGTTGGGCCTGCAAGCAGGAAAGAACCTACTGGTTTATTATCCTGCCCTAATCCTGCACGACTCATTTTGATGGCTTCAGTCAATGCCGCAATCGCTGTATCCTGACCAAACACCAACATTTTCAACCGATCATCCAACGTTTTCAGGACATCCTTATCACTGGCAGAAACAGTTTTCTCAGGAATACGAGCAATACGCGCGACAACAGATTCAATATCCGACACATTGATCGTTTTCTTACGACGGCTGACCGGCACCAAACGAGTACGCGCGCCTGCTTCATCAATAACATCTATGGCTTTATCTGGTAAATGACGATCAGTAATGTATTTCACTGATAAATCAACCGCAGCGCGAATAGCTTTTGTGGTATAACGCACATCATGGTGCGACTCATATTTGGTCCGCAACCCTTTAATAATCTGCACTGTCTCTTCCGGTGAAGGCTCAACAATATCAATCTTCTGAAAACGACGAGCCAGCGCCCGATCTTTTTCAAAAATATTACTGAACTCATGATAGGTCGTGGAACCAATCACCCTGATTCGACCACTGGATAATAGTGGCTTAATCAGATTCGCTGCATCTACCTGTCCTCCTGATGCCGCACCCGCACCGATAATGGTATGGATTTCATCTATGAATAGAATACTTTTTCTATCCTGCTCAAGCGTTTTTAACAGGGATTTGAAGCGCTTCTCAAAATCACCACGATATTTAGTACCTGCCAACAATGAACCAATATCCAGTGAATAAATCGTACAACCTGCCATCACTTCCGGTACATCTTTTTGTACAATCCGCCATGCCAAACCTTCTGCAATAGCCGTCTTACCTACTCCAGATTCACCCACCAACAATGGGTTGTTTTTCCGGCGACGACACAATACCTGAATCGTTCTTTCTAGCTCGTCTTGACGACCAATCAGTGGATCAATCTGCCCTTTCTGAGCGAGTTGATTAAGATTAGTGGTAAAATTCTCCAAACGTTCTTCACCTGCCGGATGTTCTTCCGCAGATTGAGTGCTTCCCTGATGATCCGATTCAGTGTCTTCTTTCTGGGTCCCATGAGAAATGAAATTAACCACATCCAAACGACTGACATCATGTTTACGCAGCAAATAAGCTGCCTGAGACTCCTGTTCACTGAAGATAGCTACCAACACATTAGCCCCGGAAACTTCAGAACGCCCAGAAGATTGAACATGAAACACCGCACGCTGAAGAACACGCTGGAAACTCAATGTTGGCTGAGTCTCCCGTTCATCATTTTCAGACAACAACGGTGTAGTATGTGAAATAAAATTCTCCAGTTCCTGGCGCAATTGAGCCAGATCAACCTTGCAAGCCTCCAATGCTTCACGCGCTGATGAATTGCTTAACAACGCCAGCAACAGGTGCTCCACGGTCATAAACTCATGTCTGTTATCCCGCGCTTTAGCAAAAGCAATATTAAGACTAAGTTCAAGCTCTTGGTTGAGCATAAGCACCTCCCCCTAAAATCAGTATGACTGGTCAGATTTTTTCCAGCGTACAAAGTAATGGATGCTGGTGCTCCCTGGCATACATATTTACTTGAGCCGCTTTCGTTTCTGCCACCTCAGCAGTATAAACCCCACAAACAGCCTTCCCCTGATAATGGACATCCAACATTAATTGCGTTGCCCGTTCAACATCATAAGAAAAGAACTTTCGTAATACGTCAACTACAAACTCCATCGGAGTGTAATCATCATTGTTAAGAATGACCTGATACATTGACGGCGGCAGCAGCTTTTGCTGTCGTTCATCCTTAACTGATTCCTTATTTTTCAAATTGTTATGATACTCGCTCATTATCTTTCCAACAGAATTAATCTCAAACTACCAGCCACTGCCAGCAAATAAATTATATTCCAATTTATCTTATCATTATCTGGGTAACTCCGTTTACCACAGACTATTCCCCTGTAAAAACTTGGTATAAAAGTGGATGAACGAAACTCATATCGTTATCTATATCAAATTTTAGCTATTCAAAACAACCAGACATTTGTTCTGAGCTTGACGAGAAATTGGTTTTTACTACAGTATGTTTTGTGAACAAACACAGATGATGTAACTGCTTACATGTGATTGTTTACAACTGTTATTATTAATGACTCATCTCAACCGAAATTATTAAACGAGGGATGTAGAGGTATGGAGACAGGTACTGTTAAGTGGTTCAATAATGCTAAGGGCTTTGGGTTTATTTGCCCGGCAAGCGGCGGAGAAGATATCTTCGCCCATTACTCAACCATTCAGATGGACGGTTACCGGACGCTGAAAGCGGGCCAAAAGGTGCATTTCAGCGTTCACCAAGGCCCAAAGGGAAATCATGCCAGCATTATTGTTCCTCTTGAAAACGACCCCAAGGGCTAAATAATTTGGCCTATCAGTTATAACCAGGTATGACCTTACACGCCGCTGGCAATCGTCTGCGGCGTAACATTATTCTCTTGCCAGGGCTTCTATTGGATCAAGGCGAGCAGCATTACGAGCAGGTAGATAACCAAATATCACACCAATTGCAGTAGAACAGGCAAAAGCACTGAGTAAAGCAACAGGTTGGAAAACGAAATGCCAGCCAGGGAGCGCTAATTGAGCAATAAATGCAATCATATAAGACAGTGCAATTCCCAAAACACCGCCGACCAGACAAACCAAAATAGCTTCTATTAGAAATTGCTGCATAACATCACCGGTCCTGGCTCCTACTGCCATACGGATACCAATCTCTCTTGTTCGTTCTGTCACCGAAACCAACATAATATTCATAACACCAATACCACCAACGATCAGTGAAATTACCGCTACCATCGTCAAAAATAGTTGTAAGGTACGAGTGGTTTTCTCCACTGTTTTTATCAGCATATCCGTGTTATAGGTGAAAATGTCCTTTTTTCCATGGCGTAAGGTCAGCAATTTAACAATCTTCTGTTCTGCATCTTTGGAATTATGGCCATCATTTATTCTTACGGTAATAGAATCCAGGTAATTGCGGTTCATCAGACGACTGGCCATCGTACTGTAAGGCAACCAAACATGTAATGAGCTATCACTACCGAATGCAGATTTTCTTTCAGCTATCACCCCTACAATAGTAGCGGGCATATTACCCATCAGGATCACTTCCCCAATTACGTTTTTTTGATATGGAAATAACTTACGCTGGGTATTTTTATCAATAACCACAACTTGTCCCTGACGGCGTACCATATCCGATGTGAAACTCATCCCCTGGGCAAAGCGCTGGGCATAAACCTGAAAATATTCATCACCAATACCCGATACTCTCGCCGCAACATCAATGTTTCCTTTACGAAGGCGCATACCTCCCTCAAGAACAGGTGAAACCGCCAGAATATAGGGCTGCGCTTTAATAGCATCTACATCTGATATTTTCAGCGCCTGCTTACTGACTGGATCATCACTACCAAAATCTTCTCCCGGATAAACACTAATGGTATTCGTTGCAATCTCTTTAATATCGGATAACACCAACGCCTTAGCTGCATCACCGATAACCAAAATAGTCACTACGGATGCAATACCAATAATAATTCCCAACATGGTCAGCAAAGTTCGCATCTTATTAGCAACCATCGCTCTCCATGCCATCAATAAAGCTTCATTAAATCGGCCAAGGATTTGGCGTATTGATGATATTTTTGATGTCGCTGACCGGGCTTTAAGCACGTCTTTATGCAATTGTGAACCAGAATCATTCATAATGTGACCATCTTTTATCTCAACAATCCGCTGTGCCTGAGCCGCAATTTTAGGATCATGAGTGACAATAATGACAGTATGCCCCTGTTCACATAGTTGCTTGAGAATTGCCATCACCTCTTCACCGGAATGGCTATCCAACGCCCCTGTTGGCTCATCAGCTAAGATAACCTGACCACCATTCATCAACGCTCTGGCGATACTGACTCTCTGCTGCTGTCCCCCAGAGAGTTGTCCTGGCCGATAGTTGATTCTCTCTTCAAGCCCTAAACGACCAAGCAAAGCTATCGCTCTCTGCCTGCGCTCTGTTTTAGCGGCACCTGCATAAACAGCTGGAATCTCTACGTTCTGTTCAGCAGTTAAGTGGGTCAGCAAATGATAGCGCTGGAAAATGAATCCAAAATGCTCCCGTCTCAATGCAGCCAATTCATCATTATTCAGTTCAGCAATATTCTGTCCCGCAACCCGGTATTCACCATTACTGGGTTTATCAAGACAACCAAGAATATTCATCAGTGTCGATTTACCCGATCCTGAAGCGCCGATAATCGCTACCATTTCCCCGGCATAAATAGACAAAGTGACATTATCCAGTACTTTTACCCGTTCATCGCCAGCAGAATAACTGCGTTCTATGCCTTTTAGTTCAAGTAACGCATTCATTACTCATCCCCTGCTTCACCGCGGCTGGTAATCACCTGCTCATGTTCTTTCAGGCCAGATAAAATCTGTACATCTACATCATTGCGTATGCCAATGTTCACCTCCTTCTTCTCTTCTTTACCACCATTCAAAATATCTACTTCATAGCGGGTTGAGGTGATTTGTTTACCCAGAGCTGAAAGAGGGATCATTAAAATGTCGTGATAGGAATCTAGTTGAATTTTGATTTGAGCGGTCATTTGTAAACGCAAAAGTTGTTGAGGATTAGGCACCTCAAAGCGGGCATAGAAAAAAATTGCATCATTAATCTTTTCTGGCGTTGGCAAGATATCTTTCAACACCCCCGTGAAGTTTTTATCAGGCGCGCCTAATACAGTAAAAGAGGCTTTCAGACCTGGTTTCAGGTAAATAACATCCGCTTCCGAAACTTCTGCTTTTACTAACATCGTGCCAAGATCAGCCAATGTCAGAATGGTCGGGGCTTCCTGTGCCGCAATTACCGTTTGTCCCTGAAGTGTTTTGATATTGACAACAATACCATCCATCGGGGCAGTAATACGGGTGTACTGTAAATTAGTTTGGGCAGTATCAAGGCTGGCCTTATTTTTGCTAATTTGCGCCAGTAACGTTTCTACCCTCGCTCTTTTTACTTCAACATCTGTTTTAACCTGATCCAATTCCTGATGAGATACCGCCTGCACTTTTGCCAGATCGTTTTGACGTTGCAATGTCAGCTGTGCCAGTTTCAACTGCGCCCTAGCTTCCATCAAATTAGCATTTAATTCTTTGATCGTCGCTTCAACTTCTTTCACTTGATTTTGGGCAGGTTTGGGATCGATCAATGCCAATAACTGGCCCTTTCTCACCTTATCCCCCACTTCAACATACAAGTTTTGCAACTGCCCGCTAACTTGCGCCCCAACATCCACTTTTCTGACCGCATCCAGCTTACCTGTTGCCAGTACATTTTTTTGCAAATCGCCTTTAATGACGGATACAGTCTGATATTTAACCGTTTCTGGCTTACGCAGAAAATATGCCAAAACCGATGCGATAACAGCCATAATAACTAAAAACACTATCCATCGATGTTTCGAACTAATAAAATTCATTTAAATATCATTACCTTAATCACTTGATCAAAGGAACGGCAAAAACAATGTTTCTTGCAATGCCACGAAAAAAGGAAATTTCCCTCATTCCAGATAGATGCAACTCCGTTTGAGTTTTATACTCACTGAAAGTTATTAATAACACACCAACATATAAGAATAAAAAAATTCTTTGAATAGCAGCATACTTCTCCCTAATCTTGACTGTTCTCTTGGTGCAAAAAAATTGTTATATTCACTTTTGTGGTCTTAGCAGTCAATTTTTGCACTAAATTTAGATAAAAAGACGTTAACTGTTTTAAAAAAGGATGTTAATTATGTATTCTGGGCTGTTGATCATTCTTTTGCCGTTAACGCTTGGTTATTTCGTCCATTTGAGTAGTAAAACTCTGCTAAGTGCTGTTCATCGCCTCCTCAATGCGATGGTATATGTGATTCTGTTTGTCATGGGGGTAAGTCTTGCTTTACAGGAAGACTTAGGCCGTAACCTCTTCTCTATTTTTCAGTATGCAACCGTATTTTTCTTATGTATTTTTGCCGCCAATATTCTGGCTTTATTCCTTCTTGAAAAACGTGATCCATGGATTACCGGTCCACATAAACAGGAAAAACCCCCTTCCCGTTTACATATGGTTTTTGAATCACTGAAATTATGTGGCGTTCTGATTTTAGGTTTCCTACTCGGACTAACCGGCTGGTCATGGCTACATTTCTCCAATAGTGCCAGTAAAATCGCTCTGGTTATTTTACTGTTACTAGTCGGTATTCAATTACGTAACAGTGGTATGAACCTGAAACAAATATTGCTGAACCGCCGAGGTATGATTATTGCGATTATTGTCGCAATCAGTGCGCTTGTTGGTGGTGCAGTCGCAGCATTGATCCTTGGACTGCCAATGAAAACAGGCTTAGCACTCGCTTCCGGTTATGGCTGGTATTCCCTCTCTGGTATCTTGCTTTCTGATGCTTACGGGCCAGTAATCGGCAGTGCCGCGTTCTTTAATGACTTGGCGCGTGAACTGGCAGCAATTATGTTAATTCCGGCTTTGATTAATCGATATCGCTCAAGTGCAATTGGGTTAAGTGGTGCGACTTCTATGGATTTCACCCTACCAGTATTACAACGGTGCGGTGGTGTCAGTATCGTTCCGGCAGCTATTGTTCACGGTTTTGTCTTGAGCTTATTCGCTCCTTTACTAATAGCACTCTTTACTTAATCAGAGTTTCAGCCACAATGATATTTAGTGCCATAAATTACGATTTGAGGGTTTGATCACCATCAGTAGTAAGCAATAACTATTCACCTTAAATTGCCTATCAATGGGCGTCCCCCTCAATTTTCTAAGTATAAAAATAGCATAAATAAGCTTTTGTTAAAAATTTGTATGGATAGCGAATAGAACTGGTTAATCAGATATGTAATTGAAATATCAATTAGTAATATTATCTGTATAAAATATTGCATAATTATGCCAACGGGTTTAGCATCACACTAAATCACTGACTATTCAGAAATAAAGCATGAGTATTCAATTAAAAAGCATTGATTGCTATTACGGTGTGCATCAAGCACTGTTTAACATTAATCTTGAGTGTTCTTCAGGGGAAACCGTGGTTTTGCTAGGACCGAGTGGCGCTGGTAAAAGCACTTTATTGCGGGTATTAAACTTGCTGGAAATACCACGTTCCGGCCAGTTGAATATTGCTAATCATCAATTCAATTTTAAACAAACACCTAGTCCAAAAGAGATTCGTTCTCTACGTCAGAATGTAGGTATGGTTTTTCAGCAATATAACTTGTGGCCACATCTGACGGTTATGAATAATCTAATCGAAGCGCCTTGCCGTGTACTCGGTTTACCCAAACAACAGGCTCTGGCAAAAGCGGATAAAATACTTTCCCGTTTGCGCTTAAATGATTTTGCTGGACGCTTCCCACAACATTTATCCGGAGGGCAACAACAACGGGTCGCTATTGCCCGAGCCTTGATGATGGAACCACAGGTTTTGTTATTTGATGAACCTACAGCGGCATTAGACCCAGAAATTACCGCGCAGGTTGTGAATATTATTCGTGAATTATCCGAAACGGGTATTACACAGATTATCGTCACTCATGAAGTGGAAATTGCCCGTAAAGCCGCAAACCGTGTCGTATATATGGAAAACGGGCGCATTATAGAACAAGGTGATACCAGCCATTTTACTCAGCCACAAACCAAAGCCTTTGCTAACTATCTGTCACACTAACTATTAATAGGATATAGCGATGAAAAAATTACTTTTTGCAACCCTCTTGGGTACAGTGACTTTATCTGCAGCCGCCACGGAAAAAGAGACCATTCGTTTTGCTACGGAAGCCACTTATCCCCCGTTTGAGTTCATTGACGCAAACAATCAAATTCAAGGTTTTGACATAGATCTGGCAAATGCCCTCTGTACGAAAATTAATGCTACATGCACTTTCACTAACCAATCATTTGACAGTCTAATTCCAAGCCTGAAATTTCGTCGCTTTGATGCTTTAGCCGCTGGCATAGATATCACGCCTGAGCGTCAAAAGCAGGTTGATTTTACTGATACTTACTACGACAACTCAGCGACATTCATCGCAGTTAAAGGCAAAATTTCCAGTATCACGGACTTGAAAGGAAAACAAGTAGGTATCCAGAACGGTACAACTCACCAGAAATACTTGATGGAACAACAGAAAGAAATTAAAACCGTTCCCTATGACAGCTATCAGAATGCCATTCTGGATCTGAAAAACGGTCGCCTGGATGCTGTCTTTGGTGACACTGCCGTTGTAAACGAGTGGCTGAAAAAGAATGAAAACTTAGTTACAGTGGGCAATAAAGTTACTGACCCAAATTACTTTGGTATCGGCTTAGGTCTTGCAGTTCGTAAAGGTAACAAGGAGCTACAGGACAAACTGAATAAAGCATTAACTGACATCAAACTAGATGGTACTTACGACATCATCTATAAAAAATGGTTTAAATAAGTAACTGAATCTCAATGAATGAATTTCAATCTTTAGCAAATGCCGCCGGTATCACCGTCGGCCTTGCCATCTCTGCATTGGTGCTTGGCCTGATTCTGGCAATGATCTTCGCTGCCTGGGAATCAGCCCGCTGGAAACCCTTAGCCATGCTTGGCACCTGCTGGGTCACGCTGTTCAGAGGATTACCGGAAATTTTGGTTGTGCTGTTTGTCTACTTCGGCGCATCACAATTCCTGATGATGTTGGCTGATGGCTTTGATATTTCTCTTATTTTCTGGCATCCCAGAATTCAGATAGACATTCAAGATTTTTCTGTCAACCCATTCCTGTGTGGTGTCATTGCGCTTTCCCTACTCTATTCTGCCTATGCATCGCAGACACTGAGAGGCGCAATAAAAGCAATTCCGGCAGGCCAATGGGAAGCAGGGCTGGCATTGGGTCTTAGCCGTGCTGAAATATTTTTCCGCCTGATAATGCCCCAAATGTGGCGGCATGCTCTACCTGGGCTTAGCAATCAGTGGTTAGTTTTACTGAAAGATACCGCGCTGGTATCGCTTATCAGTGTTAATGATCTGATGTTACAAACCAAAAGTATTGCAACACGTACTCAGGAACCCTTTACCTGGTATATGATTGTGGCGTTTATCTATCTGGCTATCACCCTGATCAGTCAATTTATTCTGAAGAAAATCGAGATGCATACCACTCGCTTTGATCGGAGTGCTTCCTGATGTTTGAGTATATTCAACAAATTTTGCCGGGGCTGCAAATCAGCCTGAGTTTAACTATTACGGCTCTTTTTGTCGCTTTCACGCTATCCGTGCTGTTCACTATAATTTTGACCATGAAATTGCCAGTACTAACACAACTGGTAAAAACCTACATCACTCTATTTACCGGCACACCTTTGCTGGTGCAATTCTTTCTGGTTTATTACGGACCAGGGCAATTTCCATCCATAAAAGAATATCCGTTGTTTTGGCAGCTACTGTCTGAACCCTGGTTCTGTGCAATGGTGACGCTAGCGCTTAACAGTGCCGCCTATTCTACTCAGCTATTTTACGGTGCAGTAAAAGCAATCCCTGCCGGTCAGTGGCATTCCTGCCAAGCGTTGGGAATGTCTAAGGCACAATCTATTCAGATCCTGCTACCATATGCCTTCAAACGAGCGTTGTCTTCCTATTCCAACGAAGTCGTATTGATTTTCAAAAGTACTTCTCTTGCAAGCACAATTACTTTGCTGGAAGTGATGGGATACAGCCAACTCTTGTTTGGCCGTAATTATGATGCAATGGCTTTTGTTGCCGCAGGTGTGATTTATCTGTGTGTTAACGGTATCTTGACTTTACTGATGAGGATGATTGAACGCCGTGCGCTGACTTTTGAGCATCGCAATTAAATGTTTGGCTATCATGGGATGGAGCATTTTTCTACCGCATCATCCCCTTCTTCACAATATATACCTGTTATCTTTCAAGTTGCCTCTTGTTGGCTGCACTCACTCACCCCGGTCACATCGTTAGCTATGCTCCCGGGGATTCGCTCCCTTGCCATCGCGATCCATCTTGAAATCTATTGGGTATAAAATCAGCCACGATTTAATACCAATAATGTTAAAACTTCATAGTGCTCAGTATGAGGGAACATATCAAACAACTGTATCTTTTCTACACGATAATTAGCTAACGCAGCGATATCTTTCACCATCGTCTGAGCATTGCAGCTTGAATAAATAATATAACCAGGCGCCATTCTGCTGAGATAATCACATAATTCTTTACCAATTCCTCGACGAGGTGGATTTACCAGAACCAGTTCCGGAATCTGCGCTTTTTCTACAGCAAAATGTGTTGAATCCAAAGCCTGAAATTCGATATTTTCCAAACCCAATGTTTTGGCCGAATCACGGGCACAATCAATCGCTTCAGGACTGATTTCTATTCCAGTTAAACGGGTGTTTTTATCTGCACAATGAAGTCCAAAACCACCAACGCCACAGAACAGATCCCACATGCTATTAATTTCCAACTCACGAACCCAACGCCCTGCTGTCGCGTATAATTCAGACGCAATTTTCGGGTTAGTCTGGAAAAAGCTGTGTGGGCGAATGTAAAGAGGGATGCCATTAAATTCTTCTTTCAGTACTTGCTGCTCGGTAAAGAGGATCTCCTTTTCACCTTCCAAAATCGCCATATGGATTGGCTGAATATTGGCAGAGATAACGGTAAGTTGTGGTAATTGCGCTCTCAATTGGGGCAAAGCTCGTTCCAATTGAGCAATTTTCGTTTCAGAACGCAGTACAAAGCGCAACATCATTTCACCGCTATTACGACTTTCTGTCAGCAACAGGTATTTTAGTTCACCCCGTTTACGGGCAACGTTATACGGCGTTAACCCAGCACAAGCAATGAAAGATTTAACAATATCGAATACATGCTGAAAATGCGGTGGATAAAGGGGACAGTTAGACAAATCAACCGCGATTCCATCACGATGCAACATACCCAACAATGGACGTTCCACACTGCCACTGACAACCATTTTAGCTTTATTGCGAAAAGTACGTTGTTCACTGGCAATCGGGGACAACCATTGGCCAACAATAGTTTGAGCCAATAACTGTTTTAAATTCCGCTGCTTATCTTCTAATTGCTGGAAATAGGGTTTTTCAAGCCACTGACAGGAGTGACAATGCCCTGAGGAATACTGTGCACATTGCATTGTTGAATGACCGTGTTGGAAATATTAGTGCAAAGTAAAAGTCGGTGCTTTAGTAGAAACCTGTGACTCTTCGTCTTCTTCAATGTCACCTTCGACTTCAATATCACGGTTAATGTACAACAGGTTATTACTGTGAATTTCAAAAATTACACCTGCAATTTGCTCTTCACTTTGTTGTAAGAAATGAGAAAACTGGGAAAAGGTAAGCCCGGCAGAAACCAAAAAAGACTGACATACGACTAATTTCGGTAAGTTTTCATCCTGAATATCAAGAAAAGCCTTAATAGTCAGTGAACTTGCGTTAATCTGGCTTAGATTAGCCATTAAAGGAATAATTGCTGTTGGCTTCACCTCAGCCAAAGCAGAGAACAAGATGACGTTATCGAGCAAATCAATTTTAGCATCGAATAAGCCATCAATATTCTGCATATGAGGTAGATGCAGTGCCTGGCACGAATCACACTCAAAGTAGGAAATTTTGAGCTGATCCAACCACTCACGCAATACTGGTAAGTCAGGAATGACAAGTGAACCCATCTAACAACCCCATACACCGGAAAATGAAAAAGCGCTATAGCTTACGAAATAATTCTTTATCGCGCTATCACCAATAACTGATAAATTATTTTTCTTTACCGTTATCGATACCTTTAGACTTATTTTTACTCTCTTTTTTATGATCAATTCCCAGAAAAGAGAGACCATACACTGCACGCCAGATGATGTTGACCACAGCAGGAATCAGACAACCAATCCCTACGAAAATCATAACAATATGCGCTTCTGGAGTCATTAGTAGATCTGTTAAGATAACAATATCATTGATAGTCAAATATGCCAGGAGCAACCACCCAATGCCAATAACTTCCAGCAGGATAACCTGTTTTGGCATATCTGCCAATGAACTCATACAGCGCTGTCGATTACTCTTCATTAGTATCCTCACTTACAACCTTGGTGCAACATTATACTACCGAAAATCTATTGCCAACATCGGTATAATTAATTAAAACAAAAGGAAATTCCTGCTTTTTTTTACAAATCTATGCAGGCATAGTGACTATCAATGAACATGAGCAATACATCAATCAGGATTATACCCAATAGATTTCAAGATGCACCGCGACGGCAAGGAAGCAAATCCCCAGGAGCATAGATAACGATGTGACCGGGGTGAACGAGTGCAGCCAACAAAGAGGCAACTTGAAAGATAACAGGTATATTTTAATATAACCAAGAGGAGTTTATATGTTTACTGTGATTTTTGGCCGTCCTGGCTGCCCATATTGTGTCCGTGCGAAAGAGCTGGCTGAAAGACTGAAAGAACAACGAGATGATTTTGACTTCAACTATGTTGATATTCACGCAGAAGGTATTACTAAGGCTGATCTAGAAAAAACTGTTGGTAAACCAGTAGAAACGGTTCCACAGATTTTCGTTGATGAGAAACACATTGGTGGTTGTACAGATTTCGAAGCATATGTAAAAAAACATCATTTATTACAATAACCGAACTTCGAACCTTACTTTTTAGCTGTAAAAACAGCCATTGATTAACAACAGCTTACTCAGTTGATTTGTGCAAAAAGTGTTATTTTCATCAAACTGAAAAAGATTTGGTATTTTTTTCTTATCACGAAGAACTTTCTTGCCAAATCGTAGTCTGAGTTAATGCCACTGCTTTTCTTTGATATCCCCATATTGAGGAACCCGATAGCTCATCCATTTTGGTTCAAGGCTATCGGGTTTTTTTATCACCTGAAGAATCTGACTTTCGCACGCATATAACCCATTTTCCAGACCAAGCTGATTACGAAAATATTTCAATATATATCAACACATTAACAGTCTTGATTATCACCACTACCCAACATTTTTCTGGTGAAAATATAAACCAAAAATAAATAACATCAAATAATTATGACAATTATTCTTTACTCATTCACTCACCAACTTTAATCTCTTACGCCCAATTGTCGTTATGTACACAAGAGACTGGATGTGAGGCCCGATTTGTTAGAGCAAATAAACCATAATCTGTTTACTTTTTTCAATGCCACACCAGAATCATCACCAGTGATGGTTGTAATAGCGATTTTTGTTGCGAAATATCTGGGTCTGGTTTTTCCTTTGATATTGGCGGGCTTTTGGTTCTGGGGTTCAGAACGTGCCCTTCCCCATCACCGTGTTATCGTCAGTAAAACTACCATTGCTTTCTGTTTTGCTATGCTAACCTCATTCTGTATCGGTTTACTCTGCCCTCACGACCGCCCTTTTGCAGAAGGTTTCGGTTATAATTTTCTTCTTCACGCACCAACAACTTCCTTCCCAAGTAATCACGGAACAGCTGTCTTTACGTTCGCTTTATCTTTTCTGTTCTGGTACAGGATTTGGCCAGGTTTGTGTTTGATGGCAATCGCGTTGGCTGTCGCATGGTCCAGAGTCTATTTAGGTGTCCACTGGCCGATGGATATGGTTGGCGCATTTCTCGTCAGTCTGATGGCATGCGCTTTTACACAAATGATATGGCTCTTGTCTGGTGAAAATTTACAAAGAACATTGAATAACCTGTACCAACGCTGCTGTGCTTTTCCTATCCGTAAAGGCTGGATAAAAGATTAATGCATACTGCCAACTTGAGCTCATAAAGAAGCTAATCCTTGACACATGATTGTATTCTTAATCAGCAACACAAATGCAAATTAATTATTCCGGACTAGCAAACACTACTCCAATCAAGACCGTTTTATTAGAAGTTATTGGTTAATTTCACCCTAAAAAATGAATATTCATTAAGCAACAGAGTCATATTATGGACCATATTTAACATCTATCCATTCTTACAATTCAACTCAACTCCTTTCATCAGTCAAGAAATCTGTACTAAACCACTATGTAACTAGATATACAACGATAGGAATTATTAATATTTAATCGAAGAATTCATCGCTTATATTTCACTCGCATTATTGACGTCATCAATCAGTATTCTGACTTTATATATATTTTTCACAAAGATACAAATATGGCATATAAGATATAAATATTTTAATATCCAGTAACAAATTGATATTTATCAATTTATTAATTCTTACTTCTATTTTTCATTTCCATTCATTAAAATGTAAACAAAAGATAAAGTAATAGCAAAAACATAAGAGAATAATGAGAGTTGAGTAACAACTCAATTAAGGTTATAATTTGACCTTATTAAAACTGGTAATATTCAAGCAACAATTACACTAAATCTCGTAACATTATGACTATACGGGATTTATTCGGCGTTTGAGACTATGATCACAGTACTATTCACTAAAAATCGCTATCTTGCCATCATCAAAAGTCTGGAGTTAAAATTTTCAGACTTTCTTTCAAAAAAGAAAGTAAAGAGAAAATTTTGGCTTGCTAATTTAAAGTTTAATTTTCGACCAATATGTCAATATGGTAATAAAAACGAATAAATAAAAACCAGACATATTTAAAAAATTTATTCTTTATAAAGAAAGAGTTAAACCACATGCATTTATTGAATGCTTGTGGTATTGAAATTTTGTTTTTTAATTTACCGCGTTATTCTCGGAGATATAATTATGGATATGACTCAAACAGGTACGATCGCACCAAAAGCTGCCAGCCCAAGCGATTATAAAACCTGGCGTAAATCAGATACAGTATGGATGCTTGGTTTATATGGTACTGCGATTGGTGCCGGTGTACTGTTCTTACCAATCAATGCAGGTATTGGTGGCTTGCTGCCTCTGCTGGTGATGGCATTACTGGCTTTCCCAATGACATTCTTTGCTCACCGCGGGATGTGCCGTTTTGTACTTTCCGGTAAAAATCCAGGTGAAGATATTACTGAAGTGGTAGAAGAGCACTTCGGCAAGCTGGCAGGAAAACTCATTACCCTGCTCTACTTCTTCGCCATCTACCCAATACTACTGGTTTACAGTGTTGCTATTACCAACACCGTAGACAGCTTTATTGTTCACCAATTACATCTGCCCTCTCCGCCCCGTGCCCTATTGGCTCTGATTCTAATTGTTGGTGTAATGACCATCGTTCGTTTCGGTGAACAAGCTATTGTTAAGGCAATGAGCGTTCTGGTATTCCCATTTGTTGCCGTTCTGATGCTATTGGCGTTTTATCTGATCCCTAACTGGAATACCGCGATTTTCGAAAACATCTCTGTTTCTGCATCAGGCACTGGTCACGGGCTGCTAATTACTCTGTGGCTGGCAATTCCGGTAATGGTATTCTCCTTTAACCACTCACCAATCATCTCTGCATTCGCGGTAGCAAAGCGTGAAGAGTACGGCGAAAACGCTGAGAAAAAATGCTCCCGCATCCTGTCATATGCCCACATTATGATGGTTGTGACAGTCATGTTCTTCGTATTCAGTTGTGTACTAAGCCTATCTCCAGAAAACCTGGCAGAAGCTAAAGCACAGAACATCTCTATTCTGTCTTATTTGGCTAATCACTTTAATACCCCAGTGATTGCCTACATTGCTCCATTTATTGCATTCATAGCGATTACCAAATCTTTCCTTGGTCATTATCTGGGTGCTCGTGAGGGTTTTAACGGTATGGTGGTCAAAACTCTACGTGACCAAGGTAAAACCATTGAACCGAATAAACTGAACCGTATCACATCTACTTTCATGTTAGTAACAACCTGGATAGTTGCTACCCTGAACCCAAGCATCCTGGAAATGATCGAAAGATTGGGCGGTCCAATTATCGCAATGCTGCTGTTCATCATGCCAATGTATGCAATCCGCAAAGTTCCTGCTATGCGCAAATATAGCGGCAAACTGAGTAACATATTTATTGTATTCATGGGCTTAGTGGCTATTTCCGCTGTTCTTTACTCACTATTTGCATAATAAATTCCCGGTTGCTGTTCTCGCGGACAGCAACCGCCGTACTTAACTCTATCTACTACGCATCGAATCAAAATACTTATCGATGTATACTCAAGACACTTCAAAGTGCATGTTTGAAAAACGATTATGCTGTTGAATTTAAATATTTTTATGTCTGACGGCTCAAGCATCTTGAAGTTCATTCGGTATATACCTGTTATCTTTCAAGTTGCCTCTTTGTTGGCTGTACTCACTCACCCCGGTCACATCGTTATCTATGCTCCCGGGGATTCTCTCCCTTGCCGTCGCGATGCATCTTGAAATCTATTGGGTATATGACTATTGAAATATTAAATAAATATTTATATTGTTAATAACATTAATTGATATCAGAATTTATTGATATATCCGATCCTTATATTAAGACAACCAATGATAACTCTATTTATTCTCTAATAAACTTTTTTAAGAACAGACAAATAATTGTCATAGAAAAGTTTTCTTATAAAAAAGACACATAACAACTCGTTCATATTGATAATTATATAAATCTTAAAAAAATAAAAATCATATTATTTTACATGGTTAAAAATGCAATTGTATTTTAATTATCACATTAATCATCCCAATATAAATATATTATCAACAATATCTTAATTCTATCTAATTATACAGAATGTAAGAAATTACAACTCTTTCACATTTACAATTTATTTTCTTTTTGGCGCAATATAATTATATTTATCAATTAATTAAATTATTTTCTTAAATTTAATTGACAACATCCAAATGGCACCTATAGTTATATGTGTCAGACAAAATGTTATATGCCAATTAAAAATGCCAACTGTCCTATATTTTTAGTGCAAAAAATATTTCTTGTGTAGATTGCTTTTTATAGTAGAAGTACCAACCACCTTATATTTCTCAAGCTAGCGGTTTTTCGTTCTTTTCTTGAGAAGATATAAGTTTCTTTATCAATAAATTACAATATATTATGGAGTTTATTATGATGATTAACGATATGCACCCTTCTTTAGTCAAAGATAAAGATATGATGGATGATATGGTCTTACGTAGCTGTAAAGTTATTAGCATGAAAGTTATGCCTGATAATGTCATGCAAGTCATGGTGACTGTATTACTCCTTGATGGCGGTTCTGAAGAGATGCTTTTAAAATGGAACCTTATGGATAATAGAGGAATGGCTATTTATAAGATTCTAATGGAAGCTCTTTGTGCTAAGAAAGATATAAAAATAGGAACAGTAGGAAAAGTAGGACCTCTCGATCGTGATTATATTAGTTACGTAGAATTATCTATGTAAAATAATCATCCTTTGTTAAATGTCTGCGCCAAATAATAGACTCCTAATAAGAACTTAATCTGATTTCAGGTAAATTGATTGGTCGTAAACAGGAATCAGGCGCAACATATCTCTGGTAGAATAAAGCTGCTTTTCATAAAGATGCTTCCTACCAGATTTAGGGCAGAACATAATCTCAACGTTCTGCCCATCATGATTGTATTCAATGTTATTTTAAATTATGAATTTATAGAAATAACAAAAGACAATTCATAAGTTAATTTACTTAACTATATATTTCGTCAATACAATACTCGCTATAATGTACCAACAATTAAATTTAAAAAAATAAGATAATCTCCATCTTTTACACATCATTAATATCTTATAATAAAAAAATAACTTCAATAATATATTAACATTATTAATAAAATTATTTTATTTGATATTATTATCCATGAAACATACCACAACTATTAATCACCAAATTTATAATTATATAAATACCTAAAACATAGATAACTCACTAACATTTGAACAAAATACACTCTAAAAAATACAGATTAAGCAGATAAATAAAATAATTTATCATGTACTACGTGCGCCCATCAGCTTCTACACAACGTTTCGATCTACGAATTATTTAACAGTAATGTCCCGCAATAATAACGCCAATGGGAATAGATTATTAACTCTTTCTTTCAAATAACCAGCAATAAATATCAATATTATTTTTTGATTATCACCATGTATTTGATTATTACATATCTAACTCCTTAGGGTAAATATATTATTGGCCACATTTTAATAGCATCAATAATTATATAACACAGATAAACTTTTAATATGGATTACAATTACCAATTATCTTATATTTCTTCGGCGGACAATTTATTACTTCGCATCTTTAGGTAATAAGAATTTATTTTTTAACTACATTAAATTATAGGATTAATACAATGAACTATGCACATCCTTCTTCAAACAGTGAAGTGGCAACTGAAACTAAAACCGAAACCACTCAGGCTCCTAATTATTATTTCGCAGTCGGTACAGTAAGCTCAGTCCAAGCTGCACCTGATCAAAACCAATTGCAGATTACTGTTACTATGCAATTCCCTAACGGTAAATTTAACTATCTCTTATGGTGGAATGCTCAGGACTACAGAGGAGCAGCTCTGTATCATCTTCTTCTGAACGCTTGCAGTAATAACAAACGTGTAAATATAACTTCTTCATCAGCAGTTTCTCCTGGTGGATACAATTATATCTACAACGCAACTCTGCTGGCTTCTTAAGATAAATTTATAAGCAGCCAAATATCTATGCCGAATACAATATTGTTACAATATAAATTTGGCATAGTATTTTCTTGGTAGAATAAGGCTGATGTTTATTCTTGGCCAAAAGATAATTTCTATCGAACGCTACCCTTTCCAGGCAGAACTGTAATATCAGAGTTCTGCCTGTTTTGACAAAATTTTTCCAAATCTAATACCATCAACAACATCTTTGATGTTCAATAATAACAATCTTGATTTCATAAACTCACGTTTAATTAAATAAATATTCCTTTAAATAAAAACACCAAAAACAATAGAAAAACCAATTATAATAGATTTATCTAAGCACACTTAATAACCTAAAAACAATATAATAAAACAATTAAATAAGCTATATTTACAACCATTAGCCATTAATTACTTATATACCCGTCATCTTTCAAGTTGCCTCTTTGTTAGCTGCACTCACTCACCCCGGTCACATCGTTATCTATGCTCCCGGGGATTCGCTCCCTTGCCGTCGCGATACATCTTGAAATCCATAGGGTATAGACCCACAGAAAAATTCAATATCATTATTACTCCCCTTGGGGCCGGAAAACTTATCGTATTTGGTAAAACTGAAACAGGTAAAAATGCCATTGTTAAGGCGAGCGCGGCAAAAATGCCGCGCACCAGACCAGAAACCTTACCTTTCCACATAAGATTACGTTAAATCAACCAAAAATTGCATTAAACCAACTACTAACTTTCATGACAATAAAATCCCAAATACGGCTGAAAAAACCACCTTCTTCAACAGTTTCTTTAACAACTAAAGGACGCTGTTCAATAACTTTATCCCCCAATTGAAAATTAATCACACCCACAACCTGATTTTTTGCCAAAGGTGCTTCTAATGGTGTCTGATTCAGCGTGTAACTGGCTTTCAGGTTTTTCAGTTGACCTCGGGGAATGGTGATTGCTGCATTTTTTTCCACCCCAAGAACAACATCTGAACGATCACCATACCAAACTTTTTCTGAAACAAATGATTCACTGGCTTTAATTGGTGTTACCGTTTCATAAAAACGGAAGCCCCACGAAAGTAATTTTTCGCTCTCTGTGAAACGAACCCGATCACTTGGCGCACCCAACACAACAGAAATAAGTCTCATTGGTCCCTCTGTCGCTGAAGCAACCAAATTATAACCAGCACCACTGGTATATCCTGTTTTCACACCATCCACATTCATATCTTTATTCCATAATAATCGATTACGATTGGGCTGTTGGATTTTATTGAAAGTGAACGTTTTCTCTTTATGAAGAACATATTCATCAGGAACATCACGGATCATCGCCTGGCTTAATACCGCCATATCACGGGCAGTACTGAATTGCCCTTCAGAATCCAGTCCATGGACCGTTTGAAAATGGGTGTTAGTTAACCCGAGTAATTTTACATAATTATTCATCAGACTAACAAACGCATCCTGACTACCTGCCACATAATCAGCTAAAGCAATGCTAGCATCATTGCCAGACTGAATAACAATGCCTCGATTCAGATCAATCACTTTTACCTGGTCACCCGGCTTAAGAAACATCAGAGAAGAACCTTTCAATACCGGATTACCCGTTGCCCAGGCATCCTTTCCCACAGTAACCACATCTTCTGGCGTGATTTTTCCTGTTTTTATCGCCTGACCAATCACATAGCTGGTCATAATTTTTGTCAGGCTTGCTGGATCAAGCCGTTCATCAGGATTATTCGAGGCCAGAATTTTACCGCTGTCATAATCCATCAACACATAAGCTTTAGCATCCACCGAAGGAACAATCGGTTCATTCGATGCATAAACGTGAGTACTTGCTACTAATATCACCGTCAGCGCCGCAGTAACACATTTCATTGTCATAGCCAGATTTTTCTTCATTAACGTTCCTCCCTTTTGGTTGCAAGAACAATGTCAAATTTCTATTAATATATGATGTTGTACGATAAGAAACCAATTTAACAGTGTAAAGGTTGTTCTTATCACTAGTTTTAATTTAAGCTGATGAGAAATAGTGGATAGCAATAAATAACTTCCTAATATCCCAATTCAAGGAGAAACCAATGCTGACCGTTTGGGGCCGTAAAAACTCTTCTAATGTAAAAAAGTACTTTGGTGCCTGAAAGAACTTAATGTGCCGTATAACCAGATAGATATTGGCGGTAAATTTGGCAAACTGGATGATCCACAATATCTAAAATTGAATCCAAATAAACAAATTCCCTGTTTGCAAGAAGGTGATTTTATCTTGTGGGAATCTAACGCGATTGTCCGTTATCTTGCAGCAAAATTTGGTGAAAATGTTCTCTATCCGCAAAACTTACAAGAGAGAGCAAATACGGAAAAATGGATGGATTGGGTCGGCTCACATTTATTTCCTCATATCAGACAGCTCATGATAGGTATTATTCGCACACCTGAAGCAGAACGGGATCAAAAGCAAATAGAACAAACACTGATTGAAATTGAAAAACTGATGGAAATCGCAGATAACGCCTTAACAGAACAAGAATACTTTTCCGGCGATAAATTTGGTATGGCAGATATTGCATTAGGCCCCATGATCTACCCTTAGCTCAATGTCCGTATCGAACGTCCATCTTTGCCAAATATTGAACGCTGGTATCACTTGATGACAGAAAGACCAGCGTTCAGAGAAATTGTCATGATCGAGTTAACTTAATAAAAATCAATTCATTGGCATCCAGCCTGGGTCTGGATATTGATATTCAAACCCTAACTCCTTACAAATACGGCTACCATCAACAATCTTACTTTCCACCTGAGTTTGTTCCCTGGCAAATTCAGGTGGAATCAAATTAAGCTGACCACTGACCTTAGGATAAAATTCCGCTTTGGTTGGATGAATAGGCGCACATAAATTATAAATATGTCCGCCTTTTGGCCTTTGAAGCAACAAATTAATCGCTGAAATAACATCATCCTGATGAACCAAATTTACTGGCTGATCACCACCTTTAACTTCTTTCTTCCCTGCCAAAAAACGCCCAGCATGACGACCACTTCCCACCAACCCCGCCAAACGCAGAATATCAACGGAAATATTTGGTAATTTATGCAACCAGTTTTCCAATTCAACCAATGCCTGAGCGGATAGTGTTTCAGGGCAAAAAGGAGCATCTTCATTGAGTTTACCGGCAACAATCCCATAAACAGAAGTGGAACTGGTGAAAATAATCCTCGGCACAGAGTATGACAGGGCAGTATCAACAACTAACTGAACCGCTTTGACATAGTTATAACTGCCACCAGCAGTACGACTTGCCGGTAAAGTGATAATCAGCACATCAGCTGTCATCAGTTGTTCTAAATCATCAGAAGCACAATTAATCTGAGGCTCCAGTTGTAACAGATAACATTCAATACCGCACATACGTGCTGCTTCTACGCCATCTGGCGTTGTTTTACTACCAACAACCTGCATACCGTTATAACTCAACGACTTAGCTAATGGCATCCCCAACCAACCCAGACCGATAATGGAAATTTTTTTCATCACCACTCCTTCATATGCCTGATATTGCATTGATTATGCTAATAATATAAACATTAAGCTACTGTTATTATTGACCTTGTATTTTTCTCATGGGAAACAATATCTCAAGTAAAAACAAGATATTATTAAAATATAAATTTCTTTTAAAGAAATAGGTTGCTTTTAACCTGCTAAATCGTATAGGTTGAATAGCAAGCAAAAAATTTAACCACTGCTGGTCAACCACAAAACAACCGGCAGCAAGCAGTAACTAGCAAAAATATATAGTTAGTAAAATTACATAGTTAACAAAATTAATAGAAAAAAAGAGAAGCCATTATGATCCGCATTCAGTTCAACCATCATCACCATCATCCTGATTAGTCTTTCAGGCTGTTGTGTACTGGAAGACGTTTAGCAGGTCTTCCGGTGGCATGAATGCGATAAAAACCCTCGGAAGAATTCTTCCGAGGGTTTTTTTATGATTCCAATTATCAAGGGGAATAAAAATGTTAGATAAATCACGTTTACGTATAGCCATGCAAAAATCTGGTCGGTTGAGCGAAGATTCCCGTGAGTTGTTATCTCGCTGTGGTATTAAAATCAATCTGCAACAACAGTGCCTGATTGCATTCTCAGAAAATATGCCCATCGATATCCTACGAGTACGTGATGATGATATTCCAGGGCTGGTTATGGACGGCGTCGTTGATCTGGGCATTATTGGTGAAAACGTACTGGAAGAAGAGTTATTAAATCGTCGTGCTCAGGGAGAAGATCCACAATATTTCACTTTACGTCGTCTTGATTTCGGCACTTGTCGTCTCTCACTGGCTACCCCACTGGATTACAACTATACCGGTGTCGAATGTCTGCAAAACACCCGTATCGCCACCTCTTATCCTCACCTGTTAAAACGTTACCTCGACCAGAAAAAAATCCGCTTTAAATCCTGTCTGCTAAACGGCTCAGTAGAAGTAGCACCTCGTGCCGGATTAGCAGATGCCATCTGTGATCTGGTTTCAACGGGTGCAACACTGGAAGCAAATGGTCTGAAGGAAGTAGAAGTTATCTACCGTTCAAAAGCTTGTCTTATTCAACGTGATGGCGAAATGCCCGCCGAGAAACAGCAATTGATTGATAAATTGATGACCCGCATTCAAGGGGTCATTCAGGCTCGTGAATCCAAATACATTATGTTGCATGCCCCCAGTGAAAAACTCGAAGAAGTCATTTCTCTGCTACCCGGAGCAGAACATCCAACTATTCTACCGCTGGCTGGTGATCAGAACCGCATTGCCATGCACATGGTGAGCAGTGAAACACTGTTCTGGGAAACTATGGAGAAACTTAAATCCCTTGGCGCAAGTTCCATTTTGGTGCTGCCAATTGAAAAAATGATGGAGTAAACAAAGATGATTACTCGTTTCAAGACCCCAATTCGTTGGCAAGAATATAATGGTAAACAGCAACAAACTTTACTAGCACGCCCTGCTGTTGTCGCTTCTGAAGAAATTTCCCACACAGTGGAACAGATTCTAGACGCGGTAAAAGAACGTGGCGATCACACCCTGCGAGAACTTAGCCTACGTTTCGACAAAACCATTATTGAAAATATCCGTATTTCACCAGAAGAAATAGCTGCCGCAGACAACCGCCTTAATAACGACATTAAACAGGCGATGCAGCAAGCAATGAATAATATCTGCACTTTCCACGAAGCTCAGAAACCGGTAAAGATTGAAGTAGAAACTCAACCAGGGGTTCATTGTCAGCAAGTAACGCGACCCATCGATTCTGTCGGATTGTATATCCCCGGAGGTTCAGCACCATTACCTTCTACAGTTTTAATGCTTGGAACACCTGCCAAAATAGCAGGTTGCCGTAAAATTGTGCTTTGTTCTCCGCCCCCTATTGCAGATGAAATTCTCTATGCTGCCAAATTATGCGGAATTACAGAAATATTCCAGATTGGCGGTGCTCAGGCCATTGCAGCTATGGCGTTCGGAACAGAATCTGTACCAAAAACAGATAAAGTTTTCGGCCCAGGTAACGCTTATGTTACTGAAGCTAAAAGACAAATTAGCCAACGAATAGATGGTGCCGCTATTGATATGCCCGCTGGCCCGTCAGAAGTACTTATTATTGCCGATGGGGATGCAAACCCAGTATTCGCTGCCGCCGATTTACTTTCACAAGCAGAACATGGCCCAGACTCACAAGTCATATTGGTAACGCCTGATGAAAAGTTAGCCAACGAAGTTATAAAGGAAATCGAAAAACAACTATCCCAGCTTCCGCGCAATCTGATAGCGGTTAAGGCGCTAGACCATAGCCGTATTATCGTGACAGAAAGCCTGCAACAATGTGTGGAAATCAGTAACTTCTATAGCCCTGAGCACCTGATTATTCAGACTCGCCAGCCAGAACAACTGGTTGAGAAAATCACCAGTGCAGGTTCTATTTTCCTCGGTGACTGGTCGCCGGAATCTGCGGGAGATTATGCCTCAGGAACCAACCACGTCTTGCCAACCTATGGCTACACTTCAACTTATTCCAGCCTTGGTCTGGCTGATTTTCTGAAACGTATGACTATTCAGCAACTAACCCCGCAAGGGCTATTAAATCTATCTCAGACCATAGAAACACTGGCTCAGGCAGAACAACTCACCGCGCACAAAAACGCAGTGACTTTACGTGTGGCTGCACTGAATATTGCAGATAAGGAATGAACATGGATAATATTTTTGATGTCAATCTGTTAGCACGGGAAAATATCCGCAAATTAATACCTTATATGTCTGCCCGTCGCCTTGGAGGTAATGGCGATGTTTGGTTGAATGCCAACGAATACCCGCTGGCACCTAATTTCCAATTCACCGAGCAAACACTAAATCGCTATCCTGATTGCCAGCCGGCATCCGTCATCCATCGTTATGCTGCCTATGCTGGTTTACAACCTGAGCAAGTACTTGCCTGTCGTGGTGCTGATGAATCCATTGAACTCCTGATCCGCGTATTTTGTGAACCTGGACAAGATGCTGTTTTGTTCTGCCCTCCGACTTATGGTATGTACAGTGTCAGCGCTGAAGCTTTTGGTGTCGAACAAAAGAAAATTGCCACTCAGGAAAATTGGCAACTGGATATCAAAGAAATTGAAAATAACCTCGACCGAGTAAAACTGATCTACATTTGTAGCCCTAATAACCCGACAGGGAACCCCATTAACCCAGCTTCACTGTGCAAAATTCTGGAACTGACTACTAACCGCGCAATCGTCGCGATTGATGAAGCATATATTGAATTCTGCCCGGAAAATAGTATCGCAAGCTGGCTAAAAAACTATCCGAATTTAGTTATTTTGCGAACCCTCTCGAAAGCTTTTGCTTTGGCTGGTTTGCGCTGTGGATTTACTCTCGCTTCTGTGGATATCATCGCCCTGTTGTTAAAAGTCATTGCGCCTTATCCACTTTCTACTCCTGTTACACATATTGCAGCACAAGCACTGACAGCAGAAGGTATCGCAGTTATGCAAAAACGGGTTATTGAAATTAGGGAGAACCGCGACTACTTGCAACAGGCCCTGAATAAATTAGCACTCGTTGAAAAAATATTTCCCAGTGAAACCAACTACATACTCGTGAAATTCTATGATGCTGAGACCGTTTTCAGAACATTATGGCATAAGGGGATTATCCTGCGTGACCAACGCAAACAGCCTGGTTTGGATGGTTGCCTGCGGATCACTATAGGCACTCGTAACGAGTGTGAACAGGTGGTTGAAGCCATTAGTGCCCTTTCCACTAAAAACAAATAACCAAAGGAAATAGAAAGCTAATGAATCAGAAACTACTTTTTATTGACCGAGATGGCACACTGATTACTGAACCACCAGCAGACTTTCAAGTTGATCGTCTGGACAAACTAGCACTGGAAACCAACGTTATTCCCGCATTGCTTGCGCTGCAAAAATCAGGTTTCAAACTGGTTATGATCACCAATCAGGATGGCCTTGGTACAGAAAGTTTTCCATTGGCGGAGTTTGAACCACCGCACAACCTTATGATGCAAATTTTTAACTCTCAGGGGATCAATTTCGATGAAGTTTTAATCTGCCCTCACAAACCCGCAGATAGCTGCAATTGTCGTAAGCCAAAAACAAAACTGGTAGAAAAATATCTGGCAGAAGGTTTGATGGATACGGCCAACAGTTATGTTATTGGTGATCGGGAAACCGATCTGCAACTGGCCGAAAATATGGGCATTCAGGGATTGCGCTATCATCCGGAAAATCTCAGTTGGTCAGCTATAAGCGAACAACTGACCTGTCAAGATCGCCATGCTCACATTCAACGTGTCACCAAAGAAACATCCATCGACATTGAAGTTTGGTTAGATCGTGAAGGTGGCAGCAAAATCAATACGGGTATTGGTTTTTTTGATCATATGCTGGATCAGATTGCAACTCATGGCGGTTTCCGTATGGATGTTCAGGTTAAAGGCGATCTCTGTATTGATGATCATCACACCGTTGAGGACACCGGACTAGCTCTCGGCGAAGCATTAAAACTGGCTCTGGGAAATAAACGAGGCATCTCCCGTTTTGGTTTTGTCTTACCAATGGATGAATGCCTTGCTCGCTGTGCTCTCGATATCTCCGGTCGCCCACATCTTGAATATAAAGCTGAATTCAAATATCAGCGAGTCGGTGATCTGAGTACCGAAATGATCGAGCATTTCTTCCGCTCACTCTCTTATACAATGGCCTGCACACTGCACCTGAAAACAAAAGGCAATAATGATCACCACAGAGCAGAAAGCCTGTTTAAAGTCTTTGGCCGGACATTACGTCAGGCTATTCGGATAGAAGGCGATACACTGCCAAGTTCCAAAGGAGTTTTGTGATGAAAGTCGTCATTCTTGATACTGGCTGCGCCAACTTATCATCTGTGGCGTATGCCATCCGCAGATTAGGTTATGAACCCAAAATCAGCCGAGAAACAGCAACGATCCTGGCAGCAGATAAATTACTTTTACCCGGCGTTGGTACTGCCAGTGCAGCAATGGATCAACTAAAGCAACGGGAACTTATACCGTTGATTAAAGTACTGAACCAACCTGTGTTAGGTATTTGCCTTGGCATGCAGTTATTCGCTACCACTAGTGAAGAAAGCAATAACAATGCAACGATGCTTGAGCTTATTGATTCACCTGTCAAAAAAATGGCAACTAATCGGCTTCCGTTACCACATATGGGCTGGAATCAGGTACTGCCAAAAGCAGAGCATCCACTATTTCGAGGGGTTGGAGACTATGCCTATTTTTACTTTGTCCATAGTTACGCGATTCCAGTAAATACATACACCATTGCTCAAACTGAATACGGCGATACTTTCAGCAGCGCAATCGCTAAAGACAATTTCTTTGGTGTGCAATTTCACCCTGAACGTTCCGGCATCGCTGGAGCCAAGCTATTAAAGAACTTTTTGGAGATGTAAGCGCAATGATTATACCGGCATTAGATTTGATTGATGGCAAAGTGGTCCGGTTGCATCAGGGAGATTATGGTCAACAGCGAGATTATGGGCATGATCCTTTGTCCTATTTTCAACAATATGAACAACAGGGAGCAAAATTACTCCATCTGGTCGATCTGACAGGCGCTAAAGAACCATCAGCTCGTCAAATTCCTTTACTCAGTAAGTTACTTTCAGCTGTTTCCATCCCTGTTCAAGTCGGTGGCGGCATCCGTACAGAAGAAGATATAAAAACGCTACTTGATGCCGGCGCTAAACGGGTTGTTATCGGCTCCACCGCTATAAAACAGCCCGCATTAGTTACCCAGTGGCTTCAACATTATGGTTCAGAAGCCATTGTACTCGCGCTGGATGTTCGCATCGATAATACAGGTGCAAAACAAATCGCTATTAATGGCTGGCAAGAAAATTCAGCCGCCACTCTGGAACAAGTTATTGAACAATATCTCCCTTTTGGACTGAAACATGTGCTCTGCACTGATATTTCCCGCGATGGCACGCTAAATGGCCCAAACATTGAATTATATCGGGAAATTTACCAATGCTATCCACACATTGCGTTTCAGGCGTCCGGTGGCATTGGAACATTAAACGATGTCGCATCCCTGCCTACCAGCGGTGTAGCCGGAGTTATTATTGGTCGTGCATTACTTGATGGAAAATTTACCCTGGCGGAGGTAATCCAATGTTGGCAAAACGCATAATTCCTTGTCTCGACGTCCGTGATGGATACGTAGTTAAAGGTGTTCAATTCCGTAACCACGAAATCATTGGTGATATTGTTCCACTCGCTCAGCGCTATGCAAAAGAAGGCGCAGATGAATTGGTTTTCTACGATATCACCGCCTCATCTGATGGACGAGTGGTAGACAAAAGTTGGGTATCCAGAGTTGCGGAAGTGATTGATATTCCTTTCTGCGTTGCGGGAGGTATTAAGACTGTCGAAGATGCGGGACAAATCCTCTCATTTGGTGCAGATAAAATCTCCATCAATTCCCCTGCACTTACTGATCCAACCTTGATTACACGCTTAGCAGAGCGCTACGGCGTTCAATGCATAGTCGTCGGGGTTGATACTTGGTTTGATGAAACCGCTGGCTGCTATCAGGTGTATCAATTCACTGGCGATGAGAAACGTACAACTGCCACCCAATGGCAAACTCTTGATTGGGTAAAAGAAGCACAACGCTGTGGTGCAGGTGAAATCGTGTTAAATATGATGAATCAAGATGGTGTACGCAATGGCTACGATCTGGCTCAGCTAAAACGAGTACGCGACATTTGCCATGTTCCTCTCATCGCCTCTGGTGGTGCAGGAGCGCCAGAACACTTCCTTGACGCCTTTAAACAAGTAAATGTTGATGGTGCACTAGCCGCATCGGTATTCCACAAAAACATTATTAATATTAATGAATTAAAACTGTACCTTTCACAACAAGGCGTGGAGATAAGAACTTGCTAACCACACAACAAATCGAAAAGCTGGATTGGGAAAAAGTCTCCTACATGATGCCGGTTATCGTGCAACATGCTGTATCCGGGGATGTCCTCATGATGGGATATATGAATAGAGAAGCGCTTAATATCACTATTAGCTCGGGCAAAATCACTTTCTTTTCCCGTAGTAAACAGCGCCTATGGACCAAAGGTGAAAACTCAGGGCATTTTCTTAACTTAGTTAAGATTTATCCGGATTGTGACAATGATACCCTACTGGCCCTCGCTGATCCGATCGGACCTACCTGCCATTCTGGGACAAACAGTTGCTTCGCTCCGGCACAAACCGAATCAGGTTTTCTCTTTCAACTTGAGAAATTGCTCGCTAGCCGTAAAACAGCTGACCCAAACAGCTCATACACGGCAAAGTTATATGCCAGCGGCACTAAACGAATCGCTCAAAAAGTCGGTGAAGAAGGTGTAGAAACTGCTCTAGCCGCTACAGTTAATAACAGAGAAGAACTTACGAATGAAGCGGCTGACCTGATGTACCACTTGATGGTTCTGTTGCAAGATCAAGATCTGGATCTCAGTTGTATCATTCGCCGGTTAAGGGAAAGATGAGCTAGAAGTCAGGTGACTTGCTCCCACCGCAGGACAACAGAGAAACTGACCCAGTTAACCACAAATATTCTGGGTCAGTTTGACAAATAGATAATTACTCCCTACGAAATGAGGACTTACAGATCACATGGCAGCTTTGAAAATTGCCACGATTTCTTCGTGGGTAGCCTGAGCTGGGTTAGTCAAACAACATATATCTTTCAAGGCATTAGTTGCCAACATTGGCAAATCTTCCAATTTGACATTCAACTCAGCCAAACCAGCCGGAATGCCAATATCTTTTAATAACTTACGAATTTCATCAATACACGCTGCCGCTCCTTGCTGATCATCCATGGCTCTTACATCCACTCCCATTGCCGCAGCAATATCTTTTAAGCGACCAGCAGATACTTTGGCATTAAATTCCTGAACATGTGGCAACAAAACCGCATTACATATACCGTGTGGTAAATCATAGAAACCACCCAATTGGTGAGACATAGCATGAACATACCCCAGTAATGCACTATTAAACGCCATACCCGCCAAAAATTGTGCATAGGCCATGTTTTCGCGCGCTTCGATGTTATTCCCATCAGCTACTGCCTGGCGTAAGGACTGGCTGATCATGGAGATCGCTTTTAATGCACAAGCATCCGTTATTGGGTTGGACTCTTTAGAAAGATAAGCTTCAACCGCATGGGTCATTGCATCCATTCCCGTCGCTGCTGTTAAACTTTTCGGCATTCCTACCATCAATTCTGGATCATTCACCGACAAAACAGGTGTGATATTTTTATCAGCAATAACCATTTTAATATGGTGCTCAACATCAGTAATGACAGAGAAGCGTGTCATTTCTGACGCGGTACCCGCAGTAGTATTAATGGCAATTAACGGCAAATGTGATTTAGATGAGCGATCAATACCGACATAATCCCGGATATCTCCGCCATTAGCTGCTAGCAATACAATAGCTTTTGCACAATCATGCGGTGAACCACCACCTAATGAAATAACGCAATCGCTGTTGTTCTGACGCAATATAGCCAGACCTTCAGAAACATTAACCGTCGTCGGATTCGGGTTTGTACCATCGTAAATTGCACTTTCAATACCCACAGCAGTCAGCAAAGATTGAATTTTTGCTACTATTCCAAGTTCATTTAAAATACGGTCAGTCACAATCAATGCTTGCTTATAACCATAATCTTTCATCGAATCTACTGCTTCAACCAGACAGCCCACGCCAATCATATTTACTAATGGCATAAAAAATTTAGTCGTCATCATCAGCAATTCCTTAACATTAAATAGTTCTAATATGGAAATATATAAAAACACACACAAGACTAAAAAATCGCCTCATAGGACTATAAATAGTTTTCTTGAAGCAAATGTAAATAATAGCGCTATTTAAACCATATATCTTAAGAAACTCTAAATAGATCTTTCAATAAAATCAGATGATATCCATTTGGATACATATCTTATAATCTTTTTATTTGGTAATATGCCTGGATGAAAATATAATTAATACAATAATTATGAAAACTCATAGTTCAATTAATTACATTATTACTTAGGAGTTTATTTTGTCCTCTAACGAAATATTTAGCAATCTAACTACATTACTGGATGAGAATCATGCCTGTTATAGAATCATTGAACATCCAACTGCAGGGCGCTCTGAAGAAGTTGCAAAAATCCGTGGCACACAACTTGGACAAGGCGCAAAAGGACTGGTTTGTCATGTCAAAGGAAAAGGGTTCCGTCAATATGTACTCGCTGTTCTCCCTGCGGATCAACAAGCTGACCTCACTTTACTGGCAAAACAGATTGGTGGTACTCGCGCATCATTGGCAAGCCCGAAAGAAGTTTCTGAGCTGACTCAATGTGTATTTGGTGCTATTCCACCGTTTAGTTTCCATCCGGATCTGAAACTGGTTGCTGACCCTTTATTGTTTGAACGTTTTGATGAACTGGCTTTTAATGCGGGGAGCCTTGAGTGTTCGGTGATTCTCAACACCAAAGATTATCTCAGGATTGCACAACCTGAACTGATGAATTTTCGGCAAATAGAATAAACATCATTGAAGAAAATTAAAGTAGTAATAGACAGAAAGCAAAGACATCATAAATTAACTCTCGTTCTAACTTGAAGTAAATAAATTATCATCTAATTCAATTAATCAAAAACTAATTAAATAGCCTATAAAAATAGGCTATTTGAGATATTATCTTAAGTATATTCATTTAAAATGTTAACTATCTTATTGAGCTGTAAATTTATATCATAGGGTAAAGATACCATTACAAAAACGTTATATAAACGTTAAATTCATAAATATAGTTATCAAATACTACGAATATCTGATTATTCAATATTTAGCCATACATTCAAAAACATCAATTACATTCCGGAATAATTTTCCGTCCTAAGAAAAGTGTTTTTGATAGTAATTCTCAATTGCATTAGTCTCAGAGATTTTATTTTAAATATCGGCACGAAATGATTTATCAATTATATTAATGTTATATCGCCAATAATTTAATATATCTGCTCGTTATATTTTATTAATACAAAATTCCCACAATCATTGTATTCTAAAACTGCTTTCAGAAAGAAATATGATACTTTTTTTTATAGAATTTAAGGAACAGAAAAATATGACAAATAAGCTAGTTACAGGTGCAACTTTCTTCGACAGAAAATACTTTCTGGGCGAAGCGCATCATTATCCAGAAAACGATAGTATTATTCCACTTCCCTATGATCTCAATGATAGATTTCGTTCAGTAAGAATCGGAACGCTATCAAAAGTTTACGCATGGCGTCACCTTAGTGATTGGGAACCTGGTCAACGTTATCGTGAATGGGAATTTGATCACCCAGATATTGATAGAGAAATTAGAGGATTATCTAAGTTTAAAGTGACATCAAAAGATACATGCCTGGTTGCATTAAGAGTTATTGATGATACCAATTCAGGTATAAAATTTTCCATGTACACGAATACCCATTGTGTAGGTCCTGTTGAAACGACAACTGATGATGATTATGCACTTGTTGGCATACTCCCATTTAATACAGAATTAGTCACCGCCATCGCAATAAGAAATACCAGTACTGGTGTATATATTAATAACGGATCATTCTATTTCTATCGTGATTCAAATGGCGTTGTTACTATTGATGAGAAAGCTAATTTCCCTAAAAACCTGAGAATAGTCAATGTAGGTAATAACCGTTTTGACATTCATATTATTAGTACCGATTTTTCTTACTAATTCGGGCGTAATATAACGATAATTAACCATCGTTTTCAGACAGGCTACGTTCTGAAAATTTAAGCTGCACCGTTGCGGCATAGTATCAAGAACCGCAACGGTGTATTCTATTATTCTTGGATTGTTCCGATACTAAAAAGAATTTTTCATTTATCACAATGTAAGGAAATAAAGGGTTGTGAATAATCCAAAAAAATCGAAAGACCCCACTTTTAATAATCAGTCGCCAATTGCTATTAATTACTTTTTCATAAGCTCTCATAAAAACAAAGTGGAGTACCTATTTTATATCTTCAAATAAGCAATATTAAGAATAATTATCATAGCCTATTTCCTTTCAGATAGATGTTTTTCTAACAATTAATTTCATAAATTATATAAAAACTCAACCATTTAATCACTAAATTTTTTCTCAAAGTATTTTCACAATATTATTAACAAATAACAATTTGATAATCTCTGCCAGAAATACCGAACATGAAAAACATTCATAATTGGATTATAACTTAAGCGATAAATCAAAAAATCATCAAAAATATCAAATTCTCATATTATAACCAATGTATTGTATTAGCATGATTAGAAAGACATTATTCAGTATTTTTTGACTAACTTTACTTTATACATTTTTGTGCTATTTTTAATATTACTCAATCGAATATTATTCTTTTTAAAATGGGAATTTAACATCTAAAGATGAGGAATGAATGCATTATCAGCGATAAATATCATATCAATAAACACAAATTAATTCGTATAAATAATAGAAAAAAGTAAATATTATAAATTTAACATGACCAGGTATGCTTTCAAGAAAGTATTGCAAAGTAATTTAATAATTATAATATTGTTTTTTTTGATAAATTATATATTGCTAAAATCAACTTTAAGGAGTAGATAAAATGGCAAAAGAATTAATTACAGGTGTAACCTTCTTCGAAGGAAAAAACTATCAAGGTAAATCACATGATTACCAAGAGCTAGATAAAATTATATCTCTGCCCTCCCACCTTAATGATAAATTCCTTTCAGTGAAAATTGGAAAATTATCTAAAGTTCAAGCCTGGCGCCACTATAACGATCCAGAGAATAGATATTATGAATGGGTAGTCGACACCCCAGATATTGATAAAGAAATTAGAGGATTATCTAAATTCAGAGTCATGCAGAAAGATACCCGACTGATTGCTCTAAGAATCATTGATGATACTCATTCAGATATAAAATTCTCCCTAACTACTAAAATATACAATGGAGAAGGACAAGACAAAATTGAAGTTAATACTACGACAGGTGAAGATTATATTGTCATAGATGAACTTCTCGTACAGGAAAAGTTAGTAACTTCAATTTACGTAAGAAATGTCAACACCGGAGAATATATTGGTAACGGATCATTCTATTTTTCTTATGATATACATGGTATCGCAACCGTTGATGAAGGTCTCAATTTCCCGAGAAACCTGAAACTGGTTCATGTCGGTAAAAACCGTTTTGATTTCCATATCATCAATACCTCTCCCATTGCTTAATGGGATAAGACAATGATCTACTGTCTCTTTTCGGTTGGTCATATGCAAATTTAAACCACACCGTTGCGGTAAACGTTTGCTATAACCGCAACAGTGTGTTTCTGAATTATCACAGAAGGTAACGCTACACCATCTCTAAAGGAGCACTTCAATCTCCTTGCCCATTACCTTATTTTAAATGTGATAACCGAATTCACTCCATCCATTCGGTATGAAAAATACCTTCTTTATCAGTTCGCTTGTAAGTATGAGCACCAAAGTAATCACGCTGTGCCTGAATCAGGTTTGCTGGCAATACGGCTGAACGGTAGCTATCGTAGTAAGAAATAGCGGCGGAAAAAGTAGGGGTCGGGATACCATTCTGCACTCCATAAGACACAACATCACGCAGTGCCTGTTGATATTCATCAGCAATTTTCTTGAAATAAGGTGCCAGCAACAGGTTAGCAATATCTGCATTTTCAGTATATGCATCAGTAATTTTTTGCAAAAACTGAGCACGAATAATACAACCAGCCCGGAAAATTCCAGCGATTTCACCATAATTCAATGCCCACTGATATTCCTCAGATGCAGCTTTCAACTGCTGGAAGCCCTGAGCATAAGAAACAATTTTGCCCAGATAAAGTGCACGGCGGACTTTCTCAATAAATTCGGCTTTATCACCTTTAAATGGTTGTGCAACCGGCCCGCTCAAAACTTTCGCAGCAGCAACACGCTGATCTTTCAAAGAAGAAATATAACGTGCAAATACGGATTCAGTGATCAAAGTAACTGGAATGCCTAAATCGAGAGAACTCTGACTAGTCCATTTACCTGTGCCTTTGTTTGCCGCTTCATCCAAGATCACATCAACCAGATATTGACCTTCTTCATCCTTCTTACGGAAAATGTCAGCCGTGATTTCAATCAGATAGCTGCTCAGCTCACCGTTATTCCAGTTGGTAAAAATCTCGGATAACTCTTCATTACTCAGGTTCAGAGAATATTTCAATAAAGAATAGGCTTCAGCAATGAGCTGCATATCACCATATTCAATCCCATTATGGACCATTTTCACATAATGACCGGCGCCATCCGGACCAATATATGCTACACAAGGCTCATCTTCAGCCTTAGCTGCAATCTCTTGCAAAATTGGCGCAACTAAATCATATGCCTCTTTTTGACCACCAGGCATAATAGAGGGGCCTTTCAACGCGCCCTCTTCGCCTCCGGAAACCCCAGTACCAATAAAATTAAAGCCCTGAGCAGAAAGTTCCCGGTTACGGCGGATAGTATCCTGAAAATAAGTATTACCACCATCAATTAAAATGTCACCTTTATCCAGATGTGGTGTCAGTGAAGCGATGGTTTTATCCGTTGCTTCACCAGCTTTAACCATTAGCAGAATACGACGCGGTTTTTCCAGTGAATCGACAAATTCTTCAATAGTGTAATTTGGAACTAATTTTTTCCCTGGATTTTCGGCAATGACTTCGTCAGTTTTATCACTGGAACGATTAAATATAGATACGGAATAACCACGGCTCTCAATATTCAGTGCCAGGTTACGCCCCATTACCGCCATACCAACAACACCAATCTGCTGCTTGGACATGAATAACTCCTGTCTGATGATGATACTGCCCACCAATAATAATAATTAGTGGGCAATCTGTTAATGTGATCACATGTTAACTCAGGATTAGGCTAAGTGGATAGTTGATTGGTGCAATCGATACCGTCGAACCTCATTTTCTGAAAAAAACTTCATCAGATGAAAAATCAACTATTGAAATTTTATGCGTCAATGCCCATTATTCATAGTTCGGCATAAGCCGTCATATTAAAAGGTAAAACAAACTGTATGGAATGGATCGCTGATCCAACGATATGGGCCGGACTGGCTACGCTTATCGTTCTAGAAATTGTCCTCGGAATTGACAACTTAGTCTTTATTGCCATTTTGGCAGATAAACTTCCTGAAAAAGAAAGAGATAAAGCACGTATTACAGGACTAACCTGTGCACTACTGATGCGCGTTGTGCTACTTTTTAGTCTCTCTTGGCTGATAACACTAACTAATCCATTAATTACGCTTTGGGGACACCCATTCAGTGCCCGCGACCTGATTATGTTAGTGGGTGGTCTTTTCCTGCTATTCAAAGCCACTATGGAGTTGAATGAACGGTTGGAAGGAAAAGATGCGCATTCAGGACAACAACACAAAACTTCTAAATTTTGGACGGTTGTCGTTCAAATAATTGTCCTTGATGCCGTATTCTCACTGGATTCAGTGATTACCGCGGTCGGCATGGTGAACAATATCGGTGTCATGATCGCGGCAGTAACCATTGCGATGTTCCTGATGATACTGGCAAGCAAGCCGCTAACAACCTTTGTCAATGCCCATCCGACAATCGTAATTCTCTGTCTAAGTTTCTTACTGATGATTGGTTTCAGTTTGGTAGCAGAAGGCTTTGGTTATCACATACCAAAAGGTTACTTGTATGCCGCTATCGGCTTCTCAATTATGATTGAGTCCCTAAACCAGTTCGCTCAGTTTAACCGCCGCAGATTTCTTACCGCTTCCCGCTCACTACGTGAAAGAACCGCAGAAGCCGTGTTACGTATCCTTAGCGGTAAACATGAAAATGCAGAATTGGATAACCACACATCCAATCTGATTTGTGACAATCAAGAAGTATTTGATCCACAAGAACGCCAGATGATTGCCCGAGTGCTGGGCATGGCTCAGCGTAATGTCAACAGTATCATGACCTCCCGCCACGATGTGGAGTATCTTGATATTAATTCCCCAGCAGAAAACCTGACGCAAACACTAAATAAAAGTCCTCACACACGTATTGTCGTCACAGATGAAAATACCAGTGATGAGCCATTAGGTGTTGTCCATGTTATTGATCTACTCAACCAACAACTTAACCAACAACCTTTTGATTTACAGCCGCTGATAAAACAACCGCTGATTTTCCCAGAGCATCTTTCACTGCTTCAGGCATTGGAACAATTCCGCCGGGCACAAACTCATTTTGCGTTTGTCGTTGACGAATTTGGCTCTGTGGAAGGCGTGGTTACTCTGACAGACGTTATGGAAACTATCGCGGGTAATTTGCCCGTAGATGGTGAAGAAACGGATGCCCGCCATGATATACAAACAACTGAAAATGGTTGCTGGATTGCCAATGGTTACATGCCTCTGGATGATTTGATCCTTTATGTTCCTTTGCAACTGGATGAAAAACGTGAATATCAAACCCTGGCAGGTTTATTAATGGAACATTCACAACATATTCCACAACAAGGTGAACAATTGCAGATTGGTAATTACGTGTTTGAACCACTGGAAGTTACCAGTCACCGGATCAATAAGGTAAAAATTACGCCACTTGTTTCAGAGGAAGAAAATAAAGAGTAATTCAGTGCTATTGCTCACTAAAAATATTTCCCATCACTGAGTTTTTCCTTTGAGACAAAATAAAACCCGGTCAGTTTAAACTGTACCGGGTTCTTTTTAGCTTTTATTATCAATATCATATGCAGACAAGGTTAATAATTCATCTCATAAGAACTTGCTCAAATACCTGGTATTAAGCGACCTGCAATTGTAGGCATGGAAAACACAGTCTTATAGCTTTGCAATTCAATAAACTTCATATAAACTGCCAATCGATAATATTATTAATTCAAAAGGATATTACGTGAATATAGCCCTTACAGATGTGGATAAAGACAATTATGAAGATGTCTGTGACTTAACTGTAACCAAAGACCAATCTGAATATGTTGCAGATAATACATGGTCACTGGTTGAATCAAAATTCAACCCATCATATCAAACACGCGCAATTTGCTTAAACGGCAAACCTGTTGGATTTTTTATGTGGGTACCTGAAACAGACAGAAGAATATCGATTTGGCGTTTTATGGTAGATGAACGCCATCAAAACAAAGGTATTGGACGCAAAGCAATGCAGCTGGCCCTTAACGAAATTAAACAGACAGTTGGATTGGAAGAAATCGAAATCTGTTACAACCCAAATAATCTTGTAGCGAAAAACTTTTATGCCAGTTTTGGTTTCGTTGAAATCGGCATGGATGAAAACAATGAAGAAATGCTGGCAATTATTAAAATGTAAACTGGCAACTCCCCTTTATGTTCAAATTGGCTCTTCAGGTAACTATAAGAATATTATTCAGGCGTCCAGCTAAGCTGAGCAGTTAACTGTCATATATAAACACCACTCAATACTCAGCTTAACGATACACTAAATCAAGCACGGGCTAATTATTATTACGTTCAACCCAATCGGTAATTGCCTGTTTTGCTTTATTTTCCAACTCATTACGTAGTAATTGCTCAATATCAAGATTGTATTGCAAATTATCCCAATTACCATAAATCCGTAATGGCACTTTCAGTTTCCTCAGACGGCGAACCAATTCATTATCCGCGCCCCACTCTTGGGTTATCTGTACTTTTAAGGCAACATCAACATTTTGTTTCAGCAAATTAGCTTTACCCTGACCGTTAATATTCAACAAATCAGATACAGCATAAAGCTGATTTATTTTTATATCACCCCGATTAAGTACAGCTTTAACATCAAGCTTTTTAGCGCTAGTAAAGTTACCCATATTATCCGGAATATTTACTTTATTCGTTACACGGACAACAGATTGCTGGATTAATTGTGGAATATTCAACCCATGCATTTTGGCATCAGCTAAACTGAAATTAAGATCACCCTGCCAAACATGTGAAATAGCATAATCATCGTATCCTTTACCGGAAAGATCCCCGTTTAAATTAAATCTACCACTAAATATCAGCGGTAAAGAAAATGCTTTTAGTACGGGTTCCAATTCTATATTTTGTAGTAAAGGCTTTGTGTGTAATCTAAGCTGATCACCTGTTGAATCCAGAGTAGTTGGAATAGAGAAATGACCGCCAAACAATTTTCCACTCAGGGAAGAAATCTCAGCAATACCTCTATTATTGTCTGCCTTAAATATCAGGTTATCGATTTCCATTCCCCGATAAATAAATTTATCCGCATCGATGGTAACATTGGCATTAAAATTATTTAGAAATTTAGTACCATAATCGGGCTGCTCAAGACTTGAAACTGCAATCACAGGTTTGGCTAAGCTATTTTCTACTCGATAATAGCGTTTAATTTCCGAATCATCTTTAGGAAGCCGATCCCATCCCACCAAATTATCTAAGTTCAACTTTTTGGAAGATAAATTTATCTGATAATCAGGATATGCTGCCAATATTGCCTTTATACTGCCATACAACTCACTCTCATTGGCAGTGAAATTAAGCGCCTGTAAAGAGATTGTTTGTGGCTCCCCAGTGGTTTCATTCTGATAAACTGCATTAACTTTCCCAGAACCACTGATGCCCCCCGTGGGTATACCAACCCCTTGAAGCTGATAATCAAAAGAATCGATATTACCGGCAACACTGCGAGGATAATCAGAAATATCTACGTTTGCATTAAGATTAAAAACAAGTTCTTGCTGATTTTTACTGACCTTACTGCTCAACTCCACGTTGATATGGTTTTGGTCGTCCCGCTCCATTAGCAGATTAATATCACGGACATTTAATTGAGAATGATCACTATCCTGCCAGATAAGCAAACTATCAGCGATCCTAATTCTGCCAATATCCAGCTTCCAGCGTTCACCTTTGGCTAAAGGATTGACTATTTTCCCTCTCGGTGCAACGGGCGCATTTTCTTTTTTCTGAGACTTGCTCTCCGGGGTTAATTGCAATACCGCCCCTTTCAGCATAACCTCTTTAACCGCAAGCTGATGCGAAAGAAGTGGCCACAACTCAACATCCAAACGCATATTTTCTGCCGTAACCGTTGGCTGCGTCGCATTTGGTGCAGTCAATGACATACGTCCGGTAATGATGCTAAGTTTTGGCCAGACATGCCAGCGCATACTATCTTGCATGACGAGATGATAGCCACTCTTCTTTTGCACCTGTTTAATCATATAAGCACGAAAGTCATTCGGATTTACTAACATGACTAATGCTGCCAAACCGGCAATAATCACGACAAGCAAAATAACCAGTGTCGTTAGTAATCTCTTCATGACTTCCTCAGCTGATGTCAAAGCAGTGAATGTAACTCAGTAACAGTTCCAAGTATTAATCTTCGTCAATACGGCTACCTACCGCTCCTTGCTGGTTTTTATATTTCGCATCCTGCCGACGGTTATATGGACGATCAGCCGGACCAGACAACGGTTCAAAACTCAAAGCCCCGATCACCATACCCGGACGTAATGCCAGAGGCAACTTACCAGAGTTATAGAATTCGAGTACAATCTGACCATGCCAGCCCGGATCAATCCGATGTGCTGTCACATGTACCATTAATCCAAGACGGGCAAGAGAAGAGCGCCCATCGAGCCAACCCACCAAATCATCAGGCAATGTAACGGATTCCAACGTGACAGCCAGTGCCAACTCTCCAGGATGAAGGAAAAAAACCTCATTATCAGACAAAATAATTTCATCGCTCATCACGCGATCAAGAGCAGCACTGACTTCATCTTTTGGGCCACTCAAATCAATATATGCGGCAGTATGACCCCGGAAAACACGAAACTGATTTCCAAGACGAACATCAGCAGTTGCCCCGTTAATTCGTTCAATCGGCGGACGTGGAGAAATGACCAGTTTACCTTCATCAAGCCATTTAATAATGTCGCGATCACAGAGTCGCATTATTTCCCTCTCAAATACGATGATGCTTATCAATGCCTGACAAGCAAAGTTTTATTATTCGCAGAACTGACCAATTTTGGCTTTCAGCACATCAATCGCTACTCGATTTTTACCCCCGCGCGGCACAATAATATCTGCATATTGTTTTGATGGCTCAATAAATTGCAGGAACATCGGACGCACAGTTTTATGATATTGCTCAATAACTGAATCCAAAGAACGTCCCCGTTCATGAACATCCCGTTTAATCCGACGCATAAGGCAAATATCCAACGGTGTATCAATGAAAATAGAGAAGTCCATCTCCTGGCGCAAGCGTTTATCGGTCAATAACAGAATACCTTCCAGAATAATAACTCTTTTTGGGGCAAAATGAACTGCCTCTGGTTTGCGGGTGTGAGCAACATAATCGTATTGTGGTAATTCAATCGATTTACCGGCTTTCAAAGCTTGCAGGTGAGAAAAGAGCAAATTGTGATCCATTGAGCTTGGATGGTCATAATTGGTCTTATAACGCTCTTCCATTGATAGATCGCTTTGATCTTTATAGTAGCAATCTTCTGGTATAATACCGATATTGTGATCACCTACCTGAGCGCGTAATTCACGGTAAAGTGTATTAGCTATAAGACTTTTACCTGAGGCAGATGCACCGGAAATTCCTACAATTGTGCACTGGTGTGCTTCGTCAGCCATAATAGAGATAACCTGATTCTAGAAAAAATGGGGAACAAAGCACCTATGAGTGCTGAGTCGGGCGAGATTATAGGGAGTTAATTGTATCTGTTCCAGTGTAAACAAGATTAAGTCTCATTTTTTTCGAAGCGTTTCGCATAAAAAGCATGCAACAAGTAAGATCTGAAAAGAATTCTTTCTTCATATACACAAAAAACGGGCAATGAAAAGATCAATTACCCGTTGCCATAAATCAAATTGATTCTTAAACCGCGCGGAATGAAATTTCCGTC
Source organism: Photorhabdus australis DSM 17609 (assembly GCF_000711895.1). GTDB lineage: Bacteria > Pseudomonadota > Gammaproteobacteria > Enterobacterales > Enterobacteriaceae > Photorhabdus > Photorhabdus australis. Next base: position 122,184 of record NZ_KL543985.1, read on the forward strand.
GGTATCTTCTCTCCCTGCCAGTACATCTGTGCAGAAATATTCGCTGCAATTTCTCGGTAAATATCCGTGAATTCACTATCAGGATCACTGATAACGGTTGGCTGACCACGGTCTAGATCTTCACGTAAAGAAATATGCAAGGGAATTTGTCCCAGCAATTTGCAGTTATATTTAGCGGCTAATTTTTCCGCCCCTCCGGTACCAAAAATAGGTTCCAGGTGACCACAGTGACTACAAATATGCGCACTCATATTTTCAACAATGCCTAATACAGGAACCTTCACTTTTTGGAACATCACGATACCTTTCATCGCATCAATTAATGCAATATCTTGCGGCGTTGTTATCACTATTGCACCAGTCACCGGGATATTTTGTGACAAAGTAAGCTGAATATCACCGGTTCCAGGAGGCATATCAATAACCAGATAATCAAGATCCGGCCATAATGTATCTTGCAGCATCTGCATCAATGCCTTACTGGCCATCGGACCACGCCACACCATCGCATTGTCATCTGTCACCAAATAACCAATGGAATTAGTGGCAAGACCGTGAGTCATGATAGGCGCCATATGTTGCCCATCCGGGGAGGTTGGGCGCTCTTTAGTTGTTCCCAGCATATTTGGGACAGAAGGACCGTAGATATCTGCATCCAGAATACCCACTTTTGCACCTTCCTGAGCCAGCGCTAGTGCCAGATTTACGGCAGTACTGGATTTACCCACCCCGCCTTTACCTGAGCTGACCGCTAAAATATTGCGGACACCATTAATTCCCGGCAAATCGTTAGCACGGCGTAATGTGCTGATATCATGAAGCAATTTCCATACAACAGATTTCGCCCCAGTTGCCGCTTGCAATTTTTGAGTTGTCGTCTGTTTCAACGTTTCAAAACCACGTTGCCAAACAAACGGCATGATTAATTCAATATGTAGAACACCATCAAGCATCGTACATCGATGCAGTGCTTTTAGAGTGATCAGATCGTGTTCCAATGTCAGATGTGTAAAGGCAGCAAGTATTTTTGTTACCTGAGATTTCAGCAGGTCAGGATTGGTCTGCTCGGGGGATTGTGAGTTCATCCCGGCTCCTTTGATTATCGTTATTACCTAAAAACCATCTTTTCATCATAACAGAACCTAATGAGTTCGGATAAGATCAGGCATAAAAACTCATTTCCAGCTCACTGATTCGATTTTTATTCAATAAAATTCGCTAAGACTCAGCATGACCCTAGCGACAATTTTTTCGATAAGGTAACATCGAACTCCCTTTTCACTTACGGAAGTTAGATCCTTATTATGTCTCAAGTCGCAAAAAAACTATTGGTGACGTGTGCGTTACCATATGCTAACGGTCCAATCCATCTCGGTCACATGCTGGAACATATCCAGGCAGATATTTGGGTCCGTTTTCAGCGAATGCGCGGCAAAGAGGTTCACTTTATCTGCGCCGACGATGCCCATGGAACACCAGTCATGCTGAAAGCTCAGCAAATGGGTATTGCTCCTGAAGAGATGATCGCAGCCGTGAACCAAGAGCATCATCAGGATTTTACTGGCTTTTCAGTTAGCTATGATAACTATCACTCCACACACAGCAAAGAGAACCAAGAGTTATCAACTAAGATTTACCTGGAACTGAAAAAGAATGGCCATATTAAGAGCCGTACCATTTCTCAGTTATATGATCCTGAGAAAGGTATGTTTCTGCCAGATCGCTTTGTAAAAGGCAGCTGCCCGAAATGCAAGGCAGAGGATCAATATGGCGATAACTGCGAAGTTTGTGGCTCGACTTACAGTCCAACTGAGCTGCTTAACCCACGTTCTGCTGTCTCCGGTGCGACACCAGAAATGCGTGAAACAGAACATTTCTTCTTCGATCTACCTGCATTCAGTAACATGTTACAAGCATGGACCCGTTCCGGTGCATTGCAGGAACAAGTGGCTAACAAAATGCAGGAATGGTTTGAATCCGGCTTACAACAGTGGGACATCACCCGTGACGCGCCTTATTTCGGTTTTGAAATTCCTGATGCACCGGGCAAATATTTCTATGTCTGGCTGGATGCCCCTATCGGTTATATGGGTTCTTTCCAAAACTTGTGTGACAAACGCGAAAATCTGAGCTTCGATGATTTCTGGGCAAAAGATTCCACCGCCGAGCTTTATCACTTTATCGGTAAAGACATTGTTTACTTCCACAGCCTATTCTGGCCGGCCATGCTGGAAGGCAGCGGTTATCGTAAGCCAACAAATATTTTTGTTCACGGCTATGTGACCGTAAACGGTGCAAAGATGTCCAAATCCCGCGGTACTTTTATTAAGGCCAGCACTTACTTGGATCATCTAGATGCAGACTGTCTGCGTTATTACTATGCAGCTAAACTCTCTTCCCGTATCGATGATATCGATTTGAATCTGGAAGATTTTGTTCAGCGTGTTAACAGCGATATCGTTAACAAGGTTGTTAACCTGGCATCCCGTAATGCAGGTTTCATTAATAAACGTTTTAGTGGCAAGCTGGCGGATAAACTGGCTGATCCAGCGCTTTACCAGAAGTTTATTGATGGTGCGAAAGTTATCGAAGAGGAGTTTAATAACCGCGAATTCAGTAAAGCAATCCGTGAAATCATGATGCTGGCTGATTTGGCAAACCGTTATGTGGATGAACAAGCGCCATGGGTTGTGGCAAAAGAAGAAGGTCGTGATGCGGATCTCCAGGCTATCTGCTCAATGGGAATCAACCTGTTCCGTGTTCTAATGACGTTCCTGAAACCAGTTTTGCCAAATCTAGCAGAACGTGCCGAAGCGTTCCTGAACACAGAATTGACCTGGGATAACATCGAACAACCGCTACTGGATCATCAGGTTTCCGCCTTCAAAGCACTATTCAACCGTATTGATATGGACAAAGTAAATACTATGGTTGCTGCATCTAAAGAAAACATCAGCACCCCACAAAAAGTCAGCGGTCCATTGGCAGAGGCTCCGATTCAGGACACTATCACCTTTGATGAGTTCGACAAAGTCGATATGCGCGTTGCTCTTATCAAACAAGCTGATTTCGTCGAAGGCTCAGATAAATTGCTGAAATTGATACTGGATCTTGGTGGCGAAACCCGGCAAGTATTTTCTGGTATCCGCTCCAGTTATCCTGATCCAAAAGCGCTGGAAGGCCGTTTGACCATCATGGTTGCTAACCTGGCGCCACGTAAAATGCGCTTTGGTGTTTCTGAGGGTATGGTAATGGCAGCTGGACCTGGCGGAAAAGACATTTTCCTACTCAGCCCTGATAGTGGTGCACAACCGGGTATGCAGGTGAAATAATAGTTAATTTATTTCACTAATATTTCTACCCACGGGGATCAGCAATGATCCCCACTTTTTTAATGTGAGCTTTGACATCCTTGTATCTTGGATTTACCCAGAGCATCACTTTCAACATGCCAGCGAGCAAGCTGCCAGTAAATTAGAGTCTTCATTTCAAAATACTTACTGCTTATCAGTTGGGACTATTACTAAGGCGACTGGTATCCAGCTTGTGTCTTAAGAATCAGTTTTCTGGGCAAACTTTTTCGTTAATTGTCGAACAAGGGACGATAGAAGATAGACCAGCCTTGGTTTTGATCCTCTTTTATTGGTTAATTATATGTGACATGGAAAATTTCCATCTCCAGTATCCACTTTGGATTTTCATCAATAGAAAGTAAAGTTCAAAGTAGTTAATGAAATTATCACTAGTTATAGTCAGATAATTCAGTTAAATTATCATCGAATTTAGAATGAAATTGAAGTAAATCAATGTGTAGGAAAATTATCAGGAGGTTAGTATGGCCATACCGGCATATATATGGTTGCAAGATGATGGTGGTGCAGATATTAAAGGATCTGTCGATGTACAAAATCGCGTCGGGCATCTCCATACCTTTATAAAGCTGTTGCCACTGGACAGACGTTACAATCTGCTAATATCAAGTGGTACAAAATAAACGATGCATGTCAGGAAGAGGAATATTTCCATATCCTTATGAGCGGAGTGAAAATTATTTCAATTTCTCCAATAATGCATAATATAAGAGATCCATCTTATCAACATTTTAACCATCTAGAATCCGTTGAAATCAGATACGAGAAAATTACGTGGAAATACCTTGACGGTAATATCATTTACTCTGATTCTTGGAAAGAGCGCTAAGAAATAACGCCGGAATATCCGGCATTTTATCGAAGTCTATTAAAAATCCAACTGGCGATTTTGTGTATAGTTAGAGCCATCATTAAAAGTACAAAGATGTCTATAAAAAATTCAATCCAGCTATCTTCGCAATTTCCCCCTAACCAACCCAAATTTATACTGTTCAGGAAACGTTCTACCATGCGGTACACCTGATAAACAGCTAATCTTAACGGAGTAATTAGCCGGAACGCTAGCAGTGCGGTCAACAGGCATAACAAATAACCCAATAAGCTAAGAAACTTTACACGCACCAAAATTTGCACTCCCTGTAACATCAACTCTACCGTATGCCATCAATGAGCTGCCGGGTACTTTAAACTTACGGGTACGGAGCAGAGCGTTTCGCACGATATTAAAGTCAGAAACACGATAAAAGGTGATACATCCTCAGGACAGGTCGTTATAATTCATCCTACAAATTTGCATGGTTATCCCCATATAATATATCTGCGAGTTGTATTCCACCTGCAATTGATTAAATTACTATTTTTTCATAGCGTATTTTTCCGTATAGTTGGACTTCAACGCTATCATAAAGTTCACTTTTTTCTAGAAAACCTCATATTAAATCAAACCACATATTACCAATCTTGCTAATCATTTTATCGGGGCTGTAATCCAGAACCGCCGAAATTTCCGTCATCCTTTCGAAGGAAAAGATGGCACATTCCCAAAGTTAATTGTATGATGAATACCTCGCCAGAATTAGGAATTTTGTTATGTCGTTTCGTGAAGTACTGATTATTGGTTGGCAGTACCTGCGAGCATTTGTTCTGATTTATTTGTGTTTGCTGACAGGTAATGCCATTTCTTCCCTATTACCCATCATTATTCCCGGCAGTATTATCGGCATGTTGATATTATTCGTTTTATTAGCTTTTCAACTAATTCCTGCTCATTGGGCAAAACCCGGTTGTAGTTTGTTACTAAAAAATATGACCTTGCTGTTTCTGCCTATCGGTGTAGGCATTATGAATTATTACGATCAGATCAGCCAACAGATGCTACCGATTATCCTTTCATGCTTGATCAGCACCGTCGTTGTTATGATTATCGTTGCTTACAGTTCCCATTATATTCACCGTGAACGCCCAATTATTGGTTCCGCATCAAAAGCTAAGACTAAACAACAGAAACAAGAGAAATAAAAATGTTAAGTCATATTTGGTGGTCACTACCACTGACATTATTTGTATTCTACCTCGCAAGAAAACTTTCACTACGGTTCAAAATTCCTCTTCTCAATCCTTTATTGGTTTCCATCGCGGTACTTATTCCAATATTGTTAATAACCAATACTCCCTATGATCACTATTTCGCTGGTAGCCGAATTCTGAATGATCTGCTCCAGCCCGCCGTGGTTGCACTGGCATTTCCTTTATATGAGCAGTTGCACCAAATCCGGGCCCAATGGAAATCCATTATTAGTATCTGTTTTATCGGCAGTATCGTTGCCATGGTGACAGGTACTGCTATCGCGCTGTGGACAGGTGCCACGCCTGAAATGGCTGCTTCTATACTGCCTAAATCAGTCACGACACCTATCGCAATGGCAGTAGCAGAGGCTATCGGCGGTATTCCTGCAATTAGCGCGGCTTGTGTCATTTTTGTCGGTATTCTTGGCACTGTATTTGGTCATAACCTGTTCGATATTCTGCAGGTGAAAACCAAAGCATCCCGCGGTTTAGCCATGGGAACAGCATCGCATGCTTTAGGTACTGCCCGTTGTGCAGAAGTCAATTTTGTTGAAGGAGCATACAGCTCATTGGCACTGATGACCTGCGGTATCATTACTTCACTGACTGCCCCTTTTGTGTTCCCAGTGCTGCTATACTTATTTGGCTAGTTATAGTAAAAAAATTTGATCCGGATCTCCCATTTAGTGGGTTTAATTACAAGAATTTCATCAGCTATATGATATTGCTCACATTAAAAACCTGACCAGACAGCCTAGAATGATCTTAAATTAATCTGGAGATCATTCTATGCAAGCTCGTTTTCATTCTGTCTGGATGCAATTGCCATCTAAACTACAAGATGCACTTTTACCCCATATAGGAAATAATGATTTTCCTGCCATGCTTACCGCTGAACAAGCCAAATCAGTCAAGAAAGCTTGCGACTTTGACGATAACACATTGGCGATCGCCCTTCTGCCATTAGCCGCAGCATGCTCTCTCACGCCGATATCGCATTTTAATGTCGGCGCAATTGCCCATGGAGAAAGTGGAACCCTCTACTTTGGCGCCAATATGGAATTTACCGACGTGCCGTTACAGCAAACAATTCATGCTGAACAATGTGCTATTACTCACGCCTGGTTGCGGGGTGAGAAAAAACTGAAATCTATTACCGTGAATTATTCTCCATGCGGCCACTGCCGTCAGTTTATGAATGAACTTAATAGTGGCACACAACTAGAAGTCCATCTACCAAAGCAACCACCTTCAACATTAGGTAACTATTTACCTGCTCCATTTGGTCCAAACGATCTGGGTATTACTACTCTGTTAATGGACCCGGTTAATCATGGCTATAAATTAGAAACCACCGATAAGCTGGTCCTGGCTGCATTAGATGCAGCAAACCAGAGCCATGCTCCATATAGTCATTCATACAGTGGTATAGCACTTTTGGGAAAAGATGGAAAAATTTATCCTGGACGCTACGCAGAAAACGCTGCATTTAACCCAAGCCTGCCGCCATTACAAGCAGCCCTGATTCTGATGAATATTTCTGGTGGTGATTGTTTGGCTGTCGAAAGAGCCGTGTTGGTTGAGGGAAAAAACAACAAAGTATCCCAACGAAATGCAACTCAATCTACACTTGCTGCATTGGGTTGCAGTAAATTTGAGTGCTATACTTTTTGAATTCAGAGAATTTTTCCCTCTATTCAGATAGAGGGTTTTCCTCTATAAAAACGGTGAACGTAACATTTTATTAGCCAAATTTGGATGTTATCTCTCATTTTTACTCATAATACCTCTAATTAAGTAACATTTACTGTACATATTTTTCCTATCTCTTAGGATCTGTAGCTGACCTTATTATCCATTTAGTTCAAAGAGTAAGATTCATGGAACTGGAACACGAAAGTAAACGTCCATTATATATTCCCTATGCTGGCCCAATTCTGTTGGAATTCCCCCTGCTGAATAAAGGCAGTGCCTTTACTAAAGAAGAACGCAGCACTTTTAACCTTTATGGTTTATTACCTGAAGCCGTCGAAACTATCGAAGAACAAGCTGAACGCGCCTATAGACAGTATCTTGATTTCGAAAATGATGCCGACAAACATATTTATCTGCGCAATATTCAGGACACTAACGAAACGCTGTTCTACCGCCTGCTGGATGCACATTTGAACGAAATGATGCCAATCATCTACACCCCAACGGTAGGTGAAGCCTGTGAACACTTTTCCGATATTTATCGTCGTGCTCGAGGCTTGTTCATCTCATACCCAAATAAAGAACACATTGATGACATGCTGCAAAATGCGACCAAACAAAATGTAAAAGTTATCGTTGTCACCGATGGCGAACGCATTCTTGGCTTGGGAGATCAAGGTATCGGCGGAATGGGTATTCCTATCGGTAAGCTCTCCCTGTATACCGCTTGTGGTGGTATTAGCCCGGCCTATACGCTGCCAGTCGTACTTGATGTGGGAACTAATAACCCACAACGCCTGAATGACCCACTATATATGGGCTGGCGCCACCCTCGTATTACTGGTCAAGAATATGATGAATTCGTTGATGAATTTATTCAGGCCGTAAAACGCCGCTGGCCAAACGTATTGCTGCAATTTGAGGATTTTGCGCAAAAAAATGCCATGCCGTTACTCAACCGTTATCGCCATGAAATTTGCTGCTTTAATGATGATATTCAGGGAACAGCTGCTGTTACTCTGGGTAGCCTGATTGCAGCTAGCCGCGCTGCTGGTCGCCAATTGAAAGACCAAACGGTTACTTTCCTGGGAGCAGGTTCCGCCGGTTGTGGTATCGCTGAACAGATCGTTGCCCAGATGAAATCTGAAGGTTTAAGTGAAGAACAGGCTCGCGCCCGTATTTTTATGGTCGACCGCTTTGGTTTACTGACAGATAAGCTGCCAAATCTATTGGATTTCCAGAACAAACTGGTGCAAAAAAGTGATTCACTGGTTGAATGGAATGTAAACAGCGATTCAATCTCCCTACTCGACGTTGTTCGTAACGCTAAGCCAACTGTCTTGATTGGTGTTTCAGGTCAGTCAGGTTTGTTTACCGAAGAGATCATCCGTGAGATGCACAAACACTGCGAACGCCCAATCATAATGCCATTATCTAACCCGACTTCCCGTGTTGAAGCCCGCCCAGAAGATATTATCAGCTGGACCGATGGTGCCGCCTTGGTTGCAACAGGAAGTCCATTCCATCCAGTAAAATATAAAGGCCAGGAGTATCCAATCGCTCAATGTAACAACTCCTACATCTTCCCTGGAATTGGTCTGGGCGTTATTGCATCAGGAGCCAAGCTCGTCACTGATGGTATGTTAATGGCAGCAAGTCGAACACTGGCTGATTGTTCCCCATTAGCTCAGGAAGGTGAAGGTCCATTACTACCACTAATTGATGATATTCAGGCCGTTTCACGCAAAATTGCTAAACAAGTTGCAAAAGAAGCACAAATACAAGGTGTTGCAACTGTTACATCAGATGGTGCGCTGGATGAAGCTATTGAACGTAATTTCTGGAAACCTGAATATCGCGTGTATAAACGCACTTCATTCTGATTTTCAGTATTAAAAATACTTAAAAAGCCTGTCAATCTCACTGTCAGGCTTTTTTCTGTCGAGAAAACTTGCTTAGGTATTTCAGGTAAAGTAGCCTCTATTGAATTCAATCATTGATGTATATAAAGGCAAAAGCATGTGGAAGCGCCTGATAATTAGTCTGTTATTCATCACCGGGATGCTGATACTGACAGCCATTGTACTTGACCGCTGGATTAGTTGGAAAACGGCTCCCTATATCTTTGATGACCTCAAACAACTTCCTGAGCGTGAAGTCGGTATGGTACTTGGAACTTCTAAATATTATCTCTCTGGCGCACCCAACCAGTATTATATGTACCGTATTCAGGGAGCAGTAAATGCCTATAACAGTGACAAAATCAAATACCTGTTGCTAAGTGGTGACAATGCTCAGCAAAGTTATAACGAACCAATAACTATGCGCAGGGATTTGGTAAGAGCGGGTATTCCTGCTACAAACATCGTCTTGGATTTCGCTGGCTTCAGAACACTTGATTCAATCGTCAGAACCCGTAAGGTTTTTGATACCAATGATTTCACGATTATCACTCAACGATTCCATTGCGAACGTGCCCTATTTATCGCTATGCATATGGGAATTACCGCTCAGTGCTATGCAGTTTCTACACCTAAGAATATGATCACTGTTCGGTTACGCGAAATAATTGCTCGACTTGGTGCCTTAACTGATCTTTATATTCTAAAACGTGAACCTCGTTTCCTGGGTCCTTTGATTCCAATCCCCGCGCCACATAAAGTACCAGAAGGCATAACGGGTTATCCAGCAGTGTCCCCGGAAGAGTTCAGCGAAATGGATAAAGCCCGGCCTAATAAAACCGGGCCAACACAGCCGTAGCATCACGCCAGCACCGTTCTAACGGTCCTTGTTGGTGACGACGTAACCACCAGCATGAAAAAAGAATATTCACCGCCCAAGTGATCGGAATAAATGCAAGTAATTCCAAACGACTAAATTGACCAAATAGCTTAAAGTGATAAAACAGCACTGTGCAAATTAAGGTTTGCAACAAATAATTACTCATAGCCATTCGCCCAACCTGCCTGAGCCAATAATTAATTCGCCAACCTGAAATCACTGACCAAAAGCCATATATTAGAGCCATATAACCCAGTGCCTGGAAAGGTACTACCAACTCTGAAAGAATATAGCCGACAATACCTGACCAAAAGTAATCCCAGTCATACACATATTGAATCACCACAGAGAATATCTGAATGACTGTGCTAAGTGGTATTAGCAATAACGCTACGTTTCGATAATGGTTCACTGAAAACTCACCTTTTAGCCAACCATTACGCACTAATCCAGCCCCACATAACATAATGCCGATAAGCTGCCAACCATACTGAGCAAACATCATGATCATCATCGACATAACTTGATTGAAACGTTCTTCTATTGCCAGCCAGCCACCACTTATTTTCCAGAATGTTTCGTATAGCACATGGAATTCCGTCGGCTGCCAACTGTTATTAGATTCGCCTCTCGATAAAAGCCCAAGAATAAATAACAGCGCTAATCCAACCAAATAAAAAATAGCGCCTTTCATAAACAGCCTGTTACTGGCGTTATTTTGGCTAATCAGATAAAAACTGAAAAAACCCGTCAAACTGTAAGAAAGCAAGATATCGCCATCCCACAGCAAAATACCATGCAACACCCCGATCAAAGCAAGTACGGTCAATCGCGGATAGTTCCAAATTTTGCCCCTTGACAGTAGTAACTCCAATGTTGCACCAAATAAAAGGGCAAAAATACACAGGAATTTTCCCTGAGCAAAAACGCTGAGCACAGACCAAATAAGCAAATCAGATGAGGAAGCGGAGCCATTATATTCCGGGTTCAGATAAGCAGCTGATGGCAAAGCAAAGCCGGAGATATTAAGTAATAATATCCCCAGAACCGCCAGACCACGAATACTATCCAGTGTATCAATTCTCTGGCGAGTCATTCTGATATCCCTATGTAGAAATTACGAATGGCGAGTCGTGCGTAAAAATTCCTGACGGGTATTCTGACTGGATTTAAATAATCCCCCCAGAGATGTCGTTGTCGTGGTACTGGTTGCATCACGAATGCCTCGCGCCTTCACACAATAGTGGATCGCATCAATAGATACTGCGACATTATTGGTACCAAGCAGTGTCTGTAATGCGATCAGAATCTGTTGTGTCAGGCGTTCCTGTACCTGTGGGCGCTGCGAGAAAAACTGCACAATACGGTTAATCTTGGATAACCCAATAACTTTATCTTTTGGGATATAAGCAACGGTAGCTTTACCATCAATAGTCACAAAATGGTGCTCGCAGGTGCTGGTCAACGTGATATCACGCACTGTCACCATTTCATCTACTTTCATTTTGTTTTCTATTAGGGTGATTTTCGGGAAATTGCTGTAATCCAATCCTGAAAAAATTTCGTCAACATACATTTTCGCAATACGACCGGGGGTATCCGACAAACTGTCATCACTCAGGTCAAGATTCAACAGTTTCATAATTTCCGTCATATGCTCTTCAATACGTACTTTGCGTACTTCCGGTGCCAGTGTCTGACCACGTAAAGGAGTTTCAAGGCCACGAGCTTCCAGCGCTGAATGCACAAGCTCAGCTTCTTTACTTAGAGATGACATTATTTTCTCCAAAGATATTACTTTCCATTATCTGGCGGGCAGTAAAAGTTGATATTTGAATCATGAGTCCCACAACAAAGGTAATCATGACTCATTGGTAACTATTGCGTACACTGTAAATGAGCACGTGGTGATTATCCAGTGATTACTTTTCATTATTATATACCCTTCATCTTTCAAGCTGCTGTTTTGTTGGCTGCGTTCACTTACCCCAGTCACATAGTTATCTATGCTCCTGGGGATGCGTTCTCTTGCCGTCGCGATGCATTTTGAAATCCATAGGGTATATGAATTTTTTATACACTCCCTTCACCGGTCATTTTACTCTTTTGTTGCAAACCAATAACCCAGCAATGACCAAGGTAATTAATGCGACATACAACGCAGGCTCTAATTTTCCAGTTATCGCCGTTGAAACTGCTGACAACATTGGTCCAACAAGCTGACCGATAGCATATCCAGTAGTTAATAACCCAGCCATATAACGGCTATGCTCTGGTGCTAGTTCACGCCCATATTGAAGCGCCATTTGAACCACACACATAAAACCACCACCAATCAATAAAGATCCCAACGCCAGACCACCTATCCCCGGCATAATCTCAGACATAAGAATACCTATTGCCTGAATCCATAAAGTGATCGCCAGCCGGATTTGGGTTGTCAGCATATGACGAGTCAAAACAGCAAAACCAATGCCGATTACCGCAGCAGCACCAAATATCGGCCAGACAAACTGGGCAAACAAACTACCGGAGAAACGCTCATTTGCCATTTGCGAAAGAAAAGTGGCAGGTAAAATATAACCAAATCCCGCTAAACTGTAGCTCCATACCAATCGTTTAATTGCCGGTGTCAAAACCAGTTTTTTCACCTCTGTCTGAGAACGGTGTAGTTCACCGCGACGAGGTAAATGCCGACTAACATAAACACTAAGAATCAGCGCTAAAATGCCATACAGTATCCATGCTTCAGCAGCATACAAGTGCCATGCTTGAATGCCTACCGCAAGAATGCCACTGATAAATATCCCCACGCCAGGCCCTGCAAATACAGCGGCCCCTAACGCAGGACGGTTTAATCTGGCTAACTGCTCATTAACCCATGCCGCCGCCAGTACCAATGTCCAGCCACTTGCCCAGCCAATAAAAAAACGAGCGATACTATGTAATACCGGCCCATCTAACAGAGCAGAAAACAACGTGATAATCACCGCTCCCCATAATCCTGTCCAGAGTCGGTATTCAATAAATCGGTGCGCCCGCATTGCGTCATAGGAACCCGCTAAGTAACCCAAATAGTTAAAGGCCGCGACAATACCCGCTTCGGTCAGGCTTAATTGGGATTCAGCAATCATTAAAGGAACTTGAGGAGTGAAGGTAAAGCGCCCAATCCCCATAGCGACAATCAGTGCTAAAAATCCACTCATGGCGATATGGAAAGCCTGACGGCTATTGTCCTGCAGAGAAGAAATTGGATTACTCATAATGATGGAGACATTATTCTTAATTTATTTTCATAAGCTATAACAAAAACCAAAAGCAATAGACACCTTTAATTAACAAAATTCCCCTTAAAAAACGTAAATTATTTCTGCCTACAATTTAAAGAAAAAGTAAGCTATGAATTACAGCTCCAGAAATGACAGAGTATATTATTTCTCATGTTCTGCATCACGAATTCCCCTGATTAAATTGAGTCCACATAAAATCACATCGAGCCTTTACAACGTAATATTAATCAGACCTCCGTCCAATAGTTCCATAATGATACTGGCAAGCCTGTCTGTAGGAGAGGTATGATTTATCAAACTACGTACTAATATTATTGAGGAAATTTTTATGCATAAAGAATTCCAAGGTAAGACAGCAATTATTACTGGCGGTGGGACCGGTATCGGGCGAGCCATCAGTGTTATGTTGGCGAAACAAGGTGCGGCTGTAGCAGTGATCTATTCACAAAGTGAACGTGAGGCGTTGGAAACAACCGAATCTATTATTAGGGACGGAGGGCAAGCCATCGCAATAAAAGCAGATGTTGCCGACGAATCAGCAGTAAAAGCCATGATAAACACTGTCGTGGAAAAATTTAACGGAATTGACTATCTAGTTAATAACGCAGGGACAACAAGACAACTTCAATTTGAAGATCTTGAGGTTATATCTGATGATATTTGGGATGCCATTATCGATGTTAATGTGAAAGGCACATTTCATTGCTGCCGGTATGCGGCCCCCTATCTTAAAGCAAGGACAGGGAGTGCTATCGTCAATGTCGGGAGTATCGCTGGCGAAACTGGCCTTGGTTCTTCTATTCCCTATGCAGTTTCCAAATCAGCGGTTCACGGACTAACAAAATCCCTGGCTCGGGCACTTGCTCCATCGGTAAGAGTTAACTGCGTGGCACCTGGAGCAGTCGAAACAAGATGGTGGAAAGGAAGAGAGGCGAAAATGCAGACGCTTTGTACTCATTTGCCTTTAGAGCGAATCGCAACACCAGAAGATGTTGCTGAAGTAACTTTAATGATGTTAAAAGCAGAAGCCATGACAGGGCAGATCGTAAAGGTTGAGTGCGGCCAAACTTTATAGACCCGATCGGCTTTTTAACCTGACTATTACAACAGCAAACTTCGAGATACCAGGTTAATCGCAATATTCTATGTGCTTGTTACATATTGTTTGCGGCGTTTTGGGTAACTAATACCAATATCGCCGCGCTTATGGAGCAAATGAAACCTCACCAAAGTTAAATATCGCTAACACATACGATGATCTCTGCCATAATGACGCAATCATAAAATGCTATCTGGGAGTATCATTATGGATCACGGTCACACCTCTGAATTGATCTCTTTGCGACAAGCGTTAGAAAAACTTCTGACGCAAACAACACCACTGACAGACACCGAAACCGTCAACCTTACCCAATCAGCAGGGCGCATTACTGCTACAGATATTATTTCTCCTATTAATGTTCCACCTTTTGCTAACTCGGCAATGGATGGTTACGCAGTACGCTATGCGGATTTAAACGGTAATAAGCCACTACCTTTGGCAGGAAAAGCCTTGGCCGGCGCCCCCTTTCAAGGAGAATGGCCAGCGACAACCTGTATCCGAATTATGACTGGAGCGCCCATTCCTACAGGCGCTGATACTGTCATTATGCAGGAACACGCAGAAATTGTTGCTAATGGTATCGTTTTCACTCAACCAACCAGGCAAGGCCAGAATATCCGTTTAGCCGGCGAAGATATAACTAAAGGTGCCGCGGTACTCTCGGCGGGCAGTAAATTATCCACGGCTCAATTGCCACTGCTTGCATCTTTGGGGATCACCAAAGTTGAAGTTGTCCGCAGATTAAAAGTTGCTATTTTCTCTACCGGTGATGAATTACAGGCTATAGGTCAACCGCTTAAAGAAGGACAAATCTACGATACCAATCGTTTTGCCATTCGCTTAATGCTGGAAAAACTGGATTGCGACATCATTGATTTAGGCGTTATTGCAGATACTCCCGAAGCACTGCGCAATATTTTTGGAATAGCGGATCAAAAAGCTGATTTAGTTATCAGCAGTGGAGGTGTTTCTGTCGGTGAAGCAGACTACACCAAACAAATTCTGGATGAATTGGGAGAAATCGGCTTCTGGAAACTGGCAATAAAACCGGGTAAACCTTTTGCTTTCGGTAAACTAAAAAATTCCTGGTTCTGTGGCTTACCCGGTAATCCGGTTTCAGCCGTCCTCACCTTCTATCAATTGGTTCAACCTTTAATCGCCAACTTGTCTGGTTTTACTGCATGGCAACCACCAATGCGTATGCGTGCCAGGGTCACCACACCATTAAAAAAGACACCGGGGAGAATGGATTTTCAACGTGGTATTGCTTCGGTGAATGAACAAGGTGAACTGGAAGTTCGTACAACAGGACATCAAGGCTCTCATATATTCAGCTCATTTAGCTTGGGTAATTGCTTTATCGTTCTGGAACGCGAACGTGGCCAGGTAGAAACTGGTGAAAATGTCGAGATCGAATTGTTCAATCACTTACTGAAAAACGAATAATGACCATTGAACTGACTGACGAAGAAACCCTACGCTATAACCGTCAAATTGTCCTACGCGGATTTGATTTTGACGGCCAGGAAAAGCTGAAATCATCAAAGATACTGATAGTCGGTGCCGGTGGCTTAGGTTGCGCAGCATCGCAGTATTTAACAGCAGCAGGCGTAGGTACAATAACACTATTAGATTTTGATACTGTTTCTCTCTCGAACTTACAACGGCAGATTCTACATCGAGACGAGCGCATCGGGATGGCTAAAGTACAGTCAGCGCAAATAACTCTTCAAGCAATAAATCCACACGTCACAATCAAAACTGTTAATGCGTTACTGGAAGATCACGCGCTGGCGGAACTTATCGGCCAGAATGATGTTGTATTGGATTGCTCTGATAATGTAGCGATCCGCGAACAACTAAACCGTTTGTGTCTCGTCAAAAAAATACCGCTGATTTCCGGGGCTGCAATTCGTATGGAAGGACAGCTG
Source organism: Photorhabdus australis DSM 17609 (assembly GCF_000711895.1). Lineage (GTDB taxonomy): Bacteria > Pseudomonadota > Gammaproteobacteria > Enterobacterales > Enterobacteriaceae > Photorhabdus > Photorhabdus australis. The sequence continues at coordinate 138,421 of NZ_KL543985.1, forward strand.
ACTACATTTACTTATCAACCAGATTCTCCTTGCTACCACTGCCTGAGCCGGCTGTTTGGTGAAAACAATCTAACTTGTGTAGAAACGGGCGTTATGGCACCACTAGTAGGTACCATCGGTACATTACAGGCAATGGAAACCATAAAACTCCTTACCGGATACGGCAAGATAGGCAGCGGAAAGGTTTTGCTGTTTGATGCCATGACCATGCAATTTCGCGATATTAAATTACTTAAAGATCCAAATTGCGAAGTATGTAGTTGTTGATCCATCTGTTAATGGAAATAACGAGCCCCAGTTATCTGAACCGGGGTTCGTTATTTAGCAAAGATATTACCCAATAATTCCCTGACTTCTCAGATACTCATCATAAGTACCTTTAAAATCAATGACTTTATCAGATTTGATTTCCAGAATACGGCTTGCTAATGAACTGACAAATTCCCGGTCATGAGAAACAAATATCAAAGTCCCTTTATACAATTCAAGGGCAAGGTTCAGGGATTCAATGGATTCCATATCCAGGTGGTTTGTTGGTTCATCCATTATCAGAATATTTGGTTGTTGCATCATCAACTTGCCAAATAGCATCCGGCCCTTTTCACCACCAGATAATACTTGAACTTTCTTCTTAATATCATCCTGACCGAACAATAAACGCCCCAATACACTGCGAACGGATTGTTCATCATCACCTTCTTTCTTCCATTGGCTCATCCAGTCAAAAACCGTCAGGTCACAATCAAAATCGCAAGCATGATCCTGAGCATAGTAACCAATGCTACTATTTTCAGACCATTTAACCGTGCCACTGTCTGGCTCTGTTTCACCAACCAAGTTTTTCAAGAAAGTCGTTTTACCTATGCCGTTAGCACCGATAACTGCCATTTTCTCGCCAACTTCTAACAAAAGGCTGAGATTTTTAAACAGAGGACCATTGTCATAACCTTTAGTCAAACTTTCCAGTTCGAGAGCATTACGGAATAATTTCTTATCCTGCTCAAAGCGAATATACGGATTTTGCCGACTGGAGGCTTTAACTTCTTCCAATTGGATTTTATCAATCTGACGAGCACGGGAAGTCGCTTGCTTTGATTTGGAAGCATTAGCGCTGAAACGGCTGACAAAAGACTGCAACTCTGCAATTTGTGCTTTCTTCTTCGCATTATCCGCTATCAAACGTTCACGCGCCTGAGTAGCAGCAACCATATATTCATCATAATTACCAGGGAACAGACGTAATTCACCATAATCAAGATCTGCCATATGAGTACAAACTGTATTCAGGAAATGACGATCATGGGAAATAATGATCATGGTACTGTCTCTATCATTTAGCACCTGCTCCAACCAGCGAATAGTATCAATATCCAGGTTGTTAGTCGGTTCATCCAACAATAGAACATCAGGATTAGAAAACAGTGCCTGAGCCAGCAATACACGCAATTTCCAGCCTGGGGCCACTTCACTCATCAAGCCATAATGCTGTTCTAGCGGAATACCAACACCCAGCAAAAGCTCCCCGGCACGTGCTTCGGCACTATAACCATCCATCTCACCATAGGCTACTTCCAAATCCGCAACACGATAGCCATCTTCTTCACTCATTTCTGCCATCGCATAAATACGGTCACGTTCCTGCTTCACCTGCCACAATTCCGTGTGCCCCATAATCACCGTATCCAGTACAGTGAACTCTTCAAAGGCAAATTGATCCTGACGTAGTTTACCAATACGTTCATTAGGGTCCATGCTGACATTGCCTGCGGTTGGTGTCAGATCGCCACCAAGAATTTTCATAAAGGTGGATTTACCTGAACCATTAGCGCCAATCAGACCATAACGGTTACCGTTACCAAACTTGACGGAAATGTTCTCAAACAGGGGCTTACTGCCAAATTGCATGGTGATGTTGTTTGTACTTAACACAGCATTCGCTCTTAAATTAGAAACAAAAGGGAAATCGGAAAAATCGATAGCGGCGCATTATGCCACAACAAGAATGAGAGGTCGCGGGAAGTTTTGAGCATTCTTTAAACTGATGAAAGCACAACATAAGGTTATGCTGTGAATGTAAGAAACATAATGCATATACCCTTCATCTTTCAAATTGCTGCTTTGTTGGCTGCTTTCACTTACCCCAGTCACATAGTTATCTATGCTCCTGGGGATTCGCTCCCTTGCCTTCGCGACGCATCTTGAAATCTATTGGTATATAATTTTCACTGTACTGAATAGCTGCACTAAATGTTCAATCATTTGAAGTAATTTAGGCTGTGCCCCGCAATAGATTGAAGATAGGATAATCATCTAGCTCAGACTTTCGGATAAATCATGTTATGGATCGTTATGAGATGAATGCTCATTAAATTATTCAATGAGATGTTAATTATTCATTTTGGCAAAATAATTTCGAATTCTAGGCGTTCATTTCATTATATCAGATCCACTACAAATTAATTGTACTGGATCTGAGACTAATATAATGGTCAGAACTAATTTTGGGGATTATGTATCACTTTGAAAAAACTAGAAATTGAAGAATAGGCAACTTCAAAGAAGGATTTAATTGCTTCCCACGCTTTAGTCAACCATTCAATAAATTGATTAACCGCATTAAGTATAAACTTGGAAATTTTATCACATAGATTGATGATAAAATTACTGGCTTGATCCATAAAATTATTGATTGCACTTCTAGCAGCAGGATGCTGTAGCCCTAATCTAATGGCTTCATCGAATGATTCGTCAATTACTTTGTTGGTACCATCTTTGACTTTTTGACGAGATTTGTTCATATCACTGATCCAATTTTCGTCTGCATGATTAGGATCAGATTTGATGTCGTTTTGATATTTTATTGTGTTATTAGTTACTTCTGTTTCTGAAATCTCTGCTACTGAGTTGGTTCCAGGTTCTGCGATGTCTTTCAGCTCTGCAATAACATCATTTGCTGCCTTCTGTTGAGCTAAATTCATACTGTTATATTCTTTCCTAAGCATATTTGAATATGCTTGAAGTTCAGGTGTAGATGGTACAAAGGGTTCAACTTTGGATTTATTCAAGCTATTTTTTGTATAGCTTCGCATTTCTTGCATTAAGTTGAAAAATTGGATATCAACATGATCAATATGAGACATATATTATTTCCTCGTGTTATAAGTTTATAGTCATAAAATTATTTTATGACCATAACAAGTATAGAGGCTTTTATAATAACTGAAGAGAATTCTCTAAAAATATTTATATTTTGTGATTCTATTCAATATATCTACAAGCTAATATGACATATACCTAAAATTTAGGTCTGATGTGGAAATCCCAATAATATTTAAAAGTTAAATGCCAGTTTAAATCGTGACAAATATAAATTAATAGAAAAGAAATCATAACTTACTATATCCCCTTCATCTTTCAAGTTGCTGCTTTGTTGGCTGCATTCACTTACCCCAGTCGCATTGTTATCTATGCTCCTGGGTCCTATTTTATCGCAGAGAAGCCCCGGGCAACCCGAGGCATTCTTCCAGCTCAAAGACTTGCTTGTAAGATGCAACGGCTAATGTCCAACGTGATATCTCTGTTTGCGCCCAAGTGGGTCATTCCATGAGCTTCTAGCTGTTTCACTACACAATCAATGTCATCAATACCGAGGTTGTAATCCGACAGGCAGGTCTGAACCCCCAGATTTTCGAAGAAACTGCGAGTACGAGCAATAAGGCTCAATACCGCCAAATTCCTGGATAGCTCGGCTAGCCAATGTGTTCTTGACCTCATCCAAAGTCCCAGTTTTCTCAGTACTGCCGTCACCGTAGAGAATCAGAACCCGCGCATCTTGAGGAACTAAGCCGTCAAGACAACCAATAGTCTCTTTACCAAAAACTATTTTAGTTGGGTTGTAATACTCAAAATTTTGCATAATTATCTCGCCATGTTAGTCGGATATAATCTTTTAATCTTCCCCACGGAATTTAATTATCAGGGCCAACCCGGACAACTAACTTACCGAAATTATGACCTTGCAACAGACCAATAAGCGCCTCCGGAGCATTTTCCAAACCTGTCACTATATCTTCACGGTATTTGATCTGCCCTCCAGAGAGCCAAATGGACATATCGTGCCAGAATTCATCAAAACGCAGAGCATAATGATCAGAAACAATGAATCCCTCCATTCGAATTCGCTTCTGTAGCAATTGCGCCATTAATAAAGGCACACGATCTGGCCCTTTAGGAATACGAGTCGCGTTGTAGAAAGACACCATTCCGCAAACCGGAACACGAGCAAAGGTATTTAGCAACGGCAAAACTGCGTTGAAGACCTTCCCTCCTACATTTTCAAAATAAATATCGATACCTTTAGGACAAGCACGGCACAATTGGTCAGCAAAATCTGGATCATGGTGATCAAGACAAACATCAAACCCCAATACATCAACAGCATAACGGCATTTCTCTGTACCACCGGCAACACCAACAACATAACAACCCTTGAGCTTACCGATTTGACCCACCGTAGCCCCCACCGGACCTGTTGCAGCAGCGACAACCAATGTCTCCCCTGCTTTAGGTTGGCCAATATCTAATAGTCCCGTATAAGCGGTAAAGCCAGGCATACCCAGCACGCCTAATGTATAGGACGGATGAGAAGGCGATTGTCCTAAATTGGTAAGAGCACTACCCTCGGAAATGGCATAATCCTGCCAACCACTATCCGCTAACACCCAGTCACCAACCTGATATCCCGAATGATTTGAAGACACCACCCGGCTTATCGTTGAACCAACCATGACATCATCAAGCTCTACTGGTGAAGCATAAGAAGCTTCATCATTCATGCGTCCACGCATGTAAGGGTCCAAGGAAAGAAAAACACTGCGTAACAGAAGTTCGCCTTCTTTAGGCTCTGGAATAGGTTGCTGTTCTAGACGAAAATTAGCGGGTGTAGGGGAACCATGCGGACGTGAAGCTAATACGATACGGCGATTTATCTGTTGTGTTTGAGACATTGATATTTTCCTTCAACATAAAGTTGGTATCTTGAGGTACCTAAAAAGTAGACCAGCCGCCTAATTCTTAGGAATAAAAAACACTAATAAATAGTGGTATCTCCTAAATGTATTTTTATCTTTATATGCATCCAACAAACGCTTCGTAGTCACCAAAGCACTCTGTAACAGTGCACTACTCCGCGTGATCTTAACCATCAAATTAGCGCTCAACCAAATCTGGTATAACGCTTCAGCCAATGGAAAAGTTTCTTCCGCAGTACAATTCAACCCACCTTCACGGACAACACCATTTACCAAAGGCTCCAATCCTGTCAGTACCACATTAGGTTTTCCTTCACAGTCCCTTTACGCACCATGATGTTGTCCATCTTTTCGGGATAATACGTAAAGTAATCTTCAAGCATAGCGGCGCCAAATGTCTCTATTTTTGACGAAAAATAATAAAATGAACTTTTGGCACTTCTGTCGCTTTCAAAATTTCATTGTGTCCGACCACCGCAAAACATTTACACCGAATAATTTCCTGAACGATTTCTAGAATATTCTGACAGATATCTTGGGGCTTTCTATTCGGTGAATCAGTATAGCCTACACATTATTAGACACGTCGTCTATGATCAGGCTAAAATTTTACTTCCGATAAAGAAAAATATAAAATTACATTCTAATTTAACTTATCACAATATTCCCTCTGATTTATAACTTCATTCTGAAACATAATTACCATTCAAAAATTCCATTAATAAAGCAATCTGTTAACAGCGGAAGATTTTGATTTTCACTATTAACCAAATAGAGGGAAGCTCCTTATTTAATTTATATTGTAAATTATAAGGCTATATCGTTATAGACACATATTTAAGGCAAAACGTAACCTTAAATTATAAACAATAAGAAAAATAAATTAGCGGCACACCATCTTATTTCAAAAACATTAAATACTAATAACACTACGTTTACATTAATTTCCCTTTTTCTGATATTTTTATCAAACATGCAATAATACCTACAGTAAATAAATAAGGCTTCATAATTCTGCCACACGTGGCTTTCTTCAACCAATTGTTATACATAGAGTTATATGTTACATAGCGTGTGTAAGGTGTAGCACTATTTTGGAAAGCTATTTATAATCTAGCATCATTATGAAAATTTCTTTGAATCAATAAATTTATAAGCAATAACCCGGATTTATAAAATTAACGTATATGATTATCTCTGCCCTTAATAAATACAGTTTATTGCCAAGTTACACTCATCCAATATCACAATCCATTAACATTTCACCAATAAAATTGCAAACCAATGTTCGATGTATAATAAAATTATTATTAATTAACCATAAACTTAAAAATCTACCTTTATTTGCCATTACAATCATTTTATATATTATCTATTAAAAACATAGATATATTTTATCATCTATATTTATGTTTTTAATTACAAATATATAATTAATCTCTTATTATTTTATAATAAAACTCAAAGGGCAAAAAAATTGACATTCATCTCAAAGAAAAGGTATCTTTTAAAAACACCGAAATTATAGAAACTTTTATTTTCATAGTTAATAATTTTCATAGTTAATAGATAGTTTATTTTAGTCTTTTAAATTAGATGAAAATTATCACTAACTATATTCAAGATGTATCGCGACGGCAAGGGAGCGAATCCCCGGAAGCATAGATAACGATGTGACCAGGGTGAGTGAGTGCAGCCAACAAAGAGGCAACTTGAAAGATAACAGGTATATAATGAAGATGGCTACAACAGTGAGTAAGCAGTCCCAAATAAAAATAAATTTTCTTTAAGGAAGAATCATGAAATGGAATTCTAATAAAGCAGTAAAAAATTAGCCATAAAATATGATCTAGAAGGTCGGTTCCACTCAAGATATTTAGTTAACCCAATGGGTTAAATTATAATCTTGGCATTTATTAAACATATTTTTAAAATTAATTACAAGAGGTAATATCATGTCAGAGATCGAAGCTATTACATTAAAAGCACCAATCAGCGTTATTGCAAAAGTAACTAATAAATCAGTATATAAACTCAAACTTATCCAAGACTCTATTCGTTTGGATCAAGGTGAGTGGACAACTCTTCCTCCTCAAGTAATTAATAGAAGCAATGATAATACGCCAGGAAAAGCTATTTGGAGAAGTGATTCAAATAGTATTCTTAGTGGTGTTGCAGGACGTTGTACTTATGTATTTGTAGATAGCAAAGGAGAAATCTATAGCATTTTTATTACATGGAATAACCCTCTGATTGGCAGCAGCAGCTACTCAATATCAACAGACTATGAAGGTGATGATTTACATCTGTCTTATACAGCAGATGTTGGTAATAACCCAATAGTAGAATATACTATTGTAACCTAATATTTAGTCACTTATATTAACAACCATTCCTGTTAAATTAATATTTATTCAACAGGAATGGTTTATTTATTTGAAAAGGTAACATTTTCCATTTCAATCAAAGACTAATTTACATTATTCTACCCATCGCTAAATAATTCCTTCTTTCACAAGCGGGTTCTATTTGTATTGTTTCCCTATAACCTCATCGATACTACTTTCTTATTATTAAATTGTCATCAATAGGTTTTTACAGATGGCGCCTGGTAAGTGTTAAAACGATTAAGTAAGGTGACAGGATCTTGCTCGATTATTGCCATATGACGATATTTTTCATGTAAAAATTGTTCATCGGCCATTCTATTAATCATAGCAACTAGTGGATCGTAAAAGTTATTAATGTTCAGAATACCACAAGGCTTAGTGTGCAACCCTATCTGGCTCCAGGTAAATACTTCACTAAATTCCTCTAACGTACCAAAACCACCAGGTAAAGCAACAAAAGCATCAGCAAGCTCAATCATCTTATTTTTACGCTGATGCATAGTTTCGACAATATATAATTCTGTCAGATTTTTATGTGATATTTCACGCTCTTCTAACAATGTTGGAATAACACCAATAGCCTTACCACCCTCTTTTAGAACAGTATCAGCAACAGTTCCCATAATGCCCACACTGGCCCCACCATAAATTAAGGTCATATCTCGCTTAACTAATTCCTTCGCAAAGACAATGGCATTTTCTTTATATATTTCAGATGCACCAAGACTTGAGCCACAATAAACAGCAATACTTTTCATTATCTGAGTTCCCGCCACTTCATATCTACTGTAAAAAATACAATTGTACATTATAATAACTATTATACAACTCATTTATGTATAGATATAATATAACTTAAAAAATTAATTATCAGTCATCGATAAATTATCAATATTTCATAATACAATTTGATTTCTCATAGAATGATCCCCTAATACTGAAGAATAATTTCACTATTTGATATAATATAATCTAATGCATGGGAAATATTTATTTAAAATTATATTCTTCAAATCTATTGAGTTATCTGCATTTCACTGAGAAGATTACCAACCAGATCATTTGATTTTAATAGAGGTTTTGCCCGGATGTCTTCTTCCAAGCTCCAAAGGAGTACTTTTCCGTTAATACCTGTAATATTGTTATTACTCTCCATGGCATCAATTCAGAGCGGTGCCTCTCTTGCCAAAACTCTATTTCCAGTCATCGGTGCACCTGGTGTTACTGCTCTGCGACTGGGCCTTGGGACTATCATTCTCTTTCTTATTTTTAAACCCTGGCGTCTGCGTTTTCGCCGAGATTCAATTATGCCACTGCTGACCTATGGTATTGCTCTCGGCGCAATGAATTACACGTTTTATATGGCACTGACGACAATTCCTTTAGGTATTGCCGTCGCTCTTGAGTTCACTGGCCCACTGGCAGTCGCCATGTTCTCATCACGCCGACCAATAGATTTTCTCTGGGTTGCCCTAGTTATCGCTGGTCTGGCTTTCCTATTACCCATTGGTAATAATATTGATGGGCTGGACCCTGTGGGGATTATCTATGCACTCAGTGCGGGTGTTTGCTGGGCACTGTATATTATTTTTGGTCAACGCGCTGGGGCCGGTTACGGAGCGGCAACAGTTTCTATCGGCTCACTTGTCGCGGCCTTGATATTTTTCCCTGTCGGGTTAATACAAACAGGACCAGAGCTGCTATTTGATATGTCGATTATGCCTCTGGCACTAGCAATCGCTATTCTGTCTACTGCGTTCCCATACACATTGGAAATGATTGCTCTGACCCGTTTACCCGCACAAACATTTGGTACTCTGATGAGTCTTGAACCAGCCCTTGGTGCTTTATCTGGTATTATTTTTCTCAATGAACATCTAACTACAACTCAATGGCTGGCCCTATCTTGTATTATTTTTGCCTCTATCGGTTCTACATCAACCATTAAAGGGAAGCCTAAAATCACAGAAGTCGGCTAATAATTTTATTTATACCTGATATCTTTCAAGTTGCCTCTTTGTTGGCTGCACTCACTCACCCCGGTCACATCGTTATCTATGCTCCCGGGGATTCGCTCCCTTGCCGTCGCGATACATCTTGAAATCTATTGGGTATAAAACCGTTATTATTTATCACCAAGCTGGTCATGAGTATTTTCCAAATAATCATTATTTTTTTCTTAATCATTCCATAAAAATATAATTATATTACTTCATTATTAATAAATAGCTTTCCAAAATAGTGCTACACCTTACACACGCTACATAACATATAACTCTATGTATAACAATTGGTTGAATAAAGCCACGTGTAGCAGAATTATGAAACCTTATTTATATCTGCTCTAATTTTTACCTGCAATTTATAAGAATGATCTATTGATTTAATAGGAATAAGCTATGTGATTCAAGATTAATATCAAGTTATATTCATTCCCATAAATGAGAAGCTCATTATTAATATTAAGGGAAAACTATTATGGATACAGCCAAATTAATTAAAACAAAATCATCGACACTTCTTTATACTCGTAATGATGTCGACGATGATATTAAGCAGGAAACAATTGAAATTCTTAACCATATGGTGGTCCATTTTATTGATCTTTCCCTGCTCACCAAACAAGCACATTGGAACATGCGCGGTAACAATTTTATTTCTATCCACGAAATGCTGGATAATTTCTATACTACTATTGTTGAACATATAGATATTTTCGCAGAAAGAATTGTGCAATTTGGTGGAGTAACGCTCGGAACGGTGCAAGCAGTAAATAAACACACTTCACTGAAAAACTACCCAACAAATATCCATAACGTACAAGATCATCTAAAAGCACTAGCTGACCGCTATGCCATTGTTGCTAATGACATCCGTACAACTATTGATGAAATTGAGGACGAAAATACCGCAGATATGCTTACTGCTGCCTCCCGTGACCTCGACAAATTCTTATGGTTTATTGAAGCAAACATTGAGCAATAAAATTAAAGGGCCATCATATAAGAGCCCTGTGTCACCTACAGGACCAGCTAACAATGTGGTCCTGTTTATATCAACATTCCATCATTCAAGACTCTAGCATTGCAAAACATCATAAAACTCCCATCATACAGACAAATTTCGTCATATCCTTTAAAAATAAGCATAAATTGTCTATAATCTATGCTTATTTTCATAAGCAACTTGAGGAAATAATAAAATGGATGCCGAAGTAAAAGATAGCAACGGTACTGTGCTCAATGAGGGTGATTCTGTACAAATCATCAAGGATCTGAAAGTAAAAGGCACATCAACGACTTTAAAACGTGGTACCGTGATTAAAAATATCCGCCTAAACCATCGTGAAGATGAAATCGAATGTAACGCAGACAAAATCAAAGGGTTGGTATTGAAAACCTGCTTTCTGAAAAAAGTAGGATAAACAACCCCTTCTGTCGATTTTATTGATAAAGGATAAATAAATTACAAATTTTCGTGTAAGTTATTTATCCTTTCATTTGTCTGATTTCAGCTTCTGAAGGAATTTTCGGTTGTTCAATAGGGAAAACCGGCAAAGCATTTAGCAACCTCAACCCATATTTTTTACTCAACAAACGCCGGTCATAGATAACCACATCACCATAACATTCATGACTACGAATAAGCCTTCCTACCTGCTGAATAAGGCTGAAAGAAGCACTCGGCAAACTTTGTATTTCAAAGGGATAACGTCTAAGCGATTTCAACCATTCACCTTCAGTAATAATTACCGGATTGTTAACTGGAGGAAATGTGATTTTATGAATGTGAACCTGAGACAAATAATCACCCTTTAAATCCAGACCTTCAGCAAAAGATTGCAACCCAACCAACACACTACATCGCCCTTCATTTATACGCTGACAATGTGTTTCAACTAATCGATAACGTGGCTGATCTCCCTGAACAAGTAACATCAAACGTAAATCCGTCACATAAGTGAGAAAGGTATCCATCGCCCTCTGACTACTGAACAGAATCAACATTCCTTTATGTTGCTGACTCAATAATTGAGTTCTGAAATAACGTGCCATCTCTTCCAAATGAGCAGCTTCATTGTCAATTGTCGGCTCCAGCGACATTTGGGGAATAACCAGTTTTCCCTGCCGCACATGATCAAAAGGTGATGATAACGTGACAAAACGATCACCTGCTTTTTCAGTTAATCCCGTCAATTCCTGAATACGGGAAAAACTATTCAGAGAACGAAGTGTTGCTGATGTCACAACCACATGAGGAATATTACGCCAAAGCAGTTGATTGAGCTGTTCACTGACTCTGATACCTGCACAGTAGAAATAGAGATGTGACTGATTTTTTTCATAGCGGCGTCTCAACCATTTTGATACCGGCGCACCAGATAACTCTTCCAATGAGGCCAATCGCCATAATTTGGTCATATTTTCAAAGTATCCAAGCGTGCGACTCGTATGCAAAATAGACCGATGCAATCTGCCAATATCCTGTTTAGCTGTCCGTTCAGTCAAATCATTAAGTATCGCTTCTGCCAATCCACGTAAGCCATCAGTCAATTTGAACAATTGCTGACAGCAAAGTAGCAAATTATCCGGCAACTTACCCATCTCAAACAAATGCTCATCTATTTCACTTTTTTCAGGTAAAAGTATCTGAGTGATCGTAGCAAGCTCTTTAAAATATTCCCTTATTTTTTCACTATGTTCATTAAGACGACTGGCATTAGCCAAACGCGGAGGCTTTACAGGATGAAATTGCACCAGATATTGCTCAACATGGCGGATAAAAGTATCTAACTGACCATTGAGCTGAAACAGGGTAATTTCCCCTTCAACTTCCAGAGAATCTCGAGCAACATCAGGTATATGATGTCCTTCATCAAGTACTAATAACAAATTCCTGGCATCGGGTAGTACCGATTCGCTCTCCAATGCTGCCATCACCAACGCATGGTTAGCAACCACGACATCCGAATTTTCTATCTCACGACGCGCAATAAAAAACGGGCAACGATGATAATATTGACAATTACGACCAAGACAGTTTGCTTTATCTGTACTCACTTTCGACCATAAAACATCAGACAGAGCCAGTTTATGGTGATCACGCAATCCATCCCAGGCAAAAGTTGTGTAGTCACTGTGCAACTTGCGGCACAGTTCCTTTTCTTCACTGTTAGCAAGTTCTGTTTTGTCCTCAACCAAAAACATTAAATCTATCTGTTCACCATTGTGTGCACAGATGGCTTCAAGATTACGTGGACAGACATAACGCCCACGCCCAAAAGCACCTGTAAATTTCAAATCAGGAATAATTTTGCACAATAAAGGAAGATCTTTACTGTAAATCTGATCCTGCAAAGCGACATTGGCGGTACTTATGACTAAAGGCTTGCTTTCTGCTCTGCCAACCGCAATACCAGGGATCAAATAGGAAAGGGTTTTACCAATTCCGGTTGGCGCTTCAATCACTAAATGGCGCCCTTCTTGACCAGCAAGATTTTTTGCAACTTCAGCAATCATCTGCCTTTGTGGAGCACGGGAAATAAAGCCATCAATGTGTTGAGGTAACGCCTTATACCACTGGCTTATCTGATTTTTTATTGAACTGGAAAGTGCCATTGCGTTCTGCTGTCATAAAACTGATGCGCTATTTTCCCACAGAGCAGAAACGAAATCAGCTCAATATCGAGATTACAAGGTCTAGTCAATAATTTAATACCAAATTCAGTAAATTATCATGCTAATAAGAACCAGGCTAAATGTTCTGACAGTATAAGGTAATGATATTAATTTCATCGATTCATCAATTCAAAGCATTATTCATTATCCATAAAGTAAATTGGTTATTGCCTTGTCAGCTATTCAGAACCCTATATACTTCCTATTTTCTAGATCACCAGAGAATAATAAATGAAAAAACCACTTCTCACTTTCATCGCTATCCTTTTTGCATTTGGTTCAATTGGCGGCGTATTCCTGGCGGGCCTCAACATGTATACCCGCTCAACTACACCGATAGAACCACCAACCAGCCAGCAGCAAGAAACAACCACAGCGCCGGTACAGCAACGATAACGGACCGAGACACTATTTTAACTTTTATATAAATGAGGGCCCCATGAATAATTCATACTTCGTCAGTGCTCAATGGCTAAAAGATCATTTTGATGATGAGAATCTCGTCATCATTGATGCAACCGCACCACCGCCACCTCAACAAATCGATTGCCATAAGCTCTGGCTAGATATACACATTCCTGGCGCCCAATTTTTTGATTTGGATAAAATTGCAGATCATCAAAGCGGATTACCTCATATGTTGCCAGATCCGCAAATTTTCAGTCAGGCTGTTGGGACAATGGGTATTAGCGAGAACCATTTAGTCGTGATTTATGACCAAGGTAATATGTTCTCCGCCCCTCGCGCATGGTGGACATTTAAGGTATTCGGTTGCCACAATGTTCGTATTCTTGACGGGGGTTTACAAGGCTGGCAACAAGCAGGATTTCCAACAGAATCAGGTGAAGTGACACGCAATCCTCAAATTTTTAATACCGATTTCGATACCAGCAAAGTGAAATCACTGGAACAAATTCTGACTTCACTCCATGATCCACAATTTCAAATCGTGGATGCCAGAGCAACAGACCGTTTTCAGGCTAAAGCACCTGAGCCGCGTCCTGGACTAAGGATGGGCCATATTCCTGGTAGTAAAAATGTTCCGTGGACTATGCTGGTAGAAAATGGTCATTTTAAATCAGTAACCGAAATTACAGATATTTTTCGCAAGCAACATGTTGATTTAAGCAAACCTGTTATTACCAGTTGTGGTTCAGGTATGACAGCCGCTGTTTTAGTACTAGGTTTAGATATAATCGGCAAAAAAGATGCTTATTTATATGACGGTTCATGGGCTGAATGGGGAGCAGATGATACCCTGCCACTGGAGAAATAATTAACACCAAAGGGCATATTTATCCTATGCCCTGAAATAAATAAACGACTGAACATTAGCTTTGTAAATAGTATATACCCAATAGATTTCAATATGCATCGCGACGAGAAGCAACTTGAAAGATAACAGGTATAACGACTATTTATTACGAACATTCTGATATGCATTTTCGGCAATCAATAACATCCCATCCAATAATTTCCATATCGTTATTATTTAACTTATTAATTAATGTTGTTTTTATCAAACAAAGTTACATAAAATAATTAAACAAGTATATTTGTAAGTTTAAATATTATTATCATTAACTTAAAATTCAACTCTATATTTTATTTAAAAATAATATTAAGCTATTATTCCAACAAGAGTTATTGTTGCAAGACATTCTTGTTAATAAATCGTAGATATGGACAGCGGGTAGAAACAAGAATAATAAATAAAATATCCTAGTGAAATAGGTTATACCCAATAGATTTCAAGATGGATCGCGACGGCAAGGGAGCGAATCCCCGGGAGCATAGATAACGATGTGACCGGGATGAGTGAGTGCAGCCAACAAAGAGGCAACTTGAAAGATAACAGGTATATAAGAGAGTTGAATATTAATATTCTAACCAGGACATAATATCATTATTTATATCATAAAAACGGAGAATGAAAATGACTATTTCCCTTCAAGATCAAAGAATAAATCTTGCGCTAAGCTTTATTAGTGGCTCAGGAAGCATAACCACCGAGCAATCAGAACCAACTCTCGTCGCAGAAAACATTAAAGAATCATTGGAAAATAGTATAATTACAGCTAATAGATTCTCTATCGTTTGGGGTCCTGCTGTTTTTCGTATTGATAATAGAAAAAATGCCAAGGATAACAAAGACGACCATGTATTATTCATTGTAAAAAACCGTAGATTTCCATATGACTATCGAATCGTTATTCGTGGATCATGGTCTGACGTTAATTGGCAAATTGAAAATTTTGCTGTACACGAAACTGTAAACTGGTCACTTTGGGATACCAATATTCCCGAAGACTTCAAAGACGCTAAGATTTCTTATGGAACACACTTAGCATTAGACTATATTGTTAACCAGGCAAAAAGTAATAATACTCCTGGCTATGGGGAATCACTGATTGACGCAATTGATAAAATTTCCCAAGAAAAAGGAATACACAATATTACTATTACAGGACATAGTTTAGGGGGGGTACTGGCCTCTACCCTTGGATTATACTTAAAACGGTTGTACCTTAATAAAGGAAAAAATCATATCCGTATTAATGTCTGCGCTTTTGCCAGTCCAATTACTGGCAACAATGTTTTTTCGTCCTACATTAAATCTATTTTTAATTCCATATCTACAAAAAGCTATAAAAGTCATTTCTTACGAGTCCATAATCGTAAGGATATCATTTCTTTAATCTGGCATCTCGATGGATTAGAACAAATTCCTACTATCTATGAACCACTGATTAAAATTGATAAAGAATTAATGAATAAATTTCAAAAAATTGTCCTTATTGTAAAAGATAAAAATTATACAAAACTTATTCCAGATTTACCTTTTACTGCACCGCTGTTAGAATCATTACCAGATTTAAATAATCAGGTCGTTTTCCAACATATTAAAGCATACGCTAATCAATATGGTATGAATTTAGTTGAAGTTAATGACGGAACTAAACCACCTATTGATGATATTGTTGTTATTAATGGTAATTTATCTCAAGATATCATCGCCTATTTATCACGTATACCTCTACCTGGCGATGACACCAATATTGCATAATTTAGTTTATATTAATTTCTTATCCAAAAAATGGAGCCTTTATTAACGGCTCCATTAAACATAATAATATTTAATTAAATATAACAATAGAATTATCTCTTTCCAAATAATACTAATTCATTATCATTTATTTAGATATTCATAATAATATTCACATGTAATCATTCAACATATAGTCATTACTATTTGATTTTAATTTTACTATAAATAATTCAAACCTCATCGAACAAAATAATATAAAATTTCCACACGTTTATTTGACAGATTTAGAAGATATCATTAACTTTAAGTTAAATACCACTTTTTACCTGAATAGAAGATTAAAAACATTGATTCTTAATGTTTAAACCTAAGCATCGATTTAACATTTATCATATAAAAAATAGGGAGTAAAAATGACTATTTTTCGTGAAGACCAAAAAGTAAATCTCGCGCTCAGCTTTATTATCAACTCTGGAGGTATAAAAACTGACAAATCAGAACCCGGTATCGTTTCAGAAAATATTCAAAAATCACTGGAAAGCAGCAAGGCCACAGCGAATAAATTCTCTATCGTTTGGGGGCCTGCTGTATTTCGTGTTGACGATATTGATCAGAAAAAAAGTGTTATAGACAAAAAGGACGATCACGTTTTACTCATTGTGCAAAATCGCCATAATCCAAGTGACTACCGTGTTGTCATTCGGGGATCATGGTCTGATATTAACTGGCTTAATGAAGATGTCATTGTCTGTAAAACTAAAGATTGGAAACTATGGGATTCAAACTCACCCGAAAATGCGAAGATTGCTTATGGAACAAACATGGCATTGGATTACATTATTAACCAAATGAGAAGCAACAACCCTCCGGGTTATGGAGAGTCGCTCACTGATGCAATTGATAAAATCGCTCAGAAAGAAGGAATACAAAATATTACTATCACAGGTCATAGTTTGGGAGGGGTTCTGTCTGCTACCATTGGTCTATATCTAAAGAGACGGTACCTTGATAAAGGAAATAATAATATTCGTATTCATGTTTGTGCTTTTGCAGGACCAACTGCTGGTAATGATATTTTTGCATCCTACTCTGAATCTATTTTCAATGAAACATCAGTAGCCGGCTATAAAAGTAATTTTCTGAGAATTCATAATAGCATAGATGTCGTTCCCCTGGCCTGGTATATAAAAGGTTTAGAGGAAGTTAAAGCTATCTATCCAGTATTAACTGTAACAGTTAATGCGCTTATCATTTCTGTCCTTGATAAGAATTACACGCAAATT
This sequence comes from Photorhabdus australis DSM 17609, assembly GCF_000711895.1. Classification (GTDB taxonomy): domain Bacteria; phylum Pseudomonadota; class Gammaproteobacteria; order Enterobacterales; family Enterobacteriaceae; genus Photorhabdus; species Photorhabdus australis. The sequence goes on from NZ_KL543985.1 coordinate 155,851, forward strand.
TTCCCAGATTTACCTATTCACTCACAGATTCCAATATTACCAATAGCGTCGTTTGACGATTTATTGGTTAATATTGGAAATCAACATACTAAAGCTTATACCAAAGAGTATGGAATGAGTTTCATCACTATTGATGATAATTCAAATATACCGACTGATTACGACATTGTTGTAGTTAATGATAGCCTATCCGAAAGTATCGTTGATCTCTTCAAATTTTTAACCAAAGGTAAAATCAGTATTACATGATGAGATAAGTGGAACCTTTATTAAAGGTTCCATTCACTGCAATTAATTAAACAAACATTATATATAACCGTCCAAAGATGTATGGTATTTCCATGAAATTATTTTACACATCATTTTTATCACTCATATTTAATTTCAAAATAAATAGTTTACATGTTGCCAAATAAAATAATATTAAAAAAATCTTTGTACACATTTGACAGATACAAAATTCATTATTAACTTTAAAATTAACTATATTTTCCATTTAAACAGAAGATGCAAAAAATCAAACTGTGATGTTTGAACCTAAACACCAAATCAACATTTATCATATGAAAAAATTTGGGAGGTAAAAATGCCTATATCTTGTGAAGATCAAAAATTAAATCTCGCATTAAGCCTTATCATTAATTCTGGAGAAACCGATAAACCGGACAAAAAAAGCACCATTAAGACAGATATTTATACATCACTTAACAACAGTAAGGCAACAGCGGGTAAATTCTCTATCTGTTGGGGACCGGCTATATTCCGCGCCGATAAAAAATACCATGATAAAAGATATGATCATGTTTTAATGATTGTGCAAAATTGTACTGATTCAAGTGATTATCGCCTTGTCATTCGGGGAACATGGTCTAATATTAACGCGTTTAATGAAGATCTTAATGTATTGGAAACTGTAGATTGGTTAAAATGGGACCCAAAAGCACCTAATAATGCTAAGATTTCTAAGGGAACAGACAAAGCATTAAACTATATTCTCAACCAAGTAAAATATAACCCTACAGACACAGGCCCGGAAGAATCGATAATTGATGCAATTGATAAAATTGCCCAGCAAAAAGGAATACAGAACATTACTGTCATAGGGCACAGTCTGGGTGGTGTAATGGCTTCTACCCTTGGTTTATATCTTAAAAGGCACTACATCAACAATAAAAATATACGTATTCATGCTTGTACCTTTGCAGGCCCCACTGCTGGTAATGATATTTTTGCATCCTATTCCGACTCTTTCTTTAAAGGAACATTAGACTCTGATTCTTATGAAAGTAATTTTCTGAGAATTTATAATATCAATGATATCGTTCCATTAGCATGGGCTAAAAATGATTTAAAGACAATTGAAAAGCTCTATCCTAAGCCAATAGTAATAATTGGCGTTAAGATTTACATCCATAAAACCCGCCATATACACTATACTCAACTCTCCCCAGCGTTATGTTTTCCAAAGAAGTTAGATAAATCACTAAACTTCCCTAAAAGTATAATGGAGCAACATATTAAGGCATATCCCCACTGTTATAACATGTCCTACAAAGAATTTAAGTGTAATTCAAATGTACCTGACAATTACGATATTGTTGTGGTTGACAGTGATTTATCTGAACATATTCCTGACTGTTGTACATCTCTAATTAAAGATGAGAGCGACATGACATAACTTTACTATGTCACATATATTTTTTTAATTCATCATAAATGGAACCTTTATTAAAGGTTCCATTCATTGAAATAAGTTTCGTCTGAATAGAGTAAGCACATTGCTTCTTCCTACATATCACTAAAATTACGCCAATTCACTATCACTCGCTTTTGTAGATACCAATTTAAATCATTTTCCATAGAAAATATCATCACTACTTTCTCCATATGATCATTACTAATAATTAACATAATCTTACAAAAACATAGCGTAATTTTTATCGCTTATTTTAAACCTCATAATAGATAATTTATTTTGTTAAACAAATTAACATTAAAATACTCTATACTTATATGTAGCTAAATTAAAGGTTATCACAAACTTTAATTTTGTTTTTAACTTTTATTTAAAATAAAAAATCGGTTATTAATGTCAATACCGAAACATTAAATTAACATTTATCATATAAAAAAGTTGGAAGTAAAAATGACTATTTCTATTGAAGATCAAAAAATAAATCTAGCGTTAAGCTTTATTAGCAGCTCAGGAAGTATATTAACTTATAACTCAGAACCGGCTATCGTCGCAGAAAATATTAAAAAGTCATTAGAAAGCAGTAAGATAACAGCAAATAAGTTCGCCATCGTTTGGGGACCTGCTGTTTTTCGTGTTGGTAGTGTTGATGTTAATAAGAAAAAAAGTGTTATAGATAAAAAAGATGATCATGTTTTATTCATTGTGAAAAATCTCACAATCCCAAATGATTATCGGATTGTTATTCGTGGATCATGGTCTGATGTGAACTGGCGTGATGAAAACTTTAATGTAGGTACAACTGAAAGCTGGTCAATTTGGGACCCCAAAGCCCCTAAAAATGCTAAAATTTCGAAAGGAACCCACATCGCCTTAGACTATGTTATTAATCAAATAAAGAGTAATAACATACCTGGCTATGGTGAATCACTGATTGATGCAGTTGATAAAATTGCTCAGGAAGAGGGAGTAAAAAATATCACTCTTACCGGACACAGTTTAGGCGGTGTACTAGCTTCTACTGTTGGCCTGTATTTAAAGAGGCGGTACATTGATAAAGGAAATAATAATATCCGTATTCATGTTTGCGCCTCTGCTAACCCAACTACTGGTAACGATATTTTCGCATCCTATGCTGAATCTGTTTTTAACGGAACATTAGTACCGAGTTATAAAAGTGATTTTCTAAGGATACATAATCGTAAGGATGTCGTTACTTTAGCCTGGCACGTAAAAGGGTTAGAAGAAATTAAAGCGCTCTATCCAATATCATTTTTATTAGTTAATGGGCTTATCTATCTTGTGAAGGATAAAAACTATACCCACCTTACCCCAGATTTACCTTTTACTAAATCTCATTCAAAACCTTCTCCAGGATTAATTGAACAACTCGTATTTCAACACATTAATGCCTATACCGAGCAGTATGGTATGAGCTTAGTTTCAGCTAAAGATAGTTCTAATCCGCCTACTGATCATGATATTGTTGTGATTAACGATGGCCTTGCTCGTAATATTGGTGAGCTTTTCTCATTTATAGCCCAAGGTAGCAACGATACTAAATAAATTTATCGTATTGTCCCTCCGCTGATTAAGAAAATGGAACCTGATTAAAGGTTCCATTACAATAATGGGTTCTTAATCAATAATTAGGTTAAAGAAATTACATGTGCTATATCAGCAGACGTTTTTAACTTCCTTATTTCTTCAAAGAGAGCGGTTGCTTCTTCGTATTCTTTCCGTAAATAACCGAGCCATTGTTTAATACGAGCAACATGATATTGTCCGGTATCACCTTGTTTTTCCAATCGAACATATTTTTGCAACAATTGAACAACTTCATGCCAGTGCATTTTTGGCTCGTTATATTTTACTACCCTGCTCAAATTGGGAACATTAAGCGCTCCACGTCCAATCATGACAGCATTACAACCTGTAACATCCATACAATTTTGTGCACTTTGCCAATCCCAAATCTCGCCATTGGCAATCACCGGAATAGAAAGACGCTGACGAATTTCACCAATCGCTTGCCAGTTAATGCGTTCCGCTTTATAACCATCCTCTTTAGTCCGCCCATGAATAGTAATTTCCGTTGCACCCGCTTGTTGCACGGCATCAGCAATTTCAAATTGCCGTTCACCACTATCCCAACCCAGACGAACTTTGACTGTCACAGGCAAATGAGAAGGTACAGCTTCACGCATGGCTTTTGCCCCCTGATAAATCAGCTCCGGATCTTTTAGCAACGTCGCTCCACCACCGCTACCGTTGACCGTTTTCGACGGGCAACCACAGTTTAAATCGACACCATAGGACCCTAATTCAACTGCTCGCGCCGCGTTTTCTGCCAGCCATTGCGGATATTGGCCCAAGAGTTGAATCCGTACCAAAGTACCGGATAGTGTCCGGCTTTGGTTACGCAGTTCAGGGCAAAGCTTATAAAAAGATTTTACTGGCAACAGGCTATCAACAACTCGCAAGAACTCCGTAATACACAAATCATACTCATTGATTTCACTCAGCAGTTCTCTGACTAAAGAGTCCAGCACGCCTTCCATCGGAGCCAGTAAAACCCGCATTAATTAACCTCTGATGTTAGGCGCTTTCTTTGATGCATCCGCATGATTGTGGCTACGCTGACGCGAAGGTGATCCAGAACGACGATGGCTATTTTTCTGACGACTATCACCACGTGCCTGACGGCCATTCTGAATAGGTTCAGCTTTGATGGTTGGATCTGGCTCATATCCGGGGATTGCCATGCGGGGAATCTCCCGTTTCAACAGCTGCTCAATATCTTTCAGCAATTTATGCTCATCAACACATACCAGAGAAAGTGCCTGCCCCGTAGCATCTGCCCGCCCAGTACGACCAATACGGTGGACATAATCTTCAGATACATTGGGTAATTCAAAGTTCACGACATAAGGCAGTTGATCGATATCCAGACCACGGGCAGCAATATCTGTCGCGACTAACACTCTGATCCGACCCTCTTTAAAATCAGCCAGAGCACGCGTTCTTGCTCCCTGGCTCTTGTTACCATGAATAGCAGAGGCTGTTACGCCATCTTTATTCAACTGTTCTGCCAAACGGTTCGCTCCATGTTTGGTACGAGTAAAGACCAAAACCTGCTGCCAGTTACGGCTGCCAATCAGGAAAGAAAGCAACTCGCCTTTACGCTTTTTATCTACAAAATGGACAAATTGTTCAATCTGTTCAGAAGCAGAGTTACGGCGAGCAACTTCAACACTGACAGGATTATGCAGTAATTTATTAGCTAATTTTTTGATATCGTCAGAGAACGTAGCAGAAAACAGTAGATTTTGTCGTTTCGGTGGCAACTTATTCAGTACCCGACGGATATCATGAATAAAACCCATGTCCAGCATACGGTCGGCTTCATCCAATACCAAAATTTCTACCCGCGATAGATCAACCGCATTCTGGTGTTCAAGATCCAGTAAACGACCCGGTGTTGCGACCAAAATATCTACACCACCACGCAATTTCATCATCTGAGGGTTAATGCTAACTCCCCCAAAGACAACCAGAGAACGCAATCTAAGATATTTGCTGTAATCACGTACATTTTCGCCAACCTGAGCCGCCAACTCACGGGTTGGTGTCAGAATCAATGCTCTGACTGGTCGACGTCCTTTCGTTTGAACAGGGGAATTATTTAGCAATTGCAACATCGGTAATGTAAAACCTGCGGTTTTACCCGTGCCTGTTTGAGCACTGGCTAATAAATCTTTACCAGCTAATACGACAGGGATTGCCTGCTGTTGGATTGGCGTTGGCGCTGAATAACCTTGTTCTTCAATGGCACGCAAAATATCAGCACCTAAGCCGAGTGATTCAAAACTCATAAATAAGAAATACTCCAGACTTCACCATTCCTGAACTACATTCAGGGGCAGTTTTATGGGAAGAAAATCAGACGCGGTAAATACCACAAAGGAAATAACACAAACTGCAATGCACCATATCCGAACTATTATATCAGATATATTTTCTGATGATGCAACTAAAACTACAGGTATTCACCCGGCAGTTTTCATGATCAGTGACATTTTTCTGTAATTTACATTGATTTACTATAAGTATAAGGTTAACCATATGATTGATATTTTGTTTAAGTCTTTTGATTATTTGCAACAGGATCCCTATCCATGTCAGTCAACAACATTCAAACCCCCAGAGGCGAACAGGCCAAACAACAGCTACTTAAAGCAGCCCTTGAGATTTTCGGTAAATCCGGACTGGCTGGAGCAACGACCAGGGAAATAGCATGCCGTGCTCGACAAAACATTTCCTCCATAGCTTATTATTTTGGCTCTAAAGAAGGACTTTATCAGGCGGTGGCCCAATATATTACTGACACAATAAAGACTGAATTTACTGATCTTTTTAAAGAAATTGATGATTTTTTTTCATCACCAACTCCTTATTCACCAGAAAATATACTGAGACTAATTCATGAAGGATTTCTTGGAATTAATCGTCTGATGATTGAAAAAGAAAGTATCAACATCAGCCTAATAATGGCCAGAGAGCAGTTAGTCCCAACCGATGCCTATACTTTGATCCATGAGCAGGCATTAGCTCCTCTCCACAATAGATTAAATAAGCTAATTGCCAACTATATCGGTGCTGATGAACATCAGCTTTCTACTATGCTCCATACACACGCTTTGATGGGTGAAATTCTCTCTTTCCGAATGGCACGGGAAACCTTATTACGCCAGACAAGCTGGGATAATATCGGGCCAAACGAGTACAAACTGATTGACCAAATCCTCATTCAACATATCGATTTATTATTAAACGGACTTAAAAAATACAATTCATACAATTAGAACAATAAGGCATATCATGTACAGCAAAAAACTGGTACTAATAATATTGGTAGTCTCTGTTATTCTTGGCACTATTTTAGGAAGTTACTATTATCAGAGTAAAAATGATAATACGTTGACACTCTACGGTAATGTAGATATACGCACGGTCAATCTTAGCTTCCGGGTTGGTGGAAAACTCTCCAGCCTGCAAGTTGACGAAGGCGATACTATCACCGCAAATCAGGTAATTGGCCAATTGGACAATACGCCATTCGTTAACGCACTTAATAAAGCAAAAGCCACACGCAACAGTGCTAAGGCGCATCTGGCGATGATGGAGTATGGCTATCGTACTGAAGAAATTGCACAAGTGCGTTCGGAAGTTGCACAACGTGAAGCGGCCTGGCGTTTTGCTGATAATTTCCTCAAGCGTCAGCAAGGTTTGTGGCAAAGTAAAGTTATTTCAGCCAACGAATTAGAAGATGCCAAGACTAACCGCAATCAAGCACTAGCCGCTTTACAAGCGGCAAAAGATAAACTGAATCAGTTCCAGGCCGGCTATCGTAAAGAAGAAATTGCAGAAGCAAAAGGCCAACTTGCTCAAGCCGAGGCGGCTGTTGCTCAAGCTGAATTGGAGTTACAAGATACTCACCTGACCTCCCCCTCACCCGGCACCATCCTAACCCGTGCAATTGAGCCAGGCACGATGCTGGCAGCAGGTAATACCGTGTTTACTCTTTCTCTGACTAATCCAGTTTGGGTGAGAGCTTATATCAGTGAAAACCATCTTGGACAGGCGACTCCTGGACGTGAAATCTTACTCTACACTGACAGCCGCAAAGATAAACCTTATCACGGCAAAATTGGTTTTATTTCGCCAACAGCTGAATTTACGCCAAAGAATGTCGAAACACCGGACCTACGCACCGATTTGGTCTATCGGTTACGCATTATTGTTACCGACCCAGATGATGCTCTACGTCAAGGTATGCCAATTACCTTGCATTTTCCTGACTCAGACAAATAAGGCGCTGTCATGAACAGCTCTGCATATACGATAAAATTGGAAAAAGTAGAGAAAACTTTTCCCGGTCTGAATAATCCTGCGGTATCCCGCCTGACGGCAGAGATTTACGGTGGTTCTGTCACCGGACTTGTAGGACCCGATGGCGCGGGAAAAACCACACTGATACGCATGTTAGCTGGCCTATTAAAGCCAGACAGCGGTTCTATTGAAATAATGGGACTGGATCCAATTAAAAATGGCGTAGAAGTACGATTTGAATTGGGTTATATGCCACAGAAATTTGGTCTGTATGAAGATCTGACCGTATTAGAAAATCTGAATCTGTACGCAGACCTACGCGGAGTATTGGGTAACGAGCGTAAAGAGACCTACGAGCAATTACTCGCTTTCACTGACCTTACCCGTTTTACAGGACGACTGGCCGGGAAGCTTTCAGGAGGTATGAAGCAAAAATTGGGGCTGGCCTGTACACTGCTTGGCAAACCCAAAGTGCTACTATTGGACGAACCCGGAGTTGGCGTTGATCCGATAGCCCGCCGCGAACTCTGGCGGATGGTTCACGAACTGGCAGATGATGGCATGCTGATCCTCTGGAGTACTTCCTATTTGGATGAAGCTGAGCGATGCCGCGACGTCCTGTTACTTAGTCAAGGAAAACTACTCTACAGTGGGCAACCGCAGAAATTAACCCAAAAGATGTCCGGGCGTTCTTTCCTGCTCGGTACCAAGCAGGATTCCCGTCGAAAAACACTGCAACACGCCCTTACCCTACCATTGGTAACAGACGGCGTGATTCAGGGTAAATATGTGCGTCTTATCCTCAAACCTGATGCTTCCCCACAAACTCTGCTTAACCAACTTGAGCTACCTGATGCCGAAATTATTAAGACTTCTCCTCGCTTTGAAGATGCTTTTATAGACTTACTCGGTGGCGGCCCTGCCCGCCACTCAGAACTGGCAGAAATCATGCCGCAAATTAACGTCAACCCTACAGAAGTAGTGATTGAAGCACAGGATCTAACCAAAAAATTTGGCGATTTTGCTGCTACTGATCACGTCGATTTTCAAGTAAAACGTGGAGAAATCTTTGGCTTACTTGGCCCGAACGGCGCCGGTAAATCGACGACGTTTAAAATGATGTGCGGACTCATGGTACCGACTGGAGGTAAGGCGCTGGTATTAGGAATGGATCTCAAGATCAGTTCAGGGAAAGCTCGTCAACATCTGGGTTACATGGCTCAGAAATTTTCACTATATGGCAACCTGACCGTTGAACAAAACCTAAAATTCTTTTCAGGCATTTATGGCTTACGTGGGCGTAAACAAAAAGAAAAAATTGATGGTATGGTCGATGCATTTAATCTCAAATCCGTTTTACATCAGGCGACCGACGAATTGCCTCTGGGATATAAACAACGTCTTGCCCTATCCTGCGCACTCATGCATGAGCCAGATATTCTATTTCTGGATGAACCAACTTCTGGTGTTGATCCGCAGATACGGCGTGAATTCTGGTTGCATATCAATGGTATGGTAGATAAGGGCGTTACCGTTATGGTTACCACTCACTTTATGGACGAAGCAGAATATTGTGATCGAATAGGGCTAATATTCCGCGGTAAATTGATTGCTGCCGGAACGCCAGATGATTTAAAACAGCAAGTTGCTACTGACGAAAATCCTGACCCATCAATGGAACAAGCATTTATTGATCTGGTTATTAACTATGATGAGGAGCCGCAATGAACCTAAAGCAACATGCTCCACAGAAAGCGGTTCACTTCTCCTGGTGGCGACTAAAAGCACTTTGTGTAAAAGAAACCAAACAGATCTTACGTGATCCCACCAGCGGGTTAATTTCTATTGTCATTCCACTGATTCTGCTGTTTATCTTCGGGTACGGTATTAATCTCGACTCCAGTACAGTGCGTATTGGTATTCTGGTGGAGCAGCAAAGTAAAGATGCCCGTGAGCTAATACATGCTTTTGCCGGTTCTCCATACATAGAACCCAAGATCAGCGATAATCGCCAACAATTAATTAATATGATGCAATCAGGAGAAATACGCGGACTCATTGTTATCCCTGTAAATTTCGATGCCCAACTTGCCCGCCCTGATGGTAAGGCTCAGATACAAGTCATTACTGACGGTAGTGAACCTAATACAGCAAGTTTTGTACAAAGTTACGCTAAAGGAATATGGCAAATTTGGCTGCAACAAAAGGGACAGGATCTGGGAAACTCTGCTACGCCATTAATTGATATGCAAGTCCGTTATTGGTTTAATCCCGCGACAATCAGCCAGCATTTCATTATTCCCGGCGCAATAACCATTATCATCACCGTCATTGGTGCAATCCTGACATCATTAGTCGTTGCGCGGGAATGGGAACGCGGTACGATGGAGGCCCTACTTTCTACACAAATTACCCGCACCGAACTACTGCTTTCCAAACTCTTGCCTTATCAAGTACTGGGATCTCTCGCCATGGTGCTCTGTATGCTAGTGTCAGTATTCATACTGGGTGTACCATTCCGCGGCTCACTGTGGATACTATCTGCAATTACCAGCCTCTATTTAGCCACTGCGCTTGGTATCGGGCTACTAATCTCTACCGTTACACGTAATCAGTTTAATGCAGCAATGATCGCGTTGAATGTCGCTTTTCTGCCGGCAATTATGCTTTCTGGCTTTATTTTCGAAATAAACAGCATGCCTGCATTTATTCAGGTAGTAACCTATTTCATCCCAGCACGTTATTTTGTTAGCAGCCTGCATACTCTATTTTTGGCTGGAAATATCAGCACGGTGTTGATGATAAACCTGCTACTACTGATTGCCTCTGCAGTTTTATTTATTGGTCTGACTGCATGGAAAACTCGGCGTCGTTTGGATTAGAAAGGAACTGTCATGTTTTATCGTCTTTACACACTGATTATTAAAGAATTACAGTCTCTGCTCAGAGATCCTCAGACACGAGCTATATTGGTTATGCCGGTTATCTTTCAGATGATCCTATTCCCACTATCAGCAACACTTGATGTAACTAACGCAACTATTGCTATTTTTGATGAAGATAAAGGCAAAGCTTCCATCGAACTCACTCAGCGGTTAGCAAAATCAAAAGCATTTCCTGATGTGATATCACTGAGTAACTCACAAGAAATACAGTCAGTCATCGATCACCAGAAAGCCTTGCTAGTGGTACGTTTCCCTCAAGATTTCAGTGCTAAAATTGCCAATCATGACCCAATTTCCCTCCAGGTATTGCTAGATGGGCGTAACTCAAACAGCGCTCAAATTGCTGCAAGTTATATCCAGGAAATTGTCATGAACTATCAACAAGAGCTAACGGGTAATATACCAAAAGCTAATAATAGCGAGTTGGTAATCCGCAACTGGTATAATCCTAATCTCGATTATAAATGGTTCGTCGTACCGTCTTTAGTTGCACTGATTACCACCGTTGGAATATTAACTGTCACTGCACTGTCAATTGCTCGTGAAAGGGAACAGGGAACATTGGATCAATTGCTGATTTCACCAATGACCACCTGGCAAATTTTCATTGGCAAAGCCGTTCCTGCTGTAGTTGTGGCTACCTTCCAGGCAACATTAGTTTTGGCTATTGGCATCTTCTGTTATCAAATTCCATTCTCTGGCTCACTATCGCTGTTTTACTGCGCTATGCTGATATACAGTTTATCGCTGGTGGGATTTGGCCTATTAATATCTTCCCTTTGTTATACTCAGCAACAAGCATTTATTGGTGTATTTGTCTTTATCATGCCTGCCATCTTAATCTCCGGTTATATTTCCCCGGTTGAAAATATGCCTGGGTGGTTACAAAATCTCACCTGGATTAATCCTATCTGGCATTTTAATGACATAACCAAGCAAATTTATCTCAAAGACGCAGATTTTACTGTCATCTGGAGAAGCCTGTGGCCTCTTCTTGCGCTGACTGCCACAACTGGCAACCTCGCCTATTGGTTGTTTCGACGGAAAATTGCTTGATAAAAACAGCCCTGCATGCTGATTGTGCAGGGCTTTTTATCAGAGGAAGTTAGTGAATTTAGCGGCGATCGCCAAAGATACGCAACAGCATTAAGAACATATTGATGAAATCCAGATATAGAGTCAGTGCGCCAACAATAGAGAATTTACGCAAATTCTCTTTATCATTCACATCCAGCTCTTCCCCCATCTCTTTCAGCTTCTGAGTGTCATAAGCGGTCAAGCCTGCAAAGACAACCACGCCAATGTAGGTTACCGCCCACATCAGCGCTTCACTCTTTAACCAGAAGTTAATCAGAGAAGCCAAAATGATACCGATCAAGCCCATAAACAAGAAGCTACCAAGGCCACTCAAGCTACGTTTGGTGGTATAGCCGTAAAAACTCAACGCACCAAACATCCCCGCCGTCACGACAAAAGTGCTCGCAATGGAGCCGAGAGTATATACAACGAAAATACTGGAAAGCGTCAGGCCGGTCAGAGCTGAATAGAGCATAAACAACCCTGTGGCTAACGAAGCTCCCATGCGGTTAATCATGCCAGAGAGGACGAAAACCAACCCAAACTGGGCAATAATCAATCCATAGAATAGTATCGAGTTTGAGAAAATATATACAACAACATTCTGATTTTGTGACACATACCAAGCCACAAACGCGGTTAACAACAGACCACAAGTCATCCAACCATAAACCTGGGCCATATAAGCTTGCAGTCCGGTTCCCGCCTGTTGGATTATCGAACCATTTGAGCGTGGATATCGCTCCATAACGCTTACCTTTTATGACAATGTTTAAAGATTCAGGCTGTTTAACAGCAACAACCCATTCAAGTTTTATACATTATCACAGAATATAATCAAAACAATTAACCATTCAATAATTACTTGTATACCCGTCATCTTTCAAGTTGCCTCTTTGTTGGCTGCACTCGCTCACCCCGGTCACATAGTTATCTATGCTCCCGGGGATTCGCTCCTTGGCCGTCGCGATGCATCTTGAAATCCATAGGGTATATAGCCGTTTATTTACCTCATCAGTTCTCGAAGCGTTTCGCAAAAAATAGGAAATAGCTTCATAACCAGCGTCTCGCTGCTTCCTGATCGCTTTCACGGGATTCAACCCAACGCTCACCATCAGGCAAGAACTCCTTTTTCCAGAAAGGCGCCTTTGTCTTTAGGTAATCCATAATAAATTCAGCAGCGTCAAAAGCCATGCTGCGATGCGCACCAGTGACACCAACAAACACAATTTCATCACCAGGATAAAGCGTACCTACCCGATGGATAATACTGATTCGCTGCAATGGCCAGCGATTGCGTGCTTCAACAACAATACTTCGCAGCACTTTTTCCGTCATTCCGGGATAATGTTCCAGCCTTAATTCACTTACCCTATCCCCCAAATTATGATTACGCACTTTACCCGTGAAAGTGACGATAGCCCCATCTTCATCACATTGAGAAAGCCACTCGTACTCATCCCCTACATTGAAATTTTCCAGGCCAACAAAAATACGGGTGTTTTCCATTAATCAACCCCCAGTCACTGGCGGGAAAAAAGCCACTTCATCACCATCTTGCAATTGATGTTCACCATGAACAAAAGATTGGTTTACAGCTGACAACAATTTTCCATCTTCCAGCGCCAAAGCCCAACGCTCTCCTTTCGATATTAATGCATTCCTTAAACTATCAACGGTTGTGTAACTATTATCTAAATCCAGTGAATCAGTACCTACCAGCTCCCGTATTTGAGCAAAAAATAGTACCTTTATCATTATTCCACCTTAAAATGGCCTAATTTCCCGCCTATTTTCTCGAGCAAACGAATTGGCCCGATGACCATATCTTTTTGTACGGCTTTACACATATCGTAAATTGTCAAAGCCGTGACTGATGCCGCTGTCAGTGCCTCCATTTCAACGCCGGTTTTCCCCGTCAGACGGCAACAGGATTCAATTCTCACCCGGTTGTGTTCTGGCTGGGCTTCTAGCATGATTTCTACTTTAGTTAACGATAATGGATGACACAGCGGGATTAATTCCCATGTGCGCTTTGCCGCCTGAATACCCGCAATCCGGGCAGTCGCAAATACATCACCTTTATGATGACGACCATCAATAATCATTGCTAATGTTTCCGGTTTCATTTCAACAAAAGCTTCTGCCCGGGCCTCGCGTGACGTTTCGGCTTTCGCAGAAATATCAACCATATGGGCTTCACCAGTAGAATTAATGTGAGTCAATTGAGACATTACTCGCTCCTGAAAAAAACAATATAAAAGACAGTCAAATTAACCGCCGATGACAGAAAGATTTGGCGTGATACCACTGTCACCTTGATGAAGGAAATGAGTTTCCCGTTTATAACGTAACCCTCCCTGAATACGCAATTTCAGATCATCCAGTTGTGCTTCACTCGATAACAAATCACGCAGTGGTATCCCTTGCTCACCAAACAGACATAAGTGAAGATTACCTATCGCGGAAACACGCAGACGATTACAGCTTTGGCAGAAATTTTTTTCATAAGGCATAATCAGACCAATTTCCCCCTGATAATCAGGATGACTGAAAACCTGAGCCGGGCCATCACTACGTGAGCGTTGAAGTTGATACCATCCATTGCGTAACAAACGCTCACGAATTGTTTCACCAGAAATATGATATTTTCGAAACACTTCACCACCGTCACCGGTTTCCATCAATTCGATAAACCGCAATTGAATTGGGCGATCTTTTATCCAATGCAGGAAAGCTGGCAGACTGATATCATTCACATTTTTCATCAGCACCACATTGACTTTCACTTTACTGAAACCTGCGGCAAATGCCGCATCAATTCCTCCCATTACCTGAAAAAATTTATCCTGTCCGGTAATCGCATGAAACTGGCGGGGATCAAGCGAATCCATACTGACATTCACCGCAGTTAAACCCGCCTCTTTCCACTTAGCAATATCCCGTTCCATCCGATAACCGTTGGTCGTTACAGCAAGAGTTTTAATCAACTGATTTTCACGGATAGAAGAAATGATATCAGTGAAATCACGGCGCATGGTCGGTTCGCCCCCCGTCAAACGGATTTTCTCTGTACCAAGAGCAGCAAACGCCCGACCAACAAGACGGATTTCAGATAATGTTAAAAAGGAGTGATGTCCACGGGGTTTATAACCCTCCGGCAGACAATAAGTGCACCGAAAATTACATACATCAGTAATTGATAGCCTCAAATAGTAAAATTTGCGGGCAAAAGTATCTATGAGTTGTTCCACAATAACACCTTTCCAGACATGGCAGACGCAGGCATTTCTGCCTCACATCCTGGTGACTCAGTGGTCACGGCCAAGACATCATATCGCTGTGCAAAACGGTGACTTAGATGCAAAGACCAGGAGTTAAATTCCAACACCTATGATTTAGTGTAAAGCGACATTCCAATATAAATTCTAGCGCTTAAAAAAGAAAAACGCGAATATCCACATTCGTTATATAATTTATTATACAATGACTTAGCAAAACATAAGAACAAATAATAGACAACCATCTGGCCATTGATAAAAACATCGCACTAAATCACGACATTGATCCAATTAATCGTGTTTTATAATAAATTACGCTAAAATTATTCGGTAAATATAAGTTCAGTCAGGAACAGGAATTCTATGCGAAACCGCACATTAGCCGATTTAGATCGGGTAGTTGCCCTGGGCGGAGGTCATGGCCTTGGACGTGTCATGTCCTCTCTTTCATCACTAGGCTCCCGCCTGACAGGCATTGTCACCACGACAGATAATGGTGGATCTACAGGAAGAATCCGACGTTCTGAAGGTGGTATTGCCTGGGGAGATACCCGCAATTGTTTAAATCAGCTCATTACCGAACCCAGCGTTGCATCAGCAATGTTTGAGTATCGTTTTGGTGGTAATGGAGAACTGGCAGGGCATAACCTAGGTAATCTGATGCTTAAAGCGTTAGATCATTTAAGTGTCAGACCGCTTGAAGCGATTAATTTAATCCGCAGTTTGTTAAAAGTTAATGCTCATCTTATTCCAATGTCTGAGCAATCCGTTGACCTGATGGCAATAGATGACCAAGGCAACACTATTTATGGAGAAGTTAATGTTGATCAATTGAATTGTATCCCTCAAGAGTTGATGCTTTATCCTCCTGCAACAGCAACAAAAGAGGCACTGGATGCAATTACTCAAGCAGATCTGATTATTATTGGTCCAGGCAGCTTCTTTACCAGTCTGATGCCATTACTGTTACTCGAAGATTTAACTCAGACACTACGCCGTAGCAACGCCAATATGATTTATATCGGTAATCTTGGAAAAGAATTGAGTCCTGCTGCAGCCGAGCTAACACTGAAAGATAAGCTGGAAATAATGGAACACAAAATTGGCTGCCGGATGATTGATGCAGTTATTGTTGGTCCCTGTACAGATACGAGTGAACTCAGCGATCGCATTGTTATTCAGCAAATACTGGAAGCACAGGATATTCCCTACCGCCACGACCGTGAATTACTGCATCAGGCGTTAGAAAATACCCTACAAAATCTTGGCTAATTAAGGCGTTGGTCAATCAGGCACTGGCAATAAACTGCTCACGCAATATTTGAACCTGATCGCGAACATTAGCCGCCAATTCGAATTCAAGATCCTGCGCATGCTGGTACATTCTCGCTTCCAGCTCGCGGATTTTGTTTTCCAACTCTTTGGCGGATAGCTTGCTAAATGCTTCTGTTGCAGTAACCGCTTTGCCTTTGGTTTTCCCTTTACCGCCAGTAGGCTGTCCAATTTGCAGAATATCACCGATCTTCTTATTCAGACCTTTTGGAACAATACCGTGTTCTTCATTAAATATTTGCTGCCTGGCACGACGCCGTTCCGTTTCACCAATCGCTTTTGCCATTGAATCTGTGATCTTATCGCCATAAAGAATCGCTTTACCATGCAGGTTACGAGCGGCACGTCCAATAGTTTGAATTAATGAACGTTCAGAACGCAGAAAGCCTTCTTTATCAGCATCAAGAATTGCCACCAGAGAAACTTCCGGCATATCTAACCCTTCCCTCAGCAAGTTAATGCCTACCAATACATCAAACTCACCTAAACGAAGGTCCCGGATAATTTCCACCCGTTCAACGGTATCAATATCTGAGTGCAAATAACGAACACGCTCACCGTGTTCTTCCAAATACTCAGTTAAATCCTCTGCCATTCTCTTAGTCAAGGTAGTGACTAACACCCGCTCATTTTTCACCGCCCGAATACGGATTTCAGATAATAGATCATCAACCTGAGTTGTTACCGGGCGGACTTCCACTTCAGGATCAAGTAAACCAGTAGGACGCACCACTTGCTCCACTACATCACCACCAGACTTTTCGAGCTCATATTTACCTGGCGTCGCAGAAACATAAATTGTCTGTGGAGCTAGTGCTTCAAATTCTTCAAAGCGCAATGGTCGGTTATCCAGTGCGGAAGGCATACGGAAACCATATTCTACTAACGTTTCTTTACGGGAACGATCTCCTCGGTACATACCACCAATTTGCGGGATAGTAACATGCGATTCATCCACCACCAGCAAACCATCAGCAGGGAGATAATCAAACAATGTTGGGGGTGGTTCTCCTTCGGTACGGCCAGAAAGGTAACGGGAATAGTTTTCAATGCCAGAGCAATAACCCAGTTCATTCATCATTTCCAAATCGAACTGAGTACGCTGAGTAATACGCTGCTCTTCCAGCAACTTACCATTTGCCAGCAATACTTTGCGGCGCTGCTCAAGCTCAATTTTAATCTGTTCCATCGCCTGAATAATGCGATCACGCGGGGTAACATAGTGAGTTTTTGGATAAACAGTATACCGGGGAACATTGTATTGAACCTGTCCTGTCAACGGATCAAACAGTGACAACCGCTCCACTTCATCATCAAACAGTTCAACACGCAGGGCATGCTCATCAGATTCAGCCGGGAAAATATCAATTACCTCACCACGTACTCTAAATGTACCCCGCTGAAATGCCTGATCATTACGGGTATATTGCAGTTCGGCCAAACGCCGCAGAATTGAACGCTGATCAATGAGCATACCATTGGTCAGGTGGAGCATCATTTTTAAGTAACTGTCCGGATCACCCAAACCGTAGATAGCCGATACAGATGCAACCACTATCACATCCCGCCGTTCTAACAAAGCCTTAGTAGCAGATAAGCGCATTTGTTCGATATGTTCGTTTACCGAGGCATCTTTTTCTATAAAAGTATCAGAACTCGGGACATAAGCCTCAGGTTGGTAATAATCATAGTAGGAAACAAAATATTCTACCGCATTCTCAGGGAAGAAATCCTTCATTTCACTGTAAAGCTGAGCCGCCAGTGTCTTGTTTGGAGCAAGTACCATGGTTGGTCGGTTTAAATTAGCTATCACATTAGCAATAGTGAATGTTTTACCTGACCCCGTAACTCCCAGTAGAGTCTGATGGGCAAGCCCGTCCTCTAACCCTTCCTGCAATTGACGAATAGCCTCTGGCTGATCACCACCAGGCTCGAAGTCAGAATGTAATTTGAACACCTTACTCATTAGGTATCTCACTTTTCCAAAACTAATCCATCTATAATACTGGATAAAAAACCAGCTTCAAGCCTGTTTTACAAAAACATACTCAATTCAGGTAACTCCTCTATTAATTAGTTCACTAACATCAAAATAAATATAATTTTATCCCCAAAATCATCTTGATTTTTCCATTTTTTATCTAATCAACTGAAAGGTGACAACACGAAACATCATTACCAAACCACCGGGCTTGATTTTAATTAAGTTATTGATATTAAATAGAATTAAAACAAAGACGAGAATAACATCAACCTCAACGAAAGCCGCGTATTTTCTTGCATTGCGCAACTTTTCTAAGTCTAATACACAAGGTTATCCACAGGAATAGTGGATAACTCAACAAACCCTATTAACAATACGAAGTTGCAACATCATCCCATAAAAGAGGTAATCTCTATCAGTAAAAATTTTTACCATTCTTTTAACCTTTAATTCTAATTATTCATTGCAGGAAAATGAATCAGTCCGCTAAAAGAATAAGAATTTTCTTATTGAAATTTGGCGCAAAATGAACTAGAGCTATTCGATTCTATCCGCATAAAAGTATCTGTTACGGCAAGCTGCCTTAAACAGCAAATAATGCTAATTTCCAAAACAGAACTTTTAATAATGCAAGATCAAGATATAGCAAAGCTACCTTTGTTAAACGATAGAGAATTTGTTGAAAAATATAATCTTTTATGCCGGAAAACACTTCCGGCATATTAGCTATAAATAATAATTCAATTAATCAGTAATTTTAAATCTATATACTCACCTGAATGGTTAAAATAATCTCCCGTCAAATGAGGAATAACGCCTAATAAAGGGGCAGGTAATATATGTTCTAATGTCGCCAAATATTCTTTCTGACGTTTACCCGCAGGCTCAACCTCATTAGCTATCCAGCCTGCAAGATGTAATTCTGAAAGTTTAATAGCTTCTGCGGTGAGCATCGCGTGATTAATACAACCTAGTTTTACACCAACTGTCAGAATAACGGGTAATTGCTCTTTAACTACCCAGTCAGCAAAAGTCGCCGATTCCGATAAAGGAGTATACCAACCGCCAGCACCTTCTATCAAAACCCAATCCGCTTTATTTTCTAACCAACGCAATCCTTCAGACATAACAGAAAAATCAATGGGTTGCCTCAAATCAGCACTGACAATATGGGGTGATGTCGCTTCAACAAATACCAATGGATTAACTTCATCATATTGCAAAGGTACAGAACTATTTGCCATTAATGCCAGTGCATCCGAATTACGAATACCTTCCGGTGTTATTTCACTCCCCGAAGCCACCGGCTTATAACCCGCAGTCTTATATCCCAATTTATTCGCAGCCTGGAGCAAAGCACAGCTTACAACTGTTTTACCCACTTCAGTATCTGTACCCGTTAAAAACCAACTCTTAGTCACGATAAATGACTCCAAAAATAATCTGATAACTGAGAGGTAAATATTTATTTTCTCGTGGATAAGCCTGTTCCAGAGCTGTCAATCGTCCTCGGGTCATCAGTCCCTGCTGGCGCCCACAATGAAGATGAGTCGCGCCAATCCCTTTCAAGGAGGCCAACAGGGGAAGGATATTAGGATATTGCTGACGATAAACCTGACTAATCAAGCGATGTCGGAAATCTTGACAGGCATCTTTAATTGTCTGTTGTGACAGAAAGTGATTAATATGCTGATAATTATCAACTCCACGCCAGGCTTGCTTCAATTCATCCAACGAACCTTGCGCCAACGTGGAAAACAGAATCAATCCGCCAGGACGGGTTACCCTGTAAAGTTCTTTTAAGGCACTGGATAAATTATCACACCATTGAACAGCCAAATTACTAAAACAGATATCAACACTGCCATCAGCAAGTCCTAAACATTCAATATCCCCTTGCAGGTAATAGTCAGCAGCCCGTTGTTTACGGGCATGATCCAACATACCCGCTGCCAAATCTAGTGCAATCACCTGCTTCCCCTGTTGCCGCCAACAGTGACTGAAGAAACCAGTACCACAGCCAGCATCCAATACTAATTTTCCAGGATGTCCATCCACTTGTTGCATGAGGAATTCACCTGTTTGCTGCTGTAATTTTGCCACAACATCATAATTGGCAGCTGCTCGTCCAAATGCTCCGGCAATCGCCCGCTTATTAACAGATTCAGCAACGGAACTCATCCAACACCTCCGTCAACATATCAATATCCTGTTGCGTATGACTGGCAGTCAATGTGATACGTAGTCTGGCGCTACCCGGAGGTACAGTTGGTGGGCGAATAGCTTTGACCCAAATACCTTTTTGCTGCAGATATTGGGATAAAGACACACTTAATTCATTATTGCCAACAATCAATGGCTGGATAGCCGTGGCTGAATCTGTCAAGGTAAATGGCAATTTCTGTGCTCGCTGACGGAAATAATCAATATTCTGTTGTAATTGTTGACGCAATTCATCACCAGATTGTATCTGCCGAATCGCTTCAGAAATAGCCTGCGCTTGTGCCGGAGGCATAGAAGTACTGTAGATAAGATGACGTGAGTATTGAATCAGATATTCTGCTGTCTGTTCATCACAAAGCACCGCGGCACCACTCAAGCCAAATGCTTTGCCAAAAGTCACAATCAGGATTTCTGGTTTTACTTTCTGTTGCCAGCAGCTTCCTCTGCCCTGTTCACCACAGACACCAATACCATGAGCATCATCCACCATTAACCAGTTTCCAGAAGCGCTGGTTTGCTGATAAATATCAGACAATGGCGCCTTGTCACCATCCATACTGAACACCCCTTCCGTCACTACCAACGTTTTTCCAACACGGGGTTTTGCCAGTAAATCCTTAAGTGATTCTGGTTGATTATGCAGAAAACGCCGTAGTTGAGCGGGAGAATGCATGGCAGCTTCCATTAATGAAGCATGACTCAGACGATCTGCAATAATTCGATCCTGTTTCGTCATTAACGCCGCAATTACCCCTTGATTAGCGGAATATCCTGAAATAAACAGTAATGCTTTTGGATAACCCAACCAATCAGCCAACTGTTGTTCCAGTACCTGATGAGCGTTTGTATAACCGATAATATGGCCTGAACCACCACTTCCGACACCATATTGTTCCGCTCCTTGCTGCCATGCGGAAATAACTGCGGGATTTGTACTTAATCCAAGATAATCATTACCGGAAAAATTGTGATATTTGCCCTCGGTGGTATATAAAAATCGTCCGTCTGATTTCTGATTAACCTGGCGCTGACGCCATAAAGAAGAGTCCCGGAACTCAGACAATTGTCGGGAGAGATAAGCTGACCAATTCATCATAATGCCGCATTATAAAATTGTTCGTTATCTGCATTAATGATGGCTTCAGTCAAATGCTGTTGCTGCTGATTATCACCGAATGCTGTCTGCGTCTGCTGAGGATTAATACCTAATTTGCGGAATAGTTGTAAGTCCTTATCTTCAGCCGGATTAGGCGTAGTCAATAACTTGCAGCCATAAAAAATAGAATTGGCGCCAGCCATAAAACACATTGCCTGCGTCTGCTCATTCATCTGTTCGCGGCCTGCGGATAACCGAACATGAGAAGCCGGCATCATGATCCTGGCAACGGCAATCGTGCGGATAAAATCAAAAGGGTCTACATCTTCATTATCAGCCAGTGGAGTACCTTTGACTTTTACCAGCATATTGATTGGTACACTCTCCGGCGGTTTTGGCAAATTCGCCAGTTGCACCAGCAAAGCGGCCCGATCACGAATCTCTTCACCCAAGCCGACAATACCACCAGAGCAAACTTTTATTCCCGCGTCCCGTACTTTATCGAGAGTATCCAACCTGTCTTGATAGGTCCGGGTAGTAATAATGTTTCCATAAAATTCTGGTGAGGTATCAAGATTGTGGTTGTAATAATCTAATCCCGCATCCGCCAATCGCTGAGCCTGTGAACCATTGAGCATGCCAAGTGTCATGCAAGTTTCCATCCCTAATGCTTTGACTTCCTTAACCATTTTTTCCAGATAAGGCATATCCCGTTCATGAGGATTTTTCCACGCCGCCCCCATACAAAAACGAGTAGAACCAGCGTTCTTAGCTTTACGAGCAGAATCAATGACCTGTTCTACTTCCAACAGCCGTTCTTTTTCAAGACCTGTTTTATAACGGGAACTTTGCGGGCAATATTTGCAATCTTCCGGGCAAGCGCCCGTTTTGATGGAAAGTAATGTACTGACCTGTACCTGTTGTGGGTCAAAATGCATACGGTGAACCTGTTGTGCTTGAAATAATAATTCAAAAAAAGGCTTACCGAACAGTTCTTGTGCCTGCTTAATTGTCCATTGCTTGCGTTCAATCACAATGACATCTCCAATGTGAAAAAAGTCTCGTCAGTTTAAATAATGTCGTTATACTGTCAACCAATTTTAAATAAATTAGTTTACATATATCCATTATGATTTCTTCTGATATTGAATTTGATCTGCGCCATATCTGGCATCCTTATACCTCCATGACTAAACCGCTTCCGGTTTACCCTGTTGTTCGCGCTTCTGGGATAGAACTAGAATTAGCTGATGGTCGTAAGCTGATAGATGGTATGTCTTCATGGTGGTCTGCTATTCATGGATACAACCATCCAGTACTGAATCAGGCCGCTAAAGCTCAGATTGATAAGATGTCTCATGTGATGTTTGGTGGAATAACTCACCCATCTGCGATCGCACTATGCAGGCAGTTAGTGGCGATCTCTGCACCAACGCTCGAATGTGTATTTCTGGCTGATTCAGGTTCTGTTGCGGTGGAAGTAGCGCTGAAAATGGCATTGCAATACTGGCAAGCAAAAGGTGAAAAACGTCAGCGCATTTTGACACTACGTCATGGTTATCATGGTGACACATTCGGCGCTATGTCTGTCTGTGATCCCGACAATTCGATGCATAATCTTTACAAAGGCTATCTCCCCCCCCATCTGTTTGCCGAATCGCCTCAGTGTGGCTTCAATTCTCAGTGGGATCAACAGGATATCGTCCCATTCAGCACATTGCTGGAGCAGTATTCCCATGAGATTGCTGCTGTGATCCTGGAACCTGTTGTGCAAGGTGCCGGGGGAATGCGGATTTATCATCCCGAATATCTACGTCAGGTTAGAACGCTCTGTAATCAACATCAGATTCTGCTAATTGCGGATGAAATTGCCACCGGTTTTGGGCGCACCGGGAAATTGTTCGCCTGTGAACACGCTGAAATTGAACCGGACATTTTATGTGTAGGAAAAGCACTAACAGGCGGTTATATGACACTATCAGCAACGCTGACAACGCGTAAAGTAGCCGATACTATCAGCAACGGTGAAGCAGGCTGTTTTATGCATGGCCCAACATTCATGGGAAACCCATTAGCGTGTGCTGTAGCAGAAGCCAGTTTAAAATTGTTACTACAAAGCCCCTGGCAACAGCGAATTAAATCTATTGAAAACCAATTAAATACTGAGCTGATGCCACTAAAATCCCATGAAAAAGTCGCTGATGTCCGGGTATTAGGTGCTATTGGCGTGGTAGAAATGAAACAGCCTGTAGATATGGCTATACTACAACACCATTTTGTCTCTAAAGGCGTCTGGATTAGGCCATTTGGCAAACTGATTTATTTGATGCCACCTTATATTATTCAACCAGAGCAGCTTTCGCATCTGACAAAGGCTATTTCCAGTGCGATCAATTTGTGATTTCCTGTTATTAAACAAATTTCCTGAAGTTACGGATAACGCATAAGTTCAGCCGGTGATAATGGAACAAAAGAGCAAACATCTGCTATCTGTCCATTATCACCATTAACATATTAATTTATTGCCAGCACTGTTACCCACATTGGACCTTTCCCAACAGGATAACGGTTTAATTCAGTCAATTTACCGGTATATTTATCAATAGAAGAAACTGAGATATGGTCAGATTTCTGACCGGATACAATCAAGTATTTCCCACTGTGATCGATGGCAAAACCGCGGGGTTGAGTTTCAGTTTTATAATGCCCTGCCAGAGTCAGATTAAAACCATCCGGTGAAATAATAAAATGACTAATCAGGCTTGAGGTGCGTTCACTAGTATAAAGGTGGCGACCATCCGGTGTAATATGAATATCCGCGGACCAACGAACACCAGTAAAATCCTTCGGCAATGAATCGATAGTCTGAACAATCCGGTATTTTTCCCACTTACGATAAACATCAACAGTCGCGTCCAATTCATTAATACCATAAACCACCTGTTGATTCGGGTGGAAAGCCATATGGCGAGGACCAGCACCCGTTACTGTAGTCACTTCCTCCGCACGCTTCTCGACCAGAAAACCCTCTGCTGTCATCTCAAAAATACGCGTGTGATCTTCTTTCAGACAAGGAATCAATAACTGTTTATTATCCCAATCAATATTGGCTGAATGCGGAGCTTGCAAGCCTTCAATGACCTGAACAGGCGCACCGACAATGCCTTGATCATCAATTGGATTGACACTCAAATTGTTATAGCTATAAGAAGCAGAGAACAAAAAACGGCCTTGCTTATCAGTAGAAATATACGTCGGGCTGCCTGGTATTGGTGAGATTCCTTGCTGCACTAACTCTCCATTAGCGCCAATCTGGTAAGTGACAATACTAAATTGTGGACGGACCCCAACATAAAGGTGCTTACGATCCGGACTCACCACCATGGGCTGCACTTCTCCCGGCACATCAACTACCTGAATCAACGATAACTCACCCGTATTATTCAGGTTCCAAACATGAATTTGACGACTGTTTGGACTCGCTGTATAAACCACTTGTTTCATCTTCACTCCTCAATTATCCGTTACTATTCTATTGACCTGTAACGACTCTTTAATCAATTTATCAGTTAAACTCATAGCACAATTGGCTTAACTTTATTCAGTTACAGTGTAATATTGTTACATTATATATAGTTATGAGGCTAATCTATGACATATCGCGTTATTGCCTTGGATCTTGATGGTACATTACTGGCTCCCCAAAAGAATATCTTGCCAGAATCACTCGTTGCCGTGAATGAAGCCCGTCAGGCGGGTGTTAAGGTACTGATTGTTACTGGCCGACATCATGTCGCTATCCACCCTTTTTATCAGGCTTTGCAGCTAGATACTCCTGCTATCTGCTGTAATGGTGCTTATCTGTATGATTACCACGAAAAGAAAGTATTAGCCTCAGATCCGCTATCATCTCAGGAAGCCATAAAAGTTCTCACATACTTGCAGGGCACAGATATTCAGCATCTGATGTATGTGGATGATGCCATGCTATATGAAGAACTGCATGACACAATTGCCCGTACCATGAAATGGTCTGAAACCCTGCCTGAATCTCAACGCCCAAATATGCAGCATGTCAGTAGTTTTCAGCATGCCATTAGCAAAGTGCGATTTATCTGGAAATTTGCCACCTGTTCTCCTGATTTGGTCAAACTACGAGAAATTACTGAACAGATCGAAAATGATATAGGTCTGGAATGTGAATGGTCATGGTTTGATCAAGTAGATATCGCCAAAAAAGGCAACAGTAAAGGAATGCGTTTGAAACAGTGGGTTGAATCACAGGGAATGAGCATGAAAGATGTTATCGCCTTTGGTGATAACTTTAATGACCTGAGCATGCTGGAAACCGCCGGCTTGGGTGTTGCTATGGGTAATAGTGTGGATGCTGTCAAGGAATGTGCTGATCTGGTAACTCTGGATAATACTCAGCCCGGTATTGCCGAAGTTATTCGCAAATATGTCCTTTAACTGCTGATAACGATACCCACAAAGCTACTCTCAGGAATATTCTCAAAGGGACCCACAATAGCGTCAGTGGGTGTCCCTTTCGGGGAAAAGATGGCAAATCAAGGACAAATATTACAGTTGCCGGTTTAGAGAAACGCTTTTTATTTGAGCATAAAGCCATTGCCCTGGCCGCAAATTAAGTTCATGCTTTGCCCACGGAGTAATTCTTGCCCATAAATAATGACCGCTCAACGTCAATTTAACATCTACCTGTCCATCATCATCAAAAAATTCAACCACTTTCGCCGCCAAAATATTACGGATACTGCTACCACGAGGCGGTTCCAATACTAATGAAACATCTGAAGCATCTATTCTGATACGCAAATCAGTTCCCGGTTGAACATCAATTTTCGGCAACCATAAAGCCTGGTCAGCTAGCGCTACCGCTGTCATTGCATAACGAGTATGATGTTCCACCATTGAAACATTCAAAATACTACTAAGCGTCTCTTTTTGTAACCAAAGGCGTAGTGCATTGCTGGACCAAACTTCTTCCAATTTCCCGGTAGCCCTGACTTTTCCGTTATCCAACACAATCACATTTTCAGCCAGGCGAAGAATTTCATCCAAGTTGTGGCTAACATACAAGATCGGAATTTTGACATCCTCAGAAAGTCTTTCAAGATAAGGCAACAATTCCCGTTTACGGGGAAGATCTAAAGATGCTAGCGGCTCATCCATTAAAAGCAGCTCAGGAGCAGTCAACAAAGCTCGACCAATAGCGACCCGCTGTTTTTCACCACCGGATAATGTCATAGGAAAGCGAGATAATAAGTGCTCAATCCCTAGCAAACCAATAATGCTATCAAATTTCGGCTTCATCACCGGAGACATACCGTATTGAAGATTACCTTTTATCCGATAATGAGGAAAAAGCCGCGCATCCTGAAAAACATAACCTATACGACGCTGCTCTGGTGACAAGCAAATACCTTTTTCAATATCCACCAATGTACGATCATTGAGAATAACCCGCCCTTTCTGTGGACGTATCAAGCCGGCAATAACATTTATCAGTGAAGTTTTCCCGGCACCTGAAAGACCAAAAACAGCCGTGATACCTTCTGTTGGCAACTGCGTGTTAACCTGTAAATGCAGATCACCAAGTTGTTTTCCAAAATCCAACGCTAACATACTGCCCCCAGACGTTTCCTGCCCCAACGGGTTAACCACTCAGAAATCATCAGTGACACCAATGCAAGAATAATCGCAATGATACATAAACGAGCCGCAGCAATCTCTGTTCCAGGCGTTTCAATCAGGGTATACATTGCCAAAGGGATTGTCCGTGTTTCACCTGGAATATTAGATACAAAGGTAATAGTTGCCCCAAATTCACCTAATGAACGAGCAAATGCCAGAATAGTACCCACAATGACACCTGGCAAAGAAAGGGGAAGTGTAATGGTAAAAAATACTCTAAATGGATTGGCTCCCAGAGTACGGGCAGCCTGTTCCAAACGTCGGTCAACACTTTCCAGCGCCAGACGTATTGATCTGACCATCAGCGGAAAAGCAACAACAGCAGAAGCCAGCGCAGCACCACACCAACTGAACGCAAAACTTATTCCAAACCAATCATATAACCATTCACCAATAAAT
The DNA here is from genome assembly GCF_000711895.1 of Photorhabdus australis DSM 17609. Taxonomy (GTDB): domain Bacteria; phylum Pseudomonadota; class Gammaproteobacteria; order Enterobacterales; family Enterobacteriaceae; genus Photorhabdus; species Photorhabdus australis. The sequence continues at coordinate 183,488 of NZ_KL543985.1, forward strand.
CCACGACGCCCCATACTGATCAACAGTAAATATCCCACTACCACTGGCGGTAAGACCAGCGGTAAGTGGATGATACTGTCAAGTAAGGATTTACCGGGAAACCGGAAACGAACAAGAATCCACGCCATCAAAATCCCAAATGGCAGACTGAATAACACCGCCATACCTGAAACTTTCAGGCTCAGGATAATGGCTTGCCATTCGTATTCACTCAACATCTCCAAAAGATTTACTCCTAAAGTGGTCGAAAACCGTAGCGTTTGAAAATTGCTGCGGCTTCAGGAGTTTTCAAATATTCATAAAAGCTGAGAACTACCGGATTACTATGATCTTTGATAATTGCCATTGGATATTCAACAGGTTTGTGGCTCTCTTCCGGGAAAATCCCCACAACTTTGACTTTATCACTGGCAACTGCATCTGAACCATAAACAATCCCCAACGGTACTTCAGCACGTTCCACCAATGCCATACCACTGCGCACATTACTGGTACGAGCCAACAGAGGATTAACCGTCTCCCATGCTCCCAAATACTGCAACGATTCTTTGGCATAAATACCTACAGGAACATGATCCGGATCCCCGACTGCAAGGCGACCACCATTCAGCAAAGATCTCCATGTTGTCTCTTTATTAATCTCAACTTGATTGAGCTTGCTGCCTTTCGGCGCAATCAGAACTAATTGATTTCCTAGAATAGTAAAGCGGGTTTTATTAATGATCAGTTGCTTCCCAGCAACATAATCCATCCACTGCTGATCTGCGGAAATAAAAATATCTGCCGGAGCGCCTTGTTCAATCTGACGAGCCAAAGTAGAAGATGATGCATAAGAAGCCACCACATCCCCTTTTGTCTCTTGCTTATATTGTCTCGAAATATCATCCAGTGCATTGGTCAGTGAGGCAGCAGCGAATACTGTTACTTTTTCCGTAGCCCACACCTGCCACACCAAAGAAAAAGAAAAAACAACTCCCGTCAACAGCTTACTAAAACTCTTTTTCATCTGTTTCCCACCTGTTTATCACCAATTAGTTCGTTGTATATAACAAGATATAGCGTTAAATGGAAGACTATCTCAATATTAATCGGCAAGTTGTGAGCAACTTTCACTATCTGATTTAATTTGAATTAATATGCTATAACAATAAAATCATGTGAGTAAAAATGAACTAATTGCAGCGAGCTAAAACAAATTACCCGACATACCGTCGGGTAATTAAAATCGCATCTGGTGTGCAAAGAAATATTAATTTTACTTTTCAGAATGACCAATACGGGAAATCATATTAAACAGTTCCCCAAAGCCATAAATTAAACATAAAATTCCGGCTGTCACTACTGGTACCATAACCAGTGCGAAAGTCATACTTTTAATCAATTCAAACATAATAGCCTCACATAATGGCTCATAAAATGAGCCGACAACATAACACATTTTTAACCATAGCAAGTAATAGCGCTATAATTGGTATCATTCTAAACAAAGACAAACAACTATAACCGGCTAAACGTGCGTTTTTGCGGGTTAACCAATAAAAATTTACAATTTTATTTCCTGAAAAAAATTATTATGCAAGCAGAAATTCTATTAACACTGAAATTACAACAACAGTTATTCGCAGATCCGCGGCGAATATTATTACTAAAACAGATTAAAACAACTGGTTCTATCAGTCAGGGAGCAAAACTGGCTGGCATCAGTTATAAAAGCGCTTGGGATGCCATCAACGAAATGAATCAGCTGGCAGATGAAATATTGGTAGACCGAGCTACCGGAGGCAAAGGTGGCGGCGGAGCAAATCTGACTAATTATGGTGAACGTCTGTTACAACTTTATGATTTACTGACACAAATCCAACAAAAAGCCTTTGATGTGTTGAAAGATGATAAACTTCCCCTCAATAGCTTATTAGCTGCGATTTCCCATTTTTCCCTACAAACCAGCGCCCGTAATCAATTTTTCGGCACAATTACTGATCGTGACCACAATCAGGTACAGCAGCATGTCCGCATATTGTTGGCAAATGGTCAAACATCACTGAATGCAGCCCTGACAAAGCAAAGTGCTAACCGCCTTAGTCTGGTAAAAGGTAAGGAAGTATTGGCCCTGATTAAAGCGCCTTGGGTGAAACTAACCAAAGAGCAATTCCCAGTCAGCCATTTTGATAATGCACTGACAGGCCAAATCAGCCAAATCGAAACCGGAGAAGAGAGCACAGAAGTCATCATCGTTCTCGATGGTGGAGAAACCCTTTGTTCTACTCTGTCTAATCAAGAAGCTGACAATTTGAAACTACACCCTAAAGATAAAATCACGGCGCTTTTTAATGCTGATCAGGTAATTATTGCAACTCTTTGCTAGAATGTTAATTAAAAGTTAATATTGACATTCAGCGTCAATTCCGCTTATTTGTGGGAACTTATTTGCGTTGCTTAAAAAGGAATAAAAGATGTCTGAATTGCAAATAACGCAAGGCAATTTCCGTTTAAGTAATACCCATACTTTACAATTGCCGTCACTGAAAATCATCTCTGGCGAAAGTTGGGCGTTTATTGGTGCTAACGGCAGCGGAAAATCATCATTAGCCCGCGCGCTTTCAAATGAATTAATCCAACTTTCTGGTGAGCGCAACTGCTCATTTCGCACATGTACCCGAGTCTCTTCTGAACAATTACAAAAACTGATTGAAGAAGAATGGCAGCGCAACAACACTGATCTATTAAGTGATGATGAAGATGACACCGGTCGTACTGCGGCGGAAATTATTCAGCTTCATCATAAAGATAATGAACTCTGTCTGGAGCTGGCAAAACAGTTCGGCATTATGGATTTACTTTCCCGTCGTTTTAAATATCTTTCTACCGGTGAAACCCGAAAAACAGTACTTTGCCAGGCACTAATGGCTTCACCTGATTTACTCATCCTTGATGAACCTTTTGATGGTCTTGATGCATTTGCCCGTGGTCAATTTGCTGAATTATTGGAAACATTGTCATCAAAAGGTATCGTTTTAGTACTCATTCTTAACCGATTCAGTGAAATCCCAGATTTCGTTAATCAAATTGGAGTACTGGCAGATTGCCATTTAACATCTGTTGGCTCGAGAGAAAAAGTGATGGCAGATTCACTGGTTGCTCAACTCATACACAGTGAAAAACTTGATGGAGTTCATCTACCCAAAGTGGATGAACTCCGCATTGATGATCGATTAGCACCTGATCAGCCGTTAATTATTCTACGTAATGGTGTCGTTCAGTATAATAACCAGCCCATTTTATATGGACTGAATTGGCAGGTAAATCCAGGCGAAAACTGGCAAATTATTGGTCAAAATGGGGCAGGAAAATCGACACTTCTCAGCCTGATCACAGGCGATCACCCTCAAGGTTACAGTAATGAACTGATTCTTTTTGGCCGTCAACGTGGCAGTGGCGAAACCATTTGGGATATCAAACGTCATATTGGCTATATCAGTAACAGCATGCATCTGGAATACCGTATTAGCATCAGTGTTCGTAATGTCATTCTGTCCGGCTTCTTCGATTCAATTGGTCTTTATCAAGCGGTATCAGATCGTCAGCAACAACTTGCCAATGAATGGCTAGCCTTACTGGGACTATCAGGCCAGGTTGTTAACGGCCCATTTCATAGCCTTTCATGGGGACAACAACGACTGGTTCTGATAGCTCGCGCATTGGTTAAACATCCTGCTTTATTGATCCTTGACGAACCTCTTCAAGGGCTTGATCCACTAAACCGTCAGCTGGTATTACGTTTCATCGATATCATGATCGCTGACGGAGATACTCAACTCCTGTTTGTTTCTCATCACCAGGAAGATGCCCCACGATGTATCACTCACCGGCTGATGTTTATTCCCGATGGTGATATATACCGCTACAAAACCGAGAAAACTTCCGATTGATTCCTGATAATTACCCGTTGTTATCAACGGGAATACTTATCCGACCAGTGAAAAAAGCATCGCAATTTAATCGTCATACATTATTATTTTTTGCTCACTAATAACATCCATCATCAATTTTTGATCTACTTTTCTGATTTTTTCTTTTAACTTATTAAAAATAAAGGGAAACATATGATTTGGGGTTTACTTGCCATATCACTGGCGTTATTAGCTATACACCGCACTGCTGCACTTATTGTTCTACTAGCCTCCGTTATTACCGGATTTGTCACGCAGACTGTGATTTATCCGGCGATTGCCACTATTGCCATTATTTTTGTGTTAGGTGCGCTACGTATCTATTTTCAGCAAAATAACGTCATCAAAATTACCACTGAGCTGCTATTACTCGCTTTTGGTGTCGCATTATTCCTGCATCTGATTCCTGGCTTTAATAACCTGAAATATCTCGATAAAGTTCAGGCAGGTCCTCATAGTGCGCCATTTTCGATGTATTTCAACTTTGATAAAGCACTTATTCCTTTCCTGCTGTTATGTTGCATGCCTGGATTGTTCACAACAAAACCTCTGGCAAAAGTTCGGCCTTATGCATGGATAATCTTAGCTATTACTATTCCTGTACTATTAAGCATAGCAACGGCTCTCGGAGGACTTGCGGTCGAACTGCATATGCCACAATGGTTACCCACATTTATTCTGGCCAATATTTTCTTCGTTTCTCTGGCAGAAGAAGCGCTATTCCGTGGTTATATTCAACAGAGGCTGAGTCAGTGGGTTCACCCATATTTTGCACTGATTATCACTGCCTTAATTTTTGGAGGAGCTCACTTCGCTGGTGGTCCATTGTTAGTGATTTTCGCAACACTCGCAGGATTAATATACGGATTGGCCTGGATGTGGAGTGGCCGCCTGTGGGTAGCTGTTGGGTTCCATTTCACTCTTAATTTGGTTCATTTATTGTTCTTCACTTACCCAATCAAACTGGTGACAACGTTGTAACACATCAAATTTACCCGATATATATTTACCATTTGTAAAAGATTAAGGTTTTCAGGCAAATAAAGTTATCGAACAAGACTATTGATTGCTGTTGTAGTGTATAGGGCAATATAATGCGCTCAGTTATCATTTAAGTTCGGTTTTTTAAAAGTATTGATAGGAGTTTAAGCTAATGGCTGTAACTAAACTGGTTCTGGTAAGACATGGCGAAAGCGAGTGGAACAAAGAAAACCGTTTTACTGGCTGGACTGACGTTGCTTTATCTGAAAAAGGTCGTGCCGAAGCTCAGCAAGCAGGCCAACTGTTGAAAGAAGAAGGTTTCGTTTTTGATTTTGCCTACACCTCTGTTCTGAAACGGGCTATCCACACTTTATGGAATATTTTGGACCAGGTTGATCAACAATGGTTACCTGTTGAAAAAAGCTGGAAACTAAACGAACGTCATTATGGTGCTCTGCAAGGTCTGGACAAATCAGAAACTGCCGCTAAATATGGTGATGATCAAGTTAAACTATGGCGTCGTGGTTTTGCTATCACTCCGCCAGATTTAACTAAAGATGATGAACGTTTTCCAGGTCACGACCCACGTTACTCAAATCTGAAACCAGAAGAATTACCTGTGACTGAAAGCCTGGCAACCACTATTGAACGTGTCATTCCTTACTGGGAAGACGTTATTAAACCTCGTGTTGCTAAAGGTGAGAAAGTCATTATCGCTGCTCACGGTAACTCTTTGCGCGCTCTGGTTAAATATCTGGACAACATGAGTGAAGAAGCCATTCTTGAGCTGAACATCCCAACAGCAGTACCTCTGGTTTATGAATTCGACGAAAACATGAAACCAATCAAACATTACTATCTGGGTAACGCTGATGAAATTGCAGCGAAAGCAGCGGCTGTAGCAAACCAGGGTAAAGCGAAATAATTAATTACCTATAAAATTTGCTGGCACTGACTTTGTTCAGTAAATGTAAAAACCGGAGTTGTCTATTCCGGTTTTTTACATTCGAAAAACACTATCAACCACGACGTGCTTTCACCGCCAACGACAATTGACGTAATAAAATTTCCGTATCAGCCCAACCAATGCAAGCATCAGTAATGCTTTTGCCGTATACCAATGGTTGATCACTCTCTGGGTCCTGATTTCCTTCCTCTAAATGACTTTCCACCATGACACCAATAATCGCCTTCTCTCCTGCCGCAATCTGCTCGCTGACATTTGAGCTCACATCCATCTGCTTTTTAAATTGTTTGCAACTATTAGCATGACTGAAATCAATCATAATTCTTGCTGGCAACCCTGCTTTTTCCAAACCTTGTTTCACAGCAGCAACATGTTCAGAGCTGTAATTCGGTTCTCTACCACCACGCAGAATAATATGACAATCGCAGTTTCCAGTGGTATTCACAATCGCAGAATGTCCCCACTTAGTTACAGAGAGGAAACAATGAGGTGTGCTCGCCGAATTGATAGCATCAATTGCGACTTTAATCGCACCATCAGTACCATTCTTAAAACCGACTGGGCAAGAAAGACCAGAAGCCAGTTCACGATGGACCTGAGATTCCGTTGTACGTGCGCCGATTGCTCCCCAGCTCATCAGATCTGCCAAATACTGTGGAGAAATCATATCCAGATATTCACCCGCAGCCGGTAGCCCCATGTCATTGATATCCCGTAACAATTGGCGGGCCAAACGCAAACCATCATTAATATCAAAACTATGATTCATATGAGGGTCATTAATTAACCCTTTCCACCCAATCGTAGTGCGGGGTTTTTCAAAATAAACCCGCATGACAATTTCCAAATCATCTTTTAGTTCCTCACGCAATTTATTCAGTCGTCCAGCATATTCCATTGCCGCTTTAGGATCATGAATAGAACATGGCCCAATCACAACTAACAAGCGATCATCTTCACCTACCAAGATCTGGTGAATAGTCTTGCGGGCCTTACGTACTGTAGATGCAGCCTTTTCAGTTGCTGGAAATTTTTCAAGTAGTGCCACAGGAGGTAATAATTCTTTTATTTCTCTAATCCTTATATCGTCATTCTGATAATTCATAACCCTCTCATCCAATATCGCTGTATTTTTATCTAAAACAATCTTGAGATTTTAATCTAACTGTTAGAAGCCAAACTGTAAATATTCTTTGTGGATAATAAATAAAGCAGCATCTAACATAGAGCATGGAAAAATATAGTCAAATGTGGTCATAGCTATTTTTATTAGTTAAAGCATCTTTAGAAATGATAATTATCAAAGTAAATATCTAAAAATATGCCAGAGATCGATAAAACAACTCTCTGGCATGATTAAAAAATTTATTCCACGCGAGATAATGGTCGCGAATGGTTTTTCTTCGCTGCCTGAATCCACAAACGAGAACCATTAAGTGCAATACCGGTGAGAACCACATACTGCAACGACATTGCTAAAACTCCCTGATGGAAATAGATAACAACACTTATCACGTTGATAACAATCCATACTAGCCAATTTTCAACATATTTACGGGTCATTAGAATCATTGCCACAATAGACAACACCGTCATTACCGAATCCCAGAACGGGAACGCATCAGGCTCTAATACAGGCATTTGAACATTAAAGCCAAATCCTTGCATAATCGTAATAGTAACCTGAGTCAAATAATCAAATATCTGATCGATATTAAAAGTCATAATGGCAATCAATAGCACAGAAATAAAACCAATTATTATCGTCTTGTTTAGGCTTAACCAGCGTATTTTAAGTTCAATCTGCTGCTGATCATTAATCCGACTCCAAGCATACCAACCATAAATATTTGCAGAAAAGAAAAACAATTGCAGCAATAAGCTAGCATATAGTTGGATCTGGAAAAAAATTACGGCAAATAACGTAACATTAATCAACCCAAACAGATAGTTAATTATCTTTTCCTGACTGGCAAACCAAATACATAACAAACCAGCAATCGTACCCACTGCTTCAATCCATGATAAATCATAACCATTCTTACCTAGTGGTATGCTGACTAATATATTGTTAATACTGAAAAAATCCATCTGTTATATCCCAATTATTATCTATAGCAAAGTATTATACTTACTATTTGTTTCTCCATTTTAACTGAGTTACAAAATCGAGCATCCTGTTTAAAGGAATAATCGCCTTTTCACGTAACTCTTTGTTAACAAATATTTCATGCTGACTTCCCCCCAGTTCCAATCCCTGAACAATAGACTGTAAGCCATTCATTGCCATCCACGGGCAATGAGCACAACTACGGCAACTTGCCCCTTCTCCAGCGGTAGGCGCTGCAAATAATTGCTTCTCAGGACATGCCTGCTGCATTTTATAGAAAATACCTTTATCTGTTGCCACAATCAGTTTCTGATGTGGCAGAGATTGCGCTGATTTAATTAACTGACTGGTTGAACCAACAGCATCAGCCAGATCAATAACGGCTTGCGGTGATTCAGGATGAACCAATACCGCAGCATCGGGATATAGACCTCGCATCCTAATCAAAGCCTGAGTTTTAAATTCATCATGGACAATACAAGCCCCCTGCCAACAAAGAATATCCGCTCCTGTTTGCTTACGGACATAATTCCCCAAATGCCGATCCGGCGCCCAAATTATCTTTTCTCCTTGACTGTCTAAATGATCTATCAACTCAACAGCAATACTTGAAGTCACAACCCAATCAGCTCGTGCCTTAACCGCGGCTGATGTATTTGCATAAACCACCACAGTACGATCAGGATTGTTATCACAAAACTCGGAGAACTCTTTTTCAGGACAACCCAGATCCAGAGAACACTCAGCTTCCAACGTAGGCATTAAAACACGCTTTTCAGGATTGAGAATTTTGGCGGTTTCTCCCATAAATCGTACACCGGCCACTAATAAAGTAGAAGCTGAGTGATTATTGCCAAACCGCGCCATTTCCAGCGAATCTGCCACACATCCTCCGGTCTCTTCAGCTAAAGCTTGAATCTCTGGATCAGTGTAATAGTGCGCAACCATAACGGCATCCTGCTGTTTCAAAAGTTGTTTGATTTTTCCACGGCAGTGCTTTTTTTCTTCAGTACTGAGAAGAGCGGGCTTCGGTGGGAATGGATAAATGGTTGAATTAAAATCAATATACTCACTCATTACTTTAGTCTCTGTTTAGTATCTATACCCGTTATCTTTCAAGTTGCCTCTTTGTTGGCTGCACTCACTCATCCCGGTCACATAGTTATCTATGCTCCCGGGGATTCGCTCCCTTGCCGTCGCGATCCATCTTGAAATCCATAGGGTATAGTTTAAAAATCGATAATTTTGGTTTTTATCCCGAGAAATTTTTCAACCTTGTTTAATATACTAAACAAAACAACTTATTTATAGTCATTTATCGCGAAATATTTTATTTGTTATGACTAATTTAAAGAGTTAAATCATGAGAGTTGTTGTTTTTCATGCCATCAGGAAAAAAGGCAAACATATTCATGAAAAAAACAGGTAAAAACTTTATACCGATTAAATCCAGAAGTTAAAACAATGACTTTCATAATCGTTTAAAACCCAGCCCATCATAGAACTATCAGTGAAGAATAAGAAACAAAAATTTCTTTTGTTAATGCTTATGTACCATGTAAAAAGGATAAATATACCCAATAGATTTCAGATTGCAGCGCGGCGGCAAGTGAACGCATCCCAGGGAGCATAAATAACTATGTAACTGGGGTAAGTGAAAGCAGCCAACAAAGCAGCAACTTGAAAGATAAAGGGTATAAAGATATAAGTAAGTTAATCAGATAATCCATTTTTCAAAAAGAACTGGTTTTAATAACGTTTTCAACCAGAAAATAAATTTCTCATAAACCAATTGAATCATCAACCATGAAAATATAAATAATAAAATACTCAAACAAATGATTTAATAGAATACGACTCAGTATTCACAAAGCTAAACATGGCATATAATGGCACATTACCCTTTCTCTGTTTTCAGAATAAAAAAATAAAGCCGGACTAACCGGCTTTATTCTTACTTCAAGTTGCTTCGTCCACTAAAATTATGCCGCCCTTACAACGTAATTAAATGCGATATTACGGGGCCTATTTTCGTGAGCAGTTGGGACTTGTCTTGATGCATCAATGTCAAAAAATGTAAGATCAGTACTACTACCGCCATTTGCTGAACGTGTTTCTCGCGTACCATATCGCAACGATGCCATGACCCCATTCACAATAGGCGTCTGGGGAAGGCCAGCCATCTGGGCATGTACAGCTTGAGTTGTCCCTGTAATATTTCTGATTGCATCTCCCTGCCAAGACAAAAGCTCACGACCACTATCAACGCCTCGATTATCATCCCATCCGCGGATAAATTCTCCTCTTAAATCAGGTAATCTACCGCTAGGATAAGCCTCCGCCAACTTCGGATATTGTAATTTATTAAAAGGTGAACCATTACAAATGAAATAACCGATAGGTGGATAGGACAACGGCCACGGAATAGGGGAACCAGCAGGAATTTCATTGGCAGATTTAATCCGGTTATCTATCTCTTCACGGGTATAAGTATACTCACGTAATGAATTTATTTCTTTCTGAACAAGCTTTTGCGTCACTGCCAACGTGTCACTATTACCAATCACATTTGTCAGCTGAACAACACCTTTTTGTGTTAACGAAGCACTGGGAATGTCTGCTGTAATTTTTTGTTCTAATGCTTTATTTAATTGAGCGGTGAGTTTGTCTATATTTCCATCATCAATAACATCATTGCCAGATCGTGTTGCAATAAAATCAGCGACAACAGATGATATGGTTGATGACTGACGTAACACCTTATTTAACAAATGGGTGGGAACATCATTCGGAAGAAATCCGGTTTGCAAACTTTGGTTCTCTTCATATTTTTCCTGACTCACCACATTCGCATTATTACTAATAGAAAAAGCCTTAAAATCATTTTTAGGACTCATATACACCCCTTGAATAAAATAATATTTTCTCATAAAAAACATATAGAATTATTGTAAAGACGATCCCTCGTAATTCATATAAATCACAGTCTAGTTCAGAAAAATAACAATGGCGTGTTCTTATTACTTATAAGGTTAACTGTTTTTGTATTATTGGCAGCAATAAACAGTTCAACATTTTAGAATCTAAAATATATCCCCAATTTATATGGAACTAGCTACTTATCAAAAAATCCACACAATTTTGTTTTATATACTAAACAAAATAACCAATTTATAACAATTTGTCGCGGAGTATTTTACCTGTTATAAATTACTACATTACCTGCTAATTTATGAGATTAGGCTTATACCCGTCATCTTTCAAGTTGCTTCTTTGTTGGCTGCGCTCACTCACCCCGGTCACATAGTTATCTATGCTCCCGGGGATTCGCTCCCTTGCCGTCGCGATGCATCTTGAAATCCATAGGGTATATTCATCAATCATCACTAAAGTTAAATAGGAACTTCATATAATGGAAGACCCAGTAATCCTTCTGGAAAAAATCCTGACTTTTGCCCATAACGATCCCCGTATTGATACAGTTATCCAAACAGGTTCCCGTGCCAGAAATGCACGTGTAGATAAATTCTCAGATTTAGATATAGAACTGATTGGTTCAGGAACAGATGAATTAATAGGCAACGATTTATGGTTTAAGCAGTTGGGTGATATTATGGTTGCATTGCATCTGGCTAATGAAAAAGAGGATGAACCAGATTGGCCAACTTGTCTGGTCGTTTTTAACGGCGGTCGTAAGGTGGATTTCACACTGGCAAGTGTTAAACGCCTGAAAGATATGAAACAAAGAGGCTTAGATGAACTTTATCAACGCGGCTATAAAGTCCTCCTTGATAAGACGGGCGTTACAAACGGGCTTCCTGAAATCACTCACCAATTGACTAAATCTCATATTCCATTATCAGTAGAATTTAATAAAAACCTGCGCGAGTTTTGGTTCGAGGCAACACAAGTGCCTGTTTATATCGCTCGTGGTGATTTATGGCCTGCAAGAATGAGGGATAATGAGATGAAAGAATTATTGCTGGCAATGATGGAGTGGTACGTCTCGATAAAAAGTGATGGAAAGGCGGATGTCTGGTACAACGGTCATCATTTGCATGAATGGCTGCCTGAGAAGTTCAGCAAACATATTCAAGGGATTTTTGGCAGTTATGGCAAAGAAGAAGCGATACGAGCATTGCTGAAAACCACAGAGCTTTATACGGAGATTTCTACTGAAGTGGCAGAAATGAAGGGGTTTGAGTTCGATAGTGAGTTACCCAGTAAAGTCAGGAAGCATATTGTGCAAGTTTGTTATGGTTAAATAATCTCGAACGCCACAAAAACCTGTGAGTGTAATCAAGAGTAAGCGAAACAGCTCAATGAGGAAACTAGAAAAAAATGAAAATGCAAAAAGGGCTCTTCTCATACAGTTACGATCAAAGAGGAAGTACTCTGCATAGAGCTCGGATGTCAGCATTGAACCCATCTGACACCGTTGATACAACGCTCACTACAGGATACTGATTAAAAGTCAACTGCTCTACCGACTGTACTAACAACCCATCCAGGGGAATTTGTTTTTGACCGAAGCTTCAAGATGGTGGGTCGTGCCGGATGACTCGGCCTACGGCCTCGCCCTTCGGGCCAACGCTGCCGCGTTGTTGTCTCGCTTCGCTCGGCTCGAACCTGCGACCAATTGATTAAAAGTCAACTGCTCTACCGACTGCGCTAACAACCTATCCAGGGGAATTTGTTTTTGAATGAAGCTTTAAGATGGTGGGTCGTGCAGGATGACTCGGCCTACGGCCTCGCCCTTCGGGCCAACGCTGCCGCGTTGTTGTCTCGCTTCGCTCGGCTCGAACCTGCGACCAATTGATTAAAAGTCAACTGCTCTACCGACTGAGCTAACAACCCATCCAGGGGAATTTGTTTTTGAACGAAGCTTCAAGATGGTGGGTCGTGCAGGATTCGAACCTGCGACCAATTGATTAAAAGTCAACTGCTCTACCGACTGAGCTAACGACCCATCTTGTGACTTCTCTCGGCAACGGCGGCATATATTACTGATTTCTCAGAACAGCGCAACGATTATTTTTTCAAATTACGTTTAAATGCCTACTAAGCACCCAATCAACCCCGAAAACGTATTAATACGCCCTTCCGGGGCCAAAAATTACAGCGTAGAAAGCTTTTTTTCAGCCAATTTAGCTGCGTTCGAACCAGGATATTGCTTCATAACCTGCTGGTAAACAGATCTCGCTTTATCCTTCTGACCCTTGTCCTGCATGATCAAACCAACTTTGTAAAGCGATTCACCACTCTTCTGCGACTTCGGATACTCTTTTACCACCGTAGCAAAGTAGTAAGCAGCCTCATCTTTCTTACCTTTGTTATAGTTAAGTTGCCCTAACCAATAGTTAGCATTAGGTATATAACTCGACTTCGGGTAATTCTTTACAAAACGCTGAAAAGAAACTATCGCTTTATCATACTCTTTGGTATTCACTGCTAAGTGAACAGCTGCATCATAATCGCCTTTCTCGCTGCCAGTGCTGACAGATGAAGACTCTTGATTGCCACTATTATTTGTAGTTGAAGAAAGAGCAGTCGCCGTAGGTTTACTGTCTGAGGAACCAGTAGCACCTTCCAGTTGCTGATAAATATCCTTCTGCCGCTCTATAATCTGATTGAGCTGATACTGATTCTCCTGAATCTGCCCTCGGAGCGTATCAATATCACGTTGAGAATCAGCAAGTTGCTGTTGAAGCTGAGTTAATAGCTGACTGTGAGCGTTAGAAATACGCTCTAATTGGGTAAGGCGCTCATCGGTAGAACCTGAGCCGACATTACTGATTGGCGCTTGGGCAATAGCGGCCCAAGGAACCGCTACGCCAACCAGTAACGACAGACCCAGAAAATGATGTCTGAAGTTACTGTTCATGAACTACTCTTAATATGCCAGTACTGCGCGACGGTTTTTAGCATAAGCCGCTTCGTCGTGACCCAGTACAGCAGGTTTTTCTTTACCGTAAGAGACGATAGAGATTTGCTCACCGGAAACACCTTTGCCTTGCAGGTACATTTTCACTGCATTCGCACGGCGTTCACCTAATGCGATGTTGTACTCAGGAGTACCACGTTCGTCAGCATGACCTTCTACAACAACTTTATAAGATGGGTTGCTGCGCAGGAATGCTGCGTGAGCGTCTAACAGCTGAGAAAAATCTGAGCTGATGTCGTATTTGTCAAAACCAAAATATACGATGTTGTTGTTTTGCAGCTCTTGCATTTGCTGACGAGCTAATTCCTCTGCTGACAGACCCGCATTAGTTTCGTTAACAGTGCCTACACCAGTCTGATCGTTATCAGCATTCTTGTTAGAACTACACGCTGCTACGGCCATAACTGGTAAAGCTAACATCAGCCCTTTTAGCACTTTGTTCAGTTGCATCTCTTTGATCCTTTTAAAGTTTGCCATACATATTATTATGCATCACAGATACGGCGACCAGGCAGGAAATTTTACCTGTCCATCGGTTGCCGGAAGACGCGCTTTGAAACGCCCGTCAGTCGAAACTAGCTGCAATACAGTCCCCAACCCTTGGGTAGAGCTATAAATCACCATAGTGCCGTTAGGTGCGATACTCGGCGTTTCATCCAGGAACGTATCCGTCAAAGTTTGAACGGCTCCCGTTGCCAGATCTTGTTTAGCAATGTGCTGCTTACCACTCTCTGAGCTGACCATTACCACAAAATTACCATCTGCACTAACATCAGCATCTTGGTTTTGTGTGCCTTCCCAAGTGAGGCGTTGCGGAGCACCGCCATTAATATTGATTTTATATAACTGTGGACGGCCACCCTGGTCAGAGGTATAAACCAATGTTTGGTTATCCGGCATCCAACTTGGCTCAGTATTGTTACTGCGGCCATCTGTAACCTGACGGATCTGAGCTGAACTCAAATCCATCACGTAAAGATTCAAACTACCCGATTTAGACAGCGCAAATGCCAATTTACTGCCATCAGGCGAAAACGCAGGCGCACCATTATGACGCGGGAAAGAAGCGACCTGACGTACCTCACCACTCGCCAAGGTCTGAATCACCAAGGCAGAACGACCACTTTCAAAAGTGACATAAGCCAGCTTGGCTCCATCAGGAGACCACGCCGGTGACATCAACGGTTCCGGCGAACGGTGAACGGTGAACTGGTTGTAACCATCGTAATCCGATACCCGCAGTTCATACGGATATTTACCGCCATTGGTCTTTACAATATAAGCCAGACGGGTACGGAATGCGCCTTTGATGCCAGTCAGTTTTTCAAATACTTCATCACTGGCGGTATGCGCAGCATAACGCAACCACTGTTTCGTTACTTTAAACTGATTCTGGGCAAGCACTGTGCCTGGAGCACCCGCAGTATCAACCAATTGATAAGAGATCAAGAAACTCCCATCTGCACTTGGCTGAATCTGTCCGACAGCAACAGCATCAATACCTAGCGCTGACCATGCAGCAGGCGTCACCTCAGATGCAGTCGTTGGCTGCTGTGGCATACGACTAGCATCAATAGGATTAAATTTGCCACTGTTGCGAAGATCGGCTCCAACAATGGTTCCTATCTCTTCAGGCGCATTGCCAGCCCCAGTCCATTTAAATGGCACAATGCCAATAGGACGAGCAGAATCGACCCCTTGGGTAATTTCAATTCGAACTTCTGCATGAGCCACTGTGACCCACAACATCAAAATACTTAGCATTACTTTAAAAGTTTGCTTCATCATGTCTCCCTTATCGCGATGGAATCGCCGCAATAATTCGCGGATATTAACAAACGTCAACAAACAAAACTAGATATACCCGTTATCTTTCAAGGTTGGCTGCACTCGTTCACTCCCTTGCCATCGCGAAGCATCTTGAAATCCATAAGGTATAGCTTAATAACATTGAATGGTTTTGTTTGTTATTAATAATCTCTATATAACAACCTTATTGAGGTTTAAAATGAACCGGAGCATTTTTAAACTCTTCGTAAACCTCTCTGCTTGGTGGTTTCGGAATTTTCGCTTGTTTAGCAGCCGCTACCGCTGCCTGACACAACGCCTGATCTCCCTCTTCTGGTTTTACATCAATTAATAAGCCATCAGGAGCAAGCTTAATCCGTAATGTACAGGTACGCCCACGATACATGTCCGCATCGTAAAACTTATTCTGTATCGCTATCTGGATCTGCCCCAGATAGTTATTAATGTCGGCATTTGAAGCGCCACTTTTCTTGCCACCTCCTTTACCCGCGGTAGAAGCGCCTCCTTGTTGTTTCGGCACATTGGAAGTTAAACCACCCAGTAAATCATCAACTTCACTTTCCTGTTTGGCAGCTTGTGCAGCAGCTTTTTTTCTGGCATCAGCTTCGGCCTTAGCTTTAGCCTTTGCATCTGCTTCCACTTTGGCTTTGGCATCCGCTTCCGCTTTGGTCTTAGCTTTAGCCTTTGCATCTGCTTCCACTTTGGCTTTGGCATCCGCTTCCGCTTTGGTCTTAGCTTTTGCTTCTTCTGCAGCTTTTTGTTTGGCCACAGCAGCTTCAGCTTCTTTCTTAGCTTCAGCTTCGGCTTTCTTCTGCATTTCAGCCTGTTCTTTAATCAACCTTTCTTTTTCAGCTTTAGCTTTGGCCGCCGCTTCTTCTGCCAGTTTTTGCTCTTCACGGGCTTTCTTCGCTGCTTCCTCAGCTTGCTTTTTCTGCTCTTCCGCAACCTGTTGCGCTTTAATTCTCTCTTCTTCTACCGCTTTCAAACGTTCCTGTTCTTCAGCCTGTTTTTCTCTTAATTCAGTTGCCTGCTGCTCCGCTTTTTTCTTGCGTAACTCTTCTGCACGTTTAGCGTCAGCTTGCTGCTGCTGTTGCTGATTGTACTGCTGTACTACCGCATTCGGATCGACCATAACAGCATCAATAACAGAACCATCCTGTCCGCCACCACCCATTTCGGTTTTTTGCGTCAGGGAACCCCAAATCAGCAACCCTATCAAAATGATATGCAACACAACCGAAACGACAACGGCGCGATTTAGCTTATTGTTTTGCTCGCTTGTCTTTCCCACGCTCGATATCCAAAATCTTTAAATGACAGCAATTCTGGCTACACTCAGATAGGCTGAGTCATTAAGCCAACGGATTTCACACCTGCCCGATGCAACATGTTCAATGCCTTAATAATTTCATCGTAAGGCACCTCTTTTGAACCACCAATCAAAAAAACGGTCTTCGGGTTCTCTTTTATCCGCGCCTGCGCTTCAGCAATAATCTGCGGTTCGGGTAATAATTCCAGTCGTTCATGGTTAACCACCATGGTGTACTGACCAACACCAGAAACTTCCACTATTACCGGCGGGTTGTCCGAACTGGAAACCGTTTTGGAATCTACCGCATCGGGTAGATCAACTTCTACGCTTTGAGTGATAATCGGTGCTGTTGCCATGAAGATAAGCAATAGAACCAGCAACACGTCCAGTAAGGGAACGATATTGATTTCGGATTTCAGCTCACGCTTGCGACTACGAGTGCGCGCCATAGCCTCTCCCCTTACTATTTGTTCTCAGCTTTATTTTCAACAGCGAAAGCTTGACGATGCAAAATAGCCAGAAACTCTTCCATAAAGTTATCGTAATTTTGCTCCAGCTTATTAACACGCTGATTCAGGCGATTGTATGCCATAACTGCAGGAATCGCCGCAAACAAACCAATCGCCGTTGCAATCAGCGCTTCTGCAATACCTGGCGCTACCATTTGAAGAGTGGCCTGTTTTACCGCACCTAACGCGATAAATGCATGCATAATTCCCCAAACTGTACCAAATAAACCGATATACGGGCTTATTGAGCCAACCGTACCCAGGAATGGAATATGGCTTTCCAATGTTTCCAATTCACGGTTCATAGAAATACGCATTGCCCGTGAAGCACCTGTAACTACAGCCTCTGGAGCATGATTATTTGCATGATGCAAACGAGCAAATTCTTTGAATCCAGAATAAAAAATTTGTTCCGTTCCACCCAATGAATCTCGACGCGACTGACTTTCCTTATACAAGCGTGATAATTCAATACCCGACCAGAATTTGTCTTCAAATGCTTCCGCTTCACGGGTTGCGGCATTGAGAATTTTGGTCCTTTGAATAATGATTGCCCATGAAGCAATGGAAAAGCAGATCAAAATAAGCATGATCAGCTGTACCAAAAGACCCGCCTTCAGGAATAAATCAAGAATATTCATGTCAGTCACTGCTTAAACTCCGCGACAATAGACTTTGGAAGCGCAATCGGCTTCATTTGAGATGCATTCACGCAGGCAACTAACACTTCTGCGCTGTTAAGAATTTTTCCGTTACCATCAACAATCCGTTGAATAAATGTCAAAGATGCTCTACGAATACCCGTAATTTCACTCTGCACCTCCAACAGATCATCAAGCCGGGCCGGGGCGTGGTAATCAACCACTATCCGCCGAACAACAAATGCAATTTGTTCATCAAGTAAACTCAATTGATGAATGCCATGCTGACGTAACATTTCAGTTCGTGCTCTTTCATAAAAGGCGACATAACGGGCGTTATAAACTACCCCACCAGCATCTGTATCTTCGTAATAAACACGGACGGGCCAACGGAATAACGTATTACTCACTTTTAATCCTATATAAGGCGAATTAACGCTGCCACTATACTCAAGACAATGCGGCTTTGGAATAATGCGCAAATAAAAAATTTATGGATTAAATAACCCACAATATGCAAAGTTAGCTAACAGAAGAACTGATGCAAAATAAAAAATGCTGGCAAAGGGCAGAAAAAGATACGCCAGACGATACTTCTTAGATGAAAACCTATACCGAAAGTAACACCTGTGCATACAGACCATATCAGCAAAATACCTTGCCAAATGTGCAATGAGCTAGTATTGGTCACAAAACGCGCTGACACCCAGAATACACAACCAGCAACCACCAATGCCAGAATAAGGATAAGGCCCTTTACAGAGCCTTTATCCATCAGCTGATAGCCTTTATCTATCAACATTACTGTTCGCTATTTTCAGCAGCTTTTTCTGCTTCATTATGTTCAAGCGCTAAGGCAGCAATTATAGCGAAACTACAAGCCAAGAGCGTTCCGAGTATCCAGGCAAAATACCACATGCTTTATGTTCCTTAGTACAATGAATGTTTGTTATCTTCAATAAAGCTTTTATCCAAACGCCCAAACATTTTGTAATAACACCAAATGGTATATCCCAAAACGATGGGGACAAAAATCAATGCAACCACAGACATAACGCGCAGTGTCATCAAACTTGAAGTCGCGTCCCACATTGTCAGGCTGACATTAGGATCAGTGATTGAAGGCATCACAAACGGGAACATCGTCACACCGCAAGTCAAAATGATGCAAGCGACTGTCAGTGAAGAGAACAGGAAAGCCCATCCAGCTTTATTCATACGGGTCATCAACATAGTCAGTAAAGGAGACACAACCCCCAATGCTGGTAGAGTCCACAACCACGAATAATTATTGAAGTTAGTCAACCAGGCACCAGCCTGATGGGCAACTTCTTTATGTAATGGATTAGACTGAGCCATGGTATCCAGACCACCGATCACAATATAACCATCGATACCATAAATCAGCCATACACCTGCCAGCAGGAAAGCCACCATAGTCACCAGCGCACATATATAAGTTGCTACACGAGAACGCAGACGCAACTCACCGGTAGTACGCATTTGCAGATAAGTTGCACCCTGAGTCACAATCATCATCAGGCTGATCACCCCTGCCAATAGGCCATACGGGTTCAGCAATCCAAAAAAGGAGCCGACATAGAACAAACGTAACTGGGAATCAACGTTAAACGGCACGCCTTGTAAAAGGTTCCCGAATGCAACACCGATAACCAATGGCGGTACAAAACTGCCGACAAATATTGCCCAATCCCACATGTTACGCCACTTGCGACTTTCCAGTTTTGAACGGTAATCAAAACCAACCGGGCGAAAGAATAATGCGGATAACACCAGAATCATGGCAATATAGAAGCCTGAAAATGCAGCGGCATAAACCATTGGCCAGGCGGCAAACAGTGCACCACCCGCAGTAATTAACCAAACCTGATTGCCATCCCAGTGCGGCGCCACTGAGTTAATCATGATGCGGCGTTCAGTATCATTTTTACCAATGATTCGTAACAGGATGCCTACCCCCATGTCGAAACCATCAGTTACTGCAAAACCGATTAGCAACACACCAATCAGCAGCCACCATATAAATCGTAGTACTTCATAATCAAACATAAGTGGACTCCCGTTTTACTGAGCATCATGCGCTGAAGTTGTTTTCTGTTCAAAGTGGTAACGGCCAGTATTCAGGCTACTTGGACCACGACGTGCGAATTTGAACATCAAAAACATTTCTGCGATCAGGAATAAGGTGTAAAGACCACAAATCAGTGCCATCGAGAATAGGATATCGCTGGCTGCCAGGTTGGAACTCGCTACAGCAGTTGGCAAAACCTCACCAATTGCCCAAGGCTGACGACCATATTCAGCAACAAACCAACCAGCCTCTATGGCGATCCATGGCAGCGGGATACTGTACAGCGCTACGCGCAGTAACCATTTTTGCTTACCAATACGGCCACGGATAACACTCCAAAATGCCAGACCAATCAGCAGCAACATCAGGAAACCGGCTGCAACCATAATACGGAATGCAAAATACAGTGGAGCAACACGAGGAATGGAATCCTTCGCAGCTGCCTTAATTTGCTCTTCGCTGGCATCAGTCACTTTGCTGGTATAACGTTTCAGCAACATACCATAACCAAGGTCTTGTTTACTTTCATTGAATGCAGTCCGAACCGTCGGGTCTGTATTACCTGCACGCAATTCTTCTAACAATGCATAAGCTTTTATACCGTTACGAATACGCAACTCATGCTGATCCATCAAATCACGCAAACCAATTACCGGGGTATCAACGGAACGGGTAGCAATCAACCCCATAAGATAAGGGATCTGGATTGCATATTTATTTTCCATTTTGTCCTGATCCGGGATACCTATCAGTGTAAAGGCAGCTGGCGGGGGCTGAGTTTCCCATTCGGCTTCAATTGCCGCCAGCTTGGTTTTCTGTACGTCACCCATTTCGTAACCAGATTCGTCACCCAGCACAATAACGGACAGCACAGCGGCAATACCAAAACTAGCAGCAATTGCAAATGAACGTTTAGCGAATGGAATATCACGGCCTTTAAGCAAGTAGTAAGAGCTGACACCAAGAACAAAGATAGCTCCCGTCACATAACCTGCCGCAACGGTATGCACAAATTTCACCTGAGCAACCGGGTTTAGTACCAGTTCAGAGAAACTCACCATTTCCATACGCATGGTTTCAAAGTTGAAATCAGAAGCAATCGGGTTTTGCATCCAACCGTTAGCCACCAGAATCCACAGTGCGGAAAAGTTAGATCCTAGTGCAACCAACCAGGTTACCGCCAGGTGTTGCTTTTTACTGAGACGATCCCAACCGAAGAAGAACAAACCGACGAATGTAGACTCCAGGAAGAACGCCATCAGACCTTCAATCGCCAGAGGAGCGCCAAAAATATCACCGACGTAGTGAGAGAAATATGACCAGTTAGTTCCAAACTGAAACTCCATGGTTAGCCCTGTTGCGACACCCAGAGCAAAGTTAATACCAAATAACTTGCCCCAGAATTTTGTCATATCTTTGTAAATTTGTTTACCGGAAAGCACATATACCGTTTCCATAATCGCCAGCAAAAACGCCATGCCAAGCGTTAGTGGAACGAACAGGAAGTGATACATTGCAGTTAAGGCAAACTGTAATCGTGACAGTTCGACAATATCAAACATCTTGACTCCTTGCTCCTAGCAGGAAGGCATCGACTTGCAGCAACCTGGCTTCGTGTAAATAAGAACCTGTCTCAAGGCACTAAAACAAAAGCCTTATAACTACCAGCAATAAATGCCTATAAAATAACAACTTATTACCAAGTGAATTAAAAACATAATTAGACTAATAGTATAGTACGCTTATATTCCCACACAATAAATAGGTTTTACGTGATTCAGATTAGAATTCCGAATATGGATCAAAAATTTCGGTTATTACTTAATGGAAATGAATTTGATCAGGATCAATTTAAGCAAATTGAAAAAATAATGCTATAGGTAATAACCTGATTTTAGTCACTTATTTCTGGTTAATGTTAACTACTTTGTCTATTATTTCATTTTGGTTGATATATTGTTAATCATTTGTTTATTTAGATAATCATTGATTTCTATATTGCTGTAAAATGACTTGTAAAATTAACTTTTTTTCATACTTAAGAAAATATTATTATTAGCGTTGCATTGGCAGTGAAAGCACCTCTGTTTGACTGTCACTCAGATAGCATAATGTCCCCCAGGCTCACGCCAGTCACCACCATAAATACTCTGCTGAAACTAATATGCAGTCAGAAGCTAAAAAAGCGTTGTTGCTGAACTGGAAAAAGTATTTGGTATTATTGAGTTTGGTTGATATTTCATTGGCACCAAACATTCAATGAATAATTATTTTTTCTGGTCATTTAATACAAAATCGAATTTTTCACTGTAAATTAACACGGATATTATTGAGGATGACTTACAATAAGAAATTGAGAGAGAAAACAATAGGTTTCATATGTTGAATTTCTTATTTTCACCAATTAACTAAAAATAGTTAATCCTTTAAGTTATAAGAACATTTAATTATTAACCAACTGAACTAGACTGTAATTGATGTGAATTATTAAAGTGTTTTTTCAATAATTAAATATATTGATTATAAAAGAACGTTATTTAATTTAAGGAGTATTTATGAATCAAAAAAATGATTTTAAAGCTTTTTCTTTCGGCAATAATGCTAATGCGCTGAGCCAAGAAAAATATGAAATTAATGAAAACTTACAAGATGGGATTCCAGCTGGTGACATTATCCCTCATATTCACTTGTTAAATAAGGTATTACGTCAATCGTCAACCATATCATCTGTAGTGGCTGATTTTATTATGACACAATCTGGTGAAGATGTTCTGGATAATGGTGACAAAGATAAACTCACTGTGCAGTTAAATAAAGCGTTAGAAAAAGTCACCACAGCAAAAATTCCCAATGCCTCATTAACCCAAAAGGGAATTGTTCAACTAACAAATGAAATTGGCAATAATGACACGCTGGC
This sequence comes from Photorhabdus australis DSM 17609, assembly GCF_000711895.1. Classification (GTDB taxonomy): domain Bacteria; phylum Pseudomonadota; class Gammaproteobacteria; order Enterobacterales; family Enterobacteriaceae; genus Photorhabdus; species Photorhabdus australis. The sequence goes on from NZ_KL543985.1 coordinate 206,720, forward strand.
AGTGACTCAAAAACTTGCTCAGGAAATCATAAATTCATTACGTGAAAATATTAATGAAAGAGTACCCAATACCCGAAAAATAAATGGGAAAGTGTTGACCGAAGATATTTCTATTAATGCTGAGGATGTGGGAGCGATATCAACAGATAATGTAATACATTCAATGGCACACGGTCATCTGGATAAATTAGAAAATCTGCGTAATGGTTGTTCCGGGTTTAACCCCTCCGCGCCGTTCCTGACTCAATATGGGCTGCCACGTGGCAATGGTGGCGTTCAGTTAAGAATTAGCAATATGAGTGGTGAATCAAGCGAGGGGGAAGACGATGTATGGAGCCACAGGCTGATTTTTACCCATTTTGGCGATACATATCGTACAGATCATATAGACGAATATTATAAACTTACACGTAAATTTTGGGACAATATCAATGCCAAACCAGATTTTAATGGATACCTAAAAATATCCTCTCCGATAATAGAAATCTATCCTGATGGCACATTCTCAACTAATGAAGAATCAGCAGGTGCAGAAGTAACGAAAGAAGGAATAGGCATATACCGTGTATCAAATATCTCAGGTTATAACACTGATGGCGCCTGGGGTGTACATGGCGGTATTTCTGTTCCCCAAAACAATAATAATCTTGAATTGATTTTCGTTGGCGATCATATCCAACCTGATGGTTCTATTATCATTGAAGTCTGTCACCGCCAACATTCGCATTTACCTGAGAAATTTCAGAACTGGCGGCTCAAATCTGTTGATGATAATGGCAAACAGGTGTTCTACCAGGATGGGGAACCTTGTGATATTCCTGAAAATTGCCGTTTAGATATTCGTGTCCAAATGCCAGAAGATTCACTCTGGAATTTGAAACGAAACAAGTTACAGGAAGAAATAGAGAGTACCCGCGTTTCTGACGATAAATTGTAGTAATACAGGGCCATATGGCCCTGTATTTTATTTTTATTCGAATTAAAATCGGTAGCTAAAACCCAGCATCACGCCATATTCTTTTCACAATAACGTGATATCCCGCTTATCGCGAGTTTCCGTGGAGAATGAAGTTAAAAAATCCCTGTAAGAAAAATAGCGGGATTTGTTAACCATTTAACATGATGAACTTGACAATTTTTTACAAATGACTATTAATTATAATACCATCTTTAATATCCTTTTTTCCTGTAATACCTGAATGTTACATATATGTTCTTACAACTATTTATTTAATTGGGGGAATTATTATGCTGCTTTATTATTATCTTGACCCATAACTTTCAAGATTAACTTACGGTACTATCACGCTATCTGTTTAAGATTCAGTGGATAGTGAGGCTCCAATATTATATTGACATCATATAAAACATATATTATCCATGGTTTACAAACCTCTATTATTTCAAGGAATAAAATTATGACTCTATATAACAGAATATTTGTTTTTTTCATCATGATGTTTGCTCCGATAATATCCAGCTTTGCGGATACAGAAATTAAGTTATCTGACGAGGAAAGTCAGGCTCTATCTCAGCTATTAGAGAAGATTGAACCTAATAAACCGACACCAATCGATTTAACTCAACCGGAAAATGAGAAAGGGTACATAGCATTATTACGTTCCCAAGGTATTACAGAAAAGACACATCCTGATATTTTTGAAGATATCGAGCTTATGAAGAAGCTAACACGTGAGAGTGGAAAATCGCTTGAATTAGAAAACCCGCCTACAGAGCCAGAAAATTATTTTGGTATTCCCAGAATAGTATTATCCGAAGATTCCAAATCAATTTCAGCTCAGGTTTTTAGTTCCATATATTTTCCTCCTGTTACTACTTTAAGCAACGATACCATTAAAACTTACACTCTAAGGACATATTCACAGAGTGGCATCACAGTTGTTGGCACAGACAAAAAGGGGAAGTTAGAAACAACTTCTATAAATACACATGGAAAGGCAATCGGCACAGAAGTACGGGACTTTTCAATAGGTACCGCGGAATATAATCTTGCTGACTTGAAGCAACTTGATTCTATTTATGCTGTTGCCTATTTCCAGGGGAAAATAAACGGGACACCTATCGGTAAAAAACCAACAGTAACTATATCAAATACACTGATAGACTTAGAAAATCCTATTAAATACTTTCAGCCTTACACAATGAAGAACCATGCACCGATTCATGTAAAGAATCCAAAAACGCAATCGGTAATCGTTTGCTTGAATAGAGCAAACCCTGAACCAGGGGCTCCTAGTCAATGCGATTATGGTCCTACGTCGCCAGGTAAACCAAATGATCAGTCAACAATCAAGCTGGAAATAAGAGGTGATATTACATTCAATAACCCTATCGCGATTGATGATAAAGGGAAGCCTACAGCGGTTGATGGAGTAAAACCAGAGGCAAATCTGACAATAATTGGTCTTAATACTGGAGGGGCATGTAAAGTAAGAGAAATAGATGAAGGCATATTTTGGAAACATACAAAAGTCAATAATGATCCAGCCAAAGGCAATAATACAAATTTATCATGGGAATTTTCTAAAAACACAGACTACGCTGATTTTGGACCAATATGCTGGAAAAATAACGAAAGATATATACTAGACCTACAGGCTACTATTGTAACAATGCAAGGTGATAATGCATTTCCTGTCCCGTTTTCTTATACCAATAACCCCGGTAGTAAAGAGGACACGGCACAATTCATCTATCCACCTATTCAAATCCAATATGGTTGCATTGCAGAAGGCACATTAATAGATATGGCTGACGGTTCAAAGTGGAAAGTAGAAAATATACGCCCAGGCGATAAAGTTTTAACAAAACAAGGAGGTATCTTACAAGTAAAAAGCCGTATTGTCGGTCACGATACTGAATTTATTGATTTAATTTACAATAATGGTGAGCAGGTTTCACTGACGCCAACTCATCCTGTCTCAACATCACAGGGAATAGTCAAAGCCGAAGACCTTAAGGCCGGTGATACAATACATACACTTGATGGCCAAATTACCCTTACCTCAGTTAAACAGAGAAAATCAGAACCATCAAACGTATATAATTTTGTCTTAGAAAAGACAGATAACCAAAGTGAATTATTACCTGAAGATGCTGTGCTTTCTGCCGGTGGCATTTTGGTCGGTGATAATAATCTGCAAAGAAAAGTGTCGATATCAAATTAATCTCTCAGATTAATGACAAAGTGCTGGCTTTTTTAGTCAGCACTCATTTCTAAGTAACGCATTTGTATTATTTTTATGGTTGAGAATGAAATCCAGCCAACGAAAAACAGCCATAAGACTCTGTTCTATCGTCTCCTTTACCCGGGAGCGCTTCTTTTTGCCCTACAACGTCAACCGGTTTTCTCTAAAATGAAAGCCAGAGAAATACTGCAATATCATTTAATAAAGTGAAATAAAGAGTCCCACGAGAAAAATAGTGGTATTGGTTAACAATCTGACATGAGAAACTTGACAATCTTTTACGAAGAACTATTAATTATATAAACGATTATAGCGCTACCTTTAGTATCTATTCTTCCTATACTGTAAAAACATTATATATGGCGAATTCGACTAATGAGTGTAATTTTTCAGAAAGGCGGTCAGTTTATATAGTAGGCATCTTTAATCTTTACTACTCATCTTACTTATAATTTCCAAAGTAAATTAAAAAAATTAACAAATTATCAGTTTAAAGCAGTAATGTATCAATATTATATTGACTAGAAAATAAAGTATATACCCAATAGATTTCGAGTTGCAGCGCGGCGGCAAGTGAACGAATCCCCAGGAGCATAGATAACTATGTGACTGGGGTGAGTGAAAGCAGCCAACAAAGCAGCAACTTGAAGGATGAAGGGTATATGTAATTAATTGCTTACAAAACCTATATTATTTCACAGGATAAGATTATGACTCTATTCAACAGAACACTTGTTTTTTTCATCATGCTATTTTCCCCTATAATGTCATGCTTTGCGGATACCCAAATTAAGTTATCTGCCGAAGAAAGCCAGGCTATGTCTCAGTTCTTAAATAATCTTGAACCTAATGAACCCACATTGATCGATTTAACTCAACCGAAAAACGAGAAAGGATATATCGCATTATTAAAATCTCATAATATTACAGAACAAACACATCCTGATATTTTTGAAGATATCGAAACTATGAAAGCACACCAAAAGGTATTACTTAAGAATAAAAAACGACTTGAAATACCAGATTCGGTTACAAAGCCAAAAAATTACATTAGTCATCCTAGAATAGTATTTTCCGAAAATAACAAATCAATTTCAGCTACTGTTTTTGCTTCCCTATATTTTCCTGGTTCTAATATTTCAAACAGCAATACAATTGAAACTAACGCTGGAAAGGCAAAGTTACAGGGCGGCCTCTCAATTATTAGCTCTGATAACCAGGATGTTAAAACACTACATGTATCCGTACAAGAAAGTACAAAGAATAATGGGGTACGGAACTTTGTACTATCCACCCCCGAATATAATTTGGCTACATTTGAACAACATGGTAATACGTATCAAGCTATTTCCTTTTTCCAAGGGGAAATAAATGGGATACCACTCAATAACGCACCAATAGTAGAGAAGTCACTACCGCTGCAAGACCTTGAAAATTCTTTTAGCAACTTTTTTCCTCAAAGTATGGAAAACAAAGCGCCAACTTATGTAAATAATTCACCAGAGAAAGAGAAACCGATAATCGTTTGCTTAAATAGAGCAAATCCTGAACCAGGAGCTCCTGATGAATGTGATTACGGTCCTACGTCGCCAGGTAAGCCAAATGATCAGTCAACCATCAAGCTGGAAATAATAGGTAATGTTACATTCAAGAACCCTATCGCCATTGATAAAAATAGGAAACCTATAGCAGCTCAAGGGATTTCACCAGCGATAGATCTGACACTGGTCGGTCTCGATACTGGCGGCGCATGTAAATTAGCAAGAGATATAAATGAAGATACATTTTGGAAACATAAAAAAGTCAATAATGATCGTATTAAAGGCAATAATACAAATTTATCATGGGAATTTTCTAAAAACACAGGTTACGCTGATTTCGGACCAATATGCTGGCCAAATAACGAAAGATATATACTAGACCTACAGGCTACTATTGTAACAATGCAAGGTGATAACGTATTTCCTGTCCTGTTTTCTTATACCAATAACCCCGGTAGTGAGAAGAGCGCGTCACAACTCATTTATCCACCTATTCAAATCCAATATGGTTGCATTGCAGAAGGCACATTAATAGATATGGCTGACGGTTCAAAGTGGAAAGTCGAAAATATACGCCCAGGTGATAAAGTTTTAACAAAACAAGGAGGTATCTTACAAGTAAAAAGCCGTATTGTCGGTCACGATACTGAATTTGTTGATTTAACTTACAATAATAGTGAGCAGATTTCACTGACTCCAACACATCCTGTCTCAACATCACAGGGAATAGTCAAAGCCGAAGACCTTAAGGTCGGCGATACAATACATACACTTGATGGCCAAATTACCCTTACCTCAGTTAAACAGAGAAAGTCAGAACCATTAAACGTGTATAATTTTGTCTTAGAAAAGACAGATAGCCAAAGTGAATTATTACCTGAAGATGCTGTGCTTTCTGCCGGTGGCATTCTGGTTGGTGATAATAATCTGCAAAGAAAAGTGTCGATATCAAATTAATCCCTCAGATTAATAACAAAGTGCTGTCTTTTTTAGTCAGCACTCATTTCTAAATAGCGAATTTATATTATTTTTTTCTCTGGGAATAGAATCCGGTTATCAAAAAACAGCCATTACGGAATATTAAAACCCAATGGAGAAAATCAATCGGCAAAGATGAATTATGAAATTTTCGATGCTGAAAAACTATTTTTAACCAGCTTTTTTAACGATCTGAGGCCACTTTACAGTGGCCTCATATATAAGAATTTCTTATCAGTATTTACTTGCTAGCGAGTAAATCCTTCACTGCATCACCAATGTCTGCCAAGCTGCGAACCGTCTTCACGCCAGCCGCTTCCAGAGCAGCAAATTTTTCGTCAGCGGTTCCTTTACCACCAGCGATAATAGCGCCAGCATGGCCCATACGCTTACCTTTTGGTGCAGTCACACCTGCAATGTAACCAACAACAGGCTTAGTGACGTGCTCCTTGATATAAGCTGCCGCTTCTTCTTCCGCATTACCACCAATTTCACCAATCATTACGATGGCTTCGGTTTGCGGATCTTCCTGGAACAATTTCAGAATATCGATGAAGTTAGAACCTGGAATTGGGTCACCACCGATACCAACGCAGGTAGATTGCCCTAAACCTGCATCAGTCGTCTGTTTCACTGCTTCATAAGTCAGTGTACCTGAACGGGAAACGATACCGACTTTTCCCGCCTGATGAATGTGACCCGGCATAATACCGATCTTACATTCATCCGGTGTAATAACACCTGGGCAGTTAGGGCCGATCATACGAACACCTGCTTCATCCAGCTTCACTTTAACCGTTAGCATATCCAGCGTCGGGATGCCTTCAGTAATCGTGATGATCAGTTTGATACCTGCGTCAATAGCTTCCAGAATGGAATCTTTACAGAAAGGCGCTGGAACATAGATAACAGAAGCCGTTGCCCCTGTTGCTTCCACCGCTTCACGAACGGTATTGAAAACAGGTAATCCCAGATGCTCAGTACCGCCCTTACCCGGCGTTACTCCACCAACCATTTGGGTGCCATAGGCAATCGCTTGTTCTGAATGGAAAGTACCTTGGCTGCCGGTAAAACCTTGACAGATAACTTTGGTGTTTTTATCGATTAAAATAGACATTATTTTGCCCCCACTGCTGCTACTGCTTGCTTAGCTGCGTCTGTCAGGCTGGTTGCCGCAATGATATTTAAACCACTGTCAGCCAGTTTTTTCGCTCCCAGCTCAGCATTATTCCCTTCCAAACGAACAACAACCGGTACGTGAACACCAACTTCTTCCACTGCACCAATAATACCGTCAGCAATCAGGTCACAACGGACGATACCACCAAAGATGTTAACCAATACCGCTTTCACATTTTCATCTGACAGAATGATTTTAAACGCTTCTGTAACACGTTCTTTAGTTGCGCCACCACCTACATCAAGGAAGTTTGCTGGTGCACCACCATGCAATTTAACGATATCCATCGTTCCCATTGCCAGGCCCGCACCGTTTACCATGCAGCCAATATTGCCATCCAGTGCGACATAGTTCAGTTCCCACTGTGCCGCCTGAGCTTCACGCGGATCTTCCTGAGATGGGTCATGCATTTCACGCAGTTCAGCCTGACGGAACAGTGCGTTGCCATCAGCGCCTAATTTGCCATCCAGACAAATCAGATCACCTTGAGTCGTGATAACCAATGGGTTAATTTCAACCAGAGCCAGATCGCGCTCCAGGAACAGGTTTGCCAATCCTAAGAAAATTTTGGTGAACTGACTAATTTGTTTACCGGTTAAACCCAGTTTAAACGCCAGTTCGCGCCCTTGATAAGGCATAGGGCCAGCCAGTGGGTCAATGATGGCTTTATGAATCAGTTCCGGGGTTTCTTCCGCAACTTTTTCAATTTCAACGCCACCTTCAGTAGAGGCCATGAACACTACACGACGCGTACCACGATCAACCACAGCACCAAGATACAGCTCCTTCGCAATATCAGTTGCCCCTTCTACCAAAATCTGGCGAACAGGCTGTCCTTGCGCATCTGTTTGGTAAGTGACCAGACGTTTGCCCAGCCATTGTTCAGCGAAAGCGCGAATTTCTTCTTTACTGTTAACCACTTTCACGCCGCCCGCTTTACCGCGACCGCCAGCGTGAACCTGACACTTAACCACCCAGGGGCCAGCGCCGATTTTAGATGCAGCTTCTTCTGCTTCACGCGGTGTCGTGCAGGCGTAACCAGCCGGAGCGGGCAAACCATACCGTGCAAAAAGCTGTTTTGCCTGATACTCGTGTAAATTCATGATGTTCTATCCATAGTTAGTCTGAGAAGAGCAAATTAGCGAATTGCTCCCTTATTTTTTTGTTGCTCTGGATATAGCCAATCTCTAAAGATTGGCTGTTCATATACATTTGTTTACTTCAGACCGGGCAGATATTAGCGCGTATCTGCCCTATTATGTTGCTATACGTCCAACAGCAAACGTGCGGGATCTTCCAGCATTTCTTTGATGGTCACCAGGAAGCCTACAGACTCACGTCCATCAATCAGACGGTGGTCATAAGACAGTGCCAGATACATCATAGGAAGGATCACTACCTGACCATCAACCGCCATTGGCCGATCTTTAATGGCATGCATGCCAAGAATCGCACTCTGAGGTGGGTTAATGATTGGTGTAGACATTAAAGAGCCGAATACACCGCCATTGGTAATCGTGAAATTACCGCCAGTCAGCTCTTCCACAGTCAATTTGCCGTCGCGGCCTTTGATAGCCAGCTCTTTAATGCGTTTTTCAAGATCAGCCATGCTCAACGCATCCGCATCACGCAATACTGGTGTTACCAGCCCACGCGGTGTAGATACGGCAATACTGATATCGAAATAATTGTGGTAAACCACATCAGTGCCATCAATAGAAGCGTTCACTTCTGGATAGCGTTTCAATGCTTCAACCACAGCTTTTACATAGAAAGACATAAAGCCCAGACGTACTCCGTGACGTTTTTCAAACGCATCACCATACTGCTTACGCATATCCTGAATTGGCTTCATGTTAACTTCGTTGAACGTTGTCAACATCGCAGTGTTGTTTTTTGCTTCTAACAGGCGTTCAGCCACGCGCTTACGCAGGCGAGTCATCGGAACCCGTTTTTCGCTACGATGTGGCAACAAAGAATCCTGAGTAGAAAGAGAAAGTGGAATTGCTGATGATGGATTATCTGCTTTTTCGTTATTAGCCAAGTATTTTTCCACGTCTTCACGGATGATACGTCCACCAACGCCACTACCTTTAATCGCACTGGCATCAAGATCGTGTTCTGCAATCAGGCGACGAACCGCCGGGCTGAGCGCATCATTGCTCTCTTCTTCTAAACTCGCAGTTTGACGTTTTGCTGAAGTTGCTTCAGTTTTCTCTTTAACTTCTGTCGGCTTACCCGTGCTATCCCCCAAACGGATACGACCCAGAAGCTGACGAGACAGAACTGTTGCATCTTTAACTTCTAAAATGGCCTCCAAAATGCCTGCTTCACTGGCAGGGACTTCTAGTACAACTTTGTCCGTTTCGATTTCAACCAGTACTTCATCACGCTCAACATAGTCACCCTCTTTTTTGTGCCAGATTGCAACAGTGGCATCAGCAACAGATTCAGGCAAATCAGGAACCAGAATATCTACGCTACTCATTTTCTATCCTTTATTTATTCGACGTTCAGTGCGTCATTAACCAGCTCTTGCTGTTGCTGCTGGTGAACTGACATATATCCAACTGCCGGGGAAGCAGAGGCAGGACGACCTGCATAACGTAAAGAAGCCCCGAACGGGATCACTTCACGGAAGTTGTGCTGACTGCAATACCAGGCCCCTTGGTTTAATGGCTCTTCCTGGCACCAGACAAAATCGTGCACATGGGCGTACTGTTCCAGTGCTGACTGAACATCCTGATGAGGGAATGGATACAGTTGCTCAACACGTACAATAGCAACATCTGTTTGTTCATTTTTACGGCGTTGTTCCAGCAGGTCGTAGTAAACTTTACCTGAACAGAGCACAACCCGTTTCACCTCTTTCGCATCTAACTCATCAACTTCACCGATCACCGTCTGGAATTTACCGTTAGCCAATTCATCCAAACTGGATACAGCCAATGGATGACGTAACAATGATTTCGGTGACATCACGATCAACGGACGACGCATACCGCGTAGAGCCTGACGGCGGAGCATATGATAGACCTGAGCCGGCGTGGACGGCACACAAACCTGCATGTTCTGTTCTGCACACAGTTGCAAATAACGTTCCAGACGAGCGGAAGAGTGTTCAGGCCCCTGACCTTCATAGCCATGAGGTAGAAGCATAACCAAGCCACACATACGGCCCCATTTCTGCTCACCAGAACTGATGAACTGGTCAATAACCACCTGTGCACCGTTAGCAAAATCACCGAACTGTGCTTCCCAGATTGTCAGAGCGCGAGGTTCCGTTGTGGCATAACCATACTCAAACGCCAATACCGCTTCTTCAGACAGAACAGAGTCCCAAACATCGAATGCGCCCTGACCGTTATGAACGTTCTCCAGAGGAACATAAACAGAACCATTAGCCTGATTATGGATAACAGCATGACGATGGAAGAAAGTACCACGGCCCGCATCTTCACCAGACAACCGCACCGGAATCCCTTCATCAACCAAAGTCGCATAAGCCAACGTTTCTGCCGCACCCCAGTCAAATAGTTTATCGCCGTTCGCCATCTCTGCGCGGTCGTGATAAATTTTTGCGACTCGCGAGTGCATTTCCACTTTTTCAGGGACAGAGCTGATACGTCTGCCGAGATCTTGCAAACGCTTAATATCGACTTTATGTGGATATTCTTCATCCCATTCGTGATTGAGATAAGGCTCCCATGTGAAGGAATGCAGCCCCATTGAACGCCACTCTTCAACGACACAATCGCCACGGTCGAGAGCATCACGGTACAGATTAACCATCTCAATCACATCATCGACTGCTACCAGATTCTCAGCAACCAGCTTATCCGCATAGATTTTACGTGGAGTTGGGTGTTTCTTAATTTTCTGATACATCATTGGCTGAGTGGCACTTGGCTCATCAGCTTCGTTATGGCCATGACGGCGGTAACATACCAGATCGATCATTACGTCACGTTTAAAGGCATTACGAAAATCTAAAGCCAGACGGGTAACAAATGCCACCGCTTCTGGATCGTCTGCATTAACGTGGAAAATGGGTGCCTGTACCATTTTGATGATATCGGTACAGTATTGTGTTGAACGGGCATCTTTCGGATTAGACGTTGTAAAACCAATCTGGTTGTTGATTACGATACGAATTGTACCGCCAACTTCATAACCGCGAGCCTGAGACATATTCAGGGTTTCCTGCACAACCCCTTGACCAGTAACCGCAGCATCACCGTGGATAGTGATTGGCAGAACCATATTGCTACGGCCTTCATCCAAGCGATCACGACGGGCGCGCACTGAACCGATAACCACCGGGCTGACAATCTCAAGGTGAGATGGGTTAAATGCCAGTGCCAAATGAACCTTTTCACCTTCGGTTGCAAAGTCAGACGAGAAACCTTGATGGTATTTCACGTCGCCAGTTCCAAGGTGTTCTTTATGTTTACCCGCAAACTCATCAAATAAATCAGCGGGTTTTTTACCTAAGATATTAACCAGAACATTTAGGCGACCACGATGAGCCATCCCCAGCACAACTTCCCGTGTGTCATGTTTACCTGCATGGCGGATAAGATCTTTCAACATTGGGATTAGGGCATCACCACCCTCAAGAGAGAAACGCTTCGCTCCCGGAAACTTCGCTCCCAGATAACGTTCCAAGCCTTCGGCTGCCGTCAGTTCTGCCAAAAAGCGCCGCTTTTCCTCTGCGCTAAACTGAGAGCTGACAGTAACAGATTCCAGACGTTGCTGAATCCAACGTTTTTCTTCCGTATTGGTGATATGCATGTACTCAGCACCGATAGAACCGCAATAAGTGCGTTTCAGCGCTTCATACAAATCAGCCAGCTTCATCGTTTCTTTGCCGATAGCAAAAGAACCTACGTTAAATGTTTCTGCAAAATCAGCTTCCGTCAGATTATGGAAAGCAGGATCTAAATCAGGAACATTATCCTGTTTCCATAATCCTAACGGGTCAAGATTAGCGTTTTGATGGCCGCGGAAGCGGAATGCGTTAATAAGCTGCAAAACTTTAACTTGTTTTGCATCCATTGCCGGATCGCTGACAGATGAGTGATAACGCGTAGTATCTTTCGCAAGGCGGCGAAAGTAATCACGCGTCTGCGAGTGGAGTTGTTCACCGTGTAGTCCCGCATTCGGCAATTGTTGAAAAATTTCTTTCCAACTTGCATCAACGGAGTTTGGATCGGTTATATAGTCTTCATAGACTTGCTCTATGTAAGACTGGTTTGAACCAGCTAAGAAGCTCGAATCTAGCCAGTCCTTCATTGCGCCGTTCTGCATTGTGATCCCTTAAGCTTTAAAAGCTTTAGTTTTCGCCGTGGTTAACTGACCGCTTAAGTGCGGTATCGATAAAAGGTTCATTTGGACGTGCTTTATGCATGTTCTATTTTGGGTTTCGGAACCCTTCAAGGAACCTTTGAAAACCGTTAAATGGTTTTTAAAGGTTCCTTGCCTCAAAGCTTTAGTCATCATTCGCAGTTGGCAACTCACAATTCTTAATTCTTTGTGCCCTCCGCAGATAAAACTTCACGGAGGGCGAACCAATTATGCACTATGTTTTAACAACATAGACTTAATATGGCCGATAGCTTTTGTCGGATTCAGTCCTTTAGGGCACACACTGACACAGTTCATGATGCTATGGCAGCGGAAGACACTGAAAGCATCATTCAGATTATCTAATCGTGAATCTGTTTCAGTATCGCGGCTGTCAATCAGGAAGCGATAAGCTGCCAGCAAGCCCGCAGGTCCGATAAATTTATCCGGATTCCACCAAAATGACGGACAAGATGTTGAACAACATGCACACAGAATACACTCGTACAGACCATCCAGTTTTTCCCTTTGTGCAGGTGACTGTAAATGCTCACGAGCCGGCGGGTTTTTACCATCATTCAGCAAATATGGGCGAATCTTCTCATATTGTGCATAAAATTGCCCCATATCGACAACCAGGTCACGGATAACCGGTAAACCGGGTAGAGGACGGATAACAATTTTCTTGCGACCACGCCGCAAAGCCGAAACAGGTGTAATACAGGCCAGACCGTTTTTACCATTCATGTTAAGGCCATCAGAACCACAAACACCTTCGCGGCAAGAACGACGAAAAGAGAGTGTTGGGTCCAGCTCTTTAAGCTGGATTAACGCATCCAGCAACATCATGTCACGCCCTTCTTCTGCTTCCAGCGTGTAATCCTGCATACGAGGAGCGCTGTCAACATCCGGGTTGTAACGATAAATCGAAAATTCAAGTTTCATAATCTATTCCTCCGCAACTGGATTATTCAGCAACTCATTAGTAAGTACGCGCTTTCGGTGGGAATGCTTCACGCAGTTTTGGCTGCATGTTGACATTACGACGAGTCATAGTTTCAGTTTGCGGTAGATAGAGGGTATGACATAACCAGTTCGCATCATCACGATCCGGATAGTCGAAACGACTGTGAGCACCACGACTCTCAGTACGGAAATTAGCAGCAACAGCTGTAGAAAATGCCGTTTCCATCAGATTATCAAGCTCTAAACACTCAATACGTTGGGTATTAAACTCTGCCGAGGTGTCATCCAAACGTGCACTTTTCAGACGCTCACGGATAACTTTCAGCTCTTCCAAACCCTTCGCCATTGCATCACCTTCACGGAATACAGAGAAGTTGTTCTGCATACAAGCCTGTAAATCTTTACGAATTTTAACTGGATCTTCACCAGTACGGCTGTTATTCCAACGGTTCAAACGTTGCATTGATGCTTCAATATCAGATTCACTGGCTTCGCGGCTGGTACCCTGCTCCATCAGAGACTCTTTCAGGTGCAAACCGGCAGAACGGCCAAACACCACTAAGTCCAACAGCGAGTTACCACCCAAACGATTTGCGCCATGAACCGATACACAAGCAATTTCACCCACAGCGAACAAGCCCGGAATAACAACATCTTCGCCTTTCTCGTTAATAGTCAGTGCCTGACCAGTAACTTTAGTCGGGATTCCCCCCATCATATAGTGACAAGTTGGAATAACCGGAATCGGTTCTTTTACCGGATCAACGTGAGCGAAAGTACGTGACAGTTCGAGAATGCCCGGCAGACGAGACTCCAACACCTCTTTGCCCAAATGATCCAATTTTAACTTAGCATGAGGGCCCCAAGGACCGTCACAACCACGACCTTCGCGGATTTCGATCATAATGGAACGTGCAACCACATCACGACCAGCCAGATCTTTGGCGTTTGGCGCGTAACGTTCCATAAAGCGCTCGCCATCCTTATTGAGCAAATAACCACCTTCACCACGGCAACCTTCTGTTACCAGGACACCCGCTCCTGCAATACCGGTTGGGTGGAATTGCCACATTTCCATATCCTGCACAGGTACACCTGCACGCAGCGCCATACCTACACCATCGCCGGTATTAATATGGGCATTAGTTGTAGATTGGTAAATACGGCCAGCACCACCTGTCGCTAAAATAGTTGCCTTCGCTTTGAAATAAACGACTTCGCCAGTTTCAATGCTGATAGCAGTGCAACCAACAATACTGCCATCCTGATTTTTAACCAGATCCAACGAATACCATTCAGAAAAAATAGTGGTGTGATTTTTTAAGTTTTGCTGATACAGGGTGTGCAGCAGTGCATGACCAGTACGGTCTGCTGCTGCAGCTGTACGTGCGGCTTGTTCACCACCAAAGTTTTTTGACTGGCCACCAAATGGACGCTGATAAATACGACCGTCATCCAGACGGGAGAATGGCAATCCCATGTGTTCCAGCTCCAGAATTGCCTCTGGACCGGTCTTACACATGTATTCAATCGCATCCTGGTCACCGATATAGTCAGAACCTTTCACCGTGTCATACATGTGCCATTCCCAGTTATCTTCGTGGGAGTTGCCCAACGCAACGGTGATACCACCTTGCGCGGATACCGTATGAGAACGGGTTGGGAATACTTTAGAAATCAAAGCACAGGATAATCCCATCTGTGAAATTTGCAGTGCGGCGCGCATACCAGCCCCACCCGCACCAATAACGACTGCATCAAACTCTCTTACTGGCAGTTTCATCTATACACCCCACACCACAATTGTTCCGTAAATTAAGTAAGCCATCAGTGCAACGACAATCGCCAGTTGCAACACCAAACGCAGTGCCAGCGGCTTTACATAGTCAGTCAGTACTTGCCACATACCAATCCAGGCGTGAGCCAGAATGGAAAACAGTGCCAGCACCGTGAAGACTTTTGTGATGGATGATGAAAAGAAACTCCGCCAGACTTCATAAGTGATGTCCGACGTTACAGTAACAAAGCCCAAAATATAGATAACATATAGAACAATAATGATTGCGGACGCGCGCAACAATAACCAATCATGGATACCCGTGCGACCCAATGCAGATGCATTACTTACCATACCAGTACTCCAGCCAAAATCGACAAAATAACAGCAAGCACGATTGCCACTTTGGCAGAAGCACTACCGACTGCTAGGTTTTCTTCCAGATAACCGAAATCCATCAACAGATGGCGGATACCTCCACAAATATGGTAAGCCAGTGCGGTCAGAATACCCCACACAATAAACTTAGCAAAAAAGCTCGTCATAATATCGGCGGCTTGCTGAAAACCTTCTTGCGAGGAAAGAGACATCCCTAACAACCAGAGGAGAATTCCTACTGCTATGAAAGTGATGACGCCAGAGACACGGTGCAAGATCGAGGCTACTGCAGAGACTGGGAAGTGTATCGTCTGCAAATCAAGGTTGACAGGTCTTTGTTTTTTCACAATTTTGCCCACACAGCTCTTTTATTATTTTCCTTCCTCCGGACCTGGGCGGAAATCAGACAGCGATAAGGGGATACAAAGACACAACATTTAATCAAGCGATAGATCCTTCATGTTAAAAAATGTTGTGATTTGGTTACGCTGGGTGCTCCTACAGCAGGGTAATCCGGAGACCTGGCGGCAGTATATGTGCTTCACATTATTATTACAATTCCAACACAATATGATTAGCTACATTTCCACTGAACAGTGATTAAGATCACGATTCAAACATATTGCACAAAATTAATTATCTTGTTTGACAAACTTTAAACATTTATCTTACATATATAGTTGAAAACACTTTTGAGATTGATTTCCGATAAGAGGAAAGACTTCCCGAAAAGCTAAAGTTATGTAACTGTGTAGTCCGCACAAATCATAATTGTTTTTGTAGTCAGGACATAAAACATAACACTCAAAAACTCGCTAACAACCTAAAAGCCATTGTTGCCCGGGGTGAAATTTCAGCCTTAAATGTGATATTGACCTGATTTCAGATTTTCTCCGGTAACACAATGTCATGGAGACACAGTATAAGAGCCTATTCCAATAGGCATCATTGGCGTAGGTCATTCTGGTCAATAAATTATGGGCGTTACTGCGTGCAGAAACCTGAATATGTACGGCAGTATGTGAGAAGAGATTCTCTGATAAATCGCTCACTTGCGCGGACCACACTAAGGTGCATTCAAAAGTTACCACTTTTGGCAGAGCACTGCTCAGGTCCGCTCTTGACCACAAAGAATGGCAAACAGAATAGCCTGATGAGATAGACTTTACACCGTGTCTTTCCGCCTCGGTTGTTAATAGTTATAAAAATGAAAGCGCTAAGGAGACTGTAATGGCAGATAACAAAGCAACGCTAACCCCAGATGGTACAGTTGCTATTGAATTGGATGTGCTAACACCTACCCTGGGGTCTAAAGTCATCGATGTTCGTACTCTCGGCTCCGAAGGTTTTTTTACCTACGACCCTGGTTTTACTTCAACAGCATCTTGTGAATCCAAGATTACCTACATTGATGGCAACGAAGGCGTATTACTTCACCGTGGTTTTCCTATCGACCAACTGGCGACAAAATCCAATTACCTGGAAGTCTGCTATATCCTGCTGTATGGCGAAACACCAACACAAGAGCAGTTTGATAAATTCCGAAAAACCATTACTCGCCATACTATGATCCACGAACAGATCCATCGTCTATTCAACGGTTTCCGCCGTGATTCTCATCCGATGGCAGTATTGTGTGGTGTTACGGGTGCTTTGGCTGCTTTCTATCACGATGCTCTGGATGTGAACAATCCGCGCCACCGTGACATTACTGCCTATCGTCTGCTGTCCAAAATGCCAACAGTAGCAGCAATGTGCTACAAATACTCTATTGGTCAGCCATTCGTTTATCCACGCAATGATCTTTCCTATGCAGGCAATTTCCTGCACATGATGTTCTCCACACCATGCGAAGAATACAAGGTGAACCCTATACTAGAGCGTGCTATGGATCGTATCTTTATTCTACACGCCGATCATGAACAGAACGCATCTACCTCTACAGTACGCACTGCGGGTTCTTCCGGTGCTAACCCATTTGCCTGCATTGCCGCGGGTATCGCTTCACTTTGGGGACCGGCCCATGGTGGAGCAAACGAAGCTTGCTTACGTATGCTGGAAGAAATCCAGTCGGTTGAACACATTCCTGAATTTATTGCACGCGCCAAAGACAAAAACGACGCTTTCCGCCTGATGGGATTTGGTCATCGCGTTTACAAAAACTATGACCCACGCGCGACAGTTATGCGTGAAACCTGCCACGAGGTGCTAGATGAGCTCGGGCTGAATGACAGTCTGCTGGAAGTTGCTATGGAGCTTGAACGTATCGCTCTGCACGACCCATATTTTATTGAGAAGAAACTGTATCCGAACGTGGATTTCTACTCTGGCATCATCCTGAAAGCAATGGGTATTCCATCCACGATGTTCACTGTCATTTTTGCAATTGCCCGAACCATCGGCTGGATCGCCCATTGGAACGAAATGCATGATGACGGTGTGAAAATCGCCCGTCCTCGTCAACTCTACACTGGCTATACACAGCGCGATTTCAAAAGCCAGTTGGAAAAATAATAATTAAATCCAATTACGATAAGGGCAAAGCTCTAACCTGAGAGTTAGAGCTTTCATTTAATTGGGCAAATTATTCGGTAAAATTTGCCGGTAATACAGTCACTACTGAAATCATCTAAAAATTGATCTCACTATCTTCCTTGTGTATGCTCGTTTTAAGAGCAGGTACTAAACGACCCTGTTCTCTAAATTATCGAACGTAGCCCCCGCTTGCGTGTGTAGCTGGATCACTGAGATCAAAATTCACAATTCTATGAAGCGGATAGAACAATGCTAGTTTTAAAAAGTTTGTAAAAACTTTGAAGCCCGCCTTCGGTGGGCTTCGCTTATTTTTGACTAACGCATAAACCGAATCAAACCGGGTTTGGAATATCGATAAAAGTGACATCTAACCCATAATTATCCGCCAACCACTCACCTAAAGCCTTAATACCATAGCGTTCAGTAGCATGATGACCAGCGGCATAAAAATGCAATCCCATTTCACGGGCAATATGAACCGTCTGTTCTGAAGCTTCACCGGTAATAAAGGCATCAACACCGAATTCAGCCGCCTGCTGAATAAAACTCTGGCCACCACCGGTACACCAGGCAAGAGTGCGAATCTCTGCGGGTGCGTTATCGCCCACATGCAACGCTTTGCGGCCAAGCGCCAGTTCAATACGTGTAGCTAACTCTGCTGGCGTCATTGGCTGTTCAAATTCACCATGTGGTACAAATGTATCAATTAGTCCAACAACTTTTGCTCCAATCTTATGAGCCAGTTGTGCGTTATTTCCCAGTAATGAATGAGCATCAAGCGGCAGATGATAGCCATATAAATTTATATCATTACTGAGTAACGTTTTCAGACGATGACGTTTCATATTACGAATCACGACCGGCTCATTTTTCCAAAAATAGCCATGATGAACAATAACCGCATCAGCCTGATAGCGAACTGCTTCATCCAATAAAGCCTGGCAAGCTGTAACACCAGTAACGACCCGCTGAATATGAGCACGCCCTTCAACCTGTAAGCCATTGGGCGCATAATCCTGAAACTCTCTGATATGCAATTCTTCATTAATTACGCTTTCCAGTTCAATATTATGCATCATATCCGTCCTATATTTTAATTGCGTGGAAGTAACATACTCATCCACACCCGCTATAGTAAATAGGCTTAATTGATTTTTCTGATCTCTGATAAAACAAAACGCCTTGCCAGAATCAACGGACAAGGCGTCAAACTATTTATCAACGGCGGAAAACCAAGTTAACCTGATTTCCCGCTAACCAAACATTAATTATTTCTGACTGTAATAACCAACTCTGATTGCGCTAACCATACTGGCTTATCACTGGTTTTTATCCATACACGGTATAAATAACTGTAAAAACGCGTGCGATCACGGCGGAACAACATAACCGGTAGCGCCAACACACCTAACGTCACAGCACTGATACGACGTAAGAGAACCTGATGCCAAGGGTATTTACGATATACAGACATATAGACCCTCCTTTAAAAAGACTCCGCTTTTTTGCAGAACCTCAAAAACAACAACCTGTAAATTGTCTAAAATTTTATCGGATAAAATGAAAATTTACCACTTTCAATCCCCCTTTTTAGTGTTATTTATCGTTATTTTTTCCACTATATGTAATTTCATTACAAAAAATATGATAAGAATGTAATATTTAAAACAAATTATGAACATTTTATTAACGACAAGTGAAAATATTAGTAATAAACAATACCAAAGTCCGGCGTTTTGATTCCTGACTGGCTAATAGTCATCGTCAAAATCAAGATCTCCTATAATCGCTTTGTTAACATCAAACCTATTGCTTTTATTAATCAATCTAGTAATCCATTCCGAATAACAGAACTTGTTTTTATTTTTGGAGATAAAATAAGCTTCATATATTTCATTTGAATTTAAATTTGTATCTTCATACATGACTCTAAATATAAGCCAAATCACATTACAATCTAGAGATCCCATTGTTATATATCCTACGTTATATCCATCATTAGGGGTTTAAATCCCGTAGACCGAATGTAAACTATGTGGAGTTCCATTAGCATAAATTCATTTTGGTTTTCCTTTAATAAATAATTAATGTTTGATGATACTATTACATTGACCATAGTTAGGTACATATCCTATTAATTTTATTTCCAACTTATCTTTACTATTAATTAATTTAGGTAGATTATCATCAAAACAGAAAGCCTCTTTTTTTTATCAAAAAAATAATAATCATAGGAGAACCATTCACCAGATATCCCACTTTGAGGTGACTCATATCCAACCTCACCGACGATCCATGTTAAATCTCTCATATGAAAAACCCTAACTAGTTTATAACCAAAACATGATGAATAATTTCCAGCATATTTAGATTTAAATTTTTTCTCAGGAATCAAAACTTGATTATCTGAAAATGCAACCATATTACAACGTGCGTATCCCTCTCCTTTTTTTTCTTTGTTCTCAGTGCTGTATAAAAACGGTACTATATACCAGTCTGGCTTACTATATATCTTATTTATTTTTCCATTATAAATATAATATTCATTATAACCGTTTTCTTGAACACCTTTAGATATCTCAGAATATTTAACAATTGAAAGAGGCAAAGGTGAAAAGTCTCTTGATATATAAGAAGAAATACTATGCATGACCATTCTGCTAACAGCGGGTGGTAATAAAGCCTCTTCTCCATGTACAGATAAAGAAATAAACAACAAAACCGTGAAAATATTTTTCTTCATATTATACCTTCAATGATCGTGATTGTCTGGCGTAGTCAACAATTACATTTATCTCTCGATTTCCTCTTCTAACAGATATAGTTTCTATTTCAGATGTCTTTAACATATCTGACAAATATAAATATACTTGTTATCTTTCAAGTTGCCTCTTTGTTGGCTGCACTCACCCCGGTCACATAGTCATCTATGCTCCCGGGGATTCGCTCCCCCATTAACTAAAATAGAACAACATCCAATAGACTCATTATTCAACCCTTGGTCACACACCCTATTTATACTAGTTTTCCATGCTTCTTGCCTAGAGTTTCTATGTTCTTTAGACACCCAGTGAAAACCACCCGAATCGATAGAAAAATATTCATTTGATGAGATATCATCAGGATCGAATAGTGGATACCATTGTTTATCTAGTGACTCATCCACATATGTTTCCTCTCTACCGGTTCGTCTATTAACTTTTTTTCTTCTCGGGTCTGACCAATAATGAGTAGAAAGTGAGTAATGAATCTCATCGGATCAAAATGCCATATTCTGATCTTACACAGAAAAATATATCCTCTGTTGCAGAGAACACTCTGCTCACAGAAAAACAAAGTAAAAAAACAGTAATAAAGATATAAACCGAATCATATTCTTCTCCTCCTATTAACTTACAGTTACTAACTATGCCTGTTAAATATCTCAGCACATACCAGGCATAATTTAATACAGATTAATCTATTAGCTAAAATCACAATTAATCGTCATTGTCATAAATAAATCTGTTACCTTATTTAAAAAATCAATTCTTTTTTTATCCGAATATTTTATTGGGTCGGGGTAATACTCAGCGGCATAATTATCTTGAGAATAAAAAAACAATGTTCTCATCACACTATAAGGTTTATCCTTCTTATCAAGAAAAATGATATCTGACATAACCATTGCACCTTTACGCCGAGGGAATGTTTTTATTTCCACCTTATATTTCATATTAAAAACATAGTTAAATTTATTATTTTTACCATATGAATCTTTTAATGAATTATTTATTTCATCTATGTCATAGCTATATTTTTTACTTACATCATCCCATTTTATATAACCAATGCCACCTGATGGATATGCCGCACCAGACAAATTAAAATAATCTTTTACCCCATTGTAAACAAGAGGCACTAGATTATATCTACAATCATTTTTAACAGAAGCTTTTTTTAACGATTTTAAATTAAAAACCCCGCTGTCAAATTCAATGGTATAACAGTAATCTATCTTTTCTGCATAAGCAGAAAATGAAAGTGCAGTTAATATCAATGCAAATAACATATTCAATTTCATATAATTCACCATCATTCTATGGGCTTAAAATTATTGGGTTTTACGATAGAGTCATTTAATGCATATAATGCATGCTCGAAGCAAGGCCATCTGACATCATCCAACCCATGATCACCGCCATTCACGCATTTAGTAATGGCTTTTACATCATCATATGAAGCCCCCTTATCAGCCCAATAATGAAGACTTAAACTCCCCCAGGATATTCTCCTCCCATTATGTTCTCTCATCCTTTGTTTATGTATCCAATAAAATCCGCCCGTATCACAAGCATAATAGGCATTACTGGCAAGAGTGGCAGCTCCTGCATCTGTCAAGAATTTTTCAGCATCCCCTTTATATTTTCCGTAAAGCTCATAATTTTTTCTGCCAGTCGTTTGTATAATCCCTCTTCCTTTAAATCGTTTTCCATCCCCCACAAGCGTATTTCCCAATGTTCCTGCCAGATCATTCATTTCTTTACCAGCATAATCCTTTTTGGGTTCATATTTATTAAAATAATTATCTAACCCATACTCAACAACCACTTCCAACCGACCCGTCTCACAAAAAATTTGGGATAAAAAGTGTGCAATTCTTAAAGACGAAAGATTAAAACCATAATTAGTAATAACTCTGGATAAGCTCTCTTTTATATTTTCCGGACGGATAATCACATTATCTTTATTATTTTTACTTTGTAAAATACGAGTCATAACACTCTCTTTACTTAAAAAGTCTCCCTCTTTATGTGTCTTGCTATTTTTAACACTTTCTCTGATAACTCTAATTAAATCTCCTTCCCCTAACCACCCACACTTCCTAAAGTGAGTAATAAACCTCCTCGGATCAAAATGCCACACCTTGCCGGATGGTAATCCTGCCATATCAATACATAGCGCCTTAACATGAGCGATAAACTTATCCCAGTCCTCCTCCGACATCGGCTCATCCAGCACATCATTAGGCAATTTCAGCCAGTTAAAACGGGTGTCCACGATCTCAGCATCCCACTCAAACGCAAAATGACAAATCGTGTAACTCAGGTCTGCTCGTGGCTCGGTTTCTGCGTTAAGTTCGGCCAGTAACGTCGGGGAATGGCACTGACTATTGCTGTCGCTGTCATCATCTATCAACTGCCACCCCATCCAGTGAGGAAAATCCGCATCACTGAATTTCTTCACCTCGCT
>NZ_JONO01000003.1 GCF_000711895.1 Photorhabdus australis DSM 17609
AAACAAAGCCAGTAAAACAGCCTCAAGGGCGAGACACAAACTTAAGGGGACATCCGATACTGAAAGTGTCAACGGAGCAGTCAAAGGTACGGCGCTGCTGTTTCTGGATGAAATTCAGCAGGCTGAGCGGCGGATAAAACTATTACCGTCCTCTGCCTGGATGCTACAGGAGGCGGTGGAGCAGCACAGCCGTGTGACCCAACGTACAGCCTATCGTGATGAGTTGCCAGAGCTCAGTGAGCTACTTAATCAACAGCTAGAACAGGAAGCGGCGCGGTGGCAGGCAGTCGGGCAGCAATCCAGGGACAAGTTACAGGAATTGATAGCACCGGTAACCCGGTTGGCACAGGAGAAATGGGCGCAGGATTTATATTTCCAGCTGAGTGAAGAATTAAGAAAGGATCGGCAGGATAGATGGAAGGATATACCGCGTTTTGATGAAATAATGGCAGAGGCTGTCGGACAGTTTGCAAACATTGCACGTGAACTCGATGGCGCAACCGTGCGGCTGGCTGAGCATGGACATAGCGGAGGCAAGGAGCTGCAAGAAAAAGTGGCAAAATGGCTGCGGGACTTAAGCGAGCTTAAGGGCAAGGTCAAAGCCGGCGTTGTGGAGATTACGGGAACATCGTTAGATAATTTCTCCCGTGGCGGTATGCTGGCGCGCGGAATGAGCGAATGGGCGGAGGATTTAAAGCAGAGTTATCTGCAGGAGAAGCGGCCAGAGGACAGAGCAGTCGCAGCAGAATTATTTGAACATACTCTGATGGAGATTGTGGAAGAAAACAGAACCCATTTCGCCAAAGAATCAGATCCTGAAGCAAAAAGATTCCTGAAAAGGTTAACACTGGCATTAAACCATGCCGCTGAAAATGCGCTTGTTTATCCACCAACACCAGAAGAAATTTTGGCAAGCTCACGGAGTATCCCTGACGATATCAGGTTATGGGCTGAACAGAAAATCGTCAGTGGTGCCATTTCTGCCGCTCTTAGAGGGGGCTTTAAACTACTCGTAAACACGACGTCCCTACCGCTTCGTGTGGCAGTCAGAGCGGGAAGAACCACATACCAGGCTACTCGAGGAGTACAGGCGATAAGACGTGGCGTAAAATTGGGGCAAAGCCAGGCAACAAAAATCGAAAATAAATATATTAATCAAGAAGTTTCTAAAGCAACCATTCGGTTTACATTATCCATTTCACCATTAGTCGGATATGGTATTGCTACCGCTATTACGGGCAAACGGATATATGATGGTGATCTTAACAAGGTTACTAAAAAAGTCTTGGTTGATATGACAAGAGAATTACCCTGGGTCGCGGTGGATGCCAGTATTAACTTTGCTGTGAAAAAGTATACGGAGCATTCGATTAAACAGGCTATCCAAAATGCACTGGACGAGCAGGCCGATAAACTGGCATTACGTATAAATAAAGAGATAGAAAGTAAAAACGCGGATATTAATGTTGAGATTGTTCCTCAAGAAATGAGTGTATCGCCAGCTGAAACAGCACAATCTACACCAGAACCTATCATCAGACGTAAGCGGGATATATCGTCTCAAATGCTCACTGATAATGACGAGCATGATGAAGAAAATAAAAAATATTTTTCAACAATAAAGAAAAATTTTAATCGTAATGAAAATGACGACATTGAACCATTTGACGAAACAGATAAAAAAGAACTTTCCAGATTTGTTTTAAATGCTGCTTTAAATCGTTCACCACATTCGGGCACAGGTAGCAGTAACAACATTCTTACAGAACAGAATATTGAAAACTTCCCTGAGATAATCAGAGAAAGATTTCATTACCTGAAAAAAATTGAGCCAAATATTACGGATGACGATACCAGGAAAGCCATATTCTTAAATTTGAAAAGATTTATTCACAGAAATATCAATAAATTAAGTTTTAATAACATATATGTTTTATTAAATTCCTTGTACAGCATTAGTGATGAAAATAACGATTTTGATGCTGATGTCAGTAAAATAAAAGCGAAACATTACAAATTTAAAAAACATTTTCACATTAATAGAAAGAGTTATGTAAAAATAAAGAAAACAATCTATGATGAAGAAAAAGAAAATAAGCCAGGTACTATTAAATTACCTTCTGATGAAATTATTGCTACAGAGGAGTTTTCATCTGTCGGTATTAACAACTCGATAATAAGATTAAAAAACAAATTAAAAGAAATATCAAATAAAAATATTGAGAATCTTTTGTTGGTTAAGGAGGGTGACGAATTATTGAAATTCTCTTCACTGGAGATAAAGTCATTAATTAAATATTTGCATTTAATTAACAATGAAAATGTCATCACTAAAATTAAAAACCATATAGTTAAAAATAGCTATGAAGATATTATCTTTTCCAGTAATTTAGCACAAAAAATTACAGAGGATAGTAAGCTGTTTTTAGGCCCAGCTTCTGAAGAAGAACTGACCGCAGTTATTTATCAACTTACTACAGGTAAAAAATTTGATAATCTTAGCTTAACTCGAATATATAACAAATTTCTTTTCTCTAAAGAAAGAGAAAACCCCTTTACTAAAGCGATCAGTAAAAATAAACCTGAAGGCTATTTTACGATTTCTGATTTTAAGAAAAGTGGTGATGCAGAAAGTCGT
Organism: Photorhabdus australis DSM 17609; assembly: GCF_000711895.1. Classification (GTDB taxonomy): domain Bacteria; phylum Pseudomonadota; class Gammaproteobacteria; order Enterobacterales; family Enterobacteriaceae; genus Photorhabdus; species Photorhabdus australis. The sequence continues at coordinate 2,639 of NZ_JONO01000003.1, forward strand.
TCAAAATTCAATCAGCAGTTTTATGATTATCGAGATAAATATAATCAGTATGATGCAAGTATATTAGCTGGTTCTATTATAACAAGCAGCAACATAACGGTTGAAGAATTCACACAAGCACCAAAATCAATACAGACTTTTGCTGTCTTTGGTAAAACAAGAGGGGTATATATATCTAAAGGGGAACCAATACCTGATGATGAAAATCCCGCTCAATATATTCCTGGAAGAGTTGTTCTGATGCAATTATCATCAGGTAGATATCTTTTATCCTCTAATTTGTTGGGCGGGATTAAATCCATTATTCTCTCGGAACAGGAAGGTAATAACATTAATGAAATGTTACGATGGAGAAAATTAGTCGATTTTGAAAAAGGATGGTTTAGTGATGAAGCCGATCCAAGATATAAACAATATAAAGATTTATATTATTTCAACAAAGTCAATCATCTAATTATTAAACCACTTTATGGTGCTGACTGGAGTAATAACCCAATCAGTAAAATCTCACATCAATATTTTACTTTAGCACAAGATTCTAAAGCGGCGAAAATTGAGATTAATGCGTCATCAACAGTAGCTAGTACGCTGGCTCAAGGTATGGAGGTTGCACAAGCTGCTTATGTGGAAGATTTACATCAAGCTATGGATGAAACCAGTACAACCTGGAAAATAATAAGAGGATTCATTCCTTTTTATAATACAATATATAATGCAAGCACGGACTCTGAATATATTATTGATAGCGGTGACATTCTTCTTGATCTCGCAAGCATTATTCCAATATTTAAAACCACAGGTACTGTCGGTAAATCAGCTTCTGAAGTCATTGCCTTAGGTCGAAGTGCATTAAAAGCGGGTATTACTAATGGATTGCGAGGACATCAGTTATTTAAATATGTCTCCAAGCAAGTTGCGCCAGAATTACTATCTGCAAGTTCCAAGAGTTCATTATTAATCACAAAAGCATTTTATGATGCTATTGAGCCAGTGCCGATAAGATCCAGCCTTAAAGGGCTTTATAAGGGGATAAAAAATGACTTGAATTTAACATCATTAGAGGGTATTTCAAGCAAAGTATTAATGACTGCAGATGAAAAAGCAAATTTGAAACTTTCTAATGATGGAATATGGAAAAATGATTCGGGAGAAAGTTATATTAAAGATGCGAAAGGGGAATTCTATCAGGTTGAAAGAAATAAAAGTAATCAAGGGTGGGTGTTAATTAATGGCGATCGAAAAACACCTATCAGTAACTCTGGTGGTCGTTGGGGAGTAAAAAAAGAAGACAAGAAAACCATTAAGACAAAAAACACATCTTTCCCTACAGATTGGCGAGTTAATAATATATATTTCGACAGCCTGGTTCCTGACAATATTGGTATATATACAGTTCGCTCTGAAAACTGGCAATCCATGCAAGATTATAATTACTACATCAAACATAACGATAATTTCTATCAAGTTAGATATGATGAAAGTAATAATACATTACGTTTGGTAAATCCTACTGCATCTGCTCGTTCAGGATATTTTCCTCCAATCAGATTAAACAAAAATAATGTATGGGAATTTCATACTGATGTCGGGTTAAAAGGCGGAGGGTTACTATCGCTAGAATCCGTGGGGCCTAAACCACCAGTCCGCCCTCAAGGTATTCCAACAGAAAAAGCTCTCGAATTGGAGGAAATTGCTCAATCAGAAAATGGCATAAAACCAACGGACCTGCCTTTTAAAGAGAGCAGATACTATGACAATTTGGTTTTATATAAAGAGAAAAATACTGAATGGCATGGGCATGTTGAAAAAGGGCAGGCTAAATATCGAGAATTTTATGAAAATGATACCACGCCAGTGTCCAAACCTATTGAATACCAGCAAAGGTACGAAGAAAAGGAAATTAAGCAAGAAAGTGCACCTTACATAAATGAAAGTGGGGATGTAATTGAGCTACCTGCCAGGGTGATAAACGTAAATGTCAAAGGAGAAACAGAAGCTTTTTATAAATTCAGGGTTTCTGACGATGGGAAGGTACTTGTTGTAGATAACATGTATGGGAATCGAGACAACAGGGTAACAAGAAAGGGGATAGGACAACCACTGAGAATGAATGAACTTCAAGGAGAGTTCATAAAGAAAAGAGAAGGATTGTACAAAAACATCGAGTTTATAACCCAGGAAGGTATAGCAAACCCGGATACAGAAAAGATGGTGAAGTGTGTTTTAAATACTAACAATTTGATGTCAGTTAAAGGGAAGACAATAGTGCTTACCCCTGATGGTCCGTTGAGGGACGCGTTCTGTGCAATGTTGACCACACCAAATGTACAGCCCACTGCACGTATGCTAAGTACCTATCCAAAAATTGGTAAAAAAATCATAGAAATACGTATTCAATCTATTGATAGAATCACCCTGGTCCTCGGTCCAATTACCACAATGTCAGTGTAACAGCATTGTTGCAGGTTAAGCTGTCAAGTCCTAAGCGCCCTGGTTCTGAAAAATATCACTCCAGTATTTGATTCGATTTAGAACAGATATTTTTATCATTCTTGATTTCCGGTAAGCCAAGGCTTACCGGAAATTAGGTATATACCCAATAGATTTCAAGATGCATCGCGACGGCAAGGGAGCGAATCCCCGGGAGCATAGATAACGATGTGACCGGGGTGAGTGAGTGCAGCCAACAAAGAGGCAACTTGAAAGATAACAGGTATAGATCAAATCGTGACAATACAGACAAGAGACGTTTACTCAAGGTGCTACGGCTAATGGATTCTTCGTGCTTAGTGATCGTTACCACCATTTATTTGTGCATGGGGGCCACTGACGGGCAGTATGAATCAATATCCATACCGTTTCGTTATCAAGCTCATATACCAGACGATAGTTGTCATGCGGGATCAATTCGCGAGTGCCGGGTATCTTTCCTGTTTGACCAGACATTGGATATTGTGCCAAGCGAGCTGCTGCATTACTGAACAGTTCATCCATTCTGACCGCCGCTTGCGGATTCTTGGCCACAATGTAATCCCAAATTTCAGCGCGGTCCTGTTGCGCCTCTGGTGTCCAAACAACTCTCATGTCCGACTTGCCACATTGGCGCGCCGGGCGGCAAACTCGGCTTCGACTTCGTCGTTAGAGCGTCCCTGTCCGGCGTGCATCGAAGCCCGGCCAGCTTCAACCTTGCGACGTAAAAATTCGTCATATTCACGCGCCTCACGCTGGTGTTGAATATACTCACGCATCAGCTCACGTAACACCTGTGATGCTGGACGATGGGCTGCTTCGGCTTCGGCAATAAACTCAGCACGCAACTCTGGCTCCAGTTTCATTGTGAAAACAGCTTGTTTCGACATGGTCAGTTCTCCTCTGTTATTTAATACTAATAAAATATATACATTTTCATTACCCAAGTCGATTCACTGAACTCAATGAGTGAGCGGTAACGATGTCAGAATGTCATACCTCACAAACGATCATTATGTCGTTCTGAGAGATGAATCGATTTCAATGCTTGATCTCGCAGCATAACCGTTAATATTCATAAATTTATTTTATGTATGATATAAGATTATGCGCTATTCCGGTTTACAGTTTTCAAAATCCACATTTACCTTAAATTAAGGAGTGATTACATGTACTATCCAACCTATATTCAGGAATACAACGCTATCGTTGAAGTTATAAACAAGTACAAAGAAGGCTGTACAAAAGCTAACAGCGACATGATGAAACCTGCTTTTAATGAACAAGCGACCATCTTTGGTGTTGATGACGATAACACGTTGGTTGGCGGTCCAATTCAGGGGCTTTTTGACATCATCGACGACACTTTCCAACCATCCCCGGAAACGAAAATTGTCATCGTTAGTATCGATATTGTAGGAACCGCCGCCAGTGCCCGTATTGATATGGACGATCTTTCTGGTTTCCGTTTCACTGATTTCCTTCATCTCTTGAAAGTGGACGGTAAGTGGACAATTGTCAGCAAAATCTACCACACTCATCAGAACACCTCACATTCCATCAGCCAAACTTCGCGGTATGCCGAGTTGATAGATGAGTAAATACAAAGTATTTAAATATGTTGGCTAAAATAGGAGTGGTGAACTAAACTCAAATTTTACTTTTGTGAGAGGAAGTTAGCTATGTCTGAAATCCGTTTTTCTGAATCGTTAAACCTGAAATCTCACTGGATGCCATTCTGTGGCAACCGAAATTTCCAACGCGATCCGCGTCTTATTGTTGCTGCTAAGGGACAATGGCTAAAAGACGATAAAGGACGCCAGATTTATGACAGCCTGTCGGGTCTTTGGACTTGCGGAGCGGGTCATACCCGAACAGAAATTCAGAAAGCTGTTGCTGATCAATTAAGTACACTCGATTACTCACCAGGCTTTCAATTCGGTCATCCCTTATCGTTTCAACTGGCAGAAAAAATTGCCAATTTAACTCCCGGTGATCTTAATCACGTCTTTTTCACCAGTTCAGGTTCTGAGTCTATAGACACCGCAGTTAAAATAGCGCGAGCTTACTGGCGTGTGAAAGGCCAACCCGCGAAAACCAAACTGATTGGCCGGGCACTTGGCTATCATGGTGTCAATATTGCTGGTACCAGTTTGGGGGGAATGGGGGGTAACCGCAAAATGTTCGGGCAATTGATGGATGTAGATCATTTACCCCATACGCTACAGAGTAATATGGCATTTACACCCGGTATGGCGGCAACTGGTGGGGTGGAGCTAGCCAATGAAATGCTCAAGTTGATCGAACTGCATGATGCCTCCAATATCGCGGCGGTTATTATCGAGCCGGTGTGCGGTTCCGCTGGTGCGATTATTCCACCTAAAGGGTATCTACAACGTTTGCGTGAAATTTGCGATCAGCATAATATTTTGTTGATTTTTGACGAGGTGATTACCGGCTTTGGCCGTATGGGACGCTGGACTGGTGCTGAGTATTTTGGTGTGACGCCAGATATTCTTAGCTTTGCCAAACAAATTACCAATGGCGCTATTCCTCTGGGAGGTGTAGTAGCAAGCAGTGAAATTTATGAAGCCTTTATGTCCCAGTCACTGCCGGAGCACGCCGTGGAGTTCAGTCATGGTTATACTTATTCGGCACACCCCGTAGCCTGTGCCGCTGGGTTAGCAACGTTGGATCTGATGGATAAAGACCATCTAATCCAACGTTCTGCCGAACTTGCTCCTCATTTCGAAACCGCTCTTCATTCTCTCGGAAACTGTCCAAATGTGACTGATGTCCGCAACTGTGGCTTAGTGGGAGCAATTCAGTTGGCTGCCCGTGACGGTGATACGACAATACGTCCTTTTGATGCCAGCATGGCGCTTTGGAAGGCAGGTTTTTATGTGCGCTTTGGCATCGATACGCTGCAATTCGGGCCTATGTTCACTGCTGAGCGCGCCGACTTAGATCGCCTTTTTGACGCTGTAGGTGAAGTCTTACATTACATTAAATAGGGCGGGTAAATCCGTCCAAAGTAAGGCGATGTAAGGGCTGGAAAATACTCAGTAGTGAAACGGACCATTGGCATGGAAAACAGTGGTCCGTTTATCGACCAAACGCGAATATAAAAATAATAGTGCAAAAATATGACTAAAACGTCTGGTTTTGTAATGTTTTTTTAAAAAACTTAATGACCTCATCATTAAACTCTTTGTGAAATTTTATGCGGTCAAAACCAGGCGGGTCTGTACAAATTATTGGTACATCACGTTTTTGTCGAATGGAGCACGGAGCAAGAAAAGAAAAATGACCGGCATTCTTCGCAACATGAAACTCTGGGGTAAATCGCAGGGCATATCCTATCGATTCTATATCTTGCAGTACTACACCATCGCCACCGAATTCAGACGCCCATAGTTGTATTGGCGCAGAAACATTGTTGAATCCATCTTGCGAGAACAAATTGAGTGGATCGGCAAGCACGAAAGCGCTTATACGAGCATCACTTTTAGGTAATACTTGAAATTCTCGTTCACGAGCTTCTTTGCAAAGTGGCAAATCATCACGCACACAAAAATTAGCAGCCATTCCATAATCCGGTGTAGCTCCTGCTGCAGCCAGACCTGTGTAACCTCCTCGAGAGAAACCAAAAAAACCAATTTCTCCTGGCGCTAAACGCGCATGTTCTGACCATATTCTCGTCATGAAATCAATCAGACGTTTTATATCATTTGGGCGATTTACAAACACACGTAAGTGCCCTTGATCAGACACGTCCTGAAAATTGTCGCCAGGATGATTGATGGCTGCAACAACAAAACCAGCATCAGCCAACGCTTCTGCCGTGTCGTGGTGCCCTAAAAATGCCCCCGCACTTCCGTGTGAAATAATCACCAATGGCCACATTGATCCAGATGCTACACAATCACGCACCCCAGGTAAGGTAAATGGCCCAAGTTGGAATTGACCCGCAGGTGATTGGCATGGATACCAAACAGCTCCGTGCATCGCAGGGCCCTGTTCGTCCGCTGGAACATTAATCAAGCTAAATCCAGCCGCTTGTACACTCTGAATAAGTGCACTCAGTATAAATGTACTGAGTGCAGTGAGAAAATAGTGAATGGTTGAACGTAGCATAGGGATATTTTCCTTAATCGAAACTCATTGAAATAATAGAGTAGCGAGAATATTGTTTCGAGAACTATTTTCAAGAACATGGAAGCCTCGTTTTCAGATTTTTGATTGAGGCTAAGTGCTTTTTCTCAAAAACAATTGGTTTCAATGAGAGGAGAGCGTTGGCACTCAGAAACTCTGTGTAATCCGTTCGAATAGTGCTTTCTTTGCACATACCTTGCTGGCCGGTACGCTTTAATGTACAATTTTAATACGTACAAATAGGAGGGCTTAACCATGCCTCAGATTCCAGTAGAAACTAGCGACCGCATGTCGCTACGTATCGCCTCAGAAGAAAAGTCGCTGTTAATACGTGCAGCCGCTTTACAGCATACCAACTTGACTGAGTTCGTGATCCGCAATGTGATGCCAGTGGCACGAAAAATTATCGACGAGAATGAGCGTCTGGAGTTGACAGAAAGAGATAGTTTGCATGTTCTGGATCTTTTAGATAACCCACCGGTACCCAATGACAAATTGATAGCTGCCGCATTTGCCTTGCCGAAACAATCATGATGCTACCGATTTGGCATGAAGAAGCTATTGGCAAATATCATGATCGTACCTCCTTTAATTGCGGTGATGAGGCACTGAATCAGTTTTTACATCGCCATGCAAGGCAGAGCCATGAGAAAGGTGGAGCAAAAACTTTCCTGGCTGTTAGCGAGAACAATAAAAAGATATTGGGCTATTACAGTTTAAGCCCGGCCTCCATTGCTTACGAACGAGCGCCTGAAGTGATTAAACGCGGTTTGGCTCGACATGAAGTACCGGTATTTCGGCTTGGCCGCCTAGCTGTAGACTCTTCAGTACAGGGGCAAGGACTTGGCGGGCAGTTATTGCTTGCAGCTGGGCGGCGTTGTTTGTTGGTAGCTGCTCATGCCGGCGGAGTGGCATTGTTGATTGATGCCAAAAATGAGCGTGTCGCTCAGTGGTATACCAGCTATGGTGCTATTCCGCTATTAGATGCTCCTCTATCTTTGCTGTTACCATTCAAAACAATCCATACAGCGCTGACTACAGCGGGGAAGCTCTAACACTAATGCCTTCATGATAGATCCTCTCATTAAGGGGTATACCAACTGGCCGAAAACGAATCCCTTTCATATCATATTGTGGATCTTGATGTTCTGAAAATCTTGAGCCGGCAAATTAATTACAAGGAGTGATGATGAAAATATTGAATATTATAATTTTATCTATATCGACAATAATAGCTTCCAATTCTTTAGCCAATGAGATGAGAGCAAGGGATTTAGGCATTCCTTTCCCTGGCATAACGGGGAAATATAATGCGATCACAGATGTCGGTGGTGTAACCGTTGGTTATTCAACCATAATAGAAGGCGATGGAAAGTTAGAGGTTGGAAAAGGTCCAATAAGAACCGGTGTGACAGCTATATTGCCGAGAGGAAAGAAATTTAGTCCGGTATTTTCGGGTATCTTTTCTTTAAATGGAAATGGAGATATGACAGGCAATCAATGGGTCAAAGAAAGTGGTTTTCTGGAAACGCCAATATTAATCACTAACACTCATAGCGTTGGTGTTGTCAGAGACTCAACAATTAGCTGGATGATTGATAATAATCTAACATCGCCACTAAAAGATGATTTATTTTGGTTATTACCTGTGGTTGCAGAAACGTGGGATGGAATATTGAATGATATAAACGGTATGCATGTAAAAAAAGAACATGTATATAATGCATTGAATAGTGCTAAATCAGGAGCGATAGAAGAGGGTAATGTTGGCGGGGGAACGGGAATGAACCTTTTTAAATTTAAAGGGGGCACCGGTACTTCATCAAGAGTTCTGGATAAAGAGGATGGAGGATATACTGTTGGAGTTTTTGTTCAAGGCAACTTTGGTAATCGGGATGATTTAATTATTGCGGGGATTCCTGTTGGTAAAGAAATACAGGATCTCAAACCAATATATCATGGGAGCAAGAAAGAAATAAAAGATGCGGGTTCTATAATAGCCGTCGTGGCCACAGATGCACCATTAGCTCCTCACCAATTGGAAAAAATAGCCAAAAGGGTATCTCTTGGGCTTGCAAAGGTAGGTGGTGTAGCCAGAAATACTAGCGGTGAGATATTTATTGCATTTTCAACCGCAAATAATGACGCATTCTCCAGAGAGAATGCAAAAACAATAAAAATACTGCCAAATGACAAACTAGATCCTTTATATGAGGCAACAATAAATGCAACAGAAGAAGCAATAATTAATGCCATGATTGCCGCTAAAAAAATGGTTGGGAGAAATGGTAATACTTCCTATCCTATTCCTAAAGATAGGGTTAAAGAGATATTAAAAAAACATAATGTACTTAATATCACCTGAGATGTATTAGTTCTGACCTGTGTTATATGAATTTAGTAAATATACCTGTTATCTTTCAAGTTGCCTCTTTGTTGGCTGAACTCACTCACCCCGGTCACAGAGTTATCTATGCTCCCGGGGATTCGCTCCCTTGTGCCGTCGCGATGCATCTTGAAATCTATTGGGTATAGTGTTCAAAAAAGCCTCTATCTAACGAGGCTTTTCGGTAGAATTTTATCTTGCTCTACCTTCATATTTACCAACGTGAACATTGCTTCCACAATGATCTAATTTTTTTATACCTTTAAAATACCATGTAATATTCCCATCTTTTTCCACATTAGAAAAAGACTCCTTTCCACCATTTTCCTCCAGTTAATGCTATACCTGCTACTAATGCACCAACTGTTAATAATTTCTTGAACATAAAAATTCTCCGTTAATAGTTTAGAATTTGCATATTAAAGATATCACTTATAAAATTATATGTGATAATGAATAACGCCGGATAAATCTAAATTACCACCAGACGATGTTACAATTTTAAATTTTATAAACTGATTATATTTTTTTATTTTAGGTTGTGAACCTGAATTCCATTATCATGATTTGTGATAAATCATGATTTCGTCATTAATTGCATAAAGAAAATAATTTATTTACAGTTACAACACAACGAACCAAAACAATATAAACTCGAGGAAGTCAAATTTCACATTTAATTATTGGTTCTTTAGGGTTAGCATAAGTTGATTATTTCAATAAAAGGCTATTTATTTCTGATAAATATAAATATTAAAGCAGGGGAATTATAAAAAACAATGACTCCTGTTATCAGCATGCAACGGTTAACTCGCATTTATCAACATGGTGGCGAGGGCCAAATATCGGTTCTGAAAAATATCACCGCCCAAATTTTTGCCGGACAAAGTTGTGCTATTGTCGGAACATCAGGGTCTGGTAAAAGCACATTACTGAATATTCTCGGCCTGCTGGATAAACCAACTTCTGGGGAATATTTTCTTTGCGGCATTGATATGTCAACAGCCAATACTGACCTTCGCGCCAGAATGCGCAATAAAGAAATTGGCTTTGTTTTTCAAAGTTTCCATTTATTAGCTGGAATGACTGCCACAGAGAATGTCGCTCTGCCACTTCTTTACCGCGGTATTTCTGCTTCGTTGGCCTATAAAATTGCCAAAGAAAAACTGCATTTGGTAGGTCTTTCACATCGTGCTGTTCATTACCCGGCAGACTTATCCGGTGGGCAACGACAGAGAGTAGCTCTCGCCAGAGCATTGGTAGGAGAACCTTCGTTACTATTGGCGGATGAACCTACCGGTAACCTGGATCAACAAACCGCAGAAGAAATTTTAATGCTACTTTCTTCTCTTCACACAGATCAAGCGATGACTCTGGTCGTAATAACCCATGACCCTGTGGTTGCGAACCATATGCAGCGTGAATTACGTATGGTTGATGGTCAGTTGCATGAAATCAGAGGTATGACAATTCATGCATGATAATCGTCAGTCCAGTCACTATGGCATGTCGGCCTTAATGATATGGAGAGAAGCCTGTCGCAACTTAATGGCAACGGTGAGAAGTACTCTGCTTGCTTTATCAGGTATTGCTATCGGTTGCGCGTCTATTGTGGCATTTGTTAATACCGGGCATAACGCCACACTTGCTGCATTAAAGATGTTCAGCGGGCTTGATATCAACGTCATTACAGTCAATCTGAACACCTACAATCATGGAATTGATAATGCGTCAATTAAAATGGCTGACTTGACAACCGCTATTCCTGATTTATCTTCCGCAGCGCCTTGGATCTATTATCCTTCTCCCGGGCGCTATAACGGGAAAACAGAAACATTTACCGTAATAGGGGCCTCTGCAGAACTTGAGCAAGTCATGCAATTGCAACTTCGTTATGGCCGATTTATCTCTGATTACGATCAGTATTCTCCTTATCTGGTCGTTGGTAATGAAGTGGCCGTTACCCTTGGTGAAGGGGACCCATCCCGTATATTTGGCAAGCAGATTCAGATTGGCAATTATTTATACACAGTGATTGGCATTTTCGATATAAAAGGGCAGAACCCCATCTTTCCTTTTTCTCTGGATTCGGTGGTGATTGCCCCTCTCAATGCCATGCGTAAAATATCGCCCAATACTGATCTGAATGGCATCATTGCTCGCTCCATAACGACCGCAACCACAGAAACCAATGCAAAGGATTTATTGGCATTTTTTAAGCGCAAGTTTCCAGCGGTTGAAATTGATGTTCGGGTAGCTCAGCAACTGCTGAAAGGGCAGGCGGAACAAAGCAAAACTTTTTCTTTTATGTTGATCGGGTTAGCGGGTATTTCGCTACTCACTGGCGGCATCGCGATTTCAAATGTGATGCTTATGAACGTTTCAGCCCGGCGAAAAGAGATCGGGTTACGTATGGCTTTAGGTGCAAGGCCCCATGATATCCGGCGCCTTTTTTTGTATGAAGCGATAGCATTGACTTTAGCTGGCGCAATCCTGGGTACGCTATCAGGTGTTATCGTGTCTTTTCTTTTTGTTCTCTATTCTGGCTGGTCATTTTCTCTAGCTCCTTTATCTATTCCTTTAGGAATAGGTAGTTCAATTGTGGCGGGACTTATCTCCGGCTTTCATCCCGCACATAAAGCCTCACAGATGGAACCCGTACAGGCATTACGTGATGATTAAAAAATATTTTCTTTATGGCTCTTTGACCTTGTTTTTCCTTTTTCCTCGAACAGGGTTTCCTGTATCTGAACAGGAACGATTAACTTTATCGGAATCTGATTACCGTTTACGAGAGGAAACCTTAAGAGAGGTTATAGGCTTGTCGTTGAGTGACGCGATATGGCTTGGTTTGAGGAATAACTACGCGATACGCAGTGTTTATCTGGATCGTATCGCTCAGAAATTTGATTTACGGGTGGCAGAAGATCGATTCACACCAAAACTCCAGCTCAGCGGGCGTTACGTTGTTGGTAAAAATCAGGACTCAAATTTTAGTAAAACTAACCTTTCTCCTAATGCCACACTACTGACTCCTCTGGGAACGCGTTTCACTCTTTCCTGGACGCGTGAGAACAATAAATTGGGGATAAATAACATTCACAATGATGGCGCAAGCATTACTGTGATACAGCCACTTTTACGAGGTGCCGGAACTGATGTTAATAACGCGCCGATCTTACTGGCTAAACTCCAGGAACAAACCCATCGGCTGAATTTAAAAGCGACGATTTCCGGTTCAATCACGCAAATTATTCTGGCATACCATGCGTTACTCCGTGCTCAAAAACAGCAATCATTATCTATCGCTTCCCTTAAGCGTATGCAGAAATTAGTGGCGATTAACAAAGAGTTGATTGATGCGGGCAGAATGGCCCAGACAGATATCGTACAAACGCAGGCTGATCTCGCCATGCAGGCGCTTTCGGCAAAAGAGGCAGAAAACAATGTGCATACCACAAAGCTGGCATTGCTTAAATTACTCGCTTTAAACCTCAAAACCCCCATTTATGCTACAGATACGCTAAAAGGCACTCACGTAAGTCTGAATATCGAACAATCATTTACCAAGGCGCAGGCTCAACAACCGGGTTATCTTATCCAGTTACTTTCTGCAAGAGTCGCAGATATTCAATTGTTGCAAGCCCGAAATAACCGGCTCTGGGATTTGTCACTGGTTGGCGGGGCGTCCCAGTATCGTTCATCATCTTCTGAAACCCGAAATTGGGAAAACTATGTGGGTATACAACTGGATATTCCAATAGGTGATATGACACAGAAACAAGCAGAAGTTCAGGCCAGAGTCAATGTCCAGAAACAGGCGTTACACCTGGAGGAGGCAAAAATAAATCTGGAACAAACAGTAATCAATGCAGTCCGTGATACCGAATCACGCTGGCAGGAATATCAATTAGCAATAAAAGCCAGTTCACTTTCTCAAAAGAAACTCGAAATTGAACAGGAAAAATTACAGGCAGGGCGCTCCAGCAACTTTCAGGTCCTGAGTTTTGAAACCGACTTAAGAAATGCCGAAAATGCACTCCTGAATACACTGATCCAGTACCTCAATTCTCAGGCTGAATTGGATCAAATTCTTGGCACGACACTGGAAAGCTGGGAGATAACACTCAATGATTAAACGTTATCGATGGGCCATAGCTGGCATACTTATGGTGGTAACCTGTTTTTTTGCCTTTTTGTCTTCAAAACAATCACCAGCTCAGGAATCAGTGCAGTGGGTTGAAGTAAAACACGGTCTTATAGAAAAACGACTTGGTCTGGTAGGCAAGCTGCAATCTGGACGTCTTGAAACCATACCCGCTCCATTTGAGGCAATTATCAAACAAGTTTTGGTTAAAGAAGGACAGTGGGTGAAAGCGGGTCAGACATTAGTTACGCTTGATACTCGAAAGCTTGATATTGAGCTTCGGCAAGCGCAAGTTGAGATGATCAAAGCCTCATCTGTCGTTGACCAATTACATGACTGGGAAAACAGCCAGGAAGTCATCCGGGCCAGAAGAAGCGTCGAAAATGCAAACCATATGGTTATGGAATTGAAAAATAATCTCGCAAAAACACAGGCTCTCTTTTCACGGGGTATCGTTCCAAAAATGGAAGTGGAAACGCTTGAACAACAACTTCGCCGACAATTAACGGAACTTGCTTCAGTACAGGACGATCTTACATCCATTCGACAAAAAGGAAGCGCGAGTAACGTACATGTTGCAGAAATAGAGCTGCAAAATGCAACAAGCCGCTATCAGGCGCGACAAGAACAATACTTACATAAAGAAATCAAAGCGCCATTTTCGGGGGTCGTGCTTAGGGCCGCCCAGGGAGAAAGTAAGAAACTCTTAACGATTCAGACAGGGGTTAGGGTGACCGAAGGAATGCCCTTACTGGAAATTATGGACACAACACAATATCAGGTACTGGCACAGGTTGAAGAAACCGATCTCGCCAAACTCAAAGAAGGGCAGGCAGTAAAAATTAGTGGGGAGGGATTTTCTGATCATTCTCTGGATGGAGAAATTGAAACTATTGCAATGCAAAGCGTGAATACGGATAAACCAGGATCGGCGATTTATTATGATGTTGTGATTAAAGTGACTTCATCCATGAATCAGGGTTATCCCATCAGGCCCGGAATGAGCGCTAAAGTTAATATTGTTGTTTATCGCAATGAACAGGGAATTGTTGTACCCAAAGCTGCATTAATTCACGATAGCGATGGACAATTAACCGTAAATTGGCGACCGGATTTAAAGCGTCAGTCTGTATCTCGCCAGGTCACGGTTGGGGAGGCAATGCCGGAAGGTATGGAGGTTCATGGGCTGGAAGAGGGGTTTATCGCACTGCCTCATTGAAAACGATAAAACGCCTTATCCTTGATTATCTTCATAGCAAACGTTTACTTATGGCATTTAGTATGAAAAAATGGTTTAATGACAAAAATGTTTAAAATTCCAATAATCTTTTGCAAGAAAAGCAATAATGAAAGCAAATTCAGAAGAGTTGACAATTTTCGTGTCAGTAGTAGAAAGCGGGAGTTTTAGTCGTGCGGCGGAACATCTGCAATTAGCAAATTCCGCCGTGAGTCGTTCGATAAAAAAACTTGAAAAGAAATTAGGCGTAAGTCTGCTCAATCGCACAACACGCCAGCTTAGCCTAACCGAAGAAGGTCAGCGCTATTTCCACAGAGTTCAGCGTGTACTACAAGAAATGGCTGCCGCTGAAACTGAACTTCTGGAATCTAAACACATACCCAGTGGCTTATTGCGTATTGATGCTACAACACCCGTCGTATTACATTTACTGATACCACTGATTAAACCTTTTAGCGAACGCTACCCAGAAATAACGTTATCATTGGTTTCTTCGGAAACTTATATCAATCTGATTGAGCGCAAAGTGGATATTGCCATTCGTGCTGGCAATTTAACCGACTCCAGTCTACGGGCCAGACCACTTTTTTCCAGCTACCGAAAAATCGTTGCCTCTCCTGAATATCTGAAAAAATATGGCATACCGCGATGCATTGGGGAGTTGAAAAACCATATTTGTCTTGGTTTTACTGAACCGATATCCCTTAATACATGGCCGATAGCTTGTCAGGACGGACAACTACATGAAATAACGGTAGGACTTTCTTCGAATAATGGTGAAACCCTTAAACAACTATGTGTGACAGGTAATGGTATCGCGTGTTTGTCTGATTATATGATTGATCAGGAGATTGCCAGTGGTGAACTTGTTGAACTGCTGGTTGAAAAACGTTTACCCGTCGCGATGCCTTTCAATGCTGTATATTACAGTGATCAGGCGGTAAGCCCCCGAATCAGAGCATTTATCGATTTTCTAAATGAATATGTAAACAGCTCCCAAATGTGCCTGAAATCACAGTGAAATACTGACTTCATCACAATCTTCCCACTCTAAAAGAGTGGGAGGGTACCTATATTCTGTTAGCTTATAGTCAAATAATCGGTATAACCTTCCTCATGACCACCAAAGAACTTTTCTTTTATTGGCGGGTTTAGTTCCAGCCTATTGGCGAGACGATATGGTAAATCTGGGTTAGCAATAAAAGGGCGGCCAAATCCAATCAGATCCGCCCAGCCTTTAGTTAGAGCTTCTTCAGCACGTTCCAATGTGTATTTTCCAGAATATATTAACGTGCCGTGATAAAGCATGCGAAAAGCTTCTTTGAAGGCTACTGGCATGACGGGAGCATCTTCCCAATCAGCCTCAGCAATATGAATATAGGATACCCCGATATCATTCAGCACACTGGCGGCAGCCAGATAAGTCGCTTCAGGCGTATCATCTTCTGAACCCATCAGAGTTGTGAGTGGCGCCAGGCGAACACCCAACTTATCTTTCCCTATCGCGGTAGCCACTGACATCGCCACTTCTCTCAAGAAACGTAAACGATTTTGTAAAGTTCCACCATATTCGTCATCTCGTAGGTTAGTCTGAGAATCAATAAACTGATTAATAAGATAACCATTCGCTGCATGAAGCTCCACGCCATCAAAACCTGCTGCAATAGCATTCTTTGCCGCTTGAACATAATCATTTACGATACCTGGAATTTCATCAAGTGTCAGTGCTCTTGGCTGCGAGTGTTGTACCATTTCACCGATACTATGTTCAGGTCCACGGCCTTCCACATCCAGAAAAACTTTTACACCTTTTGCTTGAAGGGCAGAGGGGGAAACCGGCGCAGAATTATTAGGTTGTAGAGTCGTGTGTGAAACACGTCCTACATGCCACAATTGAGCAAAAATTTTGCCTCCTGCCATATGTACCGCATCTGTTACTTTTTTCCATCCTATTACATGCTCAGACTTATAAATACCCGGCGTCCATGCATATCCTTGTCCTTGTTGGCTAATTTGTGTACCTTCACCGATAATAAGTCCTGCACTGGCACGTTGTGCATAATATTTAGCCATTAAATCAGTAGCCACACCGTCTGTTCCAGCCCGCGAACGTGTCATCGGCGGCATAACAATACGATTAGATAATGACAAACCATTCAGAGAATAGCGTTCAAAAAGCATAATATCCCTCACATTTGATTAAGAATGGTTTTATTATCATGAGATAAATTGCAATAAAAAAGGGCAATAAATGCAGAAGTCTTTTGCTGATATGTCAAAATAGATGATCTACATTGTAGATACATTATTTGAGTCAAGGAAAATAAAATGGTTACTGTAACTTTAAAAAAATGGGGTAACAGCCCGTCGATACGAATCCCTGTAAGTGTAATGCAGGCTGCATCACTGAACGTTGAAGATAAGCTTGAATTGAGTGTTGAAGAAGGGCGTTTAGTTCTAGTGCCAGTAAAAACCAAAGAATACTCTCTGTATACACTTTTAGCCGGGATTACACCTGAGAACGTCCATAATAAAGTTGATTTTGGCTCTCCTGTAGGCAAGGAATTACTCTAAATGGTTTCCCGTTTCGTTCCTGACGCAGGGGATCTAATTCCGCATTCAATTTAACATAATATACATTAGGCGCACTATGATGAGTCCTGATGAAATCTGACAAGGTTACCGGCATAAGGCCTAAGCCCAACTGCCGCCGGTGCAATCTTCATTGCTTAGATGGTCAGCAACAGTTCTGAATAGCGTCGTCAATGGTATCGCCAGCAAAGTAACATCCGATCACGTCTGGCACAAAACCGGAAAACGATCCGTCGTCAGCCTGATGTAAATAAATAGGATATCTCATGCTTACACCTTCTCTTTGATTAAAGAGCGGCCTTTCAACCGCTTAAAAAACGCCATCCGTACCTGAGTGATTTTTACTCAGCGGGTTTAGAAAGAGGGATATCTTTTTGTCCCGCGTAGAAAACCAAGAGAGTAACACCCTCTTTGCCTGTGTAACCGCGATGGGTACTGTCAACCATCTCGGATATCACTTCTCCCGCCTTTATAAGACGTTTTTCACCACTGGACTTTTTCTCTGCCGTTAACACTCCGTGCAGCACGTAAGCAGCATTAGGTATCGGGTGCTGATGCCAGTCAAGGCTGGTATTTGGAGCAATAGTAATTTTAAGAACTGAAAGCTGAGGTGTACCTTTAGGATATCCTTGGTAAGGCACGCCATCCCAAGACTTTTCAGTCTCAAGCAATTTTTCAATGTTAATACCAGCAGTATTGTTGTCATGTGCTTGGGTGAAAAACGGAGCAATGAGGAAAGCAAAAGATGTAAGGATTGGTAAGGTTTGAATAGACAGGCGCATGCGGGATCCTTATTGTTTCTCTATTTATGAAATAATGATTTTAGTTAGTTCGGTGACTTTGTCGATGATGTCTTGGGGCGCTTTCTCAATAAATTTGACCTGACGCTCGTTAAACATCTTATGAGAGATCACAAACGCAGGACAGCGTTTCGTGATTTACTGCAGGGAAAATAAATAATACCACCAGTACTATATTGTACTGGTGGCTAGTTTAATTAATTATTAAATTTTCACCCAGGGATAAGCATCAGATGTTCCAGCGCCGTCAGGTTCGGTTCCCCTATTCCACCATTTAGCTTCCCAGTTTTGCCCTTTCCAGCTGACTTTATCGCCAGCTTTATACGCCTTATTTACATCCCATGTTGGGTAATCTCCACCTTTGTCCTGATCACCTGGATCAATATTGATACCTTTGAAGTAGAATGGCGTCATATCTATTTTCTGGGTAATTAACTCACAGCCAAGACCTTCTCTTGCTGCATTGACTAACAAACCTCGGTCTTGGTCAGCGGTCCATGTAAATATTCCACCCAAGTTCTTTTCCAATGCATATTGAGCCTTGGATTTAACGGAACGAGGAGTATCAGTCGAAATAAATAACTTACTTTCCTCATTGTAGAGATAATCTGCATCTGCTATTTCATCCGTATACAGTTTAAAATTATTCCTCCCTTCTTTTCCTTCCAAATCCAAATAATTATATATTGTGTCGTACCATTCTATTGTTCCTGATTCAAATGAGCCCGTTGTCGTAATTTTGGGATCTTTCTTCGGAACATAGCCAGGATCATAACTACCAGATAATGGAGAATAGCTATCAATAATAGTATTTCTAGCATTACGTGAATATCCAGTATAGCCAATATTGATTGCAGATGCTGGAACACCAATACTGAGTAAATATTCAACTGCTTTTTCTACACTATTCTCACCACCTGTATAATTACGGAGATTCGTGTGATGCAACAATTTCTCAGCCCATGGCGTACCAAAGAAATCATAGGTCATCACGTTAATACCATATAGTCCAGCTTCTAATAACTCTGGTATTTTAGATTTCTCCATTTTTTCTGGTACTGCGGAACAGGCTATACTTATTTTTATATCTGAACGCCCTGCTTCTTTGAAAACAGCAATTAAATCCTGAATTAAACTAATATAATAATCGCCATCATCTGGCGCATAAATATTACCATCGTTCCCAGCAACACCTGGGTATTCCCAGTCAATATCAATTTCTGTAAACATAGGGAAACGTTGGAAAATATCAACCAGACTCGAACAGAAATAAGATTTCAGTGTTTTATCTCTGACCATATTATAAAAGCCATTGCTCATGGTCCAACCACCAACACTGAATGACATAATAAGGTTATGGCCATGATCTTTTGCAGCTTGTTGAACTTTAGCCAATCCCCCTAATACGCCCATACTTTTAGATTGATCAAAATCCCTTGGCATTTGGATATCCTGCCAACCAGAATAAGTGCAATTCTGATAAGACTGGCAATCACCCCACGCATCTGTAAATGTCACTTCTCCATTATTGGTACGGTTAAATAATGGTGCTTGCTCTTTAATTTGCTGTTTTTTTTCACCTTCATCACCTAATATTCCACAGAACCCAATAATTAATTTATCATAAGCGAAAGGATTATCTAAAAGGTGTTGTAAATCTATTCCTCTACCACGACTGGCTGGATCTTGGTTTCCTTGTAATCTACCATCATATTGTGACCAATCTGTATAATAGCCGAAAACTTTAGGCTTATTTCGTGTATCATACTTATTATAAACAGGTAATAAGACTCTCCCCGATGTGTAACTGAAATTTATTGTCTCTGTTGATGGATTGAAATTATCTATTTGATAAGACTGTTCACTAAGAAAGTCTGTCTGGATTATTTTTGACATAAATTACCTCGACTAAATATCAATTTATTTATGTTGATGAACATTCCGACAACTTTATTTCTTACAGTGACGCAAATTTCATTCTAGCTTGGTTTGTTAGGAAAACAACTAATTGCTATTTGTTTGATTGTTAATGGTTGACTTAATTTTATGTCAATCCGAATGATATTATCACTTATTTATTATAATATGGAAAATTTAAAAGCAATAATTTCAATTTGAAATGTATTAATTTGTCATTGTCATAGTTGCCAATTTAAATAATTTAGATGAAATTCCGTAAATTAATTTTTACGGCTCATTGATTTTAATTTTATTTTCAGGTGACTATTTTTTTATGTTTTATACCTATACTGATTTGTATCATTAAGGGGATTTGTTTCTTTAATATATTATTATCATTCTTATTTTATATGGAGATGAAAATGAACACTAAAGATGTTCCGCCAACTATTATTATTAATGAAAATGGTTTTATCTCTCTGGAAGAGATCTATCAGATTGCAACAAAACAAAAAAAAGTAGAAATATCAAAGGGTGTCATGGATGTTTTGAATCGTGGCCGTGAAAAATTAGAAGAAAAACTAAATTCAGGAGAAGTAATATATGGAATTAATACCGGATTTGGCGGGAATGCCAATTTAGTCGTGCCGTTTGAGAAGATCTCAGAACACCAGAAAAATCTGTTAACTTTTCTTTCTGCTGGCACTGGGGACTATATGTCCAAAACTTGTATTAGAGCTTCACAATTTACTGTGTTACTTTCTATTTGCAAAGGTTGGTCCGCAACGAGATCAATTGTCGCTCAAACAATAGTCGATCATCTTAATCATGATATTGTGCCTCTGGTTCCCCGATATGGCTCAGTGGGTGCAAGCGGTGATTTAATTCCTTTATCTTATATTGCACGTGCATTATGTGGTATTGGCAAAGTTAATTATATGGAAGAGGAAATTAGCGCTGCTGAAGCAATTAAACGTGCAGGATTAACCCCGTTATCATTACAAGCAAAAGAAGGGCTCGCTCTCATTAATGGTACGCGGGTAATGTCAGGTATCAGTTCAGTTACCGTGATTAAACTGGAAAAACTATTAAAAGCGGCAATCTCTTCTATTGCGCTTGCTGTTGAAGCATTACTCGCATCTCATGAACATTATGATGCCCGAATTCAGCAAGTAAAAAATCACCCTGGCCAGAAAGCAGTAGCAAGTACATTACGTAATTTATTGGAAGGTTCGACACAGACCAGTTTATTAGAAGGTATTAAAGAACAAGCGAATAAAGCTTGTCGCCATCAGGAAGTAACCCGATTAAATGATACCTTGCAAGAGGTTTACTCAATTCGTTGTGCGCCGCAAATATTAGGTATAGTTCCAGAATCTTTAGCTACCGCTCGAAAAATATTAGAACGTGAAGTGATTTCCGCTAATGATAACCCATTAATTGATCCAGAAAATGGTGATGTTCTACACGGTGGGAATTTTATGGGACAATATGTTGCCCGGACTATGGATGCATTGAAATTGGATATTGCTTTAATTGCCAATCATCTTCATGCAATTGTAGCACTGATGATGGATAGCCGTTTTTCTCGTGGATTGCCAAATTCACTAAGTCCAACTCCTGGTATGTATCAAGGTCTGAAAGGTGTCCAACTTTCACAAACAGCTTTAGTTGCTGCAATTCGCCATGACTGTTCTGCCTCTGGTATACATACTTTAGCTACAGAGCAATATAATCAAGATATTGTCAGCTTGGGTTTGCATGCTGCACAAGACGTTCTGGAGATGGAACAAAAATTACGTAACGTTGTTGCAATGACAATTCTGGTAGTTTGTCAGGCAATTTATCTCCGCGGCAATATTAGTAAGCTTGCTCCTGAAACCGCCAAATTTTACCATGCAGTGCGTGAAATTAGTCCTCCTTTGGAAGCCGATCGCGCATTGGATCAAGATATAACTCGGATTGCAGATGCAATTATTAATGATCAGCTTCCTTTACCGGAAGTCATTCTTGAAGAATAAAGTGACTGAAATTCTTCAATAATTTCTTGACTAAAAATGCAGAACCCCATTTACTGTATTGGAATAAAGACAGTACCGGTACATAAGGGGTTTTGCATGATTGTTTTTGTGACAGGAGCAACTTCAGGTTTTGGCGAATCAATTGCTAGAAAATTTATTCAGCATGGCTCTCAAATTATTGCCACTGGGCGCCGTAAAGAGCGATTAGAAAAATTAAAAACGGAACTGGGGGATAAATTTCACTTTGTTCAACTTGATGTTACTGATCGGGTGGCGATTAATCAGGTTGTACAACAATTACCAGAATCGCTCCGTAATATTGATGTTTTAGTTAATAATGCTGGTTTAGCACTGGGATTGGAACCCGCGTATTTGGCAAACCCGGATGATTGGGACATGATGATTGACACCAATACCAAAGGACTGGTGAATATGACTCGTGCTCTGTTGCCCGAAATGGTAAAAAGAGATCGGGGACATATTATTAATATCGGTTCTACTGCTGCAAATTGGCCATATTCAGGTGGGAATGTTTATGGAGCAACTAAAGCATTTGTAAAACAATTTAGTTTAGGTTTACGGGCAGATTTACAGGGAAAAAAAATTCGTGTTACTGATATAGCACCAGGTTTAGTTGGCGGTACTGAGTTTTCTTTAGTACGCTTTAAAGGTGATAACGATAAAGTGAATAAGACCTATGATGGAGCTCAGGCATTAACAGCCGAAGATGTAGCAGAAGCTGTTTTTTGGGTTGCCAATTTACCCGATCATGTCAACATTAATACATTAGAAATGATGCCAGTTTGCCAATCATTTGCAGGGCTTAGTATACATAGAAATATATAATCACATTCTTCTTGATATTTTGTTGAATATCTTAATGCTATCTTATAATTTATCTACCTGATAATTCCCTATTATGCTATTAATAGATCCCACTTTCTTCCAAGAGGATAAAAGATGAATATTCATAAGTGTTTGATATTAAAAATAATATCTGCTATTGCTTTGGCAATTCCTTTGCTGTGGCAAGCGCCAGCATTGGCGGCAACCTGCACCTCCGGCAGCACCTGTGTCACAGTACATGGTAGCGGTGATTCAGTTCTGGATAAAGAAGCAGCCCGTCAAAGTAAAGAGCAATGGGATGAAACCAAAAATCTTCGTAATAAGGTTAATAAGCGTGCTGAAAAGGAATTTGATAAGTTAGATAAAGCGATTGATAACCGTGATGCATGTATGAAAAGTACCAATATAAATGCTTATTGGGAACCCAATACCGAACGTTGCCTGGATAGCAATACAGGTATGCCTATCAGACCGTAATGTTAATAAAGGTGATGATAATGAAGAAGATGACGAAAGCGTTTTTATCTAGTGCATTGATTTTTGCTGTATCTCCATTTGCATTTTCTGCTGCTGTACAAGCCTCATGTGAAAGCGTGAAAGAGCAAATTACACAAAAAATTATCAATAATGGCGTGCCGGAATCTGGTTTTAAGTTGGAAATTGTTCCTAATGACCAAGTTGAACAAAGCAGCGGTAAGATCGTTGGACATTGTGAAAATAATACCAAAAAGATTGTATATACTCGACAAGTAAGCCAATCCCCAAAAGTGACAGAATAAACTCTTCATAGAGGGCATTTATTTACTGCCCTCTTCTTTCGTAGCCTCAATAACTGATAATTATTTTCCAGTTTGTTTTAATATGGTAGAAATATCCAAGTAGCAGGATAGATCTTTCTCTTCTGGACGTAGAACATAAGGAATTTCGCCCAATTGTGGTGCATTAATATGACGGCGTAACCTTTCCAAGATTTTTATATAGTGAGATAAACCAGGATTAATTCTGTTTGCTATCCACCCAACTAACTGTAAACCATCACTTATTATTGCTTGTGCGGTCAAAATTGCATGATTTACACAACCAGGCTGAATTCCAACAACTAAAATTACTGGAATTTTTTCCCGAATAACCCAATCAAAATAAAAAGTTTCATCATTTAGCAGTACACGCCATCCGCCATTACCTTCAATAATAACGCGATCTGCTTTATTACTAAGATTATTTAATCCCTTTTTCATCAATTCAAAATCAATCTGATCTCCTTCACAGTAGCTGCTTTTCCAGATAATTGGGTTTATTTCTTCATATCTAAGCTGGACGGGAGAGGATTTTTGCATAATTACAGCATCTCGATTACGCATACCCTCTTCTGTTTCATAGCCTTCAGTAGCTATAGGTTTATAACCTACTGCTGTTGCTCCGTCACGATTAAAAACTTGTAATAATGCACGGGTAACAACGGTTTTACCGATGTCAGTATCGGTCCCCGTGACAAATAAGCGAGTTAACATAAATTTTGTTTTCCATAATGACAGATAAAATCCAATTAATGGGAGGCTAAGTTTAGAGGATATGACTATCAGGGAGATTGCGTTAGCTCAATGTTTTGTCTAATTACCGAGTAAAATGAATAGGTAAAAGATTTATATATAATCAATGTTATCACTAGAAAATCTTTATTCCAGGTCTATTACCCTCTCATTAGATTGATTAATAATGATCCATCATATAAAGCTTTTTTAACTGATGCCACCGCGGATAATGTTCCAGAGTTATTGAATTTCGTTGCAACCAACATAACTTGTTGACTATAAGCAGGCAAAGATTGCTGCTTAATACATTCATCAATGATTGGGTATAAAACCTGTTGGCAAGCGTTAAGAGGAGAACCGATCAAAATTTTCTCTGGATTAAACAAATTCACCATAATTGCGATAATATGGCCAATTTTTATCCCTATATTGCGAATAATATCTGTTGCTAAAATATCGCCTTTATTAGCCGCCTGACAGAGTGACTCAATAGTTAGTGGTTCACAATTAAGTAAAGAATCCGGGGACATGGTTAGCCGCTGTTTTGTTCTGGACAAAATATAATTGGTACTCGCAACAGTTTCCAGACAGCCTAAGTTTCCGCAATGGCAGAGCTCACCATTAGGTTCGACTTGAATATGCCCTATTTCCATTACACTACGGTTACCTGAATGTAATGTTTTCCCTGCAATGATAACGCCAGCGCCGATATTTTCATCAATCACAATTTGGATAATATTCTGACAATTTTTTGCCGCACCATATAATGATTCTGCCACCATCCAGGCAGTTATTTCATGTTGGAGGAATACGGGTAATCCCGTGCGGTGATGCAAATATTCACTTATTGGCAAGTCTTGCACCTGATAATAAGGAGAACTATGAATAAATCCTTTAGTTGAATCAACAATAGCATTGATAGTAATGCTAATTGCCGTCAGACGTTCAAGAGAAGATTGATGGCGACCAAAAAATGAATCAATTTCATCAATAATACTGTCTGAAAAAGACTTATGGTTGTTGGCGGGTAATAGTAATACATCTTCAACAACTAATTTGCCACTGAGATCACGAAGGCCCAACATCAATTTTCCCAGATTAATACTGACACATAAAAAATGCCAATTTTCAGAATCTAGCTTTAGTCCGGTTGCCGGGCGTCCTCTGAATCCTAAATCTAAAAATTCTGTTTCCATGACTAAATGTGCATCAACCAATTCACGCACAATTTTAGTAATACTGGCTGGAGCCAACTGCGCTTTTTTAGAGAGCTTAATACGGGAAATTGGGCCATATTGATCAATTAACCGGTAAACAGCACCAATATTATTTTGTTTTATTTGATCAATATGACTTGGTTGTCCATCCATACTTGCCCTTTTGCTCTCTAATTAATTCGTGCCTCAAAATAATTGAGGCTGATTATGGCGATGTTTTAGGCGCAAAGTATCATTTTTTCAATTAAACTGTGATATTAAGCACGAAATTAAGTGAGTTTCTACTTATTTTTCTCGTTTAAGATGTTAGACATGAGTAGTTTTGTCAGCCTGTTTGCTGCCGCTGATCCCGGTCTATTTTTATGATTTACCAGCCACACTTCAGAAAAAGAATAATCATCAGCGAGTGGGATATATTGGACACCATCGACTTTCATTCGGGTAAAAGACTCGGTAACAACACTAATCCCTAACCCGGCGGAGACCAGGCCAAGAATTGTCATTGCCTCGCCTGCTTCTTGTGAGATCATTGGCGTTACACCAGCTTGAGCGAGTAAAGTCATGATTTCATCATATAAAGCCGTCCCTACTTCGCGTTCAAAAAATACCAACGGATAACCAGCTAGCATTTCGAGTTCTATCCCTTGCTCCGTATATTCCAATAAAGGATGTCCATCATAAACAGCAAGTACAAAAGATTCACGAAATAACAGCCGATACTCTAGGTTATCTGGTAATTGAGTGTTACGCATAATACCAATATCTATTCGGCCAGTAAGTAATGGTGAGAGCTGTTGTTTCGTATTCATTTGATGCATATGAATAGATACCTCCGGATAGCGTTCCCGGAATTGTCGTAAGCTAAGCGTGATCTTAGGCATAAAAGGTATTGTAGAGGTGAAACCAATAGATATTTCGCCAAGCTCCCCTTTTTGCATTCTCGCTGCTTTTGTTGTAGCAGCATCAACCTGGGCAAGAATCTGATAAGCTTCCTCCAGAAACATGTTACCTGCCGGAGTCAGCTTCACATTTCGGTTATTACGCTCTAATAACTGTGCGTTTATACTATTTTCAAGCGACTGAATTTGTTGGCTTAATGGCGGTTGTGAAATGTTAAGCCGTTCTGCTGCACGACCAAAATGTAATTCTTCTGCAACTGCAATAAAATAGCGCAAATGCCGTAATTCGATAGCCATAATCACCTTCGATATTTAATACATATCATTATGAATGATTAATATATTAGACAAAATATTTCGCAATTCATATGCTTGGTTGAATCAAAACAAAAGTTACTTATTATGAGTTAAGTAAGGATTCATGTGAGCACTATCCATAGCATCAGTGAAAACCGAGTTTCTGGTAATGGTAATGATCTTATCCAGGATATTCAAAATGAGAAAAATTATCTTCAAAAAGAAGACCCTTTGTATATTAGAGTGACGTTGTCACTCTTTACTGTAGGATTAGCCTCATTTGCCTTGCTCTATTTTATTCAACCGATTCTACCGATGTTATCGGAAGATTTTAGTGTTTCTCCGGCAACCAGCAGTTTATCTTTATCACTTTCGACTGGAATGCTGGCCTTGGGATTATTGATAACAGGTCCCTTGTCTGATGCAATTGGCCGTAAAAATGTCATGGTAACTGCGTTGTTTGCCGCTGCATTTTTCACTTTACTGAGTGCATTGATGACCAGTTGGTATGGAATTCTGGTTATACGCGTTCTGGTTGGTTTATCCCTCAGTGGCGTTGCCGCTGTTGCGATGACTTATCTTAGTGAAGAGATTCATCCTAACTTTACTGCTTTATCAATGGGACTTTATATCAGCGGGAATTCTATTGGTGGAATGAGTGGCCGATTAATATCCGGTATTATCACCGATTATTCCTCATGGCGTGTTTCTGTCATCGTATTAGGTTCATTTGCATTGATTGCTGCCATTATGTTTTGCCGCATGCTACCCGAATCACGCCATTTTCGTCCAAACTCTCTGAAACCAAAATTTTTATTGATAAACTTGAAGTTACATTTTCGTGATAAAGGATTGCCATTACTATTTTCTGAGGCATTTTTGCTGATGGGCAGCTTTATTACCGTATTTAATTATATAGGTTATCGTTTACTCGATTCACCTTATCATTTTAGTCAGTCAACTGTAGGAATATTATCCTTTGTCTATCTTGCAGGTACATTCAGTGCATCTAAGGCTGGCGCATTAACAAGTAAATACGGACTTGGGAAAGTTTTGATAGCTACGATTAGTATGATGCTGGTTGGTATTCTTATTACTATGCTATCGTCTGCGGTGATGATTGTGATTGGTATAACAGTATTAACCTCTGGTTTCTTTGCAGCACATGCTGTCGCTAGCAGTTGGGTTGGACGTCGTGCTCGCCGGGCTAAAGCCCAGGCATCTTCTCTTTATCTCTTTTGCTACTATGCCGGCTCAAGTGTGGCTGGTACCCTTGGTGGTATATTCTGGCTTCAATTAGGTTGGAATGGCATTGTTCTATTTATTACCATTCTTACCCTTTTAGCTTTATTTTTAGGGTCTAAACTCATTAAGTTACCTGATGCCAAAATAGCATCTTAGTAAAAACCGCCCTAAACCAGTGCCCGAGCAGGGATATCAGGCGAGAGCCCAAAGGGCTTTAGGGCTGGCTACTCCGGCGTCTTCTGACTGGCAACGTACACTTTTAATGCTTTTCTCGTTGTGCCACCTGTGCTACAGGCAAAGTGTGATGCCCTCTTTGCGGCGGGAGCAGTCACGAAAGATGCTCAGTAAAATTACTCACAGCAAGGTACTGGCAACCTCTATACAGGTTTTAATGGGCAGCCACATTTCAAGACATGAAGGGTCGTTTGGCTCGGTGGGTAAAAAATCATACTGCCGATAAAACGAAATGACCTCTGGGGTCATAGGATCAACAAATAGTCCGATAGCCGATATTTGTTGTGCGACCAACACGGTGCGATAGATGGCATCAACCAATAACTTTTCGCCTAATCGTTTCCCTTGGCACGAATGATCCACAGCAAGACGGGCTAATTTTACTGCATTAAGTGGATGAGGATACTTTTTATAGTCTTTATGGGCAGGCGGCGTTATTACTGAATACCCGGTCAACGTGTGATAACCGATGATAGTTTTGGGTGTCGAATCCCAGCAGGCCACGTAAGTTTTTGATATGTGCTTTACGGTTTTCTGCCGGGCTTGTTGCTGTAAGAACTTATTTAATTCATTAACGCCGCAATCAAACACTTTGCGATTATGTTGATGGGTTATTTCTTCAATGGTTATCATTCACTGCATCCTTGTAGCCCAGCGCCGCTTTAAGTAGCTTCTTGCTTGCTTTCGGAGGATTTTCCAGCACAGCAAACAATGCATCCGCACCGGCCATCGACAAATGTAATGTTTCAGTTCGTTCAATCACGTTACGGGCCTTATCCATTGCCGACTCAATAAGGAATTGTGAAAGAGTCGCACCGGAGTAATCGGCTGCCCTTTGAATAATTTCTTGTATCTCTGCGGATGTTCGTGCAACCAAGCGAGTTTCTTTACGTTCTGTGTTAGTGGTCATAATTTTACCTATTGTCATCAGTATTAATAAATTCCATCAGGTATCATTATGGCACACGAAAAATCTGTATGCCACAATGACACACAAAAATCCATCATATAAGGTTCAGCTAACCTAGAATAATGTGAGGCACAAATAACGATGTGTCTTTTGTGATTCGGCCAATATCTTCCCTCACCGATAGACCAGCGGGCCTGTCATTGATGAGCCAGCTACCAATAAGCACGTGATTATCACCGAACTTTGGTAACGGAGTGTACTGTTGCACAATGTAACCCTCTTCCCCATAAGGCCCATCGATTTTCTCAATCACTTTGCCGTCTTTGTAAATACTGATATTCGCGCCCTCACGACTAAATATTGGCTTCTTGACATAATGAGTTAGACGTTTGGCTTTCGGGTCATCGGCAAAGTAAGCCTCGAGTAAGTTTGGGTGTCCCGGGCACATTTCCCAAAGCAACGGCAAGATGGCTTTATTTGACGTAATACACTTCCACATTGGCTCAAACCAGTTAACACCCGCTGTTGCCAGATGCTGAGCATATTCTTCGCGAAACATGAACTCCCACGGATATAACTTGAATATGGAGTCGATGACCTTACTATTATTATCCGTAAATTTGCCGCATTCGCTTAGGCCAATGTCTTCAACGTAGACAAATTCTGTGTAGATGCCAGCATCCTTAGCACAATCAGCCATATAATCGACCGTCCCCTTGTCTTCTTCTGTGCCCTTGCAACATGCAAAGTGAAGTGTATTGAATTGCAGGAACGGTTTAAGCTCGCGGAAGCGATTCACAAGCAACTCTTGCAGGAGATTAAATTGATCTGCCGAACGTGGTACTTCGCCGCGATTAACTTTGTCTTCTAACCACAACCAGCCAAAGAAGCCAAGCTCATAGATCGAGGTCGGCGTATCTGAGTTGATTTCCAATAACTTGGCTGTATTTTTACCGTCATAAGCAAAATCAAGCCGGCTATAGAGGCTAGGGTCTTTGCGCTGCCAGGATTCACGAACCAACCGCCACATTGTTTCTGGTATTTGGAATTTATCCATCAGCTTGTCGCTGTTAATCACGCGTTCTATCGCTTGAAGGCTAAGCTGGTGGATTTCCTCTGTCGGAGCTTCAATGTGTTCTTCAATTTGCTCAAGAGTGAACTGATAGTAACGATCTTCGATCCAGTACGGTTCATCATCAATCGTATGGAAACCAAAACCAAATTCTTTTGCACGCTTTTTCCAATCATGACGTGGTGTAGTTGAAATTTGTAGCATTCTTTAACCTTTCAATATTTCCTTATCTGCATATTGGAGAAAATTATCACCCAAATATCTAACCACCCCATCCTCCCCCCCAGCTTGATTTAGCTGAGGACGTTGAACCAAAACCCCCCTTAGATTTGGTGGTTACGACAGGATTGTCGCCTGGGATTTTAATGAAGTCTGTAGATCTCGTTGAATAGCCGGTACTTGTACCATTGTAATAGCCTGTTTCAGATTTTTGCTCTCTCTCACGATTTAGACGTTCTCTATACATCCTCTCTCTGTGCTTGCGTTCTGAATAATTACCTATCTCAGAAGCGATATAAGCAGTCCCCAGCGAGTTTAATACTGAGCTTGTCCCAGGTACATTTTCTGTTCTCTGGGTTGAGCTTTGGAAAGCTTCTGGCAAGCGAACAGTTTCCAGAGGATGTAAATAACGCTTGCTCATCTCGAACTGGATATTGTCCATATTTGAGTAGGAACCAATGATTTTGCCATCAGCAAAAAACAGCTTACCGTACAGATCACTGTAGCTTGATGTTGAAGTGAATATTGGTTGGTAGAACACGTTACGATATTGCTCAGAAAGATCATACTTGTTGAAATTCTCAGGCGTTACATCAGCCATCATGAAAGCAGCCATCTTTGGTCGATAACCAAGCTTGCCCGGCATCTCTTCACACTCGCCGTACTCAAGTTTACACATTGCTTCTCGCCTGAATTTCTGCGATGTACGATCTGCTTCACGCAATGCTGCCTTGTACGTAGTTTCACATTCAGCCGCGATAGTATTCTGAGGATCGTTTTGGCAAGCGACCAAATCCTTATAGATCCGGATTGATAGTTCGTCCGTCGACTGGCTACAACTTACTATCCAACCAACACTGAGGGCTGCTAACGAAGTGAATGAGAAAGTACGCCAGTATTTACGTTTATTCTCAATGTTGATCCCTTTACTGCGCATTCTGCGCTTTTTATTCTTGCTCGTCATACAACCTCTGAATTAGTAAGTCATACAAGCTGCATTTAGAAGACCAATAGAAATTGAAACGGCTGCCAAAACTACAGCCGCTGGGATTTCATTGTTTTCAATGCGAGATACGATTTTCGGCATCATGAATAAGCGAACCATGAAGAAGCCCGCGATCTGAGCTAACAATGCAACAATGCCCCACATAACGAAATCCGTTACACCTAAAGAGTTACTGGCTGCACTTGCAATTGCGATGGAATAACCAACCAAGGCTCCCCCCAGCGATATTGCAGCCGCGGTGTTTTTTTCTTCCTTGATCAGTTTCCACTCATCTTGTGGAGTCACCATAACGTAGACGAATTTGAATACAATAAAGAAAACGAGTGCCAAGCCAAAACACAATCCAAAGTTGGCCACACCGTCAATAAATTGAGTTAATGCTTGTTCTTCATTTGCGAGTGTAATCATTTATGCCACCACTTTAAAATCTGTCTGATTAAGTTGAATACCGGTGCTTTGTACTAACAATCTGTCTAAGTTGCTGCCTACGATCTTTTCTTCACCAGCAATGAGAAGTTCTTCTGTTCTGTTATTTGAAATCTGACGTGTATAAACCATGATGAACTGGTCAGTTTCAGTTACGTTACCGTTCTTATGGTAGGTTTTCTCAGTCATAGCTACCGGTTTTGTATTACTCCACAACTGAGAGAACCGAGTGCCGTCGAGATCATATTGCCCGTTCGGTGTGACGATGCCATTTTTAATCAGCGCATCCCACTGATTTTGGGAATCGACTGACTTGGTTTCGTAGAAGTACCACAGGCTCACTTCTTTTACGCCATCATCGCTCTCACCTTCTTGAAGCACCTGGAGGTAGCCTTCGTCATCGGTATAGTAGCGAACCAAACGTACATTATCACCAAGGTCAACAACACCAACGGCGCATATAAGTTGAGTTGAAGCCGCATTTTCAATGGTCAGGTCAGACTCGATCAGCCTTAGTATGAGCGGGTCTATCTCAAGTGCACCACCAATACGCAACCCCAATATTTCTGGCACTTTCGAACCAACAGGGACAACTTCCTTGCGGCTAAGTGCCTTATTAAATGCATCAGCGATTTTGGAAAACATGGAAACATCCTTTGAAGAGGAAGACCCTAAGGAGAAGGGTCTTTATCTAACAACCAGAGAATTACTTGCCAAGAATACGAGCAAGTTCGTCTTCTGCAGACGCAGAGCCTGAGGTAATACCCGCCTCTTTAAGCTTTTTGTCCAGATTACTTGAAGTTTCGCTATCGTGAAGCTCTTGCTGAGCCTCGAACTGGACAGCTTTTTCAGCCTGGCGTGCTTTGATACGTTCAAGAGAATCAAGAGCCGTAGATGTTTTAGAAGACGCTCCAATAACAGAATTGTGGGTAGCAGCTTGTGCTTTTTGTACTTGTTCAGTTGCTTTAACAAGGTCCACTTGGTTCTCAAGCTGAGACACTTTTTCTTTAGCTTCTTGTACAGTGCGGCGGAGAGTCGCTTCAGATTTTTTGAAAGATTCAAGCTGTGATTGTTCTGTTTCCAATTCACCACGCAAGTTAGCAACTTTCTGAGCGCATTCTAAAGCAAGCCCGCTGTCACCTTTATTAGCAGCAGAACGAGCATGATTTTCATATTCAGTGATACTGGTTCCGATAGATGAAACTTTTCGCTCTGCCATTTTTCGCTTGGCGATAATACTAATCAGGCTTTCATCAGCACGGCGAATTTCTGTTTTCGCTTCACGAATTTCCTGATCAAGAATGGTCAACGCATTACTATCAGCTACAGCTTCTGCCGCATTGTTTACAGTCCCTTTAATTGCTTTAAAAAGCTTTTTCCATACACTACTCATGATATTTTTACCCTATGTTGTTATTTTAGAAACTCAGAATACGCATCAAGAAGCTCAGCAATGTTAGTGAACAACATAGAAACTTCAATGACAACACTATCCACTTTTGATTCTGAAGATAACGCGCCAAAAGCGGTATAGTAAGATTGACCATCTACAGCAGTAATTCCAACAGAAGTCAGAGGGATCATCTTATGCGTTTCTAAAATGAACTTATTTAAGGCCGCTATATCCGAAACATATTCTTCCGAGAACAGCAAGGCTTCTACTGTAATTTGTTTTCCACAAATGGCTAAATGCGCTTTAACACCATCTTCGTTAGTGATTACGAGACATTCACCTGTTTGCTCTACAGCCCAATTGTTATCAGACTTTTCAAGCGCAGTTATTACTTGATTTAATTCCAAGTTACTTACTCCAATAGTTTGTGCCGTTTTCCAGCCACAACCCGTATTTTACGGCACTAATTTTAACAAATATCGCATCCAGATAAATAGTAGAACACTTAAGTAGTTCAATTCAGTTTTGAGCTATCAGAACTACCGTTAAATAATACCATAGCGCTAACTGGATTGAATTATGCCTATCATAGCATCTATACCCCGTAATTCACCAAAACGTTTTATGCCTCCCACTCTTCTATCAACAACGAGATTAATTGGTTTATTCTCTATGACATCGAAAGCTTAAAAGGCTTATCCATTTAACTGAGTTAGTTAGACAGGGACTTGTTTTATTAGTTCAATAGAGCAGCATCATATTGCTGCCATCCTCACAAACAGGTTAATTTGCCAGCCAAATACCCTATTAGGAACTTATTGGATGATTTAGTTCATACCTTTGCACATGACCTTGAATATCCTCAGTAAAATAGACTTACAGTCACAATAACCATATTATAAATATGTGCTTTTAAGTGAGTGGACACACCATTCAAAACGCAAAAATTGCCTCTTTTATCAGCAAGGTAGAATAAATTATAGAAATCATATCTTTTTATATTACAAAAAATAATAACAGGCACTTTTAGAGCAAAATTTCAATACCTTAATGTAATTAGACTACTAATCAATTTATGAAATGGATAATCATATATATTCTTCTAAACTTAATAATTAAGTCCCGGGGCTTTGTTTGTCATAGAGTAATTATCCTGTCTAATGGAGGGCACTATTATGTACAAACATAAAGTGAGAATAATGACTTTAGCCACTACGGTAACCGCAGCTTTATTTAATGCTGCATGGGCTCATGGTTATATTGATAATCCAGGAAGTCGAGCATTCCTTTGTTCTGCACAGGGAAACAAACAAAATACGGATTGTGGGTTAGTGGAATATGAACCACAATCTCTTGAAGCTAAAAAAGGCTTCCCGCAAGCTGGTCCAGAAGATGGCCATATTGCCAGTGCGGGTATTGGTCACTTTGGTGCATTGGATGTTCAAACAGCTGAGCGATGGAAGAAAATTCCCATTACTACCGGTGATATTGAATTGAAATGGGAAATTATAATTCAACACAAGACTTCAAGTTGGGAATATTTTATTACCAAATTAGACTGGGACCCCAATAAGCCTTTAACCAGAGAGCAATTTAATAGTACACCTTTCTGCTTTGAGGATTACCAGGAAAAAATGCCGGGGAATACAGTTATTAATAAATGTACTTTGCCAGAAGGTTATCAGGGCTACCACGTTATATTAGGTGTCTGGACAGTTGCAGATACGCTTAATGCATTTTACCAAGTGATTGATACGACAATTAACCCTGCCTGATATCCAGTACATGTTATGAATTAATGATTATACCCTATGGATTTCAAGATGCATCGCGACGGCAAGGGAGCGAATCCCCGGGAGCATAGCAAACTATGTAACTGGAGTGAGTGCAGCCAACAAAGAGGCAACTTGAAAGATAACAGGTATACGGGAACAGCGGGATGCTGTTCCTTACATTAGCTTCAAATAATGAAAGTACGCTGTGCCAGCCAGCAGGCCGTAATAAACAGAGTGACGGCAACAATACCCTCAATCATGCGGTGCTGCCACGGTTGCGATATCAGGTTCGATAACCTATGCGAGCTATAAGCCAGACCATAGAACCACATAGACGAGGCTGCTAGTGCGCCAGCTACGAATAAAATTCGATGACTAACGGCATAAGGCGCTGCTGTTGATCCCAGGATGACGATAGTTTCCAGCAGAGCTAAAGGATTTAGGAACGAGAGAACGAGTCCACGTTTCACCATGCCAGAGACATTGGTATTTTGTTGCCCACCAAAGGAAATCACGCCCCCACTCTTTCTCATAGACCGACGCCCTGCCTGAAACGCCAGGAATAGAAGGAATACAACGGTGAATGACATCAAAGCCACCGTTATTTCTCGATTTAACGCAATAATACTTCCAACACCTAAGGCACCGATGGTAATCAAGATTGCATCGCAAGCGACAAACATTGAAGCAAGCAGGACAACACGATCGTTTAACAGACCAACCCGAAGAATTTCTATATTTTGGGGGCCAATTGAAATGACCAGTCCTAAGCACAAAATAAAACCATTAATTAACGCTAACATAATCTTTCCAAAGCATTATTTTGATATCACCCGGTATGTCTAGATCGGGATGCGTACTGAGGTAGGAATCCAATTCCAATATCGACTTACCAATAGCTGTTTTTCCAATTTCGTGTTGTTCGGAAAGAACATCTTGGCGAAAGCAATATTGGCAATGAGATACACACGTGGAAGCAGGTTGTTCATTAACTGGGCTTATTCGTGAACGTCCAAAGTTTTTTTCGATTACCAAATTATTCATAATATTGACCTCCGAAGAAACATCGACCGACACAGTGGCCTACCCCGCGGGGTCTCGCCACAATTCTTTCTAATCATAGGATAATCAATGTCGTTACACTATTAGAAAACCCATTTATGTGATATGGGCATTAATTAATTCTGTTTAGCGGTTTTAATGAACAGACGAGTTTGATGTTTATGTTTTTTGTTTTATAATAAAAAGTATGTTGTAACTAAAAAGGTTACTTATATGAATAAATACTCATCAATTGATGATTTGAATAGTTGCTTTCAAAAACAAGAAAGCAAATTGAAACAATTGAATGAACTCCTTCACCATTATTCTTTACTGGCTGCCCATGTGTTTGTTCTGCCTGACGTGGAAAAAGGCAGTGAACATGATCCAATCACAGAAATAATGGTCAATAAAATGACAGGTAATGACGCATTAGATTTAGGTTTAAGCCATTATTTGAAGCTATTTATCCATCACAATAATCGAAATATCAGCAGTAAAGCAGCTGTTCGCCTTCCCGGTGTGATGTGTTTTTCTGTAAATCAATTGCAATATCACTCTGCTTTATCGTTGATTGAAGAAATTAATAAGCTAAAAGCCGAACTTGAGCATATCGTAACCATTCAATCAGGTGTGAATAAAGAGCAGAGGTTTGAGTTTGTTCATAATCAGTTACATGGGTTGATTACACTAAACGCTTACAGAACCATCACTCCCCTGCTTAATCCTGATTCCGTTCGTTTTGGTTGGGCGAATAAAAACATCATTAATAAAGTCACAAAAGATCAAATTCTGCAACGCTTAGAGAAAAGCTATCACTCTGGGCGCGCAGTTTCCCCTTATTCTCGAGAACAATGGGCAGAATTAGTTGCCAGAGAAATCGCCGACATAAAAAAATTGCCCGACAATGTGGCCTTAAAAATAAAACGTCCAGTAAAAGTGCAACCTATTGCACGAGTCTGGTATACCGATCAACAAAAGCAAGTGCAATATGCCTGTCCTCTGCCAATAATTGCGTTTTATATTAACTATGGTGATAACAAACCAAAGATAGGTGAACTTAGTGATTACAATGCTAATACAATAGTGCATCGCCATAAACCCAAAGCCAAACCACTGGAACTGATTATTCCCAGATTGCATTTATATCGTGAAATTTAAGCCAACGATAATTGCAGGGCAAATAAATTGCCCTGGAAGTTAACTCACAAATATACCCTTCATTTTAATCCAAAGGACATACCCGAATAATATGACCATCAGGATCTTCTGCAAGGAAAGTACGACCAAAAACTTCAGTGTAAGGTTCCTGTACAATCTTGATGTCGGGGTTCTTCTTCCATTCCGCAAAGAGGCGATCTACATCTTCGCCGGATGGCAACATAATACCGATCTCAGAGAACCGTGGAACAGCAACATCTGGCTTGGTTCCCCCCGACCAAATAGCAAACAATGCTTCACCGCCAGCAGAAAATGCCACATAGCGGGGACTTGAAAACACCGGTTCAGAATTGAAAAGTGTCTGGTAAAAGGCTGTCGAACGTTCAATATCAGATACGTAGACAAGTTGAAGGTTAGGTTTAGAGGATATTATCATTATGTAATTCTCATGTAAGTTTGACTATAAGCATCCAACTATTGGGGTACAGTTCAATTAAGCGAGGGTTTAAATCGACTCTTATTAACGTAAGCTTCGATTAATATTCCAGTATTCGAGTGTATGGGGTGCGCTAATGCCAAAGATATCGCAAATTTTTATTATCATATAATCAAAATCATTTTTGCTACCAACAAAGACATCAGGGAACTCTTTTAGGATTTTATTTGTTTTATCAAACTCCATTTCTGTTGCTTCTGCTTTAAAAAACATTTGCTTATAAGATGGCTCAATAATATTAATTTGATCCTTGCTCAAAACAAAATAGTGCTCTTTAGATGGGTTGACTTTTTCATAATATTTATCATCAACATATTTCAATACTTCGTCGGAGCATTCTCCACAATACCCCTTTCTACTTTCGAGGAGTATTTTCCGCTCATATGGGTTTTGCTGGTAATAATCAAACCCGAACATTTCATTGTTTTTTATGATGATATCATTTAATCGAGCCTCTACTTTATTGTTCAGCATACCTCCTGTTTCATTATCGCTTCCATAGAGGGAATGAACGTCTACTCTCCGGGGAAGTGAATCTTCACTGCTACTGATTTTGGCTGAGATATATTGATGATTCGATACTGGCCCTAACATGTAGTTTGTCCTTTTTGGATTCAAAAAATAATCGGTGGATTATAATTCACAATCTAAATTCAGTATAGTGAATGCCGCCCGCCGTAAAGAGAGTTTACGGTGGATTTGCTAAAAAGGCGTATGAGTTTTTCAAAATAACGTATTGAGTCCAAAGCCCTCCCTATGCCGGGAATACTAAACTACTACATCAGCTCCTTCATTTCAAGGAATAACTGTATATATATACAGTTATTGTGATTTATCCTAAAATCACTTGTTATTTGACCAAATCAAGTCATTTGTCTATTATAAAATAGACAAATGACTAACGAGGTGCTTATGCAAGTTTTTACACCAAGCCATAAAGTCCAAAATCCTCCCCCACTTTGGCGAACCCTGGGCTTCCCTTCAAGCAGCGGACCACATTTGAATGCAGTATTAAACGAAGGGTTACCAGTAACGATAGTTGAGAAAATACAAAATTGGTCCACATTCGGTAAAGGAGATATCCTGCGGATTGCTGGTATTCAAGTCCGCAGTTATTCAAGACGCTGTTCAGGTAAAGGTAAATTCACGGCTGATGAAAGTCAGCGAATTGCCCGATTCGTTCGTGTAATGGATCACGTTGTAGATCTGTTTAACGGTGACAAAGATAAAGCAACTCAATGGATGAAGCGCCCGATTCGAGGTCTGGGATACGTCACGCCTGAGTCAATGCTCGATACAGAAAGTGGCGCACTAGATGTCATGAATCTCATCGGTAGAATTGAGCACGGGATTGTATCGTGATCCTATACCGACTTACCCGTTCAAAATATGTCGAATCAGCATGGAGCGGTACTGGAGGAAAACTGTATGGTGGCCGCTGGCACAATATAGGAAGACCAGCGGTCTATGTCGCCACTTCTATTTCTCTTGCTGTGCTGGAAGTACTTGTCCATGCAGGAGACGATGAGCTTCTCGCTGATTTTTCGCTGCTAAGTATCGATATCCCTGAAAGTCAAATTGATATTTTAAACATCGATACGTTACCGCCTGACTGGAATGATCCCATACCTCCCGCCTGCACAATGGAAATAGGCAGTGAATGGTTCGAAGTTAGTCAATCCATTGGTCTGATGGTTCCCTCTGCCATTGTCCCCTACGAAAATAACGTTATGTTGAATCCTATGGCGAAAGATTTTCATAAGTATATCAATACAGTTAAAAACCTTGATTTCGGCATTGATTCCCGATTAGTAAAGACAAAAAAATAATCTGAGATGAGATTGTAAAACAAAAAACCGGAGCACCTGTCTCCGGTTATATTGCTTAATGCTTTGAGGTGACCTGCGACATTTCGTCCTGCTCGCCATATAAAACGATCCCGGACGTGTCGATTTGATTTTCCAACTGACGCAGGTCATAAGCGCTCTGGAGACGCAGCCAAAACTCAGGTGTACTTCCCAGCGCGGCGGCAATACGAATTGCCAGTGATGGAGTTAACGCGGTTTTACCGGCAAGAAAACGCGATACCGTAGCGGGTGTTACTCCAATATTGAGTGCAAAGCGACGACCACTAACACCCATGTCCTCTAAATCTCTAGCTATAATCTCTCCGGGATGGGAAATTTTAAACTGTCTCATTAGTGATAATCCTCATAATTCAAAATGTAAGCATCACCGTTAATGAACTGAAAAGTAATGCGCCAGTTAGCCCGGACAGTAATAGACCAGTAACCTTCGCGATCGCCTTTCAACGGGTGAAGTTTATAGATTTGACGGTTTAACTCACCTATTTCATTTGCCGTATCAATAGCCTGTAAACGTTGGCAATAGATTTTTACAATGGCTAAAGCGGAGAAAAGTTGGCAGTTATCGCAGTAAAACAAAAAACCGGAGCACTCGTCTCCGGTTAGTTTTTCACGGTTAAAGCAGCAATTATTTCAAGCTGCCAACCATATCTTCAGGACGAACCCACTCGTCAAACTCAACTTCTGTCAGATAACCCAGTTTCATTGCTGATTGTTTCAGTGTCAGCCCTTCTTTATGCGCTTTCTTGGCAATTTCGGCGGCTTTGTCATAACCAATATGCGTATTCAGCGCTGTTACCAGCATCAAAGATTCGTTCAACAATTGGGTGATACGATCACGGTTAGGCTCGATACCGACAGCGCAATGCTCATTGAAGCTACGCATACCATCAGCCAGTAAGCGAATAGATTGCAGGAAATTATCAATAACCATTGGGCGGAACACGTTCAGTTCAAAGTTGCCAGATGCTCCACCAATATTGATAGCAACATCATTACCCATCACTTGAGCACAAAGCATCGTGACCGCTTCGCATTGAGTCGGGTTAACTTTACCTGGCATGATTGAGCTGCCTGGTTCGTTTTCAGGAATTGAAATTTCACCAATACCACAGCGTGGACCAGAAGCCAGCCAGCGAACGTCGTTGGCAATCTTCATCATTGAAGCCGCCAGACCTTTCAGTGCACCGTGTGAATGAACCAGGGCATCACAGGTAGCCAGAGCTTCAAACTTATTTGGTGCAGTGACAAACGGATGGCTGGTTAATTCAGCCAGCTTCTTAGCAACGCGAACGGCATACTCAGGATGCGTATTCAAACCTGTACCTACCGCTGTACCACCTAGTGCCAATTCACAAACATGAGGAATGCTGTCTTCAATGTGTTTCAGGTTATGAGTCAGCATAGCTGCCCAGCCGGAAATTTCCTGACCAAGTGTTAGTGGCGTCGCATCTTGCAAGTGAGTACGCCCAATTTTGACGATATCCTTGTAAGCTTCAGCTTTATCAGTCAGTGTTTTTTGTAATACTTTCAGCTCAGGAATAAGGTGTTCACGCAGCGCGATAACGGCAGCAACATGCATCGCGGTTGGGAAAACGTCGTTAGAACTCTGGCTCTTATTGACATCATCGTTAGGATGGATCAGACGTTCGCTACCCCTTACCCCGCCAAGAATCTCGCTACCACGGTTCGCCAACACTTCGTTCATATTCATGTTACTTTGTGTTCCGGAACCGGTCTGCCAGATAGCAAGCGGAAATTCTGTTGGATGTTTACCTTCCAGCACTTCTTTTGCGGCAGCAATAATTGCTTCACCCCGCTCTTTCGGCAGAAGACCCAAATCCATATTTACACTGGCCGCAGCCTGTTTGGTTAATGCCAGAGCGTGGATCAATGCAACCGGCATTTTCTCCTGCGAAATGCGAAAATGCTCCAGCGAGCGTTGAGTTTGCGCTCCCCATAATTGGTCAGCAGGTACTTCGATAGGCCCCATTGAGTCTTTTTCAATGCGAGTGGCTGCCATTACTATCTCTCCTTAACACACAGAATAATCGAATATGCCTATACCCGTCATCTTTCAAGTTGCTTCTTTGTTGGCTGCACTCACTCACCCCGGTCACATAGTTATCTATGCTCCCGGGGATTCGCTCCCTTGCCGCCGCGTTGCAAATTGAAATCTATTGGGTATAACATTCTGTTATCATGCCATATATTAGTTCCTGATTATGCCGACCAAGTCGTGTTTATCGTATTGTAGTCGCAAGGAAATAGATTGATTTTTTTAAAAAGAGAGTAACAGCCATGTTTAAGATGATAAATCAGATCCAGCACTATTCATGGGGAAGCCAAACTGCCCTGACTGATATTTATGGTGTTGAAAATCCAGATAATCTGCCAATGGCTGAATTGTGGATGGGCGCTCATCCTAAAAGCAGTTCAATTGTCGTCAATCCTGAAACGGGGAAACCGGTTGCCCTAAATGAATTAATAGCCTGTGATCCGGAAAAATATCTGGGGAAAGAGGTTGCAGGTAAATTTCACCGTTTACCTTTCTTATTTAAAATTTTGTGTGCGGCTCAACCGCTCTCTATTCAGGTTCATCCCGATAAAAAATCCGCAGAAGAGGGTTTTATTAAAGAGAATGCCGCGGGTATTCCACTGGATTCAGCGGAAAGAAATTACAAAGATGATAACCATAAGCCCGAGTTGGTTTATGCCCTGACCTCTTTCCGGGCAATCAATGGATTTCGGCCATTAAACGAAATCGTACAATTACTGGAGTTTGTGACTGCGGCACATCCCAGGATTCGATTTTTTATCCAAAAACCGGATGAACAGAATCTTGCTTTTTTATTTTGCCAATTACTCAATATGAGCGGCAAACAAAAACAACTGGCTCTTGGTGTATTAAAATCAGCATTAAACAGCCGCATCGGAGAACCCTGGGATACCATTAAAAAAATGGCAGAGTTTTATCCTGACGACAATGGTCTGTTTACCCCGCTTTTATTAAACGTTATTGAACTTGAACCAGGCCAGGCAATGTTTTTATGTGCCCGTACGCCTCACGCTTATCTGGAAGGCGTTGCGCTTGAAGTCATGGCAAACTCAGATAATGTTCTGCGGGCTGGTTTAACCAATAAACATATGGATATTCCTGAGTTAATGGCAAATCTTGATTTTGTATCAAAACCAGTAAACACATTATTAACCCTGCCAAAACAGCAAAAAACAGCGCAAAACTACCCTGTTCCCATCAATGATTTTGCATTTTCCATTTATCCTCTATCACAGCAGCCAATTACTCTTGAGAACAATTCAGCATCGATTGTTTTTTGTATTGAAGGTCAAACAGTTATACAATCTGGCGAACACCAATTAAGGATTTCCCCGGGTGAATCAGCATTTATATCTGCTGCCGAGAAGATTGTGATTATTCACGGTTATGGTTTGACTGCCCGGATTTTTAATCAATAATCGCTAATCCGGGTTTAAAACTTATTCACAGGCTGTTAACTGCGACTTAAATTTCAAGCTATGTTAACAGCCATTTTTATACTAGAAGAGTACATATTTATTTGCAAATTATGTACTAAAAGGATGGATTTCCATTATGAAAAAATCGTTAGTGGCAGTAGGCGTTATTGTTGCCTTGGGTGCAATCTGGACCGGAGCTTCATGGTATACCGGTAAACAAATCGAGCAACATATTGGCCAAGCCGTTGCCCACGCAAATGCGGAACTGGAAAAAGCATTTCCTGAAACCGGTCTGGTATTACAGAGTAAAGATTTCCATCGTGGCGTATTTAGTTCTGATGTACGTCTTGTCCTGACGGTTAAAGCAGGTATTAAAAACGCAGAAATCAAGCCAGGTGATGGGATTGAAATTAAATCTGTGATTGATCATGGCCCTTTCCCGCTGGCACAAATAAAGAAATTTGTCCTTATTCCTAGCATAGCTTCCGTTCATTCCAAATTGGAAAATAATGAAGCTCTAAAACCATTATTTGAAGTCACGAAAGGAAAACCCCTGTTCACGGTTGATTCTCGTGTCAGCTATAGTGGCTCTGTTATTTCTGATGTTGATATCATCCCCGTCGATTTTGCAAAAGATGGCGTTAAATTCAATTTTTCTGGCGCCAAACTGACTTCAGATCTCAGCCGCGAGCTGAAAGATATCTCACTGACAATAAAGAGTGATCAACTGACTATCAACAAAAATGATGAAAACTTCGTTGTTAAAGGTGTTGATTTAAACCTGTCCAATAAAAAGGGCAAATTTGATATCTATGTGGGTGATCAAAACATCAACATTCAGGAAATCAGTCTGAAAGATATCGGTAACCAAGATATCGTTCTCTCTGGCCTGAAAATGGGTTCAAATATCAGTGAAGACGAAACGAATCTGAAAGGGAAAATTACGTATAGTTTAGATGGCTTCAAACTAAAAAATATTGATTTCGGTTCAGGGACATTTGCTATTACAGCGGATCGTCTGGATGGTGAATCCGTGCGTAAATTTACCCAAGCATATAATGATGCCTCAGTCAAATCTCTCACTTCTGACTATCGCTCTCCCGATGCTGTAAACGCAGAGATTATTGACGCTGTTTTTTCTAATCTGCCTATCCTGTTGAAAAATAATCCACAATTTGGTATCGAGCCATTAACCTGGAAAAATACCAAAGGCGAAAGCACCATTAATTACAAAGTGAATCTGAAGAACTTACCGAAAGATAAAAGTAGCTTATCTTCAATGACAACAGAGGAAGCTATCCGCACTTTGATTCAGGATATGTCTCTGAATGTGACATTGCCAAAACCCATGTTGCTTGAATTCGCCACTCAAGCATCGTTGGTTAATGGTATGGATAAAGACAGAGCTGAAGAAAACGCAGAGCAACAGGTAAAACAATTCGAGCAGTTAGGGAAATTGTTTAGAATCACCACTGTTGATAATAACGCGATTAGCATTAAGTTTA
This sequence comes from Photorhabdus australis DSM 17609, assembly GCF_000711895.1. GTDB lineage: Bacteria > Pseudomonadota > Gammaproteobacteria > Enterobacterales > Enterobacteriaceae > Photorhabdus > Photorhabdus australis. Next base: position 46,961 of record NZ_JONO01000003.1, read on the forward strand.
ATTATGCAGACGGTAATGTAGAAATGAACGGTGAGAAAATGTCCTTACCTAAATTCATGTCTGAGTATGGTTTATCCGAACCTTCTGATAATGACGAAGCACCAGAGCAAACAATGCCAGAGGATGACACCCACAACAGTGGAAATATACCGGCAGAAGGCACGGCGCAGCCTAAACAATAAACAACCATAAACTCTTATGCTAAAATGCCAGTCACGAATTTGACTGGCTTTTTTATATAAAAAAGGACCCGGAATATGATTGATATACAGCTTCCATTAACAGATTTACACCGCCATCTTGACGGCAATATCCGGCCAACAACCATTTTAGATCTTGCCCGCCAGCATAATATTCAACTTCCAGCTAATAACCTGGAATTACTCCTTCCTCATGTGCAGGTTATTGAGAATGAACCCGATCTCGTTAGTTTTTTGCAAAAACTGGATTGGGGTGTAGCAGTACTGGCTGATTTAGATGCCTGCCGTCGTGTTGCTATTGAGAATGTTGAAGATGCTGTAAATGCTGGCCTGGATTATGCAGAATTGCGTTTTTCCCCTTATTACATGGCAATGAAACATCAATTACCCATTGAAGGGGTTGTTGAAGCCGTTATTGATGGTATCCATTCTGCCCGCCAAAATAACGACATCGATATTCGCCTGATTGGTATTCTAAGCAGAACTTTTGGTGAAAAAGCCTGCTCTCAGGAATTGGCGGGCTTGCTAGCTCACCACCAGCATATTACTGCACTGGATCTGGCGGGTGATGAATTAAGTTTCCCAGGTCATCTTTTCCAATCTCATTTTATTAAAGCTCGTGATACCGGCTGGCAAATCACTGTCCATGCCGGTGAAGCGGCTGGCGCTGAAAGTATTTGGCAAGCTATTCGTGAATTAGGCGCGACTCGTATTGGTCACGGTGTAAAAGCGATTACTGATCCCGCCCTCATCGATTATTTAGTTGAAAATCGTATCGGTATTGAAACCTGTTTAACCTCAAACCTTCAAACCAGCACCGTTAATTCTTTATTGGACCATCCACTAAAAAGATTCTTGGAAAAAGGCGTTCTTGCTTCCATTAACACAGACGATCCAGCAGTTGAAGGTATCGAAATTCGCTATGAATATGAAGTTGCCGCCCCTGCTGCGGGTTTATCCGCCGCCCAAATCCGTCAGGCGCAAATAAATGGGCTGGAAACCGCTTTTATCGGTGATGCAGAAAAACAAGCATTACGGGAGAAAGTAGCAAACCGTTAAATTCAGATAGCAGTCAGGAATGGGTTTCCCATTCCTGATTATGATTATACCCAATAGATTTCAAGTTGCAGTGCGGCGGCAAGTGAACGCAGCCAACAAAGCAGCAACTTGAAGGATGAAGGATATATTTATTGGGAAGTTAATCCTCATCTTCCATTGGTAAAACCGCTTTGGGTAAAGCACTAAAAGTTCCCCAATAGAAAGCAATTAAAGATATCACTGCTACTGCAACGATATCCCAAGGCGCAGGAATAATGCCTTTACCGCCAAATGTGCCTAAATAGGACAAAATGACCATCTCACTGTAAAAACCGATCAACCACAAGGAAGAAGTTATCTGTTGGCGCAAACTCACTTTGTCTACGGGAACTTTATTTTTGCATAACAAATAGATAAAGAATAAAACAATCTGTAACCCAAGTAACCAAGAAACCGTTTCCCAACCAGACCAATAAACAATGAAAGCGGAAATAATAAAAGAGAGCGGGCCAACGATTGCAAACCATTTAACATAAAAGGGACGTTTTATATCTTTGGCATTTCGGCGTAAAGCAGAAACAGTGACTGGCGCCAACGCATAACTCAGAATTAATGCCGCGGAAACAACACTGATGAGTTTTTCCCATGACGGAAAAGGTAATGTCCAAAAAATAGCAAGAATAAATGTCAACCAAAGTGCAGGACGAGGTATTCCCGATTTTTCATCAATACGGGTAAACACATTAAACAACGTCCCACTTTTTGCCCAACCATAAATAACACGAGGAGTCGCATTCATATAAATATTCCCAGTGCCGCTTGGTGAGATAACCGCATCACATACCACCAAAAAAGCAAGCCATCCGGCACCAAGTATTAACGCTATATCCCGAAACGGCAGTGAGAAATATTGTCCAATTTCTTTCCAGCCACCAAAGAGTAACTCTGGAGGTATCCCGCCAAGAAAAGCGAATTGCAATAAAACATAAATAACCGTCGACAGTAAAATAGACAAAATAAGGGCAACCGGGATTGTCTTTTGGGGTTTTTCCACTTCACCGGCGACAGAAATAATTGGCGTAAGGCCAAGATAGGCAAAGATAATGCCACCAGCTGAAACCGCAGCTTGAATACCAGATACCCCATAAGGAGAAAATCCGTGAACTTGCAGATTACCTGGATTGAAATAATTAAAAAGGATAATAATAACCAGCAGCGGAACAGCGAATTTGAAGACACTAATAATATTGTTGGCTTTCGCAAAGGTTTTCACGCTGTTGTAATTAAGGTAAAAGAAAAATGCCAATAAAATAAATTGAACCAGCCAACCTGCCAGAGTCGGATCACCGGAACCAGACTGACTAAGAAATGGGAACCACGCAGCCGCATATTGTCGAGCAGCGACAACTTCGATAGCGATAAGACTGGAAAACGCAATTAAGGTGATAGACCCCATTAAATACCCCATGAGCTCACCATGAGAAAACACCGGGTAACGGATAATACCCCCGGATTTCGGTAATGCCGCCCCCAGTTCGCAATAAACAAGGCCAAGTAAGAATACAGCAACACCGCCAATTACCCAGGAAAAAATACCGGCTGGCCCTGCAATAACAGACACATGACTGACTGCAAATAACCAGCCAGAACCAAAAATAGCCCCTAATCCAATAAAGGTTAAATCTGTGAGTGTTAACTGTTTTTTAAACTTTCCCTGCCCTGAATTAGATTTTGGCAGTGAAGCGGCTTCGAATGAGACCATAATTATTCGCCCTTTTCTGTTTTTTATTTGATATACACCAAAGTTAAGGTAACTTCGCAATGGCGCAATAATGAGCTTCAAGATAGTAATTAAGTAATATGGTAATTAAGTAATGCCGATTTATAATGCTTTCCTACTCATCTCCCCATTAATTAATCGAAGAATATTTAACGGATTGCAGTTTTGCAAAGCGGGGGGAAGTAAGAATTCAGGATAGTTTTGGAAACATATCGGACGCAGAAAACGCCATATAGCCAGTGTACCAACTGAAGACCCTCTCGCATCTGAAGTCGCCGGGTAAGGCCCGCCATGAACCATAGCATCACCGACTTCAACCCCTGTTGGGTAACCGTTGACAATTACCCTGCCTGCGATGTCCTGTAATCTTCGACTAAGCTCGTGCGCATTAGCTAATTCATCGTGTTCACCAATCAAGGTCGCGGTAAGCTGCCCCGGCAAACAGTCAATTGCGTGTAAGAGCTGATGTTGGTTTACGGCCTCAATTACAATAGCAACTGGACCAAAAACCTCTGCTTGCAACAAGGCATTTTTATTCAACAACAAAGCAATATCTGCATGATACAGCATCGCACTTGCCTGATTTTCATGATGTTCACCAACAGCTAACTGTGTCATTAAGGGTTCATTATCCAGTTGAAGAATCCCTCTTTGGTAACTCAGTAATGTGCCTCGGTTTAACATTGACTGTGCCGGACGAAGAGTGATTTCCAGCGCTAATTGGGCTATAAACTGAGTAAATTCTGGTGAACGAATCCCCAGGATCATTCCCGGTTTAGTACAAAACTGGCCGCAACCGAGCGTGAATGAATTTGCCAGTTCTTGAGCGATCTGTTTTCCCCGCTGTGTTAAAGCATTTGGCAGCACAATGACCGGATTGATACTCGACATTTCAGCAAAAAATGGAATAGGTTGTGGTCGCTGCATGGCCATATCAAATAACGCCCGTCCACCAGCCAGTGAACCAGTAAAACCAACGGCCTGAATAATCGGGTGTTTGACAAGAGAGGCTCCCACGTTATTGCCATAAATCATATTGAACACACCTGAAGGCATTTGCGTGGCAATAATAGCGCGTTCAATGGCTTCTGCGATGACTTCGGCAGTAGCCATATGGCCACTATGTGCTTTAAAAACAACAGAGCAACCCGCTGCTAATGCTGACGCCGTATCACCCCCCGCGGTTGAAAAAGCCAAAGGGAAATTACTAGCGCCGAAAACCGCAACAGGACCAAGGGGAATATGACATTGGCGAATATCCACTCTGGCGAGTGGCTTTCTCTCAGGTTGCGCCGTATCAATGCGGGCAGCATGAACATCACCACGGCGTAACAGCGTAGCAAATAGCCTCATTTGCCCGCTTGTTCTCGACTGTTCGCCCTGAAGTCGAGCGGGTGGCAGGGCTGTTTCTCCTGATACAAGGGCAATGAAGTCATCGCCGAGAGCATCAATTTCATCCGCAATTTTATCTAAAAAAGCGGCACGTTCTTCTAACGATGTTTGGCTATAACATGTAAAGGCATTGGCTGCCGCTTGAGCGGCGAGATTAACCTCATGTACTGTAGCCTGATAAAACGCATAACCCATTGGTAAGTTATCCACCGCCCGCTGGCTGTGTAAACAACGATCTCCTTCTGCTTGCCTTCGACCACCAATAAATTGCATACCTGAATGTGTTACTAACATAGCGATTTCTCCAAAGGTATAGGAAATGTAGGCACGACAGACCAAAATGGCATTCAGAGGCCCACATCAGGTAACAAAGGACGATTCGCCAGGGCTTTTTCTACAATAGCGCGGACTTCAGCCAATATTTCCCCTTCTAGTGGTAAACGTGGCGGACGGGTAATGGCACTACCACGACCAACCATTTCTTCACACAGCTTGATGCATTGCACCAAATCAGGACGAAAATCCAGATGCAGCAAAGGCATAAACCAGCGATATAACTCCCGAGCTTCTTCATAACGCTGCTGTTTAGCCAGGCGGAATAAAGTCTCTCCTTCCCGCGGAAAGGCATTCGACATGCCTGAAATCCAACCTTCTGCGCCCACAGCTACCGACTCTAAAACTACGTCATCCAATCCCGCAAACAGAATAAAGCGATCACCGGTTTCATTGGGAATATCACTAAAAGGACGTGTATTACCTGATGAATCTTTAAACGCAACGATATTTTCACAATCGGCCAGAGACATCAGCATTTTCGGCGTAATGTCATTTTTATACAGCAGTGGATTGTTATATAGCATGATGGGCAAATCGGTAGAGGCAGCAATTGTACGGAAATACGCCCTATTTTCTTTTGGTGTTGGCGTATAAATCAGGGGTGGCATGATCATCACCCCACTTGCACCTGCCTGGCGGCATTCAGAAACCATTTTGCACGCGTTATCGGTTGTCAGTTCCGCAATACCCGAAAGGACGGGAACTTTCCCACCAGCAACATCCACCGCAAGCTCAATGACAGCACGCTTTTCCTCCATGGACAAAGAGGTATTTTCCCCTACGGAGCCATTGACGACTAAACCAGAAACCCCGTCTTTAATCAGGTTCATCATTACCTTATGAGTCGCGTCTAAATTAATGGAAAAATCGGGGTTAAATTGTGTCGTTACTGCCGGAAAAACCCCCTGCCAGTTAACTTTCTTTTTGCTCATAACCCTATCCTTTGATTGCCATTGATTTATTTGATTGATATTCAAAATATGCGTTGTTTTTATTTTGTAAACAAAATGTGACTTATTAGTTTTATATCCTATGCCACAGAGAAGCTTGTTACTTTTCGCAGTAAACGATGACGAAATTGGCATAATAGGAATGAGAAATTTAAAGCTGAGGAATTTTGATTGGGCCAGATAATTCCTGATGACAGGCAAAACAAGTAAAAAGGCCAGTTTCTCGGGTGACGATTACTCCAGCCTTATTGACTGACGAAAATCACTGGGAGTCAGCCCAGTTAACGCTTTAAATTGCCGGGTAAATGCACTGTGATCCGTATAACCACATTGCAAGGCAACATCCGTGATAGGTAATCTTGTAGCCAGCAACTCAGAGGCTTTTTCAATTCTGATTTTGTGGATCATTTGTCGGGGAGTCAGGTGAAAGACACGTTTACAGTAACGTTCCAATTGAGCTATCGAAAGATGTGTTAAATGAGTTAGCTCTTTGAGACGAATCGTTTGATCAAAATGTTCACGAATATAATCATCAACAATCGCCAGTTTTTGGTACACAGGATGATTTTCCTTAACTTCCATCAGATCATGAGAAATTCCTGCCATACCAATAATTTGATTATGCTGATTATACAATGGCAATTTATATGTCATGCACCAACCTGTTTTACGCCCATGGTAAAAATGGAGTTCCAGCTGGTTTTGGATAATCACCCCTTGATGTAATACACGTAAATCTTGTTCGGTGTAACAGTTACCCATTTGGGCAGGAAAGACTTCCGAGGAGGTTTTACCGAGTAGCGAAGAGATCGATTTAAATCCACAGCGTGTAGCCAGTGTCAGGTTGGCAATGAGGTAACGTGCTTTAATATCTTTAATAAAGAAAACCACACTGGGAATCGCATTCAGCAAGGGGGTAATTAACGCAACCGCATTGAGAATATCTTGCAGGTTATTAGGTTTGTGATTAACAAGCCCACTGCACAGTGTTGATAAAAACTCAACATTACAAACATCATGACCACTTTTTTCATTATTCTGGTATAGGTTGTTATAGACTATATTCATCATTAATATCTCCAGTCTATTATCACTAAAATAAGATTATTAACCTTGACCTTGTATTTGGTTATTTATCTTGGCTAAATAAAATATCAGATTTAATATATGTGCAATGTTCAAAATAAATATATTGTATTCATGTGATAATTATCACAGAAAGTCACTGACATCATTATCACTTATCTAATTGATTTTTAACAATTATTTTATTTATGTTTAGATAATAATATTATAGATGTAATTTATAAATTGTTTTTTGGTAAAAATACAAATAAAACTCAAAGGCTTATTTATAATTTTTCATTTTATCAGAATGCCTCTATGATAATTCAATAGTTTTCTCATTATGCTGATTTCAGCACGTTTTGGTATGAAATTCATCAAGCGACAAACTCAATATTACGCCACCATCTGGTAAAAATGCACTAATTGGGTGGCCTCATGGCAGAGAAAAATGAATATCAAATTGTTCACGTCATTGATTCACACACAGGTGGAGAACCCACACGCACGGTAATAGAGGGATTTCCATCCCTTGGCAAAGGAACCGTTGCCAAACAACGGCAACGCTTTGAAGCGGAATTTGATCACTGGCGCAAAGCTCTCATTCTTGAACCAAAAGGGAATGATGTATTGGTAGGCGCACTCTTATGTCCACCGGCTGCACCAGAAGCCGATATAGGTGCTATCTTCTTTAATAACGCAGGATATTTGGGCATGTGTGGTCATGGTACCATGGGCCTTATTGCTTCGCTCCATCATCTAGGCAGATTGAAACCTGGCAAGTACAAAATTGAGACACCAGTTGGTTTTGTGGAAGCCGTGCTCCATGAAAATGGGGAGGTGTCTGTTCATAATGTCCCCTCTTATCGTTATCGACAGAATGTCACCGTAAATGTGCCTGATGTGGGTGATGTTAATGGGGATATTGCCTGGGGAGGAAATTGGTTTTTTCTGATTAACCAACATGGTCAATCGCTAACGCCCCACCATATTGACGAACTCACGCAATACAGTTGGGCAGTCCGGCAAGCATTGGAGCAAACCGGGATCACGGGGGAAAACGGTGGGTGTATCGACCATATTGAATTGTTTGCTCCTGATAACAATGCGAATAGCCGCAATTTTGTGTTATGTCCGGGAAAAACCTATGACCGTTCACCCTGTGGTACTGGAACCAGCGCTAAATTAGCGTGCCTGGCTGCGGACGGAAAATTGCAGCCTGGTGAGATTTGGCGACAATCCAGCATTATTGGTAGTGTTTTTGAAGCCCAATATCAATGGATTGGTCAGAAAATTGCCCCCGTGATCCGGGGAACAGCACATGTTTACGGTGATAATAGATTAATCATCGCTAAGAACGATCCCTATGTTTGGGGGATTAGCCTATGACCTCACCTCAAATATCGGATGTCATTATCGTTGGCGCGGGTATCGTTGGAACCGCATGTGCTTATCAGTTAGTACAAGAGGGTTTGAGCGTTGCTGTAATTGATGATGGTGGTAAGGGAGCGGCAACACAGGCAGGAATGGGGCATCTCGTGTGTATGGACGATAGCCCTGCTGAATTGGCATTAAGTTGTTATTCATTAGATATATGGCGAACATTCACCCCTCATATGCCAGAAAATTGTGCATGGCGTGGATGCGGTACGCTTTGGCTGGCCGATGAAGAGGACGAAATGGCCCTTGCTGAGGAGAAAAGCGCACGCCTTGCCCGCTATGGCATTGAAAGTATTCCGATGACAGCAACACAGATTCATCAAATAGAACCTATGGTGAAAGCTGGAATAGTGGGTGGTTTATGTGTTCCTGGGGATGGAATTGTCTATGCACCGAATGTCGTACACTGGTTTCTTGCTGCCTGTAATGAAAAGATTCAATTCATTAAGGGGCAAGTACATACCTTAGAATCACAGGCTGTTGTACTGAGTAATGGAAAAAAATATTGTGCTCCAAGAATATTGTTGGCAAATGGGTTGTGGAGTACACATTTGCTACCTGAATTACCTATTTTCCCTAAAAAAGGACAACTGGCAATTACAGACCGTTACCCTACCTGCATCACCCACCAATTGGTGGAATTAGGGTATAGCGCCAGTGCACATGCTGATGGCACCTCAACGGCTTTTAACGTTCAAGCTCGCCCAACTGGTCAGCTCTTAATTGGATCTTCACGCCAGTTACATAACGAGAAACCCACGATTGATCTCGCCCTACTCCGTTCTATGCTCCAGCGTGCACTTTATTTTCTACCCCAGCTTGGTCAGATGAATATCTTACGTTGCTGGTCTGGTGTTCGTGCTGCGACTCCAGACGGATTGCCGCTATTGGGACCACATCCTGATCATGAATGGCTATGGCTGGCTGTAGGCCATGAAGGATTAGGTGTGACGACAGCCCCGGGCAGTGCCAAAATCATCTCTGCATTGATGCTGAACAGAAAAACAGAGATTGATCCATCGCCTTACCAACCTGCACGTTTTACTTCTATAACCCGTCAAACAGTAGCACGGGTTGTTTAAAGAGATTGCCATGATACTCAAGAAATCACCTCTTATTACCTTGTTTATTGATGGCGAACCGATCACAGTTCCCGCGGAGATTACTGTTGCGGCAGCGCTAGCTTATACCGGCGATGAACATTGCCGTATGTCTGTATCACATCAATTGAGAGTGCCTTTTTGTGGCATGGGGATCTGTCAGGAATGTCGTCTGATGATTAACGGTCGCCGCCATTTAGCGTGCCAAACAATGTGTGAAATGGGTATGAAAGTTGAGAGGATCTGAACATGGCAACATCTTCTTCTACAATATTGCACTGTGATGTACTGGTTGTTGGCGCCGGGCCTGCTGGATTAGCCAGCGCACAAGCCGCGGTACAAGGGCAGCAAACCGTTATCCTGCTTGACGACAATCCCAGAGCAGGTGGACAAATTTGGCGTCAGGGGCCATTTCATACATTGCCCCCCATAGCGAAACACTACCTATCAGTGCTATCAGAAGACACATTGACCTACTTGCCAAGCTGTAAAGTGATTGCGGTAGACAACCAATGTGTCATTGCTGCAACAGCAAATCAGTACCGAATTATTCACTACCAACGCATTATTCTTTGCACCGGAGCCAAAGAAAAATTACTTCCTTTTCCTGGATGGACATTACCGGGTGTCACAAGCGCCGGAGGATTGCAAGCACTGATAAAAAATGGTCTACCTATGACTAATGAACGTGTTGTTATTGCCGGTAGCGGCCCGCTTTTGCTTGCAGTTGCAGAGACGGTTAACAAAGCAGGAGGGAACATAGTCGGTATCATTGAACAAGTGCCTTTGCACCGCTTATTGTTATTTGGCTTACGCTTAACCCATTGGCCAGAAAAGTTGCGTCAAGCCATCACGCTCATGCCACTTAAAAATTATTTCAAAAACAGCAGGGTGCTGGACGTGGAAACCTCCATAGCAGGCAAGTTAACTGGCGTATATATCAGCAATAAAGGACGGAAACAAAAATTATCCTGTACACGTCTGGCTTGTGGTTTTGGTTTAAGACCCAATACGGAATTAGCGCAACTATTTGGTTGCTTGCTGGATGAACAAGGAAATATTCAGGTAGATGCGTGGCAACAGACAACTATACCCGGTGTATATGCAGCTGGAGAATGTACAGGTATTGGTGGTAGCGAACTTGCCCTTTGCGAAGGATTTATGGCCGGATTTACCGCAAGTGGTGAATATGCACTGGCTGAAAAATGGCAGCAGGAACGAATAAAATGGCGGCGTTTCGCCGCAGCGATAACACAAACATTTAAATTGAATGAAGAGATCACTCAGTCTCTTCCACCCGATACATTGATCTGCCGTTGTGAAGATGTACGTTTAAAAGAGCTTGAAGCATTTCAGGATTGGAATAGAGCAAAAATGACGACACGGTGCGGTATGGGAGCTTGTCAGGGAAAAATCTGCTCAGCTATTCTCCACGATATCAAACATTGGGCAATCCCTTCTCCTCGCATCCCACTATCGCCTGTTAGTCTTGAAACGCTAGCAGCAGAGTTCCCCCTTCAAGAAGGACTCGAAGCAAGACACAGAGAAGAAAGCCCCAGCAATCGCTGAGCAATAACGAATTCCTGCTAAAAGTCACAGTTTGTTTAGTCGCCTTTGTTATGATCCATCTATTTAATCATTAAAATACATAATAAATTACGTTGAAGATTAAGGTGTGGGCATCTATGTGTAAAACAAATGGAACAATCCTGGATGTACCAGGTATCAAAGTTGGGCATGCTGAAGATGAGTTGAAACAAACTGGTTGCAGCGTAATTATTTTCAACGACAGCGCTGTTTGTGGTGTTGATGTCAGGGGTTCTGCTCCAGGGACAAGGGAGACTGAGCTTTTAGATCCCATTAATACCGTTCAAAAAATCAACGCAGTAGTGCTAAGTGGTGGTAGTGCTTTTGGGTTGGATTCCGCCTCTGGCGTCATGCGTTATCTTGAAGAAAGAAAAAAAGGTCTTGATGTCGGTGTCGCTGTCGTCCCTATCGTTCCTGCCACAATAATTTTTGATCTAAATTTTGGTGATCCCACGGTTCGTCCTGATGCCAGAATGGGCTATATTGCAGCGCAAAACGCTTCTACAAACACTTTTCCATCGGGAAATATTGGCGCCGGCGCCGGGGCCACTATAGGTAAAATAGCCGGTTTTGACAAAGCCATGAAAGGTGGACTTGGGACAGCGTCTGTTAAATTACCTGGGGGGCTGACAGTAGGCGCCATGGTGGTTGTAAATGCGGTTGGTGAAATCAGAGACCCTAAAAATGGTAAAACCATCGCAGGCGCATGTGATGAACATGGTCATCTTATCGATCTCATTTCCTACATTTTAGAAAATTATAAAGATCATCATGTCACTCAGGGAACAAATACGACTATTGGTATAATTTGCTGCAACGCAAATATGAATAAAAGCCAAATGAAAAAAATTGCCCAGATGGCTCATGATGGCCTTGCCAGGACAATATACCCCGTTCATACCATGAGTGACGGGGATACTATTTTCGCCGCGACAACAGGTGGTGTGGATTCATCGGTGAATATTGTTGGTATGCTTGCGGCTGAAGTCATGGCTGCCGCAATTTTAGATGCTGTAAAATCAGCTAAATCAAAATTTGGTGTTAGAGGTTATGCTGATTTAGCAAAATGAAACACCGGTTCTATATCCAGTGACACTCTAAATGTCGCTTACAATAAAAGTCATAATCCATAACGTCTTATCACCCTTTTCACGAATAAGTAAAAAGGGTGATTGGGTCTAATGTTTATTTTTTCCGGCTAAATCTAGCCATCCCCGGTTTTTCAGGATTAGAAACAAAACCTGGGTTTCCAGCGCCTGGTTTCCAACTCACTTTCATTTTCGCGCCAACCTTGTTGTAAAACTTTTCTAATTCATAAATATCATTGGCTATTATCCATTTTCCTTTACAGATGATAGCAACTGGAAACTCTCCAGGCTCGGCAACAACTTTGACAATTCCACCACGTTTCTTAACTTCTTCTCTCTCTTTATCCATAGCAAAGGCAGGATAGCTTACCTGAGGGCCATGTCTGATAACATTATGTTCTATATCATCAAATGGCCGGTTTAAATCAGATTGAGCAATAAATCGGTTAATCAGATCGATTATTTTCTTTTCTTCTAATGAAGCAGATGGAACTGAATGTGGCTGTGTCGTAAAACTAATCATGTCATGCATATCATAGTCACCAGTGAAAGGCAGCGCTGCCCAGTTCTCTTTTCCTTTCAAGAAAGAGAGACTTACTTCGAGATTATTTAAATCTATTGGATAAATTCTTCTCTTGACCAATCCATCTGATAACCCGTGGCCACTACTCATATACACACCTTTAAGATGACCACTTTGTTTATCCCAGTGACCGACATAACCCTCAATAGATGCTTGCCGTACCTTATTTATGACATCTGAAGCTTCATCGCCAGAATAAGCTTTTCTAATTGAGCCAGGTTTAATTGTTTTTTCCAGGATATCGTGTCCTTTCGCTGCAGCACCTTTACCCAGCGCTTTCAGCGTTGGTTCACCTGCCGCACGAAAACTGACAGCAAAATTACCCACTTTAGACGCTTTTTCAATCGCCTCCATGTGCCCTTCCCAAATAAATTCTTTCTTAACTTGTTGGCGAACACCAACGCCATTCTTGAACATATTTATAAACCCTCTGAGTCATTGAAAAATAAAATAATCAAAACAAGATGAGTATTAACTTATTTAAATATCCTTCCCTCTATTTGGTATATTTATATACAATAAACTCTAAATCAAATTAATCTACACATCACGATTAAATATTAATTTTATGACAAATCAGAAAATGTAAACAAAAAACCAGAAGTCCACTTCAGTAACCGGGTCCCTCAACAGGGTCGAAAAGCCCCAACAGGTTATCTATCTCTAAAGACAACTGATTAATCATAAAGAGGCTGGAAGTCTCTTTATCTGTGAACCAGAAAAAAGCATTACGGACGAAAGTAACAAACCTTAAATATAAACAGATCAGGAATGGAGTTCCCATTCCTGATTATAGTCATTTAATTATTTCTAACATTCAATTAAATCAGACACCAAATTATTATTTATTTATCTTATGAAGAAATAAGATTAGAAACACTATTACCACTATCTTTGACATGATCATCAAAAATACCAATAAAGCTGTTATGCGAAGCAAAATATGATTTTTTGGTACCTCTCTGTATGACTGAAAATACGAAACCTTCCCCATGCGTATCGGATAGATCCCACACCTTCACATCTTCACAATCTATATCCAGATATTCTTCTCTACCCTCCTCCCCACATTTATTAACCGAAACTTTAACCGGTTCACTTGAGAGGTTTTTAATATAAATCATATAATTCCCCATTATATCAACAATATGGACTTACATTTAATTCAATTATATACAACACAATAAATTAATAAAACTGGTACAATACAAAAACTATTTCAGTCGACCAGCATCTAAATTTTAGATCAAAAAATAAAAACATCTAAATTATAAAATCTTACTCATTTTACCAAAGTAAACATTTACATTATTATAAATATTTATAATGATTTTTAGCCTGTATTTAGACAGATGGTAAAGAATATAAAGGAGATATCCCTCTGCCGTTATTTTCAACAGAGCTACTATAAATAATTATGTAGCCATCTAATCTCATTGAATACAACACGGGTTTATTATCCCCCCATATTACTGACATTAGAAAACCGCGTTCATCTGATCTGGCCCACTGAACCACCTCTCCAGGACCAATCTCAATATAGTCGTCATCAGCTTCTTCACTACTCCATTTACTAATTGCAACTTTAACCACCTTATCTGAAACATTTTTGGCATAAATCATATTAACCCCTCCATTATATCGACGTAAATTTATATAGCTCTAATTCAACAATATCCCAATATGTACCACAATGAAATTAAGTTAAGTATAGATGAAAAAAAACTAATAAAACGATTATTTATGTGGCTCTCATCAAATTTTTAAATCTAGAAAATAAAACACCTAAAATATTAAATTACATTAATTGGATCAATGAAAATATTTTCATTCTAAATTTAGCAACTCAATATTATATTGTTGTAAATATAACAATTTCCATTAATATATATTTACAACAATTTCTTATCATAAGTTTATACCCTATGGATTTTGCACTATTTAGCACGACTCATACCCAATGTTTTCCATGGTTTTTGAGTTGACTCACCTGCCACACGAATAATAGACAGCAAAATTACCCTCTTTAGAAGCTGGAAATATTTTTAAATCCAATAAAATTGGATGCCAGAATGAATATACAAACGATAAATTTATTCTCCCGATTCAATTTAAAGGATATATCCAATGGTCACTATCCTCAACATCTCTACCGTAACCAGTAATATCTTTATCATGGATAATAATGTTGCTATTTGATAAAACAAAATATGGCTTTGGCTCCGCTTCACCTTCCCGTATTATTGACATTACAAAACCGCGACCATCAGTACGATCCCAACCCTCTACCGTTCCCGGATTAATATTAAAATATCCCGTACCACCCCTTTTTCCCCATTTATTAATTGCAACTAGAACCAGCTTATTTGAAGCATTTTTGACATAAATCATATAATCCCCCATTATATCGACGTAGATTTATATAGATCTAATTCAACAATACTCTAATATGTACCACAATGAAATTAAGTTAAGTATAGATGAAAAAAAACTAATACAACGATTATTTATGTGGCTCTCATCAAATTTTTAAATCTAGAAAATAAAACACCTAAAATATTAAATTACATTAATTGGATCAATGAAAATATTTTCATTCTAAATTTAGCAACTCAATATTATATTGTTGTAAATATAACAATTTCCATTAATATATATTTACAACAATTTCCTATCATAGATTTATATCTATTAAGGTTAAAAAATTTAATTGTAATATTAGGGTTTCATCCAATCTTCGAGTTTAAGCCCTTCGACTCGTGAAAATTCACGGGTATTATTTGTTACCAATATTGCATTAACAGCAATTGCATGTCCTGCTATTGCAGTATCATTATTACCTATTGGCATTCCGACATCAGATAAGCATTTTTTTATCATAACTGTTGCGTCTATTGCTTCTTTATCCCAAGGTAGAATCGCATCAAGACGTTCACAAAATGCGTCAACTAAAACATTATATTTAGGTGATGCTTTCCTTCCTATTGCCCCAAAGCGCATTTCTGAATAGGTAATGGCTGAAACCACAATAGTATGGCGTTTCATTACACACGCTTGAAGTTTTTCAAGCAGATATAAAGGTTGTTCTCTCATAATGAAAGAGCAAATATTTGTATCAAGCATGTAGACTTTTTTCACAGAATAACCCGTCCATCATCTTCAATAACATCATTACGTTCAATCAAGAAATCATTATCTGCTTTTTCTTCTTCTTTAAATGAGATCCAATTAGGTTTTGCTGGGCGTAGGATGATGCTATCACCATCACGGATAATCTCTAATTCGTTCACTCCATCAAAATCAAGATCTTTCGGTAAACGGATGGCTCGGTTATTACCATTTTTAAACACTGAAACTGTTCTTGTTCTCATAATGTACTTTACTCCATTAACTTAATAAGTTAGCATATGTATAGTATATGCCAAGCCGTACATATGTCAACATATGCTCCTTTATTCATATGGAGGAGGAGCGGGAATAGACCAAATAAGATGTAAGAGTTTTTCTATAAGACAAAATGTTATTATTACTTGGTGATTGGTAGTAATATACTATTAACGGCCCTGCTTGAGTTTTAAGTGGGGCTCTATGCAACCATCCAATATGACAGGATCAAAAAAGAACTTATTTTGGTAACTATAATTGAGAATACTAATGTCAAAGATGAGGACAAGCTGCTATGACTAATAAGTTAATTCTTATACTATCTACTATTCTTGGTCTTACAGGGTGTGTTTCACAGAAAAAACCACTTTCTCTTGATTATATAGCAGGTAATGAAACATTCCATTTATCTAAGCCATGTATAGAACAAGCTCTTTCTGCAAGAGAAACTGGTGATCAGTTATCTGTGAATTCCAATAACGTTTTTATTAAGGTTAAAAAAGGATTGAATTGTAATGATAAGTTCAAACTTTTTTTAGAAAAAAACTTAGGGAAAGAGATGTTCATTTATTTTGACGGTAAACCAGTGATAAAAACAAGAATTGTTTCTACGTTTTCTCCAGAAAAGGGGTTTTATCAAGCAGTTGAATCGAAGAAATTATCAGATGAAATTCTTAAAAATCTTAATTAATAAAAAGCCTATGGTTGTTACCTTTTATGTTTTATTCATCCTGAAAAAAGGTAAACCATAGGCTCAACTTTAGCCGTTGTAGGTAATCCTAATAACTTGGCCTGTAGAATAACTTTTAAACCTAATGCGATCTGTACCAGCACCATAATTATCTGTAATTTGATGTGAGCCAGGTCCTGTTGTATTTTGTAGTGATATATATCACATCTTTGTGTTATTTGCATATTTTACACAGCTGTAAAACTGATGCATTCCTTCGATCTAATGAAAGTGTTTTCCAACCATTTACATATCTATTCCCGCCTTAACCTCCGAGCATAACGTTGCGCTAATACCGCGCACACCATCAATTGAATTTGATGAAAAATCATCAATGGCAATAACATCACGCCAACTGTCGCAGCCGGAAATAAAACATTCGCCATTGGCACACCATTAGCCAAGCTCTTTTTCGAGCCACAAAAGACAATGGTAATTTCATCTTCTTTACTAAAACCCAACCAGCGAGCGGTATAAGTATTAATAATCAGCACAATCGCCAATAAAATACAACAAACAACACCAATCATCAGGAGTGAATAACCGTCAATCTTATGCCAAATACCTTCTACAACTGCCTCACTGAAAGCCACATAAACCACCAAAAGAATGGATGATCGGTCAGTCATATTAACCAGTTTTTTATGCCGCTCTACCCAGCGTGCAACCAATGGCCGTGACAAGTGTCCGATAATAAAGGGAACCATCAATTGAAGGACAATGGATTTTATTGCTTCCAGCGTATCAGAACTGCCTTCTCCCTGCGTATGGATCATGAGTCCGACGAGTATTGGCGATAAAAACACCCCCAAAATACTGGATGCCGAAGCGCTACAAATGGCAGCAGCAACATTACCACCAGCAACAGAAGTAAAAGCAATAGCTGACTGAACCGTAGCCGGTAATGCGCAAAGATAAAGAAATCCCCAATAAACCGTTGATGTCATTATTTCAGGCACTAATAAATTCAGCCCTAATCCTACAATGGGAAACAAAACAAAAGTGCTGAGAAAAACCACCAAATGAAGCCGCCAATGCCCCATACCCGCAATAATGGCTTGACGAGATAATTTAGCGCCATGCATAAAGAACAGCAGAGCAATCGCCGCTGTAGTTAACCGTTGAAACCAAACTTTAATCTCACCCTCGCAAGGAAAGAATGTTGCAATGACGACCACCGTCACTAATACCACCAAAAAAGGATCTACTCTTAATCTTTGCCACCAAGTCATGAATTATTTTCCTTGCTTTGCAAATCAAATAATTAGCCCGGTAAACCGGACTAATCAATAAAAGTCATGATTAAACTGCCACTGAACTTTGTTGTTTTGCAGACAGAATACCTGCTTCAATTAATTTCATAATTTGAATGGCTTCATTTGCCGTTACTGGATTAGGTTTACCTAACGTAATAGCATCACGGATCGCCGCATAATAAGCAGTATAATTACCGGGCAAAGTTGGCACATGTTCGGTCACTAATTCCTCTCCACGTGACAATGTCACAATCCCATCACGAATATCATATCCCCAATCAGCATGCAGTGGCTTTTCCCCTGCCTTCAATCGTTCTTCTTGCGGATCAAGACCATATTTCACATAACTGCCTTCCATACCATGCAGCGTATATACAGCAGATTCAGCCGCAGCCAACGTTGTTGCATGAAGAACCACTTTAATATCAGGATAATTCAGCAATACATGGAAATAATCCACTGCTTCGGCTTGTGGACGGATCATACCCAAATCAGCCGTAATGAATTGCGGTTTACCAAATAGTTGAACCGCCTGATCAAGTAAATGAGGACCTAAATCATACCAAATACCACTGCCTTCTCCCGCCGCTTCACGCCATCTTTGGCGTATAACCGGACGATAACGATCAAAATGGGATTCGAAATACCTCAATTTCCCCAGACGATTTTCTTTAATCAAAGATTTTATGGTCAGAAAACCGGAATCCCAACGGCGGTTATGAAATATGGAAAGGAGTAACCCAGCTTCTTCAGCTTGCTTCTTTAAAGATTCAGCTTGTTCAACTGTAATAGTGAATGGTTTATCCACTACAACATGTTTACCCGCCGCCAGTGCCTTCTGAGCCAGAGGGTAATGCGTATCATTAGGTGTCGGAATAATGATTAAATCAATGTCAGGATCATTGAAAAGATCTTCAGGGCGGGATACCACCGGAATATTTGGCCAATCTGATTTCACTTTCTCTGCATCACTACTGGAAATTGCTGCCAATTCCATACCGGAAGTCCCGGCAATTAATGGTGCATGGAACGTTTTGCTGGCATAGCCATAGCCTACCACCCCAACCTTTAACAAATCACTCATGACAGCCCCTCAAATTTATCTTTAATAATAACTGCAATGTTATATCAGTAAAAAATATCACCATCGACAGCTGTTTCACAAATTATCTCTGCATCCAGCCATCGAAGATCTTTCAATCAATCTATTTCCTAACCCAAGAGAATCGCCTATTATTCTTCCTTCGCATAGCTTCAAATGGAATGATTTATGTATCAAACCCCTGACTACCACAGAATTAATGGCTGGATTCTGGCTCCAGCGGCTTATTTGATCATGACATTTCTCAGCGCTAGTGTCATGTTAGCCTTATATATTATGACTTTATTTAGTCAAAACAATATATTAGGTGTTGGAAGTAATCAATTTACTCTAATGTGGTTTCTTTCCGTCGCCATTACTGCGGCAATGTGGTGCTTCACCCTATGGGTACTAAAACTGCTTTTCATTCGGTCAAAAAGATTCCCTCAGACTTTTATTATTTGGCTTATTGTTACCGTATTAATTGCATTGAAAACTTTTGCCTTTTCCCCTATCCCTGATCAAATGGCTTTACGTGCATTAGCATGGCCATTAATGGCTGCCGCTATCTTCGTCCCCTACATTAAACGTTCTCATCGGGTCAAAATGACTTTCACACAAGATCGATAACCGCAACTTTCTTTGGTTGTTATCATAAATAATAGATTGCCCCTCAGTAAGATGAGGGCATGTTTATAATTTTATAAAAAGTAAACAATTCCATTTTCAGGCACAGCAATGACTGACTACTTTCTTTTATTTGTTGGAACCGTATTGGTTAACAATTTCGTCCTGGTGAAATTTCTCGGCTTATGCCCTTTTATGGGCGTCTCTAAAAAGCTGGAAACTGCCATCGGGATGGGATTTGCAACAACATTCGTTATGACACTAGCCTCAGTGTGCTCATGGCTGGTAAATACGTTTATTTTGTTACCACTGGATTTAATCTATTTGCGTACCCTAAGCTTTATTCTGGTCATTGCGGTTGTAGTGCAATTCACTGAACTTGTTGTACGCAAAACTAGCCCGACGTTATACCGATTGTTGGGTATTTTCCTGCCGTTGATTACGACTAACTGTGCCGTACTCGGTGTCGCATTGCTAAATATCAACCAATCACACGATTTTCTACAATCTGCCATTTATGGATTTGGTGCCGCCGCAGGTTTCTCTTTGGTTATGGTACTGTTTGCCGCTATTCGTGAACGCCTGGCTGTTGCCGATGTTCCAGCTCCCTTCCGGGGCTCATCTATCGGTCTTATCACCGCAGGTTTAATGTCCCTGGCTTTTATGGGCTTTAGTGGTTTGGTGAAGTTCTGATGATTTCGTTATGGATTGCTATTGGTGCGCTAAGTGCACTAGGGTTGATTTTTGGTTTAATCCTGGGTTTTGCTGCCCGCCGTTTTCAAGTGGAAGAAGACCCTATTGTTGAAAAAGTCGACAACATTCTGCCTCAAAGTCAGTGCGGCCAATGTGGTTACCCTGGCTGCCGCCCTTATGCCGAAGCCGTGGCTAACAACGGTGAAATGATTAATAAATGTGCTCCCGGCGGTGAACAAGCAATGCTGAAAATCGCAGAGTTACTTGGTGTCGATCCACAGCCACTGGAAGGAGATGAAAGCGTACAAAATCCCGTCCGTAAAGTCGCATTTATTGATGAAGAGAATTGTATTGGTTGTACCAAATGTATTCAGGCATGCCCTGTAGACGCTATCGTCGGTGCGACCCGTGCTATGCATACCGTCGTTGAAGATCTCTGTACCGGTTGTGACTTATGCGTTGCCCCTTGCCCTACAGACTGCATTGCGATGATCCCGGTGGCAACGACCACGTCCAATTGGAAATGGGATTTGAAAACTATTCCAGTAAAAAATATTCCTGTTCAGCCATCTCATGCTGTTTCCGTTAAAAATATCCCGATTAAAAATATTGAGGCTGAACACCATGTTTAATTTGTTCAATTTACTTAACAAAAACAAAATATGGGATTTCGACGGTGGAATTCATCCACCAGAAATGAAGCTACAATCTAGTCAAGCACCATTGCGCATTGCACCACTGCCTGAAGAGTTAATCATCCCATTACAACAACATTTAGGAGCAGAAGGCGAATTACTGGTTAAAACAGGTGATAAGGTGCTGAAAGGCCAGCCTCTGACATTTGGCTATGGTCGTATTGTGCCAGTCCATGCATCAACATCCGGCACAATCATCGCTATTGAACCTTGCATTACCGCGCATCCATCCGGATTGAAAGAATTGTGTGTTCGTCTACGTCCCGATGGTGAAGATCAATGGTGTGAGCGCATTCAGACCCCCGATTATCAATCCCTTGACATGGACACTATTCTTAATCGAATCCATCGGGCAGGTATCGCTGGTTTAGGCGGCGCTGGTTTTCCTACCGCCGCCAAACTTCAAAGTGGTCGTTCTGGTATTAAGACGTTGATTATTAATGCCGCAGAATGCGAGCCTTATATTACCGCTGATGACCGCCTCATGCAGGAACATGCAGACGAACTGATTGAAGGAATTCGTATTCTGGAACATCTGCTTAAACCTGAGCAAATACTGTTCGGTATCGAGGATAATAAACCCGAAGCAATAAGCGCACTTAAAACCGCACTAAAGGGCGATAATTCCATCACTGTCCGGGTTATCCCAACCAAATACCCTTCTGGCGGTGCTAAACAATTGACCAAGATCTTGACCGGTAAAGAAGTGCCATCCGGTGGCCGTTCTTCCGCTATTGGTGTTCTGATGCAGAACGTCGGCACAGTAGTTGCGATTAAACGAGCCATTATTGATGGCGAACCTTTGATTCAGCGCGTGGTTACTGTCACTGGTGACACTGTAACTTCTCCTGGTAATTTCTGGACACGACTCGGAACTCCCATTCAATTTCTTCTCCAATTAGCCGGCTTTAAGCCCCAATCAGAGCAGATGGTCATTATGGGTGGTCCACTAATGGGATTCACGCTGCCTGACTTGAACGTACCTGTTGTTAAAATCAGTAACTGTATTCTGGCACCATCTCACCAAGAAATGGATTCAAATACTGCGGAAGAAGCGTGTATCCGTTGTGGATTATGTGTGGAAGCTTGTCCCGCTAGTTTATTGCCACAACAACTTTACTGGTTCAGCCGTGGCCAAGAGCATGAAAAAGCTCGCGATTACAACTTATTCGACTGTATTGAATGTGGCGCCTGTGCTTATGTTTGTCCAAGCAACATCCCTCTGGTGCAATACTATCGCCAGGAAAAAGCTGAAATTAAGGCATTGGACCAGGAAAACCGCCGTTCAACAGAAGCTAAAATTCGTTTTGAAGCTAAACAAGCTCGTATGGAACGGGAAAAACAGGCTCGTGAAGAAAGGCACAAAAAAGCGGCTGTTCAGGTCGATAATAAAGACCAAAATACTGTACAAGCTGCGCTCTCTCGTGTGAAAGAAAAGCAGGTTAACGCCGGCAAAATTGTGACCATAGAACCGGGACAAGTGCCAGATAATTCAGCAGTAATCGCTGCCCGACAAGCAAGAAAAGAACAACTTCGCGCTCGCCAAGCGGAAAAACAAGCGGCTGAAAATATTCATACTGTTACATCTGAACAAACAGAATCAGAGGATCCACGTAAAGCTGCATTAGCCGCCGCAATTGCCAGAGCGAAAGCTAAGAAAGCGGCTCAGAGTCAAGAGGTGACAACGTCACCTGAAATAGCAGGCTCAGAATCTACAACCGGTGAAAAGCCAGATCCCCGTAAAGATGCGGTGGCTGCCGCTATTGCCAGAGTTAAAGCCAAAAAAGCGGCTCAAACTCAGCAGGCAACGGAAACGCCAGCAAATGCTTTACCAACCGAGGAAACTGATCCGCGCAAAGCCGCTGTTGCTGCCGCTATTGCCAGAGTTAAAGCTAAGAAAGCGGCCCAGGAACAACAGAAAATTTCAACAGAATAGTGATCGTTATAAATGAAATTCAGACCCGTTCATACTGACAATAAAAAGTTAAAAGTCGCAAGTTCGCCTTTTACACACAACCAGCAAAGCACCAGCCGCATTATGCTGTGGGTCGTGCTGGCAGCGATCCCCGGTATCGCTGTACAAACTTACTTCTTTAGTTACGGGACATTGTTCCAGCTTCTGCTTGCCGTGATTACTGCCCTGCTTGCAGAATCACTTGCCCTGTCTCTACGTAAACAAGCAATTATGACGCGTTTGAAAGATAATTCTGCGCTGTTGACAGGCTTACTTCTAGGGATCAGCCTTCCGCCGCTGGCTCCCTGGTGGCTGATTGTATTGGGAACAGTTTTTGCGGTAATTATTGCCAAACATCTATATGGCGGTCTTGGACAAAACCCGTTCAACCCAGCAATGGTAGGCTATGTGGTGCTTCTTATCTCTTTTCCTGTCCAAATGACCAGTTGGTTGCCACCCATGGACTTGCTGACAACTCAAATTACACCACTAGACAGCCTGATGGTGATCTTCACCGGCCACACTCCCGATGGAGCGACATTACAACAGTTACAGCTGGGTTTCGACGGAATAAGTCAAGCCACACCCCTTGATAGCTTCAAAACCGGTTTATTGACTCACAATATCGACGATGTTCTTCACCAACCTATATTACAAGGATCTCTGGCAGGTATTGGCTGGCAATGGATCAACATTGCTTATCTTGTCGGCGGGCTTATTCTGCTAAACAGAAAGATTATCAGTTGGCAAATTCCTGTGGCATTCATCCTGACATTAGGTCTCTGTGCACTCGTAAGCTGGCTGATTGATCCAACCCGTTACTCCCCGCCATTACTGCAATTGCTTTCAGGCGCAACCATGTTGGGCGCATTCTTTATTGCTACTGATCCAGTGAGTGCATCTACGACCCCCAAAGGCCGTCTCATTTTTGGCGCCATTATTGGCTTGCTAGTTTGGATCATCCGCGTTTATGGTGGTTATCCCGACGCTATCGCATTTGCCGTCTTGCTAGCAAATATCACCGTGCCACTCATTGACCATTACACCCAACCCCGCGCTTACGGGCATAAATAAGGAGCCGTTATGTTAGAAACAATGCGACGTCACGGCATCACGCTAGCTATATTTGCTGCATTTACCACCGGACTAACAGCGGTAGTGAACTCATTAACTCAAAATACTATCGCAGAGCAAACCGCATTACAGCACAAGTCACTACTTGATCAGGTCATCCCTCCAGAGTTGTATGACAACGATATACAAAACGAATGCTATCTGGTAAGTGCTGATGCTCTGGGAAATAAGTCACCTCATCGTCTCTATCTGGCCCGCAAAAATGGTCAACCCGTCGCTGCCGCACTGGAAAGTACAGCACCGGATGGCTATTCAGGCGCCATTCAGTTATTGGTTGGGGCAGATTTCTCAGGAAAAGTGTTAGGTGTACGCGTGACAGAACATCACGAAACCCCTGGCTTAGGCGATAAAATTGAAACCCGGATTTCAGACTGGATCAATACGTTCTCCGGGAAAACTATAAAATCAGATCATGACCGGGATTGGGCAGTGAAAAAAGATGGTGGTGAGTTTGATCAATTTACCGGAGCCACGATTACCCCGCGTGCTGTGGTAAACTCAGTCAAATCGACCGCACTCTATTTACAAACCCTACCTGAACATCTCTCTTCCTTAGCATCCTGTGGAGAAAAATCATGAGTGAAACCAAAAACTTATTTATCCAGGGATTATGGAAAAATAACTCTGCTCTAGTACAGCTACTGGGACTATGTCCACTACTGGCGGTATCTTCCACAGCAACCAATGCTCTTGGCTTAGGGCTGGCAACCACATTAGTCCTGACCTGTACCAACATCTCAGTTTCCTGCCTGCGCCGTTGGGTACCCAATGAAATCCGCATCCCGATCTATGTCATGATCATCGCTTCGGTTGTCAGCACCGTACAAATGCTAATTAATGCCTACGCTTTTGGCTTGTATGAATCATTAGGGATTTTCATTCCACTGATTGTCACTAACTGTATTGTTATTGGCCGTGCTGAAGCCTATGCCGCTAAAAATCCGGTCATACCTTCTGCTATTGATGGCTTGGCCATGGGGTTAGGAGCCACTTTTGCTCTGTTTGTTCTTGGTGCTATGAGAGAAATTCTCGGTAATGGAACCTTATTTGACGGTGCTGATCTACTGCTGGGCAATTGGGCTAAAGTATTACGGATAGAAATCGTTCATATGGATTCCCCTTTCCTGCTAGCAATCCTACCTCCCGGCGCTTTTATTGGCCTTGGACTCATGCTAGCAGCGAAATACCTTATTGATGAAAAAATGAAAACCAGAGTAATAAAAGAAAAAAGTAATGCAGTGGCTATGTCACAAGGATCGGAGAGTACTACCTAAATGAACACCCAAAAACGTATCGAGATTTTAACGCGCTTACGCGATAACAACCCAAAACCAACGACTGAGTTGGTTTTCACAACACCGTTTGAACTGCTTATTTCAGTATTGCTTTCAGCTCAGGCTACCGATGTGAGTGTTAACAAAGCCACAGCGAAACTCTATCCCGTCGCCAACACTCCTCAGGCAATCCTTAACCTAGGAGTGGATGGGCTGAAAGAATATATAAAAACCATCGGCCTGTATAACACGAAAGCGGAAAACACCATTAAAACCTGCCAAATTTTGCTGGAAAAACATGCTGGCGAAGTTCCTGAAGATCGCGCGGCATTAGAAGCATTACCCGGCGTTGGCCGCAAAACAGCCAATGTGGTATTAAATACCGCTTTTGGCTGGCCGACGATTGCTGTCGATACACATATCTTTCGAGTTTGTAATCGTACCCACTTCGCTCCCGGCAAGAATGTCAATGAAGTCGAAAATAAATTACTGCAAGTCGTTCCGGCTGAATTTAAAGTCGATTGCCATCACTGGCTTATTTTACATGGGCGTTATACCTGTATAGCCCGTAAACCTCGTTGTGGTTCTTGCATTATTGAAGATTTATGCGAATTTAAAGAAAAAATTTACCCTGAGTAACTATTGTAATTTTTATTGCAATTTCCTTGCTGTTTTACGCTATTTTGCAGATGTTGCTTGCTCGACACCATCAATTCGCGTAAAACTATTGTTCTAAAACTATCTGATAATAACCTCCAACTTTCTCCGGATATTATGTTTCAAAACAACCCGCTGCTTGCGCAGCTAAAACAGCAACTTCATTCCCAGACTCTTCGTGTAGAAGGTTTAGTTAAAGGCACCGAAAAAGGTTTCGGCTTTCTGGAAGTCGACGGGCAAAAAAGCTATTTCATTCCTCCTCCACACATGAAAAAAGTTATGCATGGCGATCGGATTACTGCCGCTATTCATACTGATAAAGAAAGAGAGATCGCCGAACCAGAATCACTGGTCGAACCTTTTCTAAATCGCTTCGTTGGCCGAATCCAGAAAAAAGAGAATGACAATCGCCTGTGGATTGTTCCTGATCACCCATTGCTAAAAGAGGCTATTTCTTGCCGCCCTGCCAGTCATATTACTCATCCATTTCAGAATGGTGACTGGGCCGTTGCTGAAATGCGCCATCATCCATTGAAAGGAAGCCGTGGCTTTTATGCAGAGATTACCGGCTACATTACTGAAAGCAACGATCATTACGCGCCGTGGTGGGTAACACTCACCCGCCATAATCTGGAACGCAATGCACCCGACATGACCGCTGATTGCCAGCTGAATGATGGTGCGCTTGAGCGCATAGACTTAACTTCTCTGGATTTTGTCACTATCGACAGTGCAACCACCGAAGATATGGATGACGCTTTGCATGTCGCCAAACAAGATGACGGCAGCCTGAAGCTCAGCATCGCTATCGCTGACCCAACAGCCTATATTGCTGTTGACAGCGAGCTGGATAAGATCGCCCACCAACGAGCTTTCACCAACTATCTGCCAGGTTTCAACATCCCAATGTTACCGCGCGATCTGTCAGAAAATTTATGTTCGTTGCGCCCCAACCTTCGCCGTCCGGCACTGGTTTGCCAGGTTTCCATTCTCGAAGATGGACAACTTGGTGATGATATTGCGTTTTTCTCTACCTGGGTTGAATCAAAAGCGAAGCTGGTTTACGACGAAGTTTCTGACTGGTTAGAAGAAAAAGGCGACTGGAAACCTGCTTCTGAATCCATTGCCACGCAAATCTCTCTGCTGAAAGAAATGAGTGATCGCCGTAATCAATGGCGCCATCAGCATGCACTTATTTTCAAAGATCGCCCTGATTACCGTTTCGTCCTTGATGAAAATGGCTATGTCCTGGATATCGTTGTAGAACAACGCCGCACAGCAAACCGTATTGTCGAAGAAGCGATGATCACGGCCAACCTATGCGCAGCAAAAATACTACATGATAAATTTGGTTTCGGTATCTACAATGTTCATACGGGTTTTGAACCACTTCAGATTGAACAAGTAGTTGAATTACTGCAAGAAAATGGTATCGATGCAAATGCAGAAGGATTATTGACACTGGATGGCTTCTGTAAATTACGTCGTGAATTAGATAAACAACCTACTCAATTCCTCGATAGCCGTATTCGTCGTTTCCAAACTTTTGCAGAAATTAAACCTGAGCCTGGCCCTCATTTCGGCCTTGGTTTTGATGCTTACGCCACCTGGACATCACCAATCCGTAAATACAGCGATATGATTAACCATCGCTTACTGAAAGCCATTATCCAAAAAACGGATGCAGAAAAACCCGCTGAAGAAACCTGTTTGCAACTGGCTGAGCGGCGTCGGTTGAACCGTATGGCTGAACGCGATGTAGGCGATTGGTTGTATGCTCGTTTCCTGCACCCGCATGCAGGAACAGAGCAACAATTTACCGCAGAAGTCATCGATATTACCCGCGGTGGTTTACGTGTCCGTCTGGTAGATAACGGCGCAGTTGCTTTCATACCTGCCCCATTCCTACATGCCGTGCGTGATGAACTGCAATGTAGTCAAGAAACCGGTACAGTGCTTATCAAAGGTGAAGCTGTTTACCGATTAAATGACATTATCAGTGTCCGTATTGAAGAAGTCAGAATGGAAACCCGCAATATTGTCGCTCGCCCTGTTGCCTGACTTTCCTCATAACATTTTTCTGTATATCAAACTACAGCGTGATCGCTGTAGTTTGTCCTTAAAAGTAAACAATCACACAATAATAAAAAGCCTCTATACCTGTTATCTTTCAAGTTGCCTCTTTGTTGGCTGCACTCTCTCACCCCAGTCACATAGTTATCTATGCTCCTGGGGATTCGCTCCCTTGCCGTCGCGATGCATCTTGAAATCTATTGGGTATAGAACTTAGAGGCTAAACAGAGATAAATATGAAATCAGAACATTTACAAAAAATTATTTTAATTTATTTATATGAATGCTTTCATATCCATCATTTGTTGGGTATATAAAAGCATCGTTCTTTGAGGTCGGAAAACCAAATTGAAGCAGAAAATGCTCCATATGATATTGTTGTAAATTGAGAGCTCTTCCAGATATATCTGTTTTTATTATACAAAACAATAAAATAGTCATCATCCATAATAAAATACTTAAACATTGCGTATGGCGATATGGGTAATTTTTTATATACGACTGCAGTATATTGACCATTTTCATCTTTTACTTCAAATGCCTTATTCCAATTACCAAAAAATAAAGTTGATGGAAATAATACCCATGCTATAAATACAGTAATGAACACTAAAATCAATAGTGTTTTTTTTGAAAAAAAATTACACTTAGTTTTCATAATTGAATAACTCTATGTTGTGGTAACGGCTCCATCCATAAAATATCAGAAAAAACAATAAAATCACCGCCTTCATTGTGTTTTTTCTGCCATTTTCTAAAACTATCATTAATTACAGGAACATATCCATTGTATTTAATCCATAAGGCCATCCAACTCCCGGTAGCGTAAAGTGATGCGTAATCAACAGAACTAACTTTATCTAATATTCCATCTTTACTCCAAATTCCCAATGGCTCGTTAGCGCCAACAAAATCATAGGTATCTTTTAAGTACATTCCAATTTGTTCGGTGACAAAAACATCTTTACTGTTTAATTTGTCCACATGCCCCTTAACAGCCACCTTCATATTAGAATTCCCCATAGCACCATACCAGTCATCAACCGTATCAAATTTAGAACCAAATTGCCTAACATTGACTGCTGAAAACGTGTCTATTTCTCGTATATCTTTTTCATACCCCAATATTTCCTTTCCACCCTCTTTTTCTAATTGCAGTTTTAATTGGTCTATGCCCGCGCTACTAGCCCAACCATTAATTAAAACAGACATCACGTCTTTAGGTTGTTTATATTTAATCGCCCACTCCATTTTTATGATGGAATCATTAACTCTTTCATTTGGTATATCTATTGCACGACCTCGAAAATATTCTGTTTTTATTTTTTCTGTAAAAGAGTAAGCTGGTTTTGTATTAAACCAATGGCGCATTAATTTTGGTGCCATTTGCCATCCCATTTTTTCCATTGCACCTGTGAGCTTGATTTCATAAAAGGCTTCTAACAATTCGTTTCCGTCGATTGCCATTGCCAGCAACGGTGATGACTTATCAATAGGTTTAGTAAAACTGACAGGATGATGATGCGCGTTCTGGTCACGGCTCACTGAATGATTCACACTCAGTACCTGTATTTCATTTTTCCAACCTGCCTGATTCGGATTCTTTCACCGGGATATTAAACGGAAATATTAAAACCCAATAACCTGACATATTAAATCTGATAAAAAAAGTACACATAACCTTCTGTTAATAAGCCTGTTTGCTGAAAATTGTCATCATTTACATATCAAAATTTATAACACACCATTTATTCATTCTTGAATAGAAAAATATAACAACGTGATTATAAAATAATTTATATCGATATAATTTTATTGATTGATAATTTTAAATATTAATAATTGATATTTGAAATTAATGTGAGCTGACTATAATTCAACGTGATCATCAATGTGATCTTAAGTTAACCGAGTAACATTTCTATAGTAACCAGGGCAAATCAGGTTAGTGCGGTAGCTATTGTCTACTTTTAACATGAAAAAAATAAAGGAAATAATTATGACTACAACCACAGTTGACTATCCAATACCAGCTTATCGATTTGTTGTCTCCGTTGGTGATGAACAAATCCCTTTTAACAACGTTTCAGGACTGGATATTACTTATGATGTCATCGAGTATAAAGATGGCACTGGTAATTATTATAAAATGCCGGGTCAACGTCAGTTGATCAATATTACACTGCGTAAAGGGGTATTTCCTGGTGACACTAAACTTTTCGACTGGCTTAATTCCATTCAGCTTAATCAGGTTGAGAAAAAAGACGTTTCAATTAGCCTAACCAACGAAACCGGTACCGAAATTTTAATGAGCTGGAGCGTAGCAAATGCATTCCCAACGTCATTAACCTCCCCTTCTTTTGATGCCACCAGCAATGATATTGCGGTTCAAGAAATAAAATTGACTGCCGATCGAGTCACCATTCAGGCAGCTTAAAGCATCATGATGACTGATATATCAGACGGACAAATGATCTTCAGAATTTGGCCCTACGGCTACCCGTCCAATTAAATTCACCATCCTGCAATTCTCACAAAATATCGCACAAATATAATTGGAGGCAATATGCCAACAACAACAACTTATCCCGGCGTTTATATTGAAGAAGACGCCTCACTGTCACTCTCCGTTCGCTCAAGTGCAACGGCAGTGCCCATTTTTACCGTTGCAGATGACAATCAACTTCATACTCCTATCAGAGTTAATAGTTGGTTAGAATATCTGACACGAAAAGCAGACAAAAAATTCGATCCTACCGACAAACTTGATATCACCCTGCGCACTTATTTTATTAACGGTGGCGGATATGGCTACCTTGTAAAAACCAAAGACCTGGAAAAACAAGTTCCAAAGTTTGACGATGTAACATTACTGGTTGCTGCCGGAGAAAATATCAAAACTGCTGTGGGCACACTTTGTCAACCGGGCAAAGGCTTATTTGCTATTCTGGATGGTCCAACCGAAGAGTTAAAGTCTGATGGAACATCCCGAAATAATTATGACCAAAACTCTTTTGCCGCCGTTTATTACCCCTGGCTAACTTCTGATTGGGCGGACAATATCCCGCCAAGCGCGGCTATTGCCGGCCTCTACTGTTCAGTTGATCGTACCCGCGGTGTCTGGAAAGCCCCGGCAAATGTCATATTACAAGGCGGGGTAAAACCGACGTTTAAAGTCACCGATGACTTACAAGGTATCTATAACACCGGTAAAGCTATCAATATGATCCGTGAATTTCCGAATACGGGTGTTACCGTCTGGGGCGCTCGCACACTTGATGACAGTGATAACTGGCGTTATATCCCGGTTCGCCGCCTGTTTAACAGTGCGGAACGAGACATTAAAAATGCCATGAGTTTCGCCGTTTTTGAACCTAACAGCCAACCCACCTGGAAAGCAGTACACCGAGCTATTGATAACTATCTCTATGCCCTTTGGCAACAAGGAGGACTCGCAGGAAACAAAGCTGAACAGGCTTACTTTGTGCAAATTGGCAAAGACATCACCATGACCGACGCGGATATCAAACAAGGGAAAATGATAGTTAAAGTCGGTATGGCCGCAGTGCGCCCGGCTGAATTTATCATCCTTCAGTTTTCACAAAACGTAGCACAGTAACCGTACTGAGGCGCGGTTTAACACCGCGTCCATCCAGTCTATTGAATGGAGGAAACAATCATGATAACGGAGATAAAACAGCCGGGCGTCACAATAACGGAAAATGCGATATTCCCAAAATCAAACAATAAATTTACCGGCGTACCTATTTTTCTTGGCTATACCGAAAAAGACTCAAGCAATAAAATGGCTGTTAAATTAAATAACCTGATGGACTTTACCCAGGAATTTGGTCAATCAGGATTAACGTATTATTCAGTACGTCACTTCTTTGAAAATGGCGGACAACAAGCTTATATATTGTCACTGGGGATTAATCAACAGCCAAAATATTTTCAATCATTGATTACTGCCCTGCAATGGAACTGGGTGAAACAAGCCATTTCCGCAGAAAACGAAATCACATTAATCGTTGTGCCTGATATTGCCCGTTTTAATGATCTCAGCGCTCAAAAAAGCCTTTGGCTACAATTCTGGCAATCAGTTCTCAATCTTTGCAAAAGTCGACGTGGCATCATGGGATTACTGGATGCCCCGGACGATCCAATATTAGCAGCTGAATGTTTAAAACAGTTCTCTTCCACTGATCGCCAATGGGGCGCTGTATACTGGCCAAGGCTAAAAAGCACTTACCAGAAAGACGACCAATATATTGTACTTTCACCGACCGCCGCGGTCGCTGCCGTCATTCAACGTAACGACTACCAGAAAGGCGTATGGACTGCGCCCTCCAATGTTGCTTTAGCCAAAGTGATCGGCCCGGTACGTTCTTTCATTGAAGCCGGAGCCCTGTTTAATCAAGAAGGCACTTCGCTGAATCTGGTCCGCAGCTTCCCCGGCAAAGGTATTAAAATCTGGGGATGCCGCACGCTAGACAACACACCGGGTTCCCTCTGGCGTTATATCCAAATTCGCCGTCTGGTTTCCTATATTGAAGCTCATCTAACCCAACTCGGTCGAGCCTTTGTCTTTGAACCTAACAACGCCATCACCTGGATGAAATTTAAAGGTCAGGCCCACAACTGGCTACGTCAATTATGGTTAAAAGGTGGATTACTCGGCATTCAGGAAGATCAGGCATTTGAGGTGTTACTGGGTGTTAATGAATCAATGAGTGAAACCGATATCTTAGCCGGAAAGATGATCATAAAAATCAGGCTGGCCCTGTTAATTCCGGCAGAGTTTATTGAGTTAAGTCTGACATTTGATATCCGTAACAATACCGTACCTAGTTAATCTAAACAGGGGAAAACCATGCACAATCTCTATACCCCGTCAGTATCACACCGTTTTATCGCCAGTTTTCTGTTTAACAACATTCCCAGCCCACTTGATATTGCTTTTCAGCGCATATCGGGCTTAAGCCGTGAACTGCAAACCACCCAACACAGTCAGGGTGGAGAAAACGCCAGAAACGTCTGGTTGGCCGAGAAAATCCAACATGGCAGCCTGATGCTGGAGCGTGGTGTTATGACCATCACCCCTCTCACCCTGGTGTTTGATCGCGTGCTGCGTGGTGAGAAAGCGGTATATGCCGATGTCGTCATTATGCTACTGAACGAAAATGCGTTACCTGTGGCGAGCTGGACGGTCAGTAACGCGCTACCCGTTCGTTGGTCCACCAGCGACTTTGATGCCAATAGCAACACCGTACTGGTGAGTTCTCTGGAATTACGTTATCAGGATATGCGCTGGTTAGGAGTGAAAGCATGACTGTAGAAATTAAGGAACTGATTATTCAGGCTAAAGTTACCGATCCGACAAGTGATCAACTCACCCCACGAACATTAGCCGAGGAGAAACTGGATCATGCCCGTTTGATTGACATGGTGAAACGGGAAGTATTAGAGACATTACGCGAAACAGGAGGCTATCATGAGCTTAATTGAACGTGGTTTATCCAGACTCACCCTAACCGCTTTCAAAGACCGGGAAGGTAAAGTTTCTGTCGGTAGCTTACAAGCCATGTATAACCCCGATATGATCCAGCTTGATTACCAAACCCGCTACCAACAGGATGAAAGTGTTAATCGTACTAGCCAAAGCAGCCGCTATGTATTATCCCAACCCGCCGGATTATCCTTAGTTTTGTTGTTTGATGCATCGATGCCCGGCAATAGCAAACCAATAGAAACCCAGCTTGCGACCTTAAAATCCCTGTGTGCAGTTGATGCCAGCACCAAAGTACCCCACTTCCTTAAAATCAAATGGGGAAAAATGCGCTGGGAAAACAAAGGTTATTTCGCCTGCCGGGCCAGCAATCTGGCTGTCAACTATACCCTGTTTGACCGGGACGCCACCCCTTTACGGGCCAGTGCGACCTTATCTTTAGTGGCAGATGAAAGCTTAGTGATTCAGGACACCGAGCGGCAGTTAAAATCGCCACCGGCCACTGCGGTTAGCGTCACAGACATGCTCTCCTTACCCTTGATTGCTTTAGGGGCTGGTGCCTCTCTGGCAGGCGGTATCGATTATCTCTCTCTGGCCTGGCAAAACGATCTGGATAATCTTGATGACTTTACCCCCGGGCAAACCTTACAAGCACGGAGGGACACATGAAAATACCCAAAGTAATCATCAAGATAGATGGTAAGACACTCAACCAATTTACCGTAATCAGCCTGACAACCAACCACCACATCAACGGCATCCCTTCAACCAACATCACTCTGGGCATCGCTGGTAATGCCAGCCATATTTTTGACACTAAGGCTCAGTCTGAACTGGTCAATTGCCGTCCCAATAATGAACTTACCATCCAGATCCAAAAAACCGTGGTGTTTAAAGGCAGCATCGTTCGACAAGCGCTTGGACTAAAAGGTCAGGACAGCATCATTACCCTGACAGCAAAACATCCACTACAAAAGTTAACCCATAGCTTTCATTCACAATTATTCAGTAAACAGAGTGATGAAGCGATTTTCAGAAAATTGTTTAATCAGGCTGGTATCCAAACAACGGTAAAGCAAGCGCCTCAACTTAAAACCGTTCATGAACAAATGGTGCAATTTCGTTGCAATGACTGGATATTCCTAAAAAGCCGATTGATTGCCACTAACACCTGGCTGTTGCCCGGCAATGAATTGGTTACCTTGATAACCCCTAAGGCCCTGAATCAATCGACGGTGCATACCCTTCATCGACATGCCAGTGCTCAAGATATTGTGCTATTTGAAGCGGATCTCCAATGGAATAACCAATACAGCCCTAAAACGGTGAGTGTACGTGCCTGGGATATTGCGCAACAAAAACTTTCTCCAGCAATTAATCCCCAAAGCAGTGGGCTTGGCAGTCATAAATTGGCCGTGGACAGTATCGCAACACTGGCGGATAAAGAGTGGCAATGGGCTTATAGCTCTCCATTGGATAATGAACAAGCCAAACACCTCGCCCAAGGGATTATGAATAACCTGCGAAGCCATAATATATCTGGCAGTTTTGAAATCGAAGGGAATTACCGCTATCAACCGGGAGATGTTCTGGCATTAAATGGTTTTGGTCAGGGGATGGATGGTCAGGGAATTATCACCGGAGTCAGTCAGATAATTAATCAGCGGCAAGGCTGGCGCAGCCGATTAACCTTAGGCATGTTACCTGATATAGAACCGCCGGTACCTCAAGTGAAAGAATTGCATATCGGTATCGTGGAAAAGTACCAGCAAGACAGCCAATCGCTAGGCCGTATCCCGGTCAGAATACCCGCATTAAACCTGACCAAAGGTGTCCTTTTTGCCCGACTAGGTAAACCTTATGCCAGTCATGAAAGCGGATTTTGCTTTTATCCAGAACCGGGAGATGAAGTCATTATCGGCTTCTTTGAATGTGATCCGCGCTTCCCGGTGATATTAGGCTCCATGCATAATCCGAAAAATAAACCACCGTTAGAACCCAGTGAAAAAAATCCGGTGAAAACTTTAGTGATCAAACAAGGAGATAAACAACAAGCATTAATATTCGATAATAAAGAAAACACCGTGGCACTTAATAGCGGAGAAAATAAAGTCTCTCTGCAACAAGATAAAGATATTACGTTCAATTCAACTAAAAATCTCATCACTCAGGCCCAGGAAATTAGCATACAAGCAGAAGAATCGCTGTCGGCCACAGGAAAATCCAGCGTTGATATTAAGGGCGCGAAAATTAACTTAACACAGTAATGAGGTATTGAAATGACAAGCCAAATATTAACCAATATTTATGGTTGCGGCTGGAAATTTCCGCCACAATTTTCTCTGGAGACGGGAATAGCCATGGCCGAAGGTGCCGAAAACGTTCGCCAAAGTATGAAAATCCTTTTTTTAACTGAACCCGGTGAACGGATTATGCGAGAAGATTATGGTTGCGGTCTGAATGATTATATGTTTGAAAATATCAGTGATGAATTGTTATCGGAGATTCAAACCCGTATTGAAGAACGAGTTCTGCGCTATGAACCTCGTGCTGAAATCACCGATATTCAGATAACGCAGAAAACAGATTCACCGAATACTTTACACATCCAAGTGACCTATGCCCTGAGAGGCAGCCAAATCAGTCAACAGCTTGAAGGGGTTCTTGAGATCAACGAAGGTCAGGCAAAGGTGAACCTATGAGCAAACAACTGATTATTGATGGCGACAGCCTGCTATTCGAGCCATTATTCGGCAACCGTCAGGTCACCATTTTGATACCTGCGACCATCAGAGGCAGCGGACACGCGCACATCCAGGGCAAAAAGATAGCTATTGTCGGTGATGAAAAAAAGGTGCAACTCCAAGCACAATACATTACCCCAAGCCACCCGATACCGGGCATAGGTACCGTTACCATTGCTCAATTAGATACCAGCCAACAAGTCAACTTTTGCCACAGCCCTGCCACGGTGATAGTTGTTGGACAGCAATTTACTGCTCGATTTACCCCATCACAACCGGCAATTAATCCGTCAACCGGGCCAGATGTCACAACACCCAGTATGGGCAAAGGCCGTTTTATTGCCAGTCAATATGCTATCAATGCCGGATAAATAACTCTGCAATAACGTTCCTATTCCGCAATAGCTATCAGCAATATATACCCAATAGATTTCAAGATGCATCGCGACGGCAAGGGAGCGAATCCCCAGGAGCATAGATAACTATGTGACCGGGGTGAGTGCAGCCAACAAAGAGGCAACTTGAAAGATAACAGGTATATTCAAATAACAGGTGGTATAACATGGGACTCACCGAATTAAAAAATAAACTCGCCGCTATCGTATCCGATACAGATTTTAAACTTGATGAAAAAAGTACGCTGGATATTTTAAACTGGCTACAAGAATACACTAAAAAAATTCCTTTCGATCAAGAGAAAAAACAATTCTGGGATAGTTTCTATTTTATTCAGGAAAATAGCCCTGAAAAATTAGCAGATATTTACCAGAATGTTAATAAAGCGAATGGCAACTTACCGGCCCATCAAGCTTTTATACTCGCTTTTTTAAAACTCCTGGAAACCACCAAAGTTTTATTTAACACTTTTCCGACACGACATCGTGATCTTTATTATCGGGAATTATTAGGTCTAAAACCCAGAAATGCCCAAGCGGATAGCGTTGCTTTAGGCATTACCTTAAATACAGATAAGACAGAATATCTTATCCCTAAAGGAACCTTATTTGATGCTGGGCAAGACAGCACGGGGAACCCATTACAATATGCATCAAATACAGATTTATTGGCGAATCAAGGAAAGTTGAGCGATCTGCGCTGGTGTCGAAAAGATAACGATAGCTGGCAATCTGTAATACTCCTGAACCACGCAGATAATATTGAATTACCTGAAAACGGTATTCGACTTTTTAGTCCAACGCCTAATGATATTCCAGTTTTGTCCGGTTATTTAATTACTTCGTCTTTATTTGCCATGCCAACAGGTGAACGCAGCATTACATTGACTTTAGCAAGTCATTGGAACAGTGATATTAAGCATATAACTGCTAAAATCAGTTCGGGAGATCACTGGCTTTCACCCTCAGTAAAAAAAGAAGAGGACAATGGCATCCACTATCTTAAACTCGATTTATCAACCAACGATGATCCCATCAGCCCCCCTGATGCCCTGGATAATCTGGAGTTTGATGTCCCCGTATTAAAGCTGGGCACCGTTCAGGGGCCTATATTACCCAAGATTACGGGTATTGAAATTAGCATTAACGGCAACAGTCATGTCCGTTATTCCTCTGATAACGGCATTGAGAAAACAGAGGCAACAAGTTTTCCCTTTGGGCACTCACCGTCGCCAGGTTCCGGTTTTAATTTGATTGCTCCTGAATGGTACGGTACAGAAAGCGCCAAAATTACTCTTACTCCTCAATGGACTGGATTACCCAAAGAGGGGTTTAAAAAGTGGTATCAAGGGTATAGCTCTACACCCGAAAATAATGCATTTAAAGTGCAGGCTTATTTAATCACACCTCAAAAGAGAGAAAAATTTAATGAGGCTCAGTCATTATTTAGTGAAAGTGCAAACAAACAACCACAAGGAAAAAGCCTGACTTTTACCTTACCTGCCATGGATTATTCTTTTGCAGACAACCCATCGTCTAATAACTGGCCTGCATCAATCCGCATAGAACTAACCGAACAGGATTTTATGCATACTCAATATTGGCAAAATCCTACTGGCAAAAATCAACCCTATACCCCGAAAATTAATACATTACAGATTCAGTTCAGTGCCAAAATTAAACCCGAACAATTTTCCGTTTACCCTCTCACGCCTTTTGGTTGGGACAAAGCAAACACAGAAATACCATCATTAATCAGTGACACATTTTATTTAGGCTTTACCGATGTATTACCGGGGCAAACTTTATCCCTGTACTGGCAATTAGAAGGCATTAAACAGCTCCCTTTATCCTGGTCTTATCTGAATCAAGAAAATACCTGGAGTCCATTGGATAATCAGGTACATGACCAAACCCGCAACCTATTTGATCGTGGGATCTGGCGTACTTCATTACCACATGATGCGTCAAATCAGGCACCCCAAATGCCGAAGGGACAATACTGGGTAAAGGCACACATTTTACAAACGCACCAAGCAATACTGACCGACCTGTATTGGCATCGGAAAGATAATGATGGCTGGAAGTCTGCAACACCTCTTAGCCTTGCAAATAATATAAAATTACCCGCAAACGGTATCCAGATTTTTAGCCCAACATCTCACGATGTTCCAGTTCGGTACGGCTACTTAATTACTTCATCTTTATTTTCATTCCTTAAGAAAGGACGCAATATCACATTAATTTTAGGAGGTCACCTGGAGGGTAATCCTGAAAACATCACTGCTAAAATCAGTTCAGGAAATCACTGGTTAACACTGTCAGTCGAATATCTCAGCGATACGGCCAGTCTTAAGCTGCAATTATCAGATGATAATCACGATCCCATCAGCCCACCTAATGCTCTGGATAATATGACGTTCGATACGCCATTGTTAAAACTAGAATCCACACAGGATTTCTTAATTTGGGTTTATAAGATATGCATTAATAGCAATCATATACTCTCTGCCACTGACAGGTCTAATGCAGCAATCTCTCCTTTCCCTTTTAGCCAATCGCCATCATTGGGTTCCAGCTTTAGTCCGAAAATAGTTTTCCCGGAATGGTTTGAATCTGAATACGCACCAGACACAACAATCACAATTACCCCGCAATGGGTTAACCTGCCCAAAGAAAATTTTTCATCCTGGTATGGCGGATATATTAGTAAACCGGCTAATAATAGCGTATTTAAAATAGAAGGTTATTTACTTACTCAGTATCGAGAAAAAATCAAACTAACAGAGGCAAAGACTGGAAACGAAACCCAGGCATTATTCAATGGAAACGATGCACCACAAGGAAAAAGCCTGACTTTCACCTTACCTGATAGATATCGCTTCTATTCACACAACCATCAGTCAACAAAGATAGAAATAAAACTCGTTGAACAAGACTTTATGCACGCTCAATACCAGCAAAGTCCTACAGGTAAAAAACCACCCTACACCCCACAACTCAGTGAATTGCAGGTGGAATTCAGTGCTACAGCTTTCCATCGAAACTTCTCCGTTTATCCTCTCACGCCTTTTGGCTGGGACAAAGCTGGAGAAAATAGAACACCATTAATTCATGATACATTTTATTTAGGCTTTACCGATATATCACCAAAGCAAACCTTTTCCCTATATTGGCAGCTCAATGGCCTTAAAGAGCTACCTTTGTCTTGGTTTTATCTGAGTGAAGAAAATACCTGGGAATTATTAAATAGATCAACTTACCACCAAACACACAACCTGTTCGAATCAGCAGAACAAAGTATCCTATTACCACAGGATGCTTCAAACCAGGCATCTCAAATGCCATCAGGACGATATTGGCTGAAGGCACAGATAGCACAGGAGAAAAAGCAGATAAAGATAACCCCTCCCGATTATTATCCAAGAATTAGAGGACTGTTATATAACGCCACAATCGCCACGTTAATCAATACCGAAACTGTTGAGCAATCGCACCTTATCAACGGATTGGCTGCTGACAATATTAAACAACCGGTTAATTCATCCGTTGCCATTAACGAGGTCACTCAACCCTGGACATCCTGGAACGGTCGCCCGCAAGAAACCGAGCAAGCATTCCTGACTCGGATCCCTGCCCGGCTCTCTCATCGTAACCGAGTACTAAGCTGGAATAACATTGCCACTTTACTAAAAGAGAATTTTAGTAGCTTATTCGATGTCAAATATCCCTCTGTCAGTGAATTAACCAAAATCCCAGCACCAGAAAAACGACAATTAATCATCATCCCCGACAACCGCTATAAAGATAACGATGATTCACTACGCCCAGTATTAAACCAAGCCCGATTAACCGAGATGGTTGAATGGTTAGATCGATTAAGCAGCCCCTGGACAACCATTGAAATTAAAAATCCCACATATATTAACGTTCTGATCCACTATGAACTGATATTTGCCTCGGATATTAACCTCGATTATGGCCTTCATCAGCTACAACAGGAACTCAGTCGAAAATATATGCCGTGGGGAGAAAATGTGGCTATTGGTGTAACACCAGGTAACCATATTGACTATTACCAGTTATTAGCCTCGATTCAACAATCACCGCTGGTTGAACGGGTCACCAACTTAACGTTAAAAAAAGGCAGTCAGCCTACTGTAAACGAAAGTATAGAAGCCACCGATGATGAAGTCCTGATTTTAGTCTGGTCATAAAAACTTCCCCAAATTAAGGAATTAACAAATGAATAATCGAGATATGCTATTTCCCATCATTAAAGACGATATTACCTTTGATTCTTTATTCGCCCAGGCAAAGACTGTTATTGAACAACAATCTGGACAATGCTGGAGTAATACAGGTGAAAATGATCCCGGCATCACCTTATTAGAAGCCTGTTGTTATGGCGCATCTGATCTAGCCTATCGCCACGCATTGCCCCTGCGAGATTTGCTTACTCCTAAAGAGCATGAGCGAACAGATGACGGCATTTTTCCCAAAGAATTTGGCCCACAACAAATACTGACCTGTGGCCCAATCACTGCGGAAGATTACCGGCGAGCTTTATTAGACTTGCGTAGTGACGACACCGTTGAAGGCTATTTTTTCTTTAATGATGCCCAGCTCATTCGTGAACCAGAAAATCAACGTTATTCATATTGGTATGATAAAGAAAAACGTGAATACAGTTTTACCCGAAACCGATACAGCGACCAATTACAGTTAACGCTGAGAGGAAACTATTGGCTTTATTTACTTCCCAGTCGAAAAACCCAGCTTGATAACAGCCTGGCAGAAGAAAGACTCAACATTTTTCTAAAAGATAACCGAAATTTAGGAGAATCAGTCAGTAAAATCATTTGGCTAGACCCCATTGAACTGCCATTGAGAATTGATATTCAACTGGATGATGATGCTAAAGATATCGCTGATATATTTGCGAAAGTTTATATGATGGCCGAACAAATGGTACTTGAAAAACCATTACGTTACACCACTCAAGCTATGAAAGAACTGGGTTACAGTCAGGAACAAATATTTGAAGGTCCTTACTTACACCACGGCTGGATACCAAAATTACCTAAGACTAAAGATTATACTCACCCTACCGTATTAAATCTCAGTCCTCTGGTTAATCAATTACTGGCAATCAAAGGAGTGAAACATATTACCCAATTTACATTGGATAAACCCGATGAAAAAATTTCTAAGTTACCACATGATAATTGGTCCTGGAAAATCGCGCAGGGATATTACCCAAAACTATGGGGAGATAGCCCATTAGAATTAATTACCTCACCAACAAGCCCACTCACCATCACGGCAAAAGGAGGCGTTAAAATTGCTATTACTCAACAACAGATAGAAAAAAACATCATTACAGAACCACTGATTAATACACAACCAGAATTATTGAAATGGGGTAAACATCGCAAAGTCCTGGATTACTATCCGATAAGCAATAAATTACCCGCCTGCTATGGATTACAAACTAATACCCAACAACAGCTACAATTACATCAATTCATGCTACCTTTTGAACAAATGCTAGCTAATCGCTGTGCTGAACTCGCTTTATTGCCAAAACTATTAGCGTTTAAACAACGGGGAAATACTGTACATGGTATCCAATGGCCTTTTAAAGAAAATACGGTCGGTCAATATGTTCATAAAGACATAGCATCTAAATTAAACAATAATGCTACGAAAATCGATAATCATGCCAATGACTATGATAAGGAACTCGTTATTCTAGATTATTTATTAAGATATTTTGGGGCCCAATGTGCAATCCCTCGACTATCGCCAGACCCACCACAATCATCATTAACAGAACCTCAGACTAAAAAAGATTTTCTATCTACTCAGCGCGAATATCTGGCTCAACAGCCAAAACTGACTTATCAACGTAACAATATTCGCATTGATAAAGTATCAGCGTTGCAAAAACGTATCGCGGCCCGATTGGGTTTGGGAGGAGAATGTTTCAAAGAAGAACCTAACTTAGCTCACCTTCCTTTCTATCTCATTGAACACCGCAGGCTATTACCGGTAAAACCCGATACAAAATTCAATATTGAGCAACAACCTGATTCTCTGGAAATTGATGATGATAAATTAAAAATCACCCAGAAAGATTCATCAGGTCGGTTACTTCAAGGTCAGGTTATTAACCTAAAATTTAGTGAAGGCTATAATGAATTCACATTGCTAAACCTAATGATCACTGAAGTGACAGGAGATACATTCACCATTAACATCAATAATAGTCGCGATCTAAGAGACAACCTGGACAAAGTGCAAAACGCGTTTAAACAAACTGATAATCTGAGCTGGCACAATAGCCTAATATGGATGGAAGATATGGATTATCAATTGGTTTATGCCAATGAAGAACAAAGAGAAAAAGCGGAAAGTGAACAATGGATTACCATTCACAGTCAAAGCGCTTTCCCTGCCATGATCGGAGAGAATGATGAAATCACGCTAAAAATTCAGTCTGATTATGCGCTTAAAACCCAGGTTGTACAGCTTGATTACGACAATAAAAAGATTCTAATTAGAAAAGACGCAACATCAAAAAATAATTTTCCACCAAAACAAGAAGCCGCCTATTATTCCTGCTCTCATCGAAAAGATAATGAGTATGGATATTGGAATGAACGTACATATGAACTGATTTATGTTGATACAGAGTCTACAAAAGAAAATGAGTGCTGGATTACCATCAACGACCAAAATGATGGGTTTTCTCCTGATATAATCACAGAGAATGACGAACTTATATTGCAAGCTAACCCCAATTATCAATTTAAAACACGCGTAGCGAAACTCGATCGTATTAATAGACAAATATTACTCAGGAAAAACCCAGACTTAGAAAATAACTTTCCGTTAGAAAACAACACATCGAACTATCACTGGCATTTCTCTGGTGAAAAATATGCTCAAACTGACCACTTTTCATTTGTTGTCAGCGTAGTATTGAATCGAGAATTAATTGGCAGTGGTAAAGTCGATCTCTATAAATTAGAGTCTTGGGTAAAAACGGAGATTTTATCTGAATTACCCGCGCATATCTCACTCG
The DNA here is from genome assembly GCF_000711895.1 of Photorhabdus australis DSM 17609. Taxonomy (GTDB): domain Bacteria; phylum Pseudomonadota; class Gammaproteobacteria; order Enterobacterales; family Enterobacteriaceae; genus Photorhabdus; species Photorhabdus australis. The sequence continues at coordinate 90,816 of NZ_JONO01000003.1, forward strand.
TTATTCATTGGCTATCATCGGAAGAATTCAAAGAATTTGCCAGTACTTATAAAGCCTGGCAGAATAACGGCGCTCCTTTAGGTGATCATGCATATGAAATTCTAGAAACATTAACACTAGGGAAAAAACCTTCTGCTTCATCAATAAAGGAATCTTACGAGCCAGTAATAGCAGTATAATAATAACGCTCTCCACTGAAAATCAACGTATTAAAGTCATTATTAAATATTAAAATTAATCATCACATTTATCAATAAAAAAGGAAATATAAACATGATCACAGAGCCAAATCTGTTAAATCGGATTATTATTACTATTGATATTAATAACACACAGGCCGCTAAAAAAATATTGCATAACTCCCTGCTTAATCAATCCAGTATAAAAGAACTCTTTGATTCATACTTTAGCCAATATGTTGTTAATCAAACTATCTACCTGAAAACACTCACTCTGAATCTCGGCGAAATAAGATTAAATGATTTTAACTCACTGTTTATTATTCGGCTTAATGAAAATCTAAATCAAACATTAAGCCAATATCAGGCAAATAATCAAACTGATACTGAGAAATTTATTTATTACTTATATCGAAAAGATTCCATCTTAAACCCAATAGAGGACGTCAACAATCATAAAATCACTGATATTAATATTAAACAACTAATTAACCAATTACCCCGGATACAAAATAATTGGACATTATTATTGGCGAAAAGCTGTTTATCCGCACATAGCTTGCAAAAACTTCTGGCTATCAAGGAACCCGCTTTATTAACCGCCATTAATCGTAAATTATCTGAAAAGATAAATATATCATCCTATCAGCAGAAATCAGCTTCCTCCTGGCAATTGATACTGAATGCACTAAAATATATCCATCGACATCATATACAAGAAATACCTGAACCCGATGCTAAAGTCATATCGCACATCACAATTGAACTCAATGACAATGCCATTAATACAGCGCCTATTGTTGCATTATTTCGCCAGGTTATAACCGACAATTCCTCACTGAATACGTGGCTGGAACAACTGTGGCAGACCAAGCTAATTTCACAATTATGTAAAAAACAGCTGTCAATTGCAGAATACCAGCATCTATCGGAACGCTTTATTGCCAAACACAGGGATAACAATAAATCTGGTAACAAATCATCCATGACTTCTGAACTGGATTTATTACCTGAACACCCTCCTCCACGTCAGGTCAATAATGCTGGAATATTGGTTTTGTGGCCGATGTTACCTACGCTATTTAACCAACTCGGTCTGTTTGAAAAACAAAAATTTATTCATCGTCAAGCTCAATTTAGGGCTGTTGATCTGCTTGATTATCTAATTTGGGGAAACGAAGAAGCACAAACAGAACGAAAAATATTGAACTGCGTTCTGTGTGGACTAATTGCCGATGAAAACACAGAATCAACCCCTATAGAGCCAGAAAAACAACGGATAACAGAACAATGGTTAGATACGATTATCAGTCAACTTCCTGCCTGGAAAAAATTAAGCCGCAATGATACCCGCCAATTGTTTTTACAACGACCGGGGGAATTACTGACAAATGAGCAAGAAATCAAAATCACGATACAACCTCAACCATTCGATGCATTACTAAACGACTGGCCCTGGCCGTTAAATATCGCCAAACTTCCCTGGCTGGATCGCCCTTTATTAATCAACTGGTAAAACATTGACAAGGTTTATATGAAAGAACATCAACATAGAATAACTGATCTACGCTGGATTTATTCCCATCTGGAACGTATCGATCTGCTGTTACAACGTCACTATTACCAAAAGAGAGACAAATACGATTCATTGCCAGAAAGTTTTTTACTTGAAGAAAATGAATTAAAACAACGTCTGGCAAAACCGTTGGGCATTCCTCATTGGCTAATAGCGAATATCGTCGCTGATGATACAGAAACAGAAAATCATTCTACCTCCGGTGCATTATCCCTGTTGGTCACACGTTTTACACTCACTGAATTTGAACGTGATGTGTTATTGCTAGGCTTATTGCCACATTTTGACAACCGTTATCATGCGCTATTTGCTGCTCTGCACGGTAACAGTAAAAAACAATGGCCCAGTTTTGCTTTAGCGATTGAATTATTTAGCCAGCGCCAAAGTGACTGGCAATTATTTCAAAACCACTTTTTACCGCAAGCCCCATTAATCAATCACCATTTATTACGACTCAACAATCAAGAGGAACCCATTTGGCTACAAACTCAATTTTTAACTCACAATGCAGTCTGGTATTTTTTATCCGGTCAGCGAGTCATTTTACCGCCCTTAATCTCCTGCGCTTACTGGCATATTCCAACCTCACAGACCTGGTATCCACCAATCCTTGGTCATGCATTTAAAAAAATATTGCTGAATGAAACGGACGAAATACGCCCGCTGGTGTTCCTTAAAGGAAAACAGGACAGCGCCAGAGAACTGGCAGTCAGTAATATTATGAGAATTCACGGCATCAACACTTTAACGTTCGATTTATTTCGCCTGCCAGATGAAGAACACACCACCTCAATACTCAATCTGCTAATGGATACAATACGAGAAACTCAGCTACACAATGCCTGTTTATTAATCCGCAATTTCTCTTTGCTGGCAGAGGAAAAGAGAATATCGCATCGAGAATTATCTGCCCTACTGAATCAACCCAAATTACGTGTAGTTTGTCTGGCAGAACCAGGGGAATCATTAGCATGGATTAAACACCTGCCGATAGTGCAAATTAATATGCCACTAGCGACTATGGCAGATAAAAAAGCGATGCTGGAAACAAGTTTGTCAGATAATATCACTAAAGGAATTAATATCACTCAATTGTGTCAACGTTTTTCATTTACGGCAGAAACATTACCATTAATTATCAAGGAAGCCCATCAATACCAAATCCTCCGACAACCGGAAGATTCATTAAAAGAAGCCGATCTACGTAAGGCATTAAATTTCCGCGCCCAACAAAATTTCGGTAAATTAGCTCAGCGAATAACCCCAAAACGCAATTTTAATGATTTGGTCATTTCCGCTGATTTAACTCAACAGTTGAAAGAAATCATCGTAGCAATTAATTACCGTGACCAAATTCTGGGCGCAGGTTTTCAGAAAAAAATCAACTATGGTACCGGTATTAGTGCCCTATTTTATGGAGAATCAGGGACCGGAAAAACCATGGCCGCAGAAGTGATTGCCGGCTATCTTGGTGTTGATTTAATTAAAGTGGATCTTTCTACCGTGGTGAATAAATACATCGGTGAAACCGAAAAAAATATCGCCCGTATTTTCGACCTGGCTGAAGCGGACTCCGGGGTGTTGTTTTTCGATGAAGCCGATGCCTTATTTGGTAAACGGAGTGAAACCAAAGATGCCCAGGACAGACATGCCAATATTGAAGTTTCTTACTTATTACAGCGATTAGAGAATTATCCGGGATTAGTGATTTTAGCGACCAATAATCGCAACCATTTGGATAGTGCATTTAATCGCCGCTTTACCTTTATTACCCGCTTTACTTATCCCGATGAAGCATTACGCAAAGCAATGTGGCAGACAATTTGGCCTGAACAACTGAATCTATCAGATAAACTTGATTTTGAGTATTTAGCTAAACAGACAAATCTAACCGGTGCTAATATCAGAAATATTGCCTTATTATCATCAATATTAGCCGCGGATGATAATGGTAATCAAATTGAAAATAAACATATAGAACGAGCGGTAATACTTGAATTAAACAAAACTGGCCGATTGGTTTTTTAAACATTTAATAGAATTGGAGTTAATATGAAAAATATTATTAATCCTAATAATGCGATTATTGAAGTTAATTACGCATTAAATGACATTTTATCTCAGTATTTAAATACTAATATTGATATCCGCTTCGATCTACCCGAAATAGATTCAATTCCATCAACCCCTACAGTCAGTATATTTCTTTATGATATACATGAAGACCTACAATTACGCTCTGCTGAACCAAGGAGTTATAATCCCACTACCAGCTCATTATTGCCGGGATGGATCAATATCAATTATAACTATTTAATTACTTACTGGCATTCAAATAAGCCAGGCGACAGTGACAGCCCTGATAGTCAACCAAATAATCAAGCGGCACAAGTCATGACGGCTATATTAAATGCATTGGTTAACAACCGACAATTACCTAAAATACCTGGAGCCTATACCAGAGTCATTCCACCACAAGAAAATCTAAATAGCTTAGGTAACTTTTGGCAAGCGCTCGGCAATCGCCCTCGCCTTTCTTTATTATATTCAATTACCGCACCGGTAAAACTGCAAAACATTAACGATGCCATCAAACCCGTTCGCCAAATTTCCACTTCTGTGGATCAAAAATCAAATCTGGATAATTCGCAAATCAACCAAGCCTTATTTAACAAATTGAATGCCGATTTAGGTGGCACAAAAGATATCCACCTTGCCCTTGCGAAAGTGAATCTGACAACCAAACCCATTAAGAAAAATAATGAAAATCAGAATAATCAAAGCGTATCTCTTGAAGTTTCTGGTATTACCCATTGGGATTATTTATCCAGAATAAAAGGTATTCTTACAACATGGAAGAATAGTCATAGCGCCGTTGTCAGGATAAATAATATGGGCATTATTGTTTCTGAAGATAAATATGACCATTTAATAGGAGTTCAAAATCTTTAATTTAATTTATATAAAAACAACCATTGCAGAACCAATTAATATTTTTTTATAAAATCACTTTATTTATATATTAAAATACACTAAACCTTATTTTAAAAAAATAAAATGACAACAGTCAATCCATATAGTATTTATTAATCTATACCCAGCCAACAAAGAGGCAACTTGAAAGATAACAGATATATATATTTCCAACATGCCTCTTATTAAAAACTCACAGGTGATAATTATGGTGTACGAATACGGTAAAACTAATGATAGAAAAAGAAAACGCTCAACACAGTCAGATGATTATGAAGAAAAGCCGTTTTCACCCGTATTAGATTTATCCAGAAACAATCAAAACACACCCAACATGGAAGATGAATATGAAACACCCAAGGATTTTATTAATAGAACCGGTCGAGAGAAACTATTCCGTGCAATTCGTATGATGGCTTCTGATAAACAAGACCCCATTACAAAATATCAAGTATAAGTGTCACCGGATGGTAATCTATTTACAGAACTCAAAGATAAACATTTGGATAGAGCTGCTGAATATAAGAAATTGAAAGAATGGCCAACTAGCTAATATAAAGGTAATAATATGGAACATGAATATAATGAGAAAGAAAAACAGAGAAATTCAGCAATTAAGTTAAATGATGCTATTAGAAATAACGAGGAGAATATGGATATGACTAGCCCATTGGAACTTAATTTTCAAAACACTAACAGAAAAAGTCGCGGGTTACGCGAGCGTTTCTCAGCCACTCTACAACGTAACCTACCGGGCCATTCTATGCTCGACCGAGAGCTAACCACCGATGGTCAAAAAAACCAAGAGAGTCGATTCTCCCCTAGCATGATAATGGACAGGCTCATGCATTTCGGGGTCAGAACCAGATTAGGGAAAGTGCGAAATTCGGCAAGTAAATACGGTGGTCAAGTCACCTTCAAATTTGCCCAAACCAAAGGTACTTTCCTGGACCAAATCATGAAACACAAAGATACCTCAGGCGGTGTCTGTGAATCTATATCTGCTCACTGGATAAGCGCCCATGCCAAAGGTGACAGCATCTTCAACCAACTCTATGTCGGGGGTAAAAAGGGAAAATTTCATATCGACACTTTGTTTTCCATTAAGCAGTTACAGATGGACGGCTATCTGGATGATGAACAAAGTACCATGACAGAGTACTGGCTTGGCACGCAAGGCATGCAACCCAACATACAAAGAAACGATGACACTGACGAACACTCATCCAAAGTCGTAGGTGAAACCGGTAACAGAGGCACAAAAGACCTATTGCACGCCATTCTGGATACAGGTGATAAAGGCTCAGGCTACAAGAAGATCAGTTTCTTAGGAAAAATGGCGGGACATACTGTAGCAGCCTATGTAGATGACCAGAAAGGTGTCACTTTTTTTGATCCCAACTTCGGTGAGTTCAGCTTCCCAGATAAGACCTCATTTTCTCACTGGTTTACGGACGATTTTTGGCCAAAATCCTGGTACAGCCTGGAAATCGGTCTGGGGCAAGAATTTGAAGTCTTCAACTACGCGCCTGAAGCACCTTGAAACCCCGCCCGACCGGGCAAGAGTTTACGGCGATTTTTGCTAAAAAAATCTCTGGCCAATATTGTCAGGGATTTTTTCTCGTATTGCTGTAGTCATAGCAAATTGGCACTGAAAAAATACACGGCGGCGTTACACATCACACAACCTTTACTTAACCCTGTCTCCTCTCCTCACTGAGAACATCTCCTGTCATTTCTTTACAAATATTCACCATTTACCTTGTTTACAACTTATCACAGAGAGCTTTCACCAATACCCCTAACCCAGGAATCTCTTTCCATCCTCTTTCTCAACGGCTGTACTGATTTGCTGCCATCCGTATATAAAAAACAATAGATAAACATTTATATATAATTGAACTAATTAATAGTTTTTTGTTGTTATTAATTGATATTTGATATTACATCAGTTTGATTATAATCACTCTACCTTACGATTATGATTAGAAATTACAACATAATATTTTGGTACAAAGAGTAACCTTTGTTAATCAGCTTAATACGACAGTTATATAAATAATAAAATTAATCAACCTGGAGGATTATATGTCAAATTACGAATACGATATCGTCACTCAACACGATACTTATCAGATAAAAGACAAGGAATATACTGTAGTCAATGGGAAATATTGGCAATATGAGCAAGAAGGTAATAAAAATAACAATAAGGTTTCTATTTCCTTAATGAAAGAAAATCAAAATAATCCAGTCTGGATAACCTCTGACATTAAAGAAATCAGTTTATATATCATAGAAAACTTGTTTTCTTATCACAAATTTTCAGCCGAATTACAACATACTTTAAAAAATGCAGTGAGAGCTGTTTTCAATGAATATTCTGAAATAAAATATTCTGAGCTACTGCATAATATTAATAATATATTCAACCTGTTTTTTATAAAAATTTATAATACAAGTGATATCGATACAGCAATAAATATTTTAACAGCAAAAATAGAAATTTACGATAAGCTGGAAAAAATCAATCAGGACAAAACAGACTCAAATAATACCAAGGTGGATATATGGGAAGAACTTGGTATCAATGCTGAAGAACCTTTACTGAAAATATATCGTCAGGCATTCTCTACAGGAGATATCGACGATGAGGTCTATTCAGATGCATTACTCACTTTCATGTCAGATGGCAATCTAGAATTAGGTGATAAAGAAAAATCAGATTATAACCAACGAATTAAAGATAAAACAGATCTTTTCGAATCCTATAAAAAAGGGATTGAAAAAGTAGCGAGTTTAATTACCACGAATAATATTAACCCAGGCATACCTATTACTTATCCAGAAACAGAAAAAAGTATTAACATTGGCGATGACCTACTATTAGCCCAATTAGCCAAAGAAGAGATAGCACTAAAAAAACAAAATCGTACTGAATATAGCCAACAAGACATCTTTGAACTGCAAACACTACAAGCTGCTAAATATCATTTATTAATCTTATCTTCATTAGGCGCTCTACTCTATCAAATTGCACCTAACGTCGAAAAAATGACTAAAGGTCATGGTGATTATCGAGATATTATTTTCTCCCAAGAGCAGGCTGAATCATTATTTAAAAAACATAATATTCAATATGATACTAATCATGTTCTTTCTCAAGAATCAAAACATATTGAAATGGAAGGTTGTATTATTTTAACGGCAGCGATCATTTATCGAATGAGAAAAGAGAATGCTACTGTAGAACAGGCACTTAATTATTCCACATTAGAAACAATAAAATTATTTGAAAATGACAAGAAAAAACTTAACCCTTTCAATACAAATAATGTAAAACCAGCAGGATATTTCTCTTTTATTGATTTCAAAAAAAGAGACAAATTTGACTCACAATACAATTTTAATGAACAATTTAATGTTTATAAGAATAAATATAGTCATTATGAATCCATTTCATTCAGTAAATTAATACTGTCATCTCCCGCTGCGCAATTAACTGCCGAAGAGATTGTTAATCCACCAGAAGAAGCTTTTCTCTATTCAGTCGAACAGGGTATGGGAAATGTCGCCATGATAAAAATGTATCAAGGTAATTGGTTAGTTATCTCAACAATACAAGGCGGCGTGAAAGCAAAAAAATACTCCCGGCAGCAAGTTGATAGCAATCCGACCTTACGTGCCATGTCTAAACCCAATGCATTATTTTTAATTGAAAGAAAAATGGAGACAGGCATGGGAATATTAATGCCCAATATGATGGTCAACACCGGAAAAAGACTTTTCCCGACGGGTTATGAAAGGGCCAAGACTTTAAGTGGCTTCGCAGAAACCAGCAGATATAAAAATTCTTACAATGCATTTTGGAATGATTATTATGGTATAACTTCAGGAATGAATGTAGGAATTAGTTTCACTGGTTCACCTAAATTTAATTTTTATAAAGAAGAGAATTTACTTTCTGTCACGGCAACGATAATACAACAAGGTTTAAATGATATCGCAATAAAAAGCAAACAAGCACTGGATATTACCTCTGGCTGGCATATAGCAACCACTATTCTTATTCCTTTCTATAATGTTATCTATAAATCAACGACCGATAGTGAATATGAATTAACGGGAGAAGATATTGGTTCAATTGTCTTCGATACAGCAAATGTACTTTTAGTTGTTGCTACCTTGGGTATGTCATTAACTGAATCAATGGCCGCAAAAGTGACACAAACCACATTACGCCTCAGACAAGCCGGTCTGACCGGGAGAGCTTTAATTACGGCGGTTGTCAGGACACTACCAGAGCATGGAATAATCACCTTACGTCAATCTTCTGGCATTATACTTGGTGGATTAATTGATTTAATCGAACCTTTACCTATCAGATCAACACTAACCTTAACTTACCGGGGCGTAATCAGTGCAGTCGGTGCAATGAGAAATAGCATTAAACTTGAAAAAAGTTTCGCTGATATTTTCGGAAAAAGTACCCGAGGATTAGGTAAACTTAAAAATGAATGGAAAGTCAGTAATCTTCCACTCGAGGAGATAGTACCTCATTCAAATGGCGGAGAAATATATAAAGGAATTTATTCAATACGCCCTACTAATCCAGAAACAGCCGTTAAACAGAACTTTTATATAAAGGAAGCTGGTGCTAACTATCAAGTTAAATGGGATGATGCAAATCACACCTGGCGCGTCGTCAATCCGACTTATCCCGAACAATTTAGTTATTGGCCCGCGGTTAAATTAGATAAAAATGGGCATTGGGTAACTCATGCCGATGTATCTAATAAATTTCTTATCCTGGAGCAAAGTAAAAGAATAGATCAGGAACTTGAAGCTGCACACAGCAATATTAATAACGATAATATATTAGATGCATTTATTCATATCAATACCGCATTCAAAGATTGTGAAAGATATGATATTGATAAACTATCAGATATTACTGACACATTAACCCATTTCTTCGAAAAATCGCTAAAGCCTGGGGATAAAAAAGCGATATTTAGCACAGAAATAATGAGTATTCAACAAGCCTGGATACGTGAGGTCATATTACCGTTACAAAACAATTCGAGTATTTCGATTGAAAAAATTAATGCCATCAAAACTGAACTCCCCTATTTATTGAGAAAAACTTTCCCCATTGAAAGTCAATTACCCAACCAATTAGTCGCAAATAAAATTGCCCTTGCTATCGAGGAAATACCTAACACAAGGATACCAAAATACACTTCAGGTAATATCTCAAAAACGGTACAGTATACATCGTTATTAGAGAATAACCATGTAGATATTCCTCCGGTCGGGATCACAATAACAGGTAATGATACATTCATTAATCAAGTCACTCGTGTACTCAGTGAAATAGATGAAATCCCATCTGGAAATATTGTTATTCAGGAACTTGAGAAACAGGGTTTAAATATCCAACCTCCAACAATGAACGACATTGTACGCGAAAAAAATGGACAATTTTATGCCAATAATAATGCGGGCAGCCACATTGCTTTTGATCCAGAGAATCATCTTATTGGCACAGAAGAAAAACTTATTGACGAACCCTGGCGCACTCGTGAACCCGCTATCGCTTTATATCACGAGATGTTACATATCTACTATAATCGCTATCCAACATGGTTTACTTCTATTGATAATAAAGTGATTGATCAGAAAGTCAGTGGTGGTTTTTCTTTACTAGAAGAATCAAGGATTGTGGGAACAAAATATTATGTCAACGATAAAAATACATTATTTGATTTCAATGATTCCGATTATTTACTGGAAAATAATTCCGCTTTATTGACGGAAAATAGATTCAGAGCAGAATATGCCATATTTAAAAACAAAAGTGAGTATGTTATCCGACCTTATTCTGGTAAAGGTGATAGTCAAATCCCACTGACAAAGACCAAAATAAACATCAATGAATCACACCGAAATGTAATGGGCGTGGGCAGCGGAAAACCTGAGAAAATGCCAAACGAATCGGCAACGGACTACCGAAACAGAGTAAGAGAATGGCGGAAAGCGAATAAGCAACCAGAAGCAGATATTGGAACTGGTGATATGAGGAAAACAAAAGCGGAAGCCAGGGTTAAACTTTTAAAAGAAAACTATCCTCAATTTGAGCCACAAAAAATTGAACTCGGGGGTGCATTCCAATTGTGGACGGTACCGAATGAACCTGCGAATAAATTGATGCTGAGTTCACATGGATATTTTTTCTCTGATAGTGCAGCGACACAAGTCCCCGCAGGAAAAACAATCCAGTTTCTTGGTCCTCACGGCAAGACATTATTGGAAGCACCGGAAAATCCATTATATTCCCCTTTTGATGTCACATTGGGTAATAGCGGTTTTACTGTACAACCTTATGCGACTATTGAATCGGGCAACAAAGCAGGCTTGGGCAGTGTAAAAATAGGTGATAAGACGTTTACCGTAAACAATATTCAAAATATAGCTACCGATGATGTTGAAAACTATTTACTTGCTACCGGAGTAGAAGCCAATGCATCAAATCACGGTAAGGTCAGAAATTATGGTATCAAATATTATGAAAAAATGCCGGATGAGGAAGTTAAGGCGGCAATATGGAAAAATAGAGCAGACGAGACGAGTACCCATAAATATGATGCACTATTAGTTAGTCCAGAAGCAGGAAACCGTAAAAAATTGTCCGATATTTTTGCTCTGATGAAAACAGACGAAAGAATGTCCAAGTATGACGAAATAACCTTTGTTGCTTGTCGTGAAGAATTGAACAGAATAAATATGAAATCAATTCATGATACCGGTCTTGGCGGTGGTTATGAACCCAAACTGGAACCAACTGTAATTCTCTCACGCCGTCGACGGGAAGCGACATTCACCGCCGATGGTGCAATAATCTATTCGATTATTGCGGTAAATCTGCATCATAATTTCATAACAGAAGAAATCGTCGGCATCGCCCCTTTCCTGTTTATAGATAATTAAAAGGTCTTTTTGTATTACTTGAAACACTAAATTGAGGCGAGAAATATTTTCTCGCCTCATTTATTTTAAACTGTACTAGAATCCAGCCTCGCGCCGTGGGGAGTAAGAAAAAGCATCCTACGATTTTGATATCTTATTTAGCCGGCTACGTAGATCTGCGGGGGCAATATAATGAGTTGTTCGTTTTATTTTTATAGGAAGAAATATATTCATTGACTCAAGCTCTCTAAGTAATTTTCTGGCTGTATTTTCACTAACATCATATATATTTTTAACCGATTTCACTTTGAACAATCTTCCCGGTTCTTTTACACCTTTTTTGATTAAATCTTTCTGAATGAAGTTTAGCTTACTTTTATACTTTGAATTTTCCAACACATCGACAATTTCATAGAATTCTTTTGTTTTTACTTTTAAATACTCTTGTAATTCATCAAATGCGTTTAGAATAATATCAACATTAAAATTGATAAAATAAGTTAAATCCCCATAATCCTTTTGAACATAAAGATATGACATACCATAGTCTTTAGCGTGCTCCTTGATAATCTTGCTTATTGAAATATATTCAAAAATATCATATCCATTCTTGAGCATATACCAATAAAATATTGCCCTTGCAGTTCTGCCATTCCCGTCTCTAAATGCGTGTTCATACCCCATCATAAAATAAAGAATAATCGCTTTTATTACTGGTAGTATAAATTTCCTGCCATCTTCTCCATTATGGTTTTCGTTAGCAAAAGCACATAATTCTTCTAACCTATTTTCTAAATCCTGATAGTTCGGCGGGTAAAATAATGGATTGTCATCATTTCCAATGTAGATATCATTACTGCATCTAAATTCCCCCAGTATATTTTCATTTTCAGATACACCATTAGTCGCTATTCTGTGAAATTCAAGCATCAGATCCCTTGTAAGAGGTTCTTGTTTTCTATTATCCGCTAGCTTTAATAACATATAATTATTTAAAATCATTCTCTCATCAGGAGTGCTGGGTGCTAATTCTTCCTCTAGCATTTTTTTTGCGTCAGCTCGGGTAGTTGCTGCACCTTCCAATTGAGCGCTGGTAATGGCTTCTTCCATCAGTAAAGATGATACTAAATAATTCTGTTGAATATTATCTGATGCTTGAGATCCTGCAATTGCAGCTACTTTACCTGCACCAAGTTGTACAATTTTGTGCAACTTTGGTTCTAATGAATCATGTATACAAAAACTAAACTCATTCCCGCTTTTATCAAATAAGCCCGTACTTTTTTTTACCTGATCTCTACAGAACTTTACCGCATACCAGATGTGTTCAGCTTCTTTACTAGGAACTCGCCACTTAAGCTGACTCCAATGAAGGTATCTTCCTTGTTTATCAACAATACTATATTCATTGAGGTACTCCCCGAATCTAACAAAATCTAAATTTGAGAAATCAAGCTTAGGTGATTGTTCTACAGGATGTTTTGCCATACTACCTCACATTTTAAAATTTGATGTATAGGTAAATATGACAATAAATCCTTAAGGAGGTCAACACGAATAAACCAGATTCATGAACTGCTTGAAACGGAGGCAATAAAAATGAAGCCCAGAGATTTATTGAGATTAAAGGGCCCTCAATCTCAGAAGGCTACCCTCTTTAAGAGAAGCGATCGGAAAATGATCGACTGAAAATTTAGCTGATGAACCCACCAGCAGGCTGGTATATCGCTGACACTTCTTCAATAAAGGACTTATATAAAACTTTAAAGCATCTTAAACGCCATTATAAGCTTCAAATAGAACCCTTAAGTTATTATCATTTTATATCAAATTTTTGTAAAATAAGAGATATAATGAAATCTCTTAACTATAAAATTTAACCTTAAGAGGTGTATTTGTGACTCTAATATTTCATACCGAATCAGAGTTGCTAGCAGAACTTGGGCACCGCCTCCGGGAACATCGGCTGCGGCGTAACATGCTCCAAACAGAACTAGCGATCCGGAGCGGTATTTCCGTCTCAGCGCTCAAAAAACTTGAAAGCAGCGGACGAGGCACACTTGAGAATTTCATGAAAGTCATCTTTGCTCTGCGGCTGGAGAATGAAGTGAAGTCCCTGTTTGTGCCACAACAGATCAGCATTGCACAGCTCGAAGCTATGAAGGCACCGGTTCGCCAGCGCGCTCGAATCCAACGTTCGTCTCGGAAACTCTCTGGCAGTAGCCGCGCTCATCAATCAGGGGACGCAAAAAAATGACGACTCGAAGCTTTCAGTACCGGTCACTGGACCGACTACAAGTGATCTACAACGGTCATGGAGAACAGTGGGTGTTGGGTCATCTGGCCGAAAGTACCGCGCATTCCCGCTATTTATTTGAGTACACCCACAAAGCACTTGATAGCGGCATCGAATTCTCGCCTCTGCAACTACCGCTTTCCACGAATACTTACGCGAATTTTGAACACTTTCAGGACTGGCTCCCTGGCTTCATCGCAGATTCCCTGCCGGATGGATGGGGCCGACTGCTTATGGACCGGTTCCTTCGCCGTAATCATGTCGATCCTGGGCGAATTTCCGTTCTGGAACGTCTTGCATTGCTAGGCGATAACACGATGGGAGCTCTGACCTATCAACCGGCTCTACCTTTACCAGACGACCAAGAAGACAAATACAGTATTCTGAACCTGACCGGGCTGGCCAGGCAAATCCGTAAGGAAGTAACGGGTCAGGACTCAGAAGCACTGCGTGAACTTTTCCTGCTTGGCGGATCGCCTCATGGAGCCAGACCAAAAGCGCAGGTAGAATATAATTCATCCACCGGCCAAATGAAAACGACTGCGTTCCCAGGGAGTGAGCCTTGGTTGGTCAAATTCCCCGCAGCAGAGGAAAATCCTTGGGTCTGTGCCCTTGAAGAAGCGTATGCCTGTACTGCCAGAATGGCGGGCATTAATTTCCCCACAAGTCGCTATTTCCGCCTTGAAGGGGGACTCGCTGCATTCGGTGTCCAGCGATTTGATCGTGAGAATGGAATACGAATACCAGTACTGAGTATGGCCGGCGCCCTACATGCCGACTTTCGATTACCTTGTATGGATTACATAGATATCTTACGGGCGACGGGCTTCATCACGCGCTCTGTTGTTGAGCGAGAAATCCAAGCCCGGCGTATGGTGTTCAACGTGTTGATGCATAATCGTGATGATCATGTGAAGAATTTCTCCTTCATTTTGAATGAAAGCAATGAGTGGGTCGTGTCCCCTGCCTATGATTTGACCTTTGCGGACGGTCCCGGCGGACAACATCAAACCTCAGTGACCGGTCACGGAATGGATATCACTCGCACCATGTTGTTGAAGGTTGCCGATAATGCAGGCATCGCACCGGCCAGAATGAACAGAATTATTGATGAAGTAGCAGATGTCGCCACCAACTTCACTCATACTATACGGAATGTAACTGATGATATTCCCGATGATGAACTTCATCAGGTCACGAACTGCATTAACCGAAATCTATCCTGCCTTAAACGATAAATTCCAGGGTACAAACCTGCCGGATTCTTCTGTTAATCAGAATCCGGCGGCAGAGAGTACCGCATATCGGCAGCAGCATCCGCCCATTACCGGAAAAGAGTGGCAGCCAAACCCATGGTATTGGGTATATACTACGGTTAAATCACAACCCTAACTCAGATAATCCGGGATGATCATCAGGGCGACGTCCTAAAGGCCAATGGAATTTTCGTTCAGACTCTTTTATTGGAAGATCATTAATGCAAGCATAGCGATTATACATCAAACCCTCTTCATTAAATTCCCAGTTCTCATTGCCATATGAGCGAAACCAATTGCCGGAATTATCACACCATTCATAAGCATAACGAACCGCTATTCTATTATCAGTAAAAGCCCACAGCTCTTTGATCAGCCGATATTCATGCTCTTTTTGCCATTTTCTGGTTAAAAATTCTTGCGCTTCCTTACGGCTGTAAACGAATTCAGACCGATTACGCCAATGGGTATCCAATGAATAAGCCAATGATACTTTCTCAGGATCGCGGCTATTCCAGCCATCTTCAGCCAAACGAATTTTCTGAATAGCCGTTTCCCGGGTAAATGGGGGTACCGGCTGGCGAATTTCTTTTATATCAGACATATTGTCTCCTCATTAATTTTTTCGTTAACTCACATCGCATTTACTTAATAATACTTTCGCAATATTCATCGCATCCCAAACACCATTCTTATCACTCATTACATGAGCTATGGTAATAGCCCCTTCTATCAAAAGTAGAAATTTCCTCGCTAAATCTACCGATGAATCTGGTGATATTTCTTTACAAATAGAGAGAACATAAGTAAAAACTTTTTCTTTATGTTCCTTAGCAATTATTCTTACAGGATCATCAGGATTAAGGCGTTCACCAGATGTATTGATAAATGCACATCCTCTGAAATCATCACTTTCGAACCATGTTTGTAATACCAGAAAAATATTTAATAATTTTTCCTTAGGCGTTTTATATTCGGCTATTGATGAGGTAAACCACCGCATCCAGCGTTCATCTCGCCGGCGAAGAACCGCTTCGACCAAGCCATCTTTCGTACCAAAATAACGATAAATTGTCTTACGTGAAGAACCTGTGGTGCGCGTTATAAGATCGATACCTGTCGCAGCAATCCCCCTGGTGTAAATCAATTCCTCTACAGCATCCAACATGTTTTCCCTGATGTTGGGTATCTGCTCACCTTCCATGTTTTTCATGGTAGAACGATCATTCTCCATAGTCAACCTCTTTACTAAAAAAATAGATTTAAATTGTTATCCATATGATTTAAAAACAATTATATCTGTTATCTTTCAAGCTGCTGCTTTGTTGGCTGCGTTCACTTGCCGCCGCCCTGCAACTTGAAATCTATTGGGTATATTCATTCCCACATAAGATCGGCCTGAAATAAAGAAAATTAAAAAATAATATTAAATTCCCTACTAAAAATTCTTGCAAAAATATATCAGTGAAAAATAGAAAATTATTCTTAAAGAATAGACGAATAATATCATTAAATTATTATGGAAATTTACAATAATTTATTGCTTCTCTTTATTATAAATAATTTTCAATTTAAATATTTGGTAATATTATCAATGAAGGGCGAATATCCGCCCTTCTGTCAACCACCAGCCAATTTAACTGTCATCCCTTTAGCTTCAAGTAATTGTTTCAATAAGTCTCTCTTATCACCTTGAATTTCTATTTCGCCATCTTTTACTGAACCACCACAGCCACATTTTTTCTTTAATTCAGCCGCCAGTTTGATCAGTGTCTGATCATCCGCATCAATGCCAGTAATTACGCAAACCCCCTTTCCTTTACGGCCACTGGTTTGACGTTGAATACGTACAATACCATCACCTTTTGGCCTCTGAGGTTTAACCTCTTCTTCCTGAATACGGCCTCTGTCTGTGGAATAGACCAGACGCGAATTATTATCTTGCATCACAAGCTCCTGCTATAGATTGATTAATCTGACGCAATGCTGCCGCAGGATCGGCTGCGCGAGTAATTGGACGCCCAATAACCATATAATCAACACCAGCCAATACTGCTTGTTCTGGTGTCATTATACGGCGCTGATCACCGGCATCACTGCCTGACGGGCGAATTCCCGGAGTGACTAATTGGAAGTCCTGACCGCAAACCTTTTTCAATTGTTGAGCTTCATGAGCAGAACAAACTACACCATTCAGCCCACATTCCTGAGTAAGTTTTGCCAACCTTTCAGCCTGTTGCGCGGGCGTAATAGTAAGACCAATGTCTTGAAGATCTGATTGTTCCATGCTGGTTAATATGGTGACCGCAATTAATAACGGTGCATCATTGCCATAAGGTAGTAGAGCTTCTTTCGCCGCAGCCATCATTCTGGCACCACCACTGGCATGTACATTCACCATCCAAACCCCCATTTCAGCCGCCGCAGCCACTGCTCTGGCGGTAGTATTAGGAATATCATGGAATTTTAAGTCCAGAAATACGTCAAAACCACGTTGGTGTAGCGATTTAACAAATTGAGGGCCATTAAGGGTAAACATCTCTTTACCCACTTTTAAACGGCAATCCTGTGGATCAATTTTGTCGGCAAAAGCCAATGCAGAATCTTGGTTGTCGTAATCTAAAGCAACAATTACAGGCGAGCTAATCTGTTTACCAGGTGATGTTAAGGTATGCGATATCATTTTTTAACCTTTTTGACCAACAAAGAAATATTACTGTGACACTGTCACTGACCATCCAACCCACGAATAGGTTTAATAGAATCCCACAAACGACATGACGGACAGTGCCAATAAAGTGAATGAGAAGTAAAACCGCATTTGCGGCAACGATAATCAGGTTTGGTACGAATTTGTTCACCAACCATGTCCCGCAGCAGAACAATACTTTCTTTCGCCCGGCCTTCTTCTGCTTCAGCCAGATGGTAATCCATCAGACGACAAAACAAGCGCATTGTCGGGTGACGTTTCAGTTGATGGTTGATATAGATCTGCGCAACTTCATGCCCTTCTTTCTGTTCAATAATATCAGCCAGCATAAGCTCAGCCATTGCACCACTATTCTCTTCCACACAACGTCTCAGGAAACTTTCCCATTCATCACCCCGATTCAGGTGCTGATAGCACTCCTGGAGCATAGGCAACGATTCACTGACAAGTTCTTTATCCTGCTCAAGAACAGATTTCAAAGCATCCGCCGCTTTGGTGTATTCCTGTCGGGCCATAAACAAACGTCCCAACATAATAGAAACTCTGGCGCAATTTTTATCTGCCTGAACCGCTTTATTGAGATAACCGATAGCCTCATCAAGATCATCGCTACTCATTTCTTGTAAAGCCAGCTCGCAATAAAAATGGGCAATTTTTTGCCGCAACTCATGTTTACCTGATTTAACTAATTTTTCAGCAACATCAATCGCTTTTTTCCAGTCACTGGTTGACTGATAAATAACCAGCAGCGATTGAAAGGCATTTTGCCGAAATTCTTTTTCATTCACTAATTGAGCAAACATATTTTCAGCGCGATCATATAAACCCGCTGACATGTAGTCACGACCTAATTGTTGGACTGCAAGCAAGCGCTGCTCAAATGTTAAAGAGGCACTTTCTATAAGAGATTGGTGAATACGAATAGCCCGCTCCACTTCCCCTCTGGAACGAAACAGATTCCCCAACGTCAGGTGAGCTTCAAAAGCAGAGCTGTCCTCTTTAAGCATTTCAAGGAACAGATCCTCTGCTTTATCCTGCTGGTTTGAAAGGAGAAAGTTAACCCCTGCGACATATTCTCGTGACAAGCGATCAGCATTTTGTTGCTTATCCTGTTGAGCACTTCTGCGCCCCATATACCAACCATAAGCAGCGGCCACGGGAAGCAACAGAAACAACAGCTCTAACATAGGAGTTTATTCCCTATTAAGTATAGGCGATGAATGATCAACCGGAAGCTCCAGTTGTGTTTCCAATCTCTTAATCTTACGTTCTGCTCTTCTTAATGACAAACGAACACGAAGATAGAATAATCCACAGATAACCCAGCCTAATACTAAACCACTAGCAAACAATACGGCCAAAAGTGTAGATACAGAGTAATCCCCTTTAGCAAGCAGATAGTTAAAAGTAACAATCTGATCATTATTTGCGCCAAGAGTCACAGAGATGACAAAGATCACCAATACCAGTAATAAAATCAGAAAATATTTCACGTTTTTTCCTGTTATCTATCGTTGCGTGGATATTATGCCAAATAACCGGCCTAACGGCTCGTTAAATTAGCATTTCCAGTCTGGACAAAGGAAGCAATTTATCACGATAAATGCTCCTTTCCCCCTTTTCTTAATGCTGTCTCATTAACGTAGTGTAAACAGGAAGCAATTACATATTAAAACCTTATTTGAAATAGGCACTTATAATCGTTAATCAAGCGCCATTTTTCTGTGAGATAGCACATAACCATCGCCAATGCCGCACTAATTAACGTTGACACAATAAGATCCTGCGGCCAATGCATACCTAACGCCATTCGGCTAATCAAAACACTGACCGCCCATATCGTCACTATCGAGGATAAAATATAACGACGGCGAGGCCATAAAAAACCGACTAAAAGCAACGACCAACTCGCGGCAAACAGAGTATGTCCCGAAGGAAATGCATATCCTGTTTCATTTTTCCAGTGAATGAGTTGCCATTGAGGAATACGATGATCGGTTTTCAGATGCTGTTCCAGTAACTTAGCTCGCTGTTTTCGCTGATACTGATAAAATTCACCTGTTGGTACCTGGTAATTTTTTGCCAGCCAGACGACATAGGGACGAGGCTCCTTAACCGTATTTTTAATTAATATCTTTATTCCCTGTCCCATTAAAAGCCCCGCTGTAACAATTACAACCAATATTATCCCCCGTTTGGCCGGAATACGGAACAATAATAACAGCCAGAAAATAAAAAATAGAGAAACCCAATAAGCCCATGGAACAGCAGAGGTATCCGTGATCCAATACAGTATTTCAAGCCATTGACTCTCCTTCATAGGTTGCCATTGCCATCCTTCTACCAATACTGCTACAGATGGAAGTAATAAAATCAGTGTTGCTACAACAATAGGCTTGATGAATTGACTCATGTCTGATACCCAATTACTTTTACATGCATTTTAGAAGTCAGTTTATAACTTAACATGCTGATGTTATAACGCTTACTTACATATAATTATTTAAAAATTTTCACAGATCATTTGTTACAAATATGGCAAAATATATACACGTTATAACCAGAGAAAATCTTCTATACCCAATTGATTTCAAGATACATCGCGACGGCAAGGGAGCATATACCCAATAGATTTCAAGTTGCAGGGCGTCGGCAAGTGAACGCAGCCAACAAAGCAGCAGCTTGAAAGATGAAGGGTATAGATAACTCTGTGACCGGGGTGAGTGCGGCCAACAAAGAGGCAACTTGAAAGATAACAGGTATATGCAGTTTCAGCTGATTTCCCAGACCGGTATTGTTTTTTTTATCCATTATTACAATGAGTCTGAATCAACATATGAAAAATAAAATGCAATTAAAACGAGTAGCTGAGGCTAAATTACCCACACCATGGGGCGATTTTTTAATGGTCGGTTTTGAAGAAATTTCCACCGGACGAGATCATGTCGCATTGGTGTACGGTAATATTTCTGATAATGAACCCGTTCTCTCCAGGATCCATTCAGAGTGTCTGACAGGTGATGCCTTATTCAGTTTACGTTGTGACTGTGGCTTTCAACTTGAATCAGCCCTTGCCCAGATCGCTAAAGAAGGGAAAGGTATATTACTTTATCACCGACAGGAAGGCCGTAATATTGGCTTGATAAACAAAATTCGAGCCTATGCATTACAGGATAAAGGAATAGATACAGTGGAAGCTAACCATCAGTTGGGTTTCGCCGCCGATGAACGTGATTTCACTTTATGCGCAGACATGTATAAATTGTTGGGGGTTCATGCTATTCGTTTGCTGACAAACAACCCCAAAAAAGTAGAAACTATGAACGAAGCAGGTATTAATATTGTGGAACGCGTTCCGCTAATTACCGGTCGCAACCCTAAAAATGCCTATTATCTGGATACCAAAGCCAACAAAATGGGGCATTTATTACCTAAAGATATTACCTGATAACCTTAAATTATTTTTTTACTCACTTAAACAAACAAAGACGACGCTGATATTAGCGCCGTCTTTATACTATTACTATGTGAATCTGCCTGTAAAAATCATTTCAACATATGACGAATAACGTAATGCAAGATACCACCATTACGGAAATAATCTAATTCGGTATTAGTATCAATACGACACCGGACGTCAACAATTTCTTTACGTCCATCAGTATAAGTCATTTTTACCGGCACAGTTTGACCCGGCTTGAGATTATTTATCCCTTCAATATCAATCGTCTCATCACCCTTCAGATTCAACGTCTTACGGTTTATTCCCTGAGGAAACTCTAGCGGTAATACGCCCATACCAATCAGGTTCGAACGGTGAATACGCTCAAATGATTCCGCAATAACCACCCTAACCCCCAATAACCGAGTTCCCTTCGCGGCCCAGTCTCTGCTCGAACCAGAACCATATTCTTTACCCGCAATCACCGCTAATGGTATTTTCTCTTGCTGATAACGCATGGCCGCATCATAAATCGCTAATTGTGTCTGTGAGGGTATATGACAGGTATATCCTCCTTCTACGCCAGAAATCATCTCATTACGGATACGGATATTAGCGAAAGTACCACGCATCATAACTTCATGATTACCACGCCTTGAACCATAAGAGTTAAAATCCTCAGGAGCAACACCATGCTCCTGAAGATAACGCCCTGCCGGGCTGTCAGCCTTGATATTCCCCGCCGGGGAAATATGGTCTGTCGTTACAGAATCACCAAGAATAGCCAATATATTTGCGCCATGAATATCCGTTATGACTTCTGGTTCTACTGTCATGCCACTAAAAAATGGCGGATGACGAATATAGGTAGATGCGGGCTGAAAATCATAAGTTGCAGAACTTGCGATTTCCAGTAACTGCCATGCCTCATCACCATCAAAGACTTCAGCATACTCTTTGCGAAACATATCGGTTTTAACTTTATCAACCGCTTCAGCAATTTCTTTTCCGTCAGGCCATATGTCTCTCAAATAGACATCATTACCTTGCTGATCCTGACCAAGAGGTTGTTCAGTCAGGTCCTTTTTCATACTGCCGGATAAAGCATAGGCCACAACTAATGGCGGGGATGCCAGCCAATTCGTTTTTATCAGCGGGTGAATACGGCCTTCAAAGTTCCGGTTGCCAGAAAGAACCGCTCCGACTGTAAGATCGGCTTGCTTAATCGCTGTTTCAATAGACTCAGGCAATGGCCCAGAGTTACCAATGCAGGTTGTACAGCCATAACCGACCAGATTGAAACCAAGCTTCTCCAGATACGGCATAAAACCAGCAAGTTCAAGGTAATCAGTCACTACTTTCGAACCGGGCGCCAGTGAGGTTTTTACCCATGGCTGGCATTTGAGACCCTTTTCAACCGCCTTCTTCGCCAGCAAACCTGCTGCCATCAGAACACTCGGATTCGATGTGTTGGTACAGGATGTAATCGCGGCAATCACAACAGCACCATCTTCTAACTCATAAATGTGGTTATCCAGATTTACCAGTGCTGAAACGACTTTTCCCTGAGTTTTATTCATTTCCAGATCAAGCGCTGACTGAAATGCCTGTGGTACCCGTGCTAAGGCAACTCGATCCTGTGGACGTTTCGGCCCAGCAAGACTCGCTTCCACTATCGACATATCCAGCTCGAGGCTGCTGGTGAATATCGGTTCATCACCTGGATTTCTCCATAACCCCTGGATTTTAGAGTATGCTTCAACCAGCGCAATCTGCTCTTCTGTACGCCCCGTCAACCGCATGTAACTCAGGGTAATATCATCTACCGGGAAGAAACCACAAGTTGCCCCATATTCTGGCGACATATTGGCAATTGTTGCCCTGTCAGCCAATGGCAGCTCAGCTAATCCATCACCATAAAATTCAACAAATTTCCCAACTACGCCATGTTTACGCAACATCTGAGTCACGGTCAGCACCAAATCTGTCGCCGTAATACCTTCGCGTAACTTGCCAGTGAGTTTGAAACCAACGACATCAGGGATAAGCATGGAAACAGGTTGCCCTAACATAGCCGCTTCAGCTTCGATACCACCCACACCCCACCCCAAAATACCAAGACCATTAATCATTGTGGTATGAGAATCAGTACCAACCAAAGTATCAGGATAAGCCAGCGCTCTCCCATTATGCATTTCATGCCAAACTGTTTTACCCAAATATTCCAAATTTACCTGATGGCAGATCCCTGTTCCTGGCGGCACCACACGAAAACGATTAAATGCTTTTTGCCCCCAACGTAGAAATAGATAACGTTCATAATTACGTTCCATTTCTAATTGTACATTTTGCTCAAACGCATTTTCCGTGCCAAATTTATCCACCATAACTGAATGGTCAATGACTAAATCAACGGGTGACAGTGGATTAACCCGTTCAACATCGCCACCAAGGCATAGAACAGCTTCCCTCATCGCCGCTAAATCAACGACAGCAGGTACACCGGTAAAATCTTGCATTAATACACGAGCTGGCCGATAAGCAATTTCCCTGTCTGCATGACCGGTATTTTGCCAATCAACAATAGCGTTTAAATCATCATCAACAACAGAGTTACCATCAATATTGCGCAGAAGATTTTCCAGAAGAACTTTCATTGACTTAGGCAAACGGGAAATATCACCTAAATGTTTAGCAACCAGTGGCAAACTGTAATAATCATACTCTTTATTTGCAGTGGAAAGTGTTGAAACACAAACCTTTTTTAAATCAAACGACATAACTCCTCCTTACTTATTATCCTGGCATAACTTAAAACCACTTTAATAATAATGGCACAAGTTAAACATAACATATAAGCAGGTATTTGTTTTTTATTGCCACACAATTTGCTAATTCAGTCTATCTGTCAGAATTTCAGTAATAAATTTTGATAATTTAGCCGGGTAAACAATCGAATGATAATCGGATAGAATTAGTTTGCCATCAATTGGATTTAAATGATTAATCAAAAGAATAAGGATAAATTATGGATATGAAAAACTCAATTATGAATCACCAGGAACATATCGAAAAAATCAATGAAGCCAATAAGTTTTTTCACACCGATGAAGCTTACTTTAATATAGAAAATACAGAAAAATACAATGAAAAAGATGGTTTAGTGCAATTCATTGTAGCAACACAATTATCTGATCAAAAAGATGTCTTAGAAAAAACCAATAGCTTAAGTCAGACATTGATTGCCTTGTCCTCCATCGTCACTAATTATGTAAATAAATATGCAGAAAAGTATGGAGAGCAATATAAGACAGATATGGAATTCTGGAGTAAAGCAGTCAGCAAACTACCTTTAATGGGAACTAGTAAAGTTGAATCTAAAAACTACACAGACTCATTAAATGGTCTAAGCATCTCAAAAAGTTTCCTTCATTTTATTATGAATGTTGTTGTATTTGAAAATACAGATATGCTGACAGATTTCTCCCATTTTCTTACAAAACAAGGGGAAACAATTCGTTTAGGTATACGGAAAAACAAAGGTTTCTATTCTACTGTAACACTGGCTATTGCCATAGATACCCTAATTATAGGAGAGAAGACCGTGTATATTCCTAAACTGAAGCTTTATCAAATTAATTTTGATAGCAATAACTCAAACTTTTTATCAAGTTGTGCTTCTAATGAAAATGTCAATATTGATTTCAGATATTCATCTTTAATATCGGTCTTTGACTATGAAGCTCTCGATCATCCTGACGTTAAAGCCAGTTTTGATAATTTCATTAATAAGCAGAGAAAAACATCAATAGAAGATTCAGATAATTTCTTCAGTGGTGAATTTGACTCGCTCTGATAAATAAACTCCGGGAGATAATGGCAATCATTATCTCCCTCACTATTTTATTACACAATTGGTAACTTGATATCTTTAAACATTGCTTCGATATCTTCATTTGAACGTAAAGCAACTGCCTGATCAACGACATCACGTGTCAAGTGAGGCGCAAAGCGCCACATAAAATCATACATATAGCTGCGCAAGAAACTACTACGACGAAAACCTATCTTAGTTGTGCTGTAGCCAAATTTATCACGCATATCAATGCAAACAAGATCTTTATCCTGCATCGGATCAACGGCCATGCTAGCAATAACCCCCACACCTAATCCCAATCGGACATACGTTTTAATAACGTCAGCATCAGTAGCAGTAAAAACAATTTTAGGTTTTAAGCACACTTTATCGAATGCAACATCTAACTCAGAACGGCCAGTAAAACCAAATGTATAAGTGACCAATTGATATTCAGCTAATTCTTCAATTGAAACGTTCGCTTTACCCGCCAACGGATGATCTGGTGTAACAACTAATGTCCTATTCCAATGGTAGCAGGGCAACATTATCAGATCTTCGTACAAATGCAGCGCTTCAGTTGCGATAGCGAAATCAGCACTGCCTTTGCACACCGCTTCAGCAATTTGCGTTGGTGATCCCTGATGCATATGCAAAGAAACCTGCGGATAACGTTCAATAAAGCCTTTAATCACCGGAGGTAATGCATAACGAGCCTGTGTGTGGGTGGTAGCAATATATAGAGAGCCACGATTCGGATAAGTATGTTCACTAGCAACTGACCGGATTGCATCAATTTTAGACAATACTTCACGGGAAATTCGGACAACCTCTTCACCTGCGGGAGTAACATGCGTCAGGTGTTTACCACTACGGGAAAAAATCTGAATACCTAATTCATCTTCAAGCATCCTAACTTGCTTACTGATCCCTGGTTGAGACGTATACAGCCCTTCAGCTGTAGATGAAACATTAAGGTTGTGGTTTACCACCTCCACAATATAACGAAGTTGTTGTAATTTCATATAAGTACCATCCCAGAATAAACGCTGTGAACAATTATGACTTAAAGCTTAGCCTGATATTGCTGTTTGCTATTTATTATAACTAATAGAAATAATTTTATCGTCGCATATAACCACTATAACACGATTATATATTTATATAACGAATAATTGAAAAATCATAATGAAAGTTATAGCCGTATTTCAATTCAAACATTTTAAAATTCTGTAGATAGACGAAAAAAGCCAACCTAACAAGGTTGGCTAATAGAAAAAAATGACTTCCTTTTGAGAAAAAAGAGTATTAATTCTCTCAATAATTGTTACTTTTTATCTTTCTCAATCCATTTTCCATCAACATAGAACACGCTCCACCCTGTTGCCTTGCCATTTTTCTCTGAAGCAGCATATTGCTGTTTAGTTTTACGACTGAAACGGATAACTGTCTTATTACCTTCAGCATCGGCCACAGGCGCGTCAGCCAGATAACGCAGTTTTTCCGGCAAGCGGTCTTTAAAACGAGCCAGCTCTTCTACCAATGGTGCTCTCGTTTCCCTAGATTTAGGGAAAGTATTAGCAGCTAAAAATACCCCTGCCGCGCCATCACGCAATACAAAATATGCGTCAGACTTTTCACAAGGCAGCTCTGGTAATGGAACGGGATCTTCTTTTGGTGGAGCAACTTCCCCACTACGCAGGATCTTACGGGTATTTTTACAACTTTCGTTGGTACATCCCATATATTTACCAAAACGCCCCATTTTCAGGTGCATTTCAGAACTACATTTATCACATTCAATAATCGGGCCGTCATACCCTTTAATGCGAAACTCACCTTCTTCCACTTCGTAACCATCACAGGCAGGGTTATTACCACAGACATGTAATTTACGTTGGTTATCGATGAGATAACTGTCCATTGCTGTGCCGCATTTTTTACAACGACGACGAGCACGCAATGCGTTTGTTTCCGCCTCATCCCCTTCCAAAATGTTGAGAATTTCATTTTCAGGAATAAGGTTGATCGTCTGTTTGCAACGTTCCTTCGGTGATAGTGCATAACCAGAACAACCCAAGAAAACACCTGTAGTTGCAGTTCTAATTCCCATAGGGCGATTGCAGGTCGGACACGCAATGGAAGTTATCACCATAGGATTAGGCCGCATCCCCCCAGCTTCTGGGTCTTTATTTGCGACTTCTAGCTGTTCACTGAAATCAGTGAAAAACTCATCCAAGACTCCTTTCCATTCAGCTTTATTGCTTGCAACCTGATCAAGCTGATCTTCCATCCGTGCGGTAAAATCATAACTCATCAGCTCGTTAAAATTTTCTTCCAGCCGATCAGTAACAATCTCACCCATTTTCTCCGAGTAAAAGCGACGGCTTTCCACTCGAACATAACCACGATCTTGAATCGTAGAGATAATCGAAGCATAGGTAGATGGACGACCAATACCACGCTTTTCCAACTCCTTAACCAAAGATGCCTCACTATAACGTGCTGGTGGTTTGGTAAAGTGCTGGCTTGGAATCAATTGTTGTAAGTCAAGTTCAGTGCCAACCTCAACAACAGGTAACGTGTGATCTTCATCACCTTTACGCAGCACTGGCATTACTTTTGTCCAACCGTCAAAACGTAATGTACGGCCTTTGGCTCGCAACTCAAAATCGCCAGCCTGTACAGTCAGCGTTGTGGAGTCATATTTTGCCGGCGTCATCTGACAAGCAACAAACTGACGCCAGATAAGCTGATAGAGCTTTTGTGCATCTGCATCCATATCTTTCAGTTGCTCAGCCATGACATCAACACTGGAAGGACGAATCGCTTCGTGCGCTTCTTGTGAATTTTCTTTACTACTGTAAGTATTCGCTGTCTTCGGTAGGTATTTGTCACCAAAGTTATCACTGATATAACCACGAACCATATCCAGCGCATCCTGACTCAGGTTAGTTGAGTCAGTACGCATATAAGTAATATATCCGGCCTCATACAAACGCTGAGCCATCATCATGGTCTTTTTAACACCAAACCCTAAACGCGTACTGGCAGCTTGCTGCAATGTTGATGTGATAAACGGTGCACCTGGTTTACTGGATGTTGGGCGATCTTCACGATCAATAACCTGATAGCGGGCTTTTTCCAGTAAAGATACGGCAGCCTGAGTTTGTTCACTATTAACGGGCTTAAACGGTTTACCCCGTTCATGCGTCACTTCCATATGCAGCGAAATTTCACCTTTCGCCAGCAAATCAGCATGTAACTGCCAATATTCTTCTGGTACAAACGCTTTAATTTCACGCTCTCTTTCAACAACAAGACGCACGGCTACGGATTGCACACGACCAGCAGAAAGCCCCCTTGCAACTTTTTTCCACAATAGTGGAGAAACCATATAACCAACCACCCGATCCATAAAACGGCGGGCTTGTTGGGCATTTATCCGGTCAATATTCAACTCACCCGGTTTATCAAATGCCTGTTTGATTGCGTTTTTAGTAATTTCATTAAAAACAACCCGGCTAAAACGATCACTGTCACCACCAATCACCTCCCGCAAGTGCCATGCAATGGCTTCTCCTTCACGGTCAAGATCCGTTGCGAGATAAACATGATCTGCTTTTTCAGCCAGTGATTTCAGTTCTGCCACAACCTTTTCTTTGCCTGGCAAAATCTGATAATCAGCTTCCCAACCGTGGTAAGGATCAACCCCCATACGGCTGACTAATGCCGATTTCTCATCTTTTTTGACCTTCTTCTTAGACTTATCGGTAGATGAGCTTGAACTCTTTTGGCTGGCTGAACCGCTGGTCGGCAAATCACGGATATGACCAACGCTGGACTTCACCACGTAGTCACTTCCCAGATATTTATTGATTGTTTTGGCTTTTGCCGGGGACTCCACTATTACAAGAGCTTTACCCATAGTTATCTTTACCTAATTGTCTTTTCAGATGGCGGAACTCACAGCGCCATATCACGGTATTTAAAACCTCTTTTTATATTGCGATAGATTCTCAATATATCAACTTATTTTTATTCAGCTGATTTGCCTGAACTCGGAATACGTTGAATTATCTAAGGTATTTTAGATACCGCCCATGGACTATGCAAATGAATCAAGCGATCATCGTAAACAAAATCTTCCATTTGCATTACGAAAAGTCCACACTCTACCTGATAAAAAATGATGCGCAACAAATTATTTTTGACAAGGGCAGACAAACGACACCGATTAAACACGAACGATTATTCGAAGAAACCAACTATATTATCTGCCAACATGAGGATTTAATGCATGGTATGAGTGCAAACAGTGCGAAGTAAAAAGGAGAAATATTAGTGTTCGGTAGTAAATTTTTTCCGAATGAAAATGGTTTTCCTGCAACCAAAAACCCAGCTGTTTTTAATATGTTCAAACAGCTGGTACTAACCCTGTCAGGACAATATCATCTCGAAATTAACAATAAAAACTTATCGAGCAACAAACAGGCAGATATATGAAAGTCATATAAGAATATATCTGCCAGGTATATATACCCAATAGATTTCAAGTTGCATCGCGGCGGCAAGGGAGCGAATCCCCAGAAGCATAGATAACTATGTGACTGCGGTAAGTGAACGCAGCCAACAAATTTTGAAAGAAAAAAGCTATCTGGTTTTTCAGGGAAATGACATCGTAACAATAAACGGAAAATGCGGATCTGCCTGCTCAATCAGAACATTAATCAGACAAATTATTGGAAATAATATCAAGGCGCCTTTAAGTGCCGAGGTAAAACACCATTTGAAGTACGCCAAGATACTATTATTCATCAAAACAGAGGTTTTTCCCCTCTTTGCCACCAGCGTAATAACAACTTATCAATACTTTCCATTGTGCTGCTGGTAAAACGCTCTACTATGCGCTTACGACGTGAATAACTGACACCAATCACTTCACAATTATCTATTTGAGCAATTAACAAATCATCACTGACACCAATTTCATCAATCAATTCTTTCTCTTTCGCCTGAGTGCCATACCAATATTCGCCTGTAGCCACATTTTCCACATCAAGTAATGGACGGTGTAGATGAATAAATTCTTTGAACAATTGGTGAGTCTGGTTCAGATCTTCCTGAAATTTTTTCCGGCCTTGCTCAGTATTTTCACCCAAAAAAGTCAGTGTACGTTTATATTCCCCTGCCGTATGCAGTTCTACATCAATATCATTCTTCTTCAATAGCTTGTGAATATTGGGAATCTGAGCGACTACCCCAATAGAACCAATAATGGCAAATGGTGCAGCGATAATGCGATCAGCAACACAAGCCATCATATAACCCCCACTGGCGGCAACTTTATCCACCGCAACAGTTAAACGAATCCCCTTCTGACGCAAACGAGCAAGCTGGGAAGCAGCAAGCCCATAGCCATGAACCATTCCACCTGGGCTTTCAAGACGCAATAATACTTCATCTTTTGCATCAGCAACGGCCAAAATTGCACTAATCTCTTCACGTAATGAATCGACCTCATGCGCATCTATACTGCCTTTAAAATCCAGCACATAGAGACAAGGTTTCTGCAACCTTTTCTGACCTGCTTTAACTTCACTCTTCTTCTGCTTAGATTTGAACTTTTGCTGCTTATTAAACTCTTTCTGCCATATTTTTCTCTCAGCTTCTGTCATACGAGCTCGCTGCATTTGACGCTGTTTATCCCGGTACATCTCACCAAGATCGGTTAGTTTCAATTCTCCTTTTGGCGAGGATTTACGCATTCCTATACCAATACCAAATATAGCCAGAACAATCACAGCCAACACCAGCGTTACCACTTTGGCTAAAAACAACCCATAAAGAGATAAATACTCCACAAATCCACCTTTTTATTCACAACATATGATAATCAATATTACTTATTCTAACCAAAAACACACACCAGCGCCTTCAATGTTTCACCGTTTATCTCCTGAACAATCGGCCTTGACGAATTTGACTCAGCATATAAGTTTCTGTTTTGATAACCAGAGTTACCTCTGACAGCAACAAACTGCCCCATCAATAACAGGAAATCTTCAAATGTTACATTACCAACCCAAACATGACCTCCTGCAGCAACGTATTATTCTGGTTACAGGCGCCGGAGACGGTATTGGTCGTGAAGTGGCGTTGACTTATGCCCGTTATGGCGCGAAAGTAATTTTGCTTGGCAGAACTACACATAAACTGGAAGCCGTCAAAAAAGAAATCGAACAAGCAGGCGGAGCCACCGCAACTATCTACACCCTGGATCTACTCACGGTCACAGCCGAAGAATGCAAAGAATTTGCTGACGATTTAGCAAAATATTATCCACGTCTGGATGGTGTTTTGCATAATGCCGGATTACTGGGCGCTGTCGCCCCAATGGCAGAACAGCCAGTTCAGCTATGGCACGATGTTATGCAAGTCAACGTCAATGCGACTTTCATGTTGACTCAGACGTTGCTTCCACTGTTACTGAAATCCCCCGACAGCTCACTCATTTTTACCAGTTCCAGTGTTGGCCGAGAAGGTCGCAGTGGTTGGGGGGCTTATTCCGCATCTAAATTTGCAACCGAAGGCATGATGCAAGTTCTGGCAGCAGAATATAAAAACAGTTCCCTACGCGTTAACTGCATCAATCCCGGTGGAACACGCACAAATATGCGAGCCAAGGCATTCCCTAACGAAAACTCTGCTAAACTGAAAACTCCAGCAGAGATTATGCCGCTGTACCTCTATTTAATGGGCGGCGACAGTCTGCATAAAACAGGCATCAGTTTTGATGCACAACCCGGACGCAAAGCAGGACCAGCCGAATAATGACAATAAACGACGACCAGCACCAAAAAAGGCAACAACGCCTGAAAGAAAAAGTAGATTCCCGCATTGAAGCTGCACAGCTGGAACGGGGGATCCTCATCATTTTTACTGGCAACGGTAAAGGTAAAACCACTGCGGCTTTTGGCACTGTCACCCGTGCGGTCGGTCATGGTCAGCATGCCGGTGTTATCCAATTTATAAAAGGCAAATGGGAGAATGGTGAAAAAAATCTACTGGAACAGCATGGTGTAAATTTCCATGTTATGGCAACCGGTTTTACCTGGGAGACCCAAAGCCGGGAAACGGACACTATCGCCTGCCATCAGGTATGGCAGCACGCGCTGGAGATGTTATCTGATCCTAATTTGGATCTGGTTGTACTGGATGAACTGACATATATGGTGAGTTATGGCTATCTTCCTCTCGAAGATGTGATAACCGCCCTAAACCACCGACCAGAGCACCAATCCGTCATTATTACTGGCCGCGGCTGTCATCGTGAATTATTGGAAATGGCAGATACCGTCACAGAAATGCGCCCGGTAAAACATGCTTTTGATGCTGGTATTAAGGCACAAAAAGGCATCGACTGGTAAGAAAAAGGCCCCGTTATTACACAAGGCCCACAGGAATGGCAATTAACCAGAAATAGAAATTAACGACCTTTTTGTGCAGTTGTACGACCTGCATTCTGGCGGGAACTACCCGGACGTTTCCCTGCCGATGGGCGAGATGCCACTTGAGCATGACGTTTAACCGCACGGCGGATCTGGTTAGCTTTCATACGGCGTTGATCACGTTCAACTGCCACTTTAGAAACCGTCTCTTCGTGCAAGCCAACTAATTGACGCAGATAGTTAGTTTGTTCCAGACCAAGCTCTACCCAGCCTCCACGAGGTAAACCTTTTGGCAAACCAATATCACCATAACGCACACGAATAAGACGACTGACCTGCACACCAACAGCTTCCCAAAGACGACGAACTTCGCGGTTACGTCCTTCTGTCAGCGTCACATTGTACCATTGGTTAATCCCCTCACCGCCTTTAAACGCGACGGTGCGGAATGCTGCTGGACCATCTTCCAATTGGATACCTTTAGCGAGTTGCTTCAATTTGGCATCATCAACTTCACCAAAAACACGGACAGCATACTCACGTTCCACTTCACGGCTTGGATGCATTAAACGATTCGCTAACTCTCCATCCGTAGTAAATAGCAACAAACCACAGGTGTTTACATCCAGGCGGCCCACCGCTATCCAACGGGAACCGAGTAACTTAGGCAAACGATCAAAAACGGTTGGCCGTCCTTCTGGATCGTGACGAGTACAAAGTTCACCTTCTGGTTTATAATACGCCAGAACACGGCAAATCGCTTTTTGTGATTCTTTGATATTTAATATCCGACCATCAAAGCGGATTTTTGTCCCGGGCTGTACTTCAATACGATCACCTAAAGTCGCAATCTTACCGTCAACACTGACGCGCCCTTGTTGAATATAACCTTCAATTTCGCGACGAGAACCGTGGCCGGAACGCGCGAGAATTTTCTGTAACTTTTCAGATTTTTGTGTCTTACCGCTCATTGAGCAACCTCTATTGTCGCCTTCACAGGCGTCGTGTTATATATCAATCAATACGTCACGATAAAATATTCTCATAACTAACTGATTTAAATGCATTTTATAACATATACCTGTTATCTTTCAAGTTGCCTCTTTGTTGGCTGCACTCACTCACCCCAGTCACATCGTTATCTATGCTCCTGGGGATTCGCTCCCTTGCCGTCGCGATGCATCTTGAAATCTATTGTGGGTATAGAATGTCAGAAAACAGGTCATACACTCTAGTTCGAGCCGGCCATTCTACACCAATTTTAGAGTCAATGATTCTAATAAATCACTCAGTCCGCTAAATTCGCCGTAAGAACACAAACATATTATTGTGACAATCGGTTGGACATGATTACCTAATATATAAATAGCCATCCATTCAAAAGATAAGAAAATTCCTAAATGCGATAAAATATTAAAACCAAGATAAAACCACATGATAGTTTTATTTATTCAGTCATAATAATTCAAAATAATAATATACTCGTCATCTTTCAAGTTGCTTCTTTGTTGGCTGCACTCACTCACCCCAGTCACATCGTTATCTATGCTCCTGGGGATTCGCTCCCTTGCCGCCGTGATGCATCTTGAAATCTATTGGGTATAACCATTTCGATTAAATTAAAAACCTAAAATATGAAGCCTATGTATAATACACAGACTTCATATAGACCCTGAAAATAATTACTGCTTAACTCATAAAAATGGAGTGATATCCCCTACACCTTCACGTATTACAACCGGCGTATCATTAGTTAAATCAATGACAGTTGTAGGTTGCTGCCCTAAATAACCCCCGTGAATAATCAGATCAACCCGTTTTCCCAAATTATCTTTAATTTCTTCAGGATCAGATTCAGCAAAATCATTGCCCGGCAAAATCAGGCTAGTGGACATCAATGGTTCACCCACTTGTTCAAGCAGCGCCAAAGCAATGGGATTAGATGGAACACGTAACCCGATGGTTTTCCGCTTATCATTCATCAAACGACGAGGAACTTCTTTCGTCGCCCGCAAAATAAACGTGTAATTACCCGGCGTATTGTTCTTAATCAAACGAAAAGCCGAATTATCGACATAAGCATAGGTCGATATTTCTGACAAATCCCGGCACATTAAAGTGAAATTATGATGATTGTCTAACTGGCGGATACGACATATCCGAGTCATTGCATCTTTATCTTCCAGATGGCAACCAATCGCATAACCGGAATCTGTTGGATAAACAACTACCCCACCCTTTTTAAGCACATCCACACTTTGCCCTATTAAACGCGGCTGCGGATTATCAGGATGAATATAAAAAAACTGGCTCATAAATTACCTCTTAATTTTATGCAGCCACTACAGTGACCAGTTGCGCCATATTGGTACCACATCACCGGGTAACCACAATTTACGCCCTAACTCTATCCATGCACAAGGCTGGTGAAAATCAGAACCTAACGATGCCATCAAATCATATTCCCGTGACAATTGGCCGAGATATTGCCGCTCGTTAGGCGCCTGCTGGCACTGTGCAACTTCCATCGCATCACCACCATGCTGCTTAAACCAGACGATCAACCGTTTCAACCACTTAGTAGATAAATCATACCGCCCTGGATGCGCAATGACTGCCTGCCCGCCTGATTGATGAATGGCATCAATAGCGCGTTCAATTGTACACCATTGCGGTGGAACGTATCCGATTTTTCCCTTCGCCAAATATTTCTTAAATACTTTCGCCATCGTTGGCTCTTTACCGATTTCGATTAAATAGCGGGCAAAATGGCCGCGTGTCACTTGTCCACCACTCGCTAATTGGCTTGCCCTTGCCCAGGCATCGGGAATACCTACCTTTGCCAGTCTGCGACCTATTTCAATTCCCCGTTCTTTCCTGAGTTCAGATTGTTTATCAAGTAATTCAATCATTGCATCTGACTGAATATCAATATTCAATCCCACAATGTGAATCTCCATATTTTGCCACAAAGTCGATATCTCAACGCCTGATATGAGTTTTAACGGCAAATTATGTTGGCTGATATGTTCATGAGCTAACGGAATAGCGTCCGTCGTATCATGATCAGTCACGGCCAATACATTAACGCCCATTGCCACTGCCCTTTCGACCAACTCCGATGGTGAAAGTGAACCATCCGATACAGTCGTATGGCTATGCAGATCATAAATTGTTACTAACTCAGTGGCTGAATTTGTCATTATCTCTTTCTCTGCCTGAATAAATTTGGGACATATGAGACGATAGCTTAACGGTAAATAACCGTGCTTTACATCAAAAACAAATAAATCTATTTAAAATCAATTAAATAATTAAAAACAAGAATTAAATCTATACCCAATAGATTTCAAGATGCATCGCGACGGCAAGGGAGCGAATCCCCAGGAGCATAGATAACGATGTGACTGGGGTGAGTGAGTACAACCAACAAAGAGGCAACTTGAAAGATAACAGGTATACACAATAAGACACTAATTTCACGCTAACTAGGTCAATAATAACAGATAAGCCGACAGAGACAGGAAAAGTGCAATGATGGGTTTCAATGTTGAAAGTAAGCCGGAGTTGATTCCGGCTTTCAATTTAAGCATTAAAAAAAGGACTAATCAGAATTCTTCTTTATTTCGCCAATAGATTTCAAATAATAGGGCTTACCCGGATTATAAAGTGGCCCCATATCGATAATCTCATCATTAGATTTAGCAATATACCCCATCCCTTCTCTGGCCGCATTCGCCAATAAACCACAATCCTGATCGCCTGACCAAGAAAATATACCGCCCAGTTTATTCTTAGTGACATATTCCGCTTTCTGCTTCACCGTGCGCGGCGTATCTAATGAAATAAAGTGCCCTTCTTTTTCACTAAATAAGAAATCGGCATCGGCATTGGTATCCGTCATTAACACAAAGCCGCTTTTTCCGGTAGCAAGAGTATGTTCAGTATCCAGATAATTATTAACAATATCAAAGAATTCAGGTGAACCTTTTTCCATTGTTCCTAATGCATTGCCAGTTTTATCATATTCTCGGTTCTCAAGATTTGCTCCTTTACCTGCACGTCCATAGTTAGCATAGCCTAAATGAATCTTTTCCAAAGGTATGCCAAGCTCCTGATATAAATAATTGATAGCAACTTCCGCAGATAAATCAGACGCATCTGATGGATCAGGATCTTTTGGTGAATAAAGATTAGTATGATGGCCGATATAAGGCGCCCATCCGGTACCAAAATAGTCGTAACTCATTAAATAAATATTATCCAGACCATTCTTGACTAATTCAGCAATATTAGAGGTTTTTAATTTCGCTTTTACACCACTACAAGCAATGGAAATCTCTTTTCTATCCTCTCGTCCAAATCGGCTATCCAAAGATTCACGTAATTCTTTAATTAACAGAGCGTAATGTTCTCCATCTTTATCACTAATAACATTACCATCCTCACCCGGGCTTCCGGGATATTCCCAGTCAATATCAACACAACTGAACATAGGAAAACGCTCAAAAAAATCAACAATACTGTCAACAAAAACACGACGCAGTGCCGCATCAGCCGCCATCACGGAGAAATAACCAGACATACTCCAACCACCAATACTAAAAGCTAATTCAAGTTTATGGCCAACTAAACGCGCCGTTTTTTGTAATTCGCGCAATCCACCTAATAAACCAGAAGCTCTCTTTTGCTGATAATAAGGTAAAAATGTTCCCGGACCGATATCAGTATTAGCACTTTCTTCCGGTAATCCCACATTACGGGCTGTCCCTAAATCACCATAGGGATCAAGAGGAACAATATGACCTTCTGTAATTTTGATTTCACTCTGGCTATTCCAGCCATCGGCAACTTCTTTGATCTTATCCCCTTTTACACCAGTATCACCGTAAATACCCAAGAAGCTGAATATTAATTTATCATAGGCAACTACATTGATCGTGCTTAAATCAAATCCTCTTCCCCGCTTATCAGCTTCTTCATTTTTACCATCTAAGCGCGCATCATATTGGCACCAATCAGTAATATAAGCAGAAAGTTTTGGTCTGGATTTATCGCTTTCATATTCATTAAACATCGGACGACAAACACGCGTCGCAGTATAAGAAAGGTTGCCCGCTGAACCATCAGGTTTAAAATTAACATCCGGTCTTTCATAGGTTTGTTCTGTAATCGTATCCTGCTGCAAAACCGGTGAAGGAATATCTTCAGTTGGATTAACACTTCCATCTGTAGGATTTCCGTGCTGCTTTATTTCGTCTTCCGTTGCCGGACGAATATATTTCCAGGCATTGTGCGGCGCTCCATCTTTAGATGATGGATCGGGAACATGCCAGCGTTCAACCCAATAGGTATTGGTATAAACACCACTATTAAAAATAACATTAAAAACTTGCCCACCGGCCTGATTTTTCCATGCAGTTAATGGTTCACCAATAATATCACTTACGTCGGACATGGATTTCGATGAGGTATAAGTATATTTGTTTACCATTTATAAACTCCAATGCGATTTATTATTTAGCCTCCTCATGGATAGAAGAGGCTAATTTAAATGTTAATGATAACGAGTAAGCATTTTAGATTCAGATCACTGATTCATTTAGTGCTTAACTCCCGTCATGACAAATCTGGATTTTCCTTACTCAATAATGCCTTAACAGCCGAGCTAAATGATGCAGGCCCTTCTTGCGCGGTATATCGAATCTGAAGAATCACATCGGTCAGACTTTCTAAATCTTGCGAGGTATTGGTAAATTGGAAATTCCAACTCGAGCCTACCCCCACTCCCTCAAAGGGTAAGAAACGTTCATCATCGAAATTAAGTGTAAACATTCCGCTGTCATTAATACCTGTAGATAAAGCAATTTGTTGATTTGGCTGGATGCTGCGGACCGTATAAGGGGTTTCCGCACGCGTTCCCTCTTTCAACATCTTTTCAACGGTTTTAAGATCGGCTTTTGTTGTATAACTACTCACACCCGACAAACTTAATTTAGCACAGATATCTTCATAAGGACCAATTAACATAGGTAGCGTAACTGAAACTGATTTAATCCGCCGATTAAATAATCCCGTATAATCAGGAACGAAATGTTTAGTTTCATCCAAATTAAACGTAATTTGATTATGCGATTTCAAGGCTTGGAGTTTTGTATTCCACTCCTCACCCAATAAAGATTTAAGAGAAATCGTTTTGATAATTTCCAATTTACGTGAATTTTGCTCAACATAAGTACGTTCCATACGTTGCAAAGCTAATTTCAAATTCTCACCGACCAACAATCCTTGGTAGAGATCATTCCAGCTCGCACCATCAATAAAATTCTGCTCGCCTAGCCCAAGCTCATACTGTAAAGAAGCTTGTGCAGATAAACACAACGATGAAACAGCATCATAAGCCTGCAAATAAAGGCTTGAGATCTGGCTAATCATCCAGGTATATAAACTTTCATTAGTAAAACGGCTGGAGAAATAAGCTAATAGTGCCTGAGATTGCTGCTGCTGCGCTTCAACTTGTGCCAAACGCTTACGTGCTGCACTCACTTGCAACTGCTGAATATTAATTTGTTGATCAATAGACTTTACTTCCCATTCAGCCTGTTTATATTGCAGTTCCCACTCCTGTCGGCGGCGGCGATAAGATTCAGAAACACTGAGACTTTCAGCTTTAGTGCTATCAGATTGATGTTTCAAGGTTGCTATTTCAGCCACCGCATTCAAAGCCGCTCCCCAACGCGAGCCACCAACAGCCAATCCATAAATATTGGGAACTAAATCCAATGCCGCCGCTGCCGTTCTTGAGACTTGTGAAGCCAACAATGCAGAAGACGCCTGAGATTGTAATTCAATCACCTGCTGCTCCGTTGACGAAATATTTTCATCATAAAGGCTTTTATAATGCTCGTACCGCTCCTGAGCAGACTGTTTACTGACTTGCAACGCATCGAGACTGGCCTGGTTAATATTGATATCTTGTTGCTGGAGGTCAACAGCAAAACGGTAGAGATCATTATTCTGAACCATCTGAAATGATTCAAAACTCAGATTATCTTTCCGTTCCAACAAGCTTAGCAG
Source organism: Photorhabdus australis DSM 17609 (assembly GCF_000711895.1). Taxonomy (GTDB): domain Bacteria; phylum Pseudomonadota; class Gammaproteobacteria; order Enterobacterales; family Enterobacteriaceae; genus Photorhabdus; species Photorhabdus australis. The sequence continues at coordinate 130,601 of NZ_JONO01000003.1, forward strand.
CGTGCCACCAAATTGTATCAATGTATCGACGCCCGATTTCGCTCGCGCCAACATTGGTTCAAAACGATAATTTGGCACTCTGAAATTCATTCTGCTGGCATTTCTGGCAGCAACAACCCGTTGATAACGCTGATCCATTAATCCACGGGGAGAAATTTTCGAATCATAAAGATCCATAGAAATTTCTTTACCATCCAGCGTTAAATTGTGCCGTAAATTGTAAATTCGGTTCTCTATTCTATCCCACAGGGTTGTTAACTCTTCATTGATAGGTTTCATAAAGAGATCATTATCCAGCGCACGAATGGTTTTATCATGAACCACCGGGGTATAAGGCAAAGGGTAACTTATCATCTCCAATGCACGTACCGCGCTAGTCTTCTTATATGATGCATCCTCAAGGGTTATTGGCTGCCAGGAACTGGCTAACTGGAGATCAGGACGTGCACCTAATAATGAACTTGCCGTTGCATAGCTCAGACGCGCCAACGTTTTGGCCGCAGGTTGTAGCTTGCGATATTCCATATCACCTTGATCGATAACATTTCTAACGTAGAAGTTAAAAATAGCTTTACGATAATGAATAGGTTCACTGGCAGAAATTGCATCAGGATCAGCCGGTTCTACCAGACTACGTAATCTTTTAGGCTCGTCAATTATCGGGCGACTATTCCAATAACGTGGCTTATCCTGTTTCAACGCCGGTTCATCATCACTTTCAAAAGGATTAAAAATAAACTTAATCCAGCGGCTGGCTTCCTCATAACGTTGTTCCACATTAAACCGCCAGGCCACCATAAATGGCATATGGAAGAATAATTCCCAAAAATAAATACCATTTGCTCCTTTGAGATCGATAGGTTTTGAAACACTACCGGCAATCGGCTCTTCATGAATATTTTGCGTTTCCCAACTGAGAACTTTATCCAGTTTTTGACTCGCCTTACTAATTAATTCTTTCGCAAACAAGGTATTTAAACGAATTGCCTTGTCAGAATACCAACTTTCTAATGGTTCCTCTGGTTGCTCTTCTTTTGGAAATTGCAAATACTGAGTTTGTTTAGTCTGCTTAATTTGAACCTTGTCTCGGAGCAATTTACCTACACTGAGTTTAGTTTTAATTTTACCAGCAATATCTCCAGTTTCTGACGGCAAACTAAAACCCGTCACAACTGTTATGTCACTTTTATCACAACGGTTCAATGTGACACTCAGCTTTGGATCATAATTTTCTGGAGTAAGTTTTTTATACTCAAGCCAACAGCGTTCACCTTTGCTATCTTCCAGCCAAATACAATAAAGGATATTCTTACTTCTACTAAAATCATATTTATACGTTGAAGTGGACGTAAGATACATATTCAATGTCCCGTCAACATAAGTCGCATCCAGCTTGAAATCGTCTATTTTACCCAGTTGTCCTTCAAATGTTGGTGGTTCGGCTATCGGCCACTTCATATTATTATTAACGGGATAAAGAACCAATTGCTTATATTCATCCGGCCCGCCATTTAAAGGCTCCCGGAAATAGAACCAGACTAAAGCAGCACCATATGCATCCAAATCAGACAACTTTTCTGAAGTGGATTTGGGCAAATCCGTTGCTTCCATTAATAAGTTGTCACAAACGTAGGTGAAAACTTCATCATAATCGTACGGTGTTCCCTGATCCGTCCCTTTCAAGCGCACAAATGCGACCAACGCTAAACGTTCAACGTCCCCGGTACGATCGAGAACCGCAATTAATTCTTTCATTGCGTGATCGAGCAAATCTTCACGAACGGTAGTCCCGGTACTCCAGGTACCATCAAACGCTAAATGAGCCAAGTTAAGCCTGGTACGATACTTAATAATATTATCATTTTGTTTTTCTTCAGATACTTCAAACCAACTAATATATAACCGGTTATTGAGGATAATTGGACGAACAATACCGTTATACGCATTTTCTAAAGGAACATTAATCAGCTTCCACTCACTCCATGCGGTAGGATAAAGTTCATCAGTCTGGTTATTACGCTGTTTGGCATCTAAAGTTCGCCAAAAATAACGGTAAGGTTGAGTGCGTGTTTTAGCAATGAAATAGATCTTATCATCAGCAATATCAATACCATCTTCATAGCCAGCAATAACCTCTAAGTTACTGACCTCTTCGAAGTTATTCAAATATCCTAATATCGCTTTCTGCGCAACATCATCGGTGAGCTTGCCTTGATTAAGTGCGCTTTCAAGTTGGAAAAAGAATTCCGTTTTGGTTAAGCGTAATGTAGGATCAACATAGATTTCCGGGTAAATAGCCAGTTGTTGATTGGCCGCCCAATAACCATAACGATTAGCAAACTCCTGCCAATTATCTGCTTCTTCCTGAGTCATCGATAAACCTGACTCTAAATTCAAAACAATACGGTTAATATATTGTTGTACAGATTGAGTAACATGTGCGACACGGGCTGTCTTTACTTTAGAAGAAACCTGAGTATCTAACAATAAAAAATCATACAAGTCATCAACGTCTTTAATTCTTTCACGCTGAGATTGAAAAGCGGTATCATGCGGAACAATCTGACCAAGATAAAAGTCAACTAATGCATCACGCAAACTTTCCTGTAATTTTGCTTCAATTAAATTAGACATTCTCATTATCTCCTTGCGCTTTTAATGCAGCCATTACCGCTTCACCGATGCTTTGGAAAGCTTCAAAATCTGAATTAACGTTAAGTACGCCAGCACCTAATAAAGGCTCAACGGATAAATTGGTTTTCACAGAAAGTTGTTGTAACCTTCGTATCCAATCTATTTGAGATAAGGTCATCGCACGTTTTTTTTCTAACCCTGCTTTTTCACAAGCAAGATAAATCTCATCAGGGTCCCAATCTAAAATTTCAGCCAGCAATTGCGCACATTTATAATGCGTATCATCCTCTTCCGTCTTCGATAAAGTTTCACTGTTAGCGAAAGTAAAATATTCCTGAATCTTATCTTCATTCTGTTTCGCATTTTCCAGTAAATCTTGATAGCGATTCAACAGGAAAATTTCATCTAACGACAATGATATTTTTGTTGTTTCATCTATATTTAGTCCAAGCCATCTAGGACTTGTCAGGCGCAATAGCAATAAATTATTACCTATACTTAACGCACTAATTAATTGAGTGTAAACTAACAATCTATAGGTCAAATCCAGAAAATCTGTTTTAATATCTTCCACTTTTTCTGGCGTATTATCTAATACTAGTTTCAGAACTGAATAGACACCGCTTCCTAACCAGCGCAGTTGTAGTGTAACAATATCTCTTGATACCCCATATTCACCTGCAATAGCGCTAGATAATAGACTCTCTTGTGCGGTTTTAGCTTGCAGTATGATCTGCACGACGATATTAATTTGATTGTTATCTGGACTTATATTCTTCTCATTTAAAATATCTTCAATCTTTTTCCGCAAAGATTCTTCATCTGTTTTTCCCCATATCAATGGAATATCTTTGATTAAACCGTTATCCTTATCGAAAACGCCATTTTCATCTGACAGAATACCCCACCAATCTATATTATTTATTTCTTGCCGACTAAAATCAGACTGTTGTAAACGCACATTATCAGTAAGACCGTCAGAAATTCCTTTATAAAAGGTTAACATGCCACTTGTTGGCACCACTGGAAGCTGAGTTTTACCTAATAATAAGGAAAGTTTGATCGGTGTCAGTTTTGTTTTAGTCAACCAAGAAGTCAAAACTTCCATTTGAGCAATAACACTGAGGATGTCATTCTTCTCTCCTAAAGCCGGTATCTTTGCCAGATATTCGTTTTTATCCGTTAAAATATCCGCCAGAATCAATCCGTCTTCCGCAGAATAACCAAACAATCGTGGAATTGTTACCAGACGATAAAGTCTGGATACGACATCAAGATTACGCACTAATTTGCCAGAAGGAAGCTTCAATGCATTCTCAACAACAGGCGCAATCACTTGAAATGTGGATAAAGAAATCGCTAATCCAGCACACAATTGTTTAACGGTTTTCGCACCTTCTCCTTGATTCTCTTTATAGTTAAATTCTTTCCCATCCAGAATTAAAGGTTGGTCAAAAAGTTTAGATCGATTAAACAGTTGATCAAAAAATGGAATATTATTGCTGACAGCAAATGGTGTAACCTGATATATCCATCCGGCAAACACCTCCGGTAATACTTTATATTGTGTCGATAAATGGCGGAATAGACCTAATGCTCTCAATGTATTATTAGAGATAGTCAGATCAGTATTTTTAGTTTCAGCTTTTATTGCTGAAACTATTAATAAATCAAGCTGATGATAAGGTAACGCTAACCACCGCTGTAAACGAATAAAGCGGTTCATTCGATCATAACGAAAATTAGAAACTGCATCTATTTCGCGTCCATTATCCATTCTCACAATACTTAATGCATCTAACTGACCCGCATTGATATAAACACCACCATAATGATAAGGTGCTGGAAAGTGTTCTGATGTTTGGCCACTATCGAAAATAGGGTTAGAAAATACCACATTTGGCGAGACTAAAGGCCGAAAATCACCACTACTAAATAAGTGTTCGAGATCTGTCACTTTTGATCCTGTTTGTTGACCAAAAGACAGAACCCCTTTTAATTTCACACTGTCATCCGCAGAAATACCATAATTATCCTGGAAAAATTGTTCTGCTTCTGGCAATAATTTTGATTGTTCAGTGCCTTGTTTAGCAATAGCAAAACGGTAAGTCATGGTCAGGAAATTAACGCCTTCAATATCTACCGAAGTATTATTTGTGTTCTCTTTGGGTACCGCAGCATAAACTGTCATTTCACCAAAGAAAGGACCATTATCTAAATTACTAATTTCACTATTATCGCTTTCTACATAAGTTAACTTTAATTTCCTGCTGAATGGTGATGCATTATTAAATGGTTCCATCCTCGCTTTTACGCGATGATAGGTCAGAATATTTTCACCACGAAGTTTAATTTTTATCGTCTCTTTTGCTTTATTTTCACAAGTAATAACAATCTCATCATAGGCTTTATCAACATTATCACTTAACGATGTCGGACCAGTGACATTACCATCAGCGAGAATAATATAAGCATGTTTTGAAATATCACGCTCAGGAAATACTTCTGTTGTACTTGTACTAAAATAACTCTTAATAAGTTGTTCACGTGATAAAAAGTTTTGCACAAATGGACTTTTCTCTGCCAGTAAAGTCATTTGTTCTTTACTTAATTGAGTATAAGCAAATAAAACCTGATCACATTTTTCAGCTGAAATATGCCAGGGAAATTGCTGATCCACTTGCTGAATAATTGTACCTAATTCAGTCTCTTTTTCGGTTAAACCTTTATTGATCTGTTGAGACGGCAAATTATAAGGTAATATAAAGGGAAATCGGGTCTCGCCTAAAACCTGATTAACCGATTTTTCCGCCTGTCCTGTCTGATCAATATATTCTCTGGCACTTTTCGACAAAACATCATTCACAATAGATATTGCCGTGATTTCTTTATAAAGATTATCACTATTAAGTAATAGCTCAGGAATATCAGCACGCCTTTTCTCCAACCCCACGGCATTATTAGAGCCATCTAACTCTATTTGTTGTACAAATTTATAAAGATCAAGCAGGTAATTTACCGGGCTATCAAGGGCCTCAATAGCATTTGGCTGGCAGAAATTATCCCATGGCTCCGGAAATAAGTTGCTGTAATCAGGTAATTTTTCTTTTTCCTCTGGATTATTATTGCTATAAGAAAAATATCTTGCCTGATGGTTCGCTTTCTCTAATATTGCACCATCGTAATCTCTCAGTTGTTTTTGCCGATAACTTTGTACTAATTGATTCGCCGCACTCACAGCTTTATCAAAAATAACCTCAGCATGGCCTGATAGAGATTCATTATGGCGTTTAATAAATCTCTGCTTTGATACTTCAACAATATCAAAAATTGAGTGATATCCCAGACGCTGGAGTGTATTTACCAATGTGGCTGTAGCGCTATTTTTTTGCTGTACTGAATTTAACAACATATAACTTGATGGTGATTTTGGTAATTTTACCTCTGCCACCGCAGTTAATAATGGCGATACTTTTGTTATATCCTGTTTTTCACGAGAAATGCTTTTATATTTATCCATTGTATTATTCCCAACCTAATTAATCGGAAACACCTGAACAGAGCAGTTATAGAAACTATAACCACTTTAAGTAGTGAGATCTTTTAAAGCATAAATTCACTTTAATTTACACGCTTCACACTGCTTCTCTTTAGGTTTATCGTAAGAAGGAAGCTCACCTTCGAAATAAAACGGCTCCATTTCTATGACTGTTTTTATTGCTTTACGACCTAATCCTTCATGAGCAGCATTTGTTAATAAGCCATTATCCTGATCTCCGGACCAAATGAATAAACCACCAAGTCCTTTTTCTTTAACGTAGCGACCTTTTTCTCTGACTGAACGAGGCGTATCTAATGACATAAACACTTTAAGATCTTTGTTGTAAAGATAATCGGCTTTCGCAACCGGATCATGAATAACTGAAAATCCATTGCGGCCTATTTGATTTTCATAGTCAACATAGTTATAGATAATATCTGTCCATTCAGTTACGCTGTATTCGAAACTCCCTACCGTGGATGTTCCATCAGTATATTTTCCAACAAGTTGTTCATTATCTTTGCTCTCTAACTCCGCAGTTCTGGCATTACGCGTATAACCAGAATAACCGATATAGATAAATTTTTTATTAATACCTAAAGAGATAAGATAATTCACTGCATCATCGATTGAATATTTAGAATATTGGTCATCCTTATCGCGATAAAGATTGGTATGATGAGAAAGTTTTCCATCGCCTAATGTAAAGAAATCATAAGTCATTAAGTTGATTTCATTGACACCGGCAGCGATCAATTCTGGAATATGGGCTGCTTCCATTTTTGCTATATCAGCAGAAGCTGCAATACTAATTCCTTTCAAATTACTGATATCTGCTTTTTTTAAATCCTTAATAAGCTCAGCAAAATACTTATAATCATCTTTATCAAATTGATTACCTTCTCCCGCAGAACCGGGATATTCCCAATCAAGATCAATATGAGTTAGCATGGGAAATCTGGTGTATAAATCTTTAACCCCCTCAACAAACCGTTGGCGCAGCTTCTCATCACGACAAACTTTATAAAAAGCCCCACTCATTGACCAACCACCAACACTGACAGCAATTTCCAGATCTGGATTTTCTGCCTTGAGTAAACGTAAACCGCCTAATACTCCCTGTGCTTTAGCTTGCTCATATAAATCCCAAACATCACCCTTCCACCCAGTAAAGCCACAATTAAGATAAGCGGCAACATCAGCCCAGGGATCAATTGGAATAGGTTTGCCTTCGTGATTCTCAAGAATATCTTGTTCGGCTTTCCCCATTTTCCATCCATTTTCACCCGCAGCCGCAATGATAGTTGCTTTCTTCTCCCCGGGATCACCAATAATACCAGCAAAGCTGAAGACAATTCTTTTAAACGGCTTTCCTTGTTCTTTATCGCCTTTAAAGCGCATTAAATCAGCACTTCTGCCACCATTCTTTTTAAAATCATCTTCGCTTGCTGTGTCAACCAAACGCGCATCATAGATTGACCAATCAGATAAATAACAGAAAACACCAAAATCATCGTTCTCGTCATAAGTATTGAAAACTGTTTTAGCAAGCCTTGTTGGTGTATACGATAATGCGTTATCAACGCTTTTAGGATCAAACTTATTTAGATCATAAGTTTTTTGCGCAGCGCCCTCACCCATAAGTTCGCTACCATTCTTATAGCCAGGATCAGTTTTATAGACTAATTGGCTATCTGCTTTTGGTTCATTTTCATTCATACTTGACTCCACTAACAGTACAATTGGTTTAACTATCAAAGAATTAAATTATGGCAACCTATGCCAGCATTGAGTAGAGATTTATAAGTATTCAGATTAAAGAAATTTCCCCCTGGCATACTTATAACATATTGAATATAAAGGATTACATAGCTTATCTTTATAAGGATTTAAATTTTAAATAACACAATATATTAGAGCCATGGAATATTACTTCTCACCGTAACATCTGTTAAACCTCTTTTTTTCATACGCAGGAATAAAAATTAATTATCTATTCTCATCTTCTGCCTATTGACCAAAGAAAAATCCAACTAATCATGCTGCATAACCCAGATTTACTAAAGTTAAATCCTGTTTTCTATGGAAGGGAATTTATATATGTAATAATATTAAATATGTATCATAATGATATTTTAAAATAAAAATGTCAGTTATTTATAACAGTAAAAAAATTATTTTATAAAAATTAATACAATTAAATACCTTCTATTACCCGATAGTATCTTTAAGATCAAATTCTTAATAAAATTTTAATTTTCCTGAAATATATATTTATAATATACAATTAAAAATGATAAGCATTCTCTTATAATACCAAGCCTACGGAATAAAAGATCGTGTTCTGATAACCCATTCCCCTTACTCAACGAGCCTGCAAAAATATACTCTTCATCTTTCCAGTTGCTGCTCACTTGCCTCGGCGCTGCAACCTGCAATCTATCAGGTATATACTCAAGACATTTCAAAGTGCATGTTTGAAAACGATTATGTTGTTGAATTTAAATGTTTTTATGTCTGACGGCTCAAGCATCTTGAAGTTCATTCGGTATATAACAATATTTTTTCATCTCCCCTTGACATATCAACATCGTTCCAGTTTACTAGTACGCAAGTTAAGGCAAGGTTGTCTTATATATTATCTCAATACTAAAGAGGCACTGAAAATGACTGTATTTATGATGTCTATCCGTTGGTGGCACTACTTCCCATGAAGGGCGGTATGGTCACGCACATAAATCAATAGTGCCAAACTACCAAAACCCGCCACAAGGCGGGTTTTTTGTATATGTAATTCATTATCAGGACAAAGAAATGACGGATAAACAACCAAAACTAATCATCATTGAGCAGGAAACCGCTTATCAACCCGATCCTGCGCAACTATTCAATCAACTCTGCGGTGAGCGTCCGGCAACGTTATTGCTGGAATCTGCGGAAATTAATAGCAAAAAAAGCCTGAAAAGCCTACTCATCATCGACAGTGCCTTGCGTGTCAGTGCAAACGGTAATACGGTCACTTTTGATGCCCTGACAGAAAATGGTCGAAATTTATTACCTTTTCTCGCCAAAAAATTGACTAAAAACGTTAAAACCGAAATTAAACACGATTCTCTTCAACTGATTTTCCCTGAGACTAACCACGATATGATGGATGAAGATAATCGATTGAAGGCTCTATCAGTATTTGATGCATTACGTGCCCTGCTTTCTCTGATGGAAGTGCCACAACAATACAACGCAGAAGCGGTATTCGTTGGCGGTCTTTTTTCTTACGATCTGGTGGCCGGATTCGAACCGTTACCCAAAGTAAAAACGGTTCAACGCTGTCCTGATTTTTGCTTTTACCTGGCAGAAACTTTACTGGTGATCAACCACCAAAATAAAAATACCCGCCTGCAAATCAGTCTTTTTAGTGATTCTCAGGAAGAAAATCAACGCCTTAAACAACGGCTGAAAACACTGACAGAACTACTTACCGAACCCGCTCAACCCATCAAACAAATCGCTGTACCTGCAATGAAAGTTTCGTGTAATCAGGACGACAAAACATATGCAGAAATAGTCGCACGATTACAACAAGCTATCCATCAAGGCGATATTTTTCAGGTAGTTCCTTCACGACGCTTTTCTCTGCCCTGTCCAGCACCACTTAATGCTTATCAAAAACTTAAACATCGTAATCCAAGCCCTTACATGTTTTTCATGCAGGACAAAGACTTTTGCCTGTTTGGTGCTTCTCCTGAAAGCGCGCTTAAATATGATGCATCCAACCGCCAGATTGAAATTTATCCTATTGCTGGCACACGTCCTCGTGGACGCAACGCTGCCGGAGAATTAGATGCAGATCTGGACTGCCGGACAGAACTTGAAATGCGTACAGATCATAAAGAATTAGCTGAGCATTTGATGCTGGTTGATTTGGCCCGCAATGATTTAGCCCGTATTTGTGAACCCGGCAGCCGCTATGTCGCCGACCTGACAAAAGTGGATCGCTATTCCTTTGTTATGCATATGGTTTCCCGCGTCGTGGGAACACTACGCCATGACCTGGATATTTTTCATGCTTATCAAGCTTGCATGAATATGGGAACGCTTACCGGTGCACCAAAAGTACGAGCCATGCAACTTATTGCCGATTATGAAAATGAACGTCGGGGCAGCTATGGCGGCGCTGTCGGCTATTTCACCAGCAAAGGTGATATGGATACTTGTATCGTTATCCGTTCTGCCTACGTGGAAGACGGCATAGCGACAGTGCAAGCTGGCGCGGGTGTAGTGCTGGATTCGGTACCTTTAGCAGAAGCTGAAGAGACTCGCAATAAAGCAAGAGCCGTCATCCGTGCAATTACTGAAGCTCATCAGGCAGAGGAGATTTTCTGATGGCAAATATTCTTCTGCTCGATAACGTGGATTCATTTACCTATAACCTGGTCGATCAATTACGCAGCAATAATCATCGGGTTGTTATCTATCGTAATACCGTTGCAACCGAAATCATTATGGAACAGTTCAGAATACTGCCATCTCCGTTACTGATACTGTCACCAGGACCTGGTAAACCCTCTGATGCGGGCTGCATGCCTCAGTTACTCCAGCAAATAATCGGCAAAATTCCCGTGGTTGGTATCTGCCTTGGACATCAGGCAATTATTGAAGCATATGGCGGAGAGATTTGCGTCGCTGATGAAATCCTGCACGGCAAAGCCTCTCTGGCAGAACATGATAATCAGGCTATGTTCACTAATCTGGAAAATCCTTTGCCCGTTGCCCGTTATCACTCTCTGACGGGTAGCAAAATTCCATCTGAACTGACCATTTCAGCCCGTTGTGGCAACACCATTATGGCTGTTCGCCACGACAAACATAAGGTTTGTGGATTTCAGTTCCATCCAGAATCTATTCTCACAACACATGGGGCCAGATTACTTGAACAAACTCTGACCTGGGCGCTGAATTAAAAGGGAGGATGAAAATGCAGCCTATTTTCGACAAATTATTCAGTGCGCAGATACTGACACAACAAGAAAGCAAGCAACTGTTTTCAGCCATAATCCAGGGAGAATTAAGCGAATCACAACTCGCAGCTGTATTGATCAGCATGAAATTACGCGGTGAACAACCACAAGAGATTGCCGGCGCAGCTCAGGCGTTATTGGAAAATGCTCTGCCATTTCCACGACCAGACTATGTTTTTTGCGATATTGTTGGAACAGGTGGTGACGGTACGAACAGTATCAATATATCGACAGCCAGTGCATTTGTCGCAGCAGCTTGTGATATCAAAGTAGCCAAGCATGGCAACCGCAGTGTTTCCAGTCGTTCAGGTTCATCTGATCTGCTGGCTGCATTTGGTATCGCACTTGATGTCAGTGCAGAATGTGCACGCACCGCTCTGGATGAAATCGGCGTCTGTTTTCTATTTGCTCCGCAATATCACAGTGGATTCCGCCACGCGATGCCGGTACGTCAACAGCTAAAAACCCGCACTTTATTCAACGTATTAGGTCCTTTGATTAATCCAGCACGCCCGCCATTGGCATTAATTGGTGTTTACCACCCCAAATTGGTTGAACCCATTGCCCACACCTTGCAAGTTCTGGGCTATCAACGAGCAGCCGTTGTTCACAGTGGTGGAATGGATGAAGTTGCCCTACATGCACCAACAAAAGTCGCGGAACTTAACGGTGATGAAATCACCTGTTACCAATTAAATGCTGAAGATTTTGGTTTACAAAGTCATCCAATAGATGCATTAAGAGGAGGTTCACCGGAAGATAACCGCGAAATGCTGAGTCTATTGTTACAGGGTCGAGGTAAGAAAGCCCATGCTGATGCCGTTGCCGCTAACGTTGCCCTGTTGATGAAAATTCATGGACAGGAAAATTTACGTCATAACACACAACAAGCTCTTGAAACTATCCATAGTGGCCGAGCTTATGAACGAGTCACTGCACTTGCAGCAAGGAGTTAACAATGCAAGCTACCGTTTTACAGAAAATTGTTAATGATAAAGCAAAATATCTTATTGAACGTAAGCAACAACAACCGCTGAAAAGTTTTATTGATTCCATTGCCACCAGCAGCCGTCGTTTTTATCAAGCGCTGAGCAATGAACAGACCGTTTTTATTTTGGAATGCAAAAAAGCTTCACCGTCAAAAGGACTTATTCGCCAGGATTTTGATCCAATCCAGATAGCGAAAACTTATCAACCTTATGCTGCCGCCATTTCTGTATTGACTGATGAAAAATATTTCCAGGGTAGCTACGATTACCTTCGACTGGTGAGTGATGCTGTTCCTCAACCAGTATTGTGCAAAGATTTTATTATCGATCCTTACCAGATTTACCTTGCTCGTTATTATCAGGCAGATGCGGTTTTACTGATGCTTTCCATCCTTGATGATGAACAATATATTACGTTGTCCGAACTTGCGCACAGCCTGAATATGGGCGTACTGACTGAAGTCAGCTCAGAAGAAGAGCGAAGCAGAGCTATTACACTAAAAGCCAAAGTAATTGGTATCAATAATCGTGATCTAAGAGATCTTTCTATCGATTTAAACCGGACCAAACAACTTGCACCCCAGTTACCGGAAGGAACCGTTGTTATCAGCGAGTCAGGCATCCACCAGCATCAACAAATTCGTGAACTTAGCCATTATGCTAATGGTTTTTTGATTGGTAGTGCTTTGATGGCCCAACCCAATCTGGATTTAGCATTACGTCAACTCATTTTGGGTGAAAATAAAGTCTGTGGGTTAACTCGTCCACAAGATGCTAAAGCGGCATTACAGGCAGGTGCTGTTTATGGTGGTTTGATATTTGCTGAACATTCACCTCGTAAGATTAATATCCAACAAGCCCAACAAATCATCAATGCAGCAAATCTCAAATATGTAGGAGTATTTCAAAATCAATCATCAACATTCATCAGTCATACCGCCCATACCCTTTCTCTGGCAGCAGTGCAATTGCATGGGGCTGAAGGCGAAATTTATATTCAAGAACTTAGAAAAATATTGCCCGAAAATTGCCAAATATGGAAAGCCATTGATGTGTCAAAAGGCGCATTCCATACCAAAGCAGGAAATATTGATCGTTATTTACTTGATAACGGCAAAGGCGGAACGGGCAAAAGTTTCGACTGGCAATTACTTGAAGAAAAATCACTCGACAATGTCATGCTAGCCGGTGGATTAAACGAAGAAAATTGCCAGCAAGCAGCAAAATATGGCTGCTCAGGGCTTGATTTTAACTCCGGCGTCGAAAGCTCACCCGGTATCAAAAGCAGTCATAAATTGAATAAAGTTTTTCAACGTTTGCGCTGCTACTAAGCAGCAACAATTTTCTGATTAATTACATGGACAAATAGAATAATGAGTAAACTTAACCCCTATTTTGGTGATTTCGGTGGACAATTTGTGCCGCAGATCCTTATTCCGGCCCTTGATCAATTAGAAGCAGCATTTATTGACGCCCAGAAAGATCCCGAATTCCAACAAGAGTTTCAAAACCTCCTGAAAAACTATGCAGGCAGACCCACTGCATTAACTTTATGTCGTAATCTGACCAGAGGCACCAAAACCCGCCTTTATCTGAAACGCGAAGATTTATTACACGGCGGCGCTCATAAAACCAATCAGGTACTTGGTCAAGCGTTACTAGCCAAACGTATGGGCAAACATGAAATTATTGCAGAAACCGGTGCCGGCCAGCACGGTGTAGCAACCGCCCTTGCCTGCGCACTTTTAAATATGAAATGCCGTATCTATATGGGGGCTAAAGATGTTGAGCGCCAATCCCCTAATGTCTTCCGCATGCGTCTGATGGGAGCCAAAGTTATCCCGGTTTACAGCGGCTCTGCAACGCTGAAAGATGCCTGTAACGAAGCACTGCGCGACTGGTCTGGTAGCTATGACAAGGCTCACTATTTATTAGGTACTGCCGCAGGCCCGCATCCTTACCCAACGATGGTTAGGGAGTTCCAACGTATGATTGGTGAAGAAGCCAAGTCCCAAATATTAGCAAAGGAGGGACGTTTGCCCGATGCCGTGTTGGCCTGTATTGGTGGTGGTTCCAACGCTATTGGTATGTTTGCGGAATTTATTCCAGAAACCTCAGTACGGCTGATTGGTGTTGAACCCGCCGGACACGGTATTGAAACAGGTAAACATGGTGCCCCACTGAAACATGGCAAAACGGGGATCTATTTTGGTATGAAATCACCCATGATGCAGACAAATGAAGGCCAGATTGAAGAATCTTATTCTATTTCAGCAGGCCTGGATTTCCCTTCCGTTGGTCCTCAACATGCTTATCTAAATAATATCGGGCGAGCTGACTATGTTTCTATCACTGACGATGAAGCATTAGAAGCATTCAAAACGCTTTCTCGCGAGGAAGGCATTATTCCCGCTCTCGAATCCTCACATGCGCTGGCTTATGCTTTGAAAATGATCCATCAGGCTCCAGATAAAGAACAATTATTGATCGTTAATCTATCCGGTCGTGGTGATAAAGACATATTTACTGTTCATGATATTTTAAAATCAAGGGGGGAAATCTAATGGAACGTTACAAACAACTATTTAAGAAACTGGAAAATCTTAAACAAGGTGCTTTTATCCCCTTTGTCACACTGGGAGATCCAAATCCGGAATTATCACTGAAAATTATTGATACACTAATTGCCAGTGGAGCTGATGCACTTGAATTGGGAATTCCTTTTTCTGATCCGCTGGCTGATGGCCCGACAATTCAGAATGCCAATTTACGTGCTTTTTCCTCAAATGTCACTCCTACCCTTTGTTTTGAATTACTCTCAAAGATTCGAGCGAAATACCCTGATATTCCAATTGGTTTATTAATGTACGCAAATCTGGTTTTTCATGATGGGATAGACGCATTTTATCAACGTTGCAAAGATGCAAATATCGACTCTGTATTAGTTGCAGATGTTCCTATATCAGAATCACGACCATTCCGTACCGCAGCGATAAAACACGGAATTGCACCTATTTTTATTTGTCCACCCAATGCAGAAGATGAATTATTACGTGAAATCGCTTCCAATAGCCGAGGATATACCTATCTATTATCCAGACCTGGGGTTACCGGTACAGAAAGACGCGCCGAACAGCCTTTAAATCATCTGGTCAATAAGTTGCGAGAATATCATGCCGCACCACCATTACAAGGGTTTGGTATTTCAGAACCTGAACAGGTCAAAGAAACGCTAGCAAGCGGAGCGGCTGGAGTTATTTCTGGATCTGCCATAGTCAAAATTATTGAAGGAAATCTTTCTCAACCAGAAATAATGCAGAAAGAACTGACTGAATTTGTCTCAAAAATGAAATCTGCAACTCAAGTTTAGAGAAAAAACGGGGCAAATTTTGCCCCATTTTTTTCATATCAAATAAACTTGATTCTGATCAGAAATGATAACCGACACCAAACATAAATACCCATGGATCAAGCCGGGTATCAATTTTATATTGCTGATCACCCGCTTTGAATTTTACGTCTGTCTCTACGTTTACCCACCATACAGAGGCGTTTAACATCCAGTTCTGATCTAACTCATAATCCAGACCAACGTGTCCCGCAACACCCCAAGAATCTTTTAAATCCAGACTATGTAAGTTGTTATCTCTCACAGCTGAATTACCATTGAATTTTTCATTAAAGAAAGTGGTATAGTTCAGACCGATACCAACATAGGGGCGAAATTGACTTTCTTTAGAACCGAAATAATATTGTGCCATTAATGTCGGTGGCAGATGTTTTACTTTAGCAATATCACCAACACCCGGTAAACTTACCTGATGTTGGAAAGGTGTCCCTGCCAGTAATTCAACACCTATATTATCGGTAATCATATAACTGAAGGTTAAACCCATCTGAGTATTATTATCCGCACTAAAAGAACCCACCCCTAATACATTATCAGAGCCAGTATTAGGTCTTATCGTCGCAGTACCCGTACGGAAAATAAAATCACCTGCTTGATGCGCAAAAGCAAATGATGGTGCTAAAGTTGCCGCTGCTAATACAATTGCCGAAAGTTTTCTCATTATTCATCCCATTTCCTGTTATTTAAAGTAAACCAAAATATACCCATATATTTGAAATTATGATCCAAGACAGATCACATCTTTTAAATAATTTAAGCAAAATCTTATATTTGCAATATTATTATTTCAATAATGAATTATTTTAAATTGATGCAAATCAAAGTTTTTTCGTTATTAATCGGTTAGCAACTTTCTATTTATATATCAATTCCGATGTTTTATCTCTCATCTCATTATATTTCCATTATGTTTTAATAAGGTTAATTTTTTGTTTATTTTTATATCAAAAATATAATATGAAGAACTTTTTTCTACCATCAACAATCACGACCAACCGCTAATTTATCCGTACCCTCTCCTTTCTACTATCCACGTTTCCCCATAACAAGGTACAATCAACCACTATGCATTGTTGTTTAACCTGATAGGAGCTGCTTCATGCCAATCACGGCAAATACCCTGTACCGTGACAGTTTTAACTTTTTCAAGAATCAACTGTTAAGTATCCTGACCCTGGCCGTTCTGGCGGCGCTGATAACCACCTTATTGGGGCACCTATTTGTTCCTGACAGCGAACAGATGAAATTGCTGACAGAAGCAGAATTCACTTTTGCAACCTCAGGCAAGGCCGGTATTCAGGATCTCGTGTCTCAAATGACCCCAGAGCAACAGTCAATGATCATGCGTGCAGGTATCGGAACCATTTTCTCTAATATGGTGGGCAGTGTGCTACTGGTTGGTGGTGTACTGACGCTGGTCGCAGCAATTTCAGCAGGAAACCGTATTTCTTCATTACAGGCAATTGGTCTATCCGCAAGCCAATTACCGAAATTGTTTTTACTGCTATTGGTATGTACTCTACTGATTCAACTTGGTTTGATGGTAATGCTGATACCAGGAATTATCTTGTCTGTTACTTTGGCTTTATCACCCATTATCATGACCGTTGAACGTAGTGGTATTTTTGCCTCTATGAAAGCAAGCTGGAAATTGGCATTTGCCAATATTCGTTTACTGATTCCGGCAATTCTATTATGGCTGACTGCAAAACTCTTAATAGCGTTTATTATTGACCGTCTGACATTCATTCATAATGAGATGGCAGGAATCACGCTTGGCGTATTGAATAACTTGATCTCTGCCATTCTGCTGATCTACCTGTTCCGCTTATATATGCTAGTCGCCTCTTCACAACAAAAATAAATAAATTCCCTGTCTCACGACAGGGAATCTTCTCAAAATAGTGCTAACCAGGTTAAATATAAATTAGCAAATTTGATTAAAACCGATAACCAACACCCACTACCCAAGTGCCTACTTTAAGGTCACCCAGTTTTGAATATTCATAGGATGCATCGATAGCCAGATTTGGCATAGGATTAAACTGTAATCCTGCCCCATAACCAACAGATGTTTTGCTTTCTGAATAATCATTAGGGCCTTTAACTTTTCCGCGTGCAGCACCAACCAGACCGTATACACTCACATATTCATTAAAACGGTATGTAGGGCCAGCCATCAAAGAATAATAATCCATATCAAGTTTGGTGAGTTTTTTATCACCATATTTGAAATCGTAACCCGTATATGTGGCCGAGCTAATAACACCGAAATGATCATCCAACTCATAACGATATTTTATGTTAAAACCTTTTGGGTCTTTATTAGGTTTATTACCATCATACTTTACATGTCCCTGAGCATAGCCACCAGAAATAGTACTTTCACCGGCATTTGCTGCAAATGCGAATACAGATAAACCTACTGCCACTACTGAGGCTACCAATGTTTTTTTCATTGAAAATCCCTAATATTGTATAAAATATAAAAACAACTAATTGCGAGCCGGTATTGTTTACCAACAATTAACCGGAAACAACTAAATTCTCTTTATTGTTAATTTCCCGTTTAATAAAGAAAAAACTCTATGATTATGGTAAATTCAGCAAAAAACCTTATTTCTTTATTATAGAAAATTGATTTACCAGAGAGCTAACTCGCATAATGGTTCCTTCGACGACTTATATACCAAGATAGTAGAAATTATTATTGATGTGTTGAATAATTTAATCTCCACTATTCTACTTATTTACCTATTCCGGTTATATGTGCTAACTGCCTTTTCATAGAAAAAATAAACATAAAATCATTACCCTGGCAAACCCCATAGCTATAAAAACTATGGAGCTGACAGGTCATAACATAAATTGGGTTCGGCGGTATTAGATCTACTGCTTTAAACCGCTATACTTTTGGCTCCACAAGATGACATAACCCTTTCAACGGTTTCTTGCTCAATTTTTATTTCAAAATCAGTAAACAGCGCTTTTGGTTTTACATTTCTGCCATTTTTTTCCACAGGCACAAAACTATGTCAATTCAGTGTTTTTAACGTAGCTGACATTGAATTTTTATTTTTTAATGTAATTAGAGTACCACTCCGGCTTACTTTGAATCATTCGTACCGCAAAATAGAGATCGGGCACCACAATGAGATCATCATCACTACTTCTCAGTTTATTCTGTTTTATCCAGCGGGTAAGTTCTGTCCGACGGCCAGCAAGCACCAGTGTGATACCTTTCACTTTCAACTCAGCAATCAATTCATCAATAGCCGCAAACACACTGACATCGTCATAGGTAAAACTAACAGCCGCATCAACAACCAGCCAACCTGGACGTTTTTGCGCTTTGTCAACATGCTGTAACACCCGCTTTTTAAAATAACTGACATTAAAATAAGTCAATGGTGAGTTAAACCGGTACAACATTACACCATCTATCGGTTTAATCTCATTACCCTGGTTAATTGAATGGATCATCCCTTGTTCATTAACACCCAAAAGCTGATCTGTCGGACGGAATATAATTCGCAAAAACTGCAATAAACCAAGCAGAACGGCAAAACCTACTCCATTAATCAAACCAACTACCAGCACTGCAATCAGGGTAAATAGCGACAAAGTAAATGCCTGATGATTTCGTTTCCGCAGTGACCAAATTGCCCGCAAACTCAACAATGATGATGCTGAATAAATTAGCACCACACCAAGGGATGACAATGGAATATAAGTCAGGAAATCTGCCATAAACAGCAAAATCAATAAAATCACAGAAGCCGCAATAACAGAAACGAGCTGCGTTTTCCCACCAATAGCATCATTAACCGCAGTACGGCTGCTAGCAGCACTGACCGCAAATCCCTGCGATAAAGCAGAAGCAATGTTCGCAATGCCCAACGCCCTAAGTTCAGAATCCGCATCGACCTGATAGCCGTTTTTACTGGCAAAGCTACGAGCAGTCATCATAAAACTAACAAAACTGATAACAGCAAGGTTCAGAGATGGAATAACCAACTCACGCATAATTCCAGGTTGAAAATCCGGCATTGGTACAATCGGTAATCCTCCATCACTAACGCTACCAACAATCTGGATGCCATATTCTTCAAGCCCAAATTGCCAACTTATATAAGTCGTTAATACCATAGCCAACAAAGGCCCCGGCCAAGCCGGGCGAAAGAAACGCACCGTCAATAAAATCAACACCGTTACAACAGACATTGCTAATGTCGGTAAATGAGTATTCATTAATTTAGCCGGTAGTACGAACACCCTTTCAATCAGTCCAACCGGCACATCTGAAAAGCCGAAGACTTTAGCTAACTGATCAACAATGATTGTCAATGCAACTCCATTCATTAATCCTTTCAATATCGGCCTTGAAAGAAAATCAACAAACGTCCCTAATCGGAAATGGCTGGCGATAACACACCATATCCCGGTCATTAAAGTCATCACAATCGCCAGCTGCCAACGCACATCTTCATTACCAAAAGCCAATGGTACCACTGCTGCGGCAATGACGGCACAAGTTGCCGCATCCGGTCCGACAATCAACTGTCTTGAAGTGCCAAATAATGCATAAGCGAACATAGGTAAAATACATGCGTAAAGACCTATAATTGCACTTATCTCCATCAATTCAGCATAAGCAATAGCGACAGGCAGAGCGACAGCAGCCACAGAAAACCCTGCCCTTAGATCATGACCAAACCACTCCCTGCGATAATGAGAAAAACTGCCCAACCCTGGCATCCAACGCTGTAGTTTTTTCCACCGCATCCTATTTATGCCCTCTTATTTTTCAATGGGTTTTAGTTATACCCAATAGATTTCAAGATGCATCGCGACGGCAAAGGAGCGAATCCCCGGGAGCATAGATAACTATGTGACTGGGGTGAGTGAGTGCAGCCAACAAAGAGGCAACTTGAAAGATAACAGGTATATAATGCTGTGTTATATGTTCACTGACAATAGGAAGTTAATTACGCCGCCCTTTATGGTAAAATTGTGCGAAACGGATCGATAAAATTCTTTTTTTATTGATAACTAAAGTCATACTGTTGCCGCTTGGTACACCTAATCACCAACATCGGGTACAGTCAGATATCGGAATTACGATAGGTTCAAACATGAAACAACTTTTAGACTTTTTACCTTTAGTCGTGTTTTTTGTTGTATACAAAATGTATGACATTTTCTACGCTTCCGGGGCCTTAATTGCAGCGACGGGCTTAGCTGTAGCTATTACTTATTTCATCTACCGAAAAGTAGAAAAATCTTCTCTGATCACGTTTATTATGGTTGCTGTTTTCGGCACCTTAACGTTGGCTTTCCACAGCGACCTATTTATCAAATGGAAAGTCACAGCAATCTACGGTTTATTCTCATTAGCCTTGCTTGGCAGCCAATGGTTCATGAAAAAACCACTTATTCAGAAAATGCTAGGAAAAGAATTAGTTTTACCCGATTTTGTCTGGAATAAACTGAATATGGCATGGGCACTGTTCTTCATTGCTTGTGCTCTGGCTAATATTTATGTCGCATTCTGGTTACCACAAGATGTCTGGGTTAACTTCAAAGTATTTGGTCTAACTGCTCTGACTCTGGTTTTCACCGTGCTCAGTGTAGTATATATTTACCGCCACCTGCCACGCGAACAGAAGTAACCATATTCAAATGAATACCTGTCTTCTGCAATCTGTAGGCAGGTATTGTTTTTTCATCAAATAAAGTAAAGTTTTCAATGACACAACAACAATTACCCAACGGAGAGTTAGTACTCCGCACACTGGCTATGCCTGCCGATACCAACGCGAATGGAGACATTTTTGGCGGATGGTTAATGTCGCAAATGGATATTGGGGGCGCAATTCTGGCAAAAGAAATTGCAGAGGGCCGTGTTGTCACTGTCAGAGTAAATGGTATTACTTTCCTAAAACCTGTTGCTGTTGGTGATGTCGTGTGCTGTTATGCACATTGTCTCAAAACCGGCAACAGTTCGATTACCATTAATATCGAAGTTTGGGTGAAGAAAGTAGCATCTGAACCTGTAGGTCAACGCTATCGTGCAACCGAAGCCATATTCACTTATGTTGCTGTTAATGAGGATAATACTCCACGCCGTTTACCAGAAGGTAAAACCCAATTCCAGCTAACCAGTAGCACTGACGAATAAACTTGATCTTGATGTGGATAAAAAAAGGAGCATCTCAATAATGCTCCTTTTTATCTATACCCTTCATCTTTCAAGTTGCTGCTTTGTTGGCTGCGTTCACTTGCCGCCGCACTGCAACTTGAAATCTATTGGGTATATATTTTTCCGATAGTCAGGATTGAGTTATACCTGTGATTTTAAATTCTACCGTTGTGATATAACCGACAGCGGGTATTTTTTCATAGCGCCATTTTCTCATTGCTTTTCTTACTTCCCTGTCAAAAACATTTGGTGGATTGGCGCCAATCACTTCTATATTTTTTACCCTGCCGTCTTCATCAATATCATATTTGACTTTAACATAACCTTCAGTACCTAATGCCGCAGCCCTGGATGGGTAAACAGGCAAGGATTTACTTAATGCTTTTGGCCCTTTCTGCGGCTTAATTGCCGTATCACTCTGATTATTATCAGTACGGTTAGCCAGCACATTTTGATTGGGCAATGGTTTTTCCGGTTGCTCTGCTTTCCTCTCAACGGGTTCAGATTGTTGTTTTTTTACAATTTTCTTCTTGACTTCCGGCTTTAGCTTTTTTACTTCTGGTTTCGGCATCACGGGCTCTGGAACTGGCTCAGGCTCTGGTGGTTCCTCTGGTTCTGATACGGGTTCCGGTGCAGCGGGTTCAGATACGGAAGCTTCTTCAGCAGCTAACTGAATCATAGCTACAGACATAAGTGCGGCATCAGACTGTTTTTCCGGTATCATCGTACAGAAAAGTGCGGCAGCAACAGAAATATGTAAACAAATTGATAACAATATTGGCCAATGTATCCAGCGCATAAGAAAGTTTTTGATTAGCGGCATAATAGTCAATCCTCGAATAACTGCTAGTTTAAATGCAAATAGCAATCATATTCAATAAAGATTGTAGATGAGCGTGAATATACCCGTCATCTTTCAAGTTGCCTCTTTGTTGGCTGCACTCGCTCACCCCGGTCACATAGTTTGCTATGCTCCCGGGGATTCACTCCCTTGCCGTCGCGACGCATCTTGAAATCCATAGGGTAATATAAGGCCAAAAATATTATTTTTTAATGCATTCATTCACTATACTGCACAAATAATAAAGCATGACGTTGTTTATAACCATTTAATTTACGCAGTGAATGAATCCGCAAATTACGTCTTGATTGCCCCACCAGGCGACGGCGATGACAATGGGAATTTTGGCGTAACATCCGCCATCTACCTACTTCATTCCTGCTATGTCTCATAAAGTATACCTGTAAAAATATAATCACACTCATTATAAGCCTTTAAAAATAATATCCAAGGCATATATAGATAGTACTTTTTATATCAATAATGCGAAATGACTAATATCAAGTATGATGCTTGCAGTATACTTGCCGATTTTTTGGTAAATTCATCGGATTAATAGATCGTTTATATCCCGTGTCTCAGGGAAAACGAGTTAAACGCCACCAAAGATGTCTGAACAAAACAGGATTGATTGCCGAACATGACAACCTTTTATTCCGTCCTAAGTTGGCTTGCTATTTTCTTCTATTGGCTGATTATTGCTGGTATCACCTTACGTATTTTGATAAAACGCCGACCTGTAACTTCCGCAATGACTTGGCTGTTGATTATTTACATCCTACCTTTAGTTGGAATTATCGCTTACCTGTCATTCGGTGAGCTGCATTTGGGGAAACGTAGAGTTGAGCAGGCAAAAGCTATGTGGCCATCAACCGCCACATGGCTCGAAGAATTGCGCAAATCTCGCCATATCTTTGCTACAGAAAACAGCGAAGTAGCAACACCTTTATTCCAGCTTTGTGAGCGGCGGCAAGGACTTGAAGGTGTTAAAGGTAACAAGATCCAACTGCTGACCACCTATGACACTTCACTAAAAACCATAATCAATGACATTGATAATGCCAAACATAACATTGAGATGATGTTTTATATCTGGCAATCCGGCGGCTTAGTTGAACAAGTCACTGACGCCCTTATGGCTGCTGCACGCCGGGGAGTCAGATGCCGCGTCATGGTAGATTCAGCTGGCAGTTGGTTATATTGCCGCAGTCAATACCCAGACATCATGCGTCAAGCAGGCATTGAATTTGTTGAAGCTTTGCGGGTTAATATTTTCCGTTTATTTTTACGCCGAATGGATCTACGTCAACACCGCAAAATCATCTTGATTGATGATTATATTTCTTACACTGGCAGCATGAATATGGTAGATCCACGCTTCTTTAAACAAAATGCCGGTGTTGGGCAATGGATCGACATCATGGTAAGAATGGAAGGACCTGTCACCACGACTATGGGTGTTATTTACGCCTGTGATTGGGAAATGGAAACCGGTCAGCGTATTTTCCCACCATCACCAGATAACAATATTATGCCATTTGAACAGGCCAGTGGGCACACCACTCAGATTATTGCATCCGGCCCAGGATTCCCTGAAGAATTGATTCAGCAATCTTTAATGACTGCTATTTTCTCTGCTCGTAAGCAACTGATTCTCACTACTCCTTATTTTGTTCCCAGTGATGATCTAATGAACGCTATCTGTACCGCAGCTTTACGGGGTGTAGAAGTCATTATCATTGTTCCCCGCAGAAATAATTTTTTCCTTGTTCGCTGGGCAAGTCGGGCATTCTTTTCTGAACTGTTAAATGCAGGAGTTAAGATTTATCAGTTTGAAGATGGTTTACTACATGCGAAAAGTGTTCTGGTTGATGGCCAGCTTAGTATGGTTGGTTCAGTTAATCTCGATATGCGTAGCTTGTGGCTAAATTTTGAAATTACTGTGGTTATCGATGACGAAAATTTTGGTCATGACCTAACTCTGGTGCAATACAATTATATTTCTCGCTCCACATTGTTGGAAATCAATGAATGGGAACAGCGTCCTCTGTGGCACCGGATTATTGAACGTATTTGTTACTTCTTTAGCCCGCTACTGTGACCAATACCCTCGTCTTGTAAAGACGGGGGTACCAATCAATGCTTCATCATGCTTTAATTTCTTCACCATGACTCACGAACAAAACAATATGGACAACAGATCCCTGCAAACGATGGACTTAGACCTTAATAACCGTATGACGGAAGATGAAACACTTGAGAAGGCATATGACATCTTTCTTGAGTTAGCCTCTTCTAATCTTAATCCCGCTGATATTCTGTTATTTGGCTTACAATTCGAAGTACGTGGAGGTGCCGAACTATTAAATCCTTCTGATGAATGGCTTGAACATGTAGATTTCGATATAAACCCTGACTTCTTTGCCGAAGTCATTATTGGGCTCGCAGAATCTGAAGATGCAGAGATTAATGATATTTTTGCCCGTATCCTTATTTGCCGGGAAAAATCTCACCAAATTTGCCATATTTTGTGGAAAGAGTAGAAAAACCAAAATCACATTTTGATCTGACGTAATAATCTCAAAAAATGAGAGTTACTGGCTTTAACATTAGGTTTGGACGCCTGACAATAACACCGAAAAGTAACTCTCATATTTATGACTTACAAGATGCTTCAATATATGATCAAACGATAAACACCATCTAATATGACAACGTCACCAACCATCACAATGGATCAACTTTCAAACAAGACACTGCATGGCGGAAACTCCCTTCCATCAATGGTCTGGTTTTAGCACATTCAGGATCTGCCATTGGGCAACGAGTACGAAAAACACATCCTGATGGCGGATTAATGGGTGACGGTAATTCTCCTTCCAGCAATTCAATGTGTTTATTTCGTTCTTTGTCCGGATCAGGCACCGGTACTGCCGACATCAACGCTTTGGTATAAGGGTGCTGGGGATTATGATAAACCTCATCATAAGTTCCCAGCTCCACCGCATGTCCAAGGTACATTACTAACACACGATCAGATATGTGTTTAACCACAGCAAGATCATGAGCGATAAAAATCAGCGACAGTCCCATTTCACGCTGTAATTTCTGCAATAGGTTAACTACCTGAGCTTGAATAGAGACATCAAGTGCGGATACCGGTTCATCACAAATCACCAGTTTAGGTTCCAGGATAAGCGCCCGTGCAATCCCGATACGCTGACACTGACCACCAGAAAATTCATGTGGGTAACGATTGATCAGATTCGGTAATAACCCAACCTTCATCATCATTGCTTTTACCCGCTCTTTAATTTCTGACCCTTTCATCTCAGGATGATAAGTACGCAATGGCTCAGCAATAATATCGCCAATCGTCATCCGCGGGTTTAAGGATGCTAATGGATCCTGGAATATCATCTGGATATCACTGCGAATATCTCGCCATTGCTTATCATTCATATCCAACAGGCTTTTTCCCAACCAGGTTACCGAACCACCAGAAGATTTGACCAATCCGATAATTGCACGGGCAAAAGTCGATTTACCGCAACCAGATTCACCAACCACACCAAGGGTTTCACCTTCGTATAGCCTCAATGTGACACCATCAACCGCTTTCAAGGTTTTTATGGGTTGCCAGAACCACTGTTTGCCATCTTTGATATCAAAGTGAACTTTTAGATCTGCTACTTCCAGCAGCACTCGTCTTTCTTCCATCGAATTCATACCAATTCTCCCGGTGCTTTAAAACAAGCTCGCAAACGCCCGTTACCAAAGTTTTCTAATTTTGGTTCACAATCCACGCAATGACTTACTGAAAACTGACAACGTGGCTGAAACGGACACCCTTTCGGCAACCGCAATAAGTTAGGCGGATTCCCCGGGATTGTTGTCAATGATTCTTCATCACCATCAAGACGAGGAACAGCACCAAGAAGACCTATCGAATAAGGATGAGTTGGCTGATAAAACACATCACGGGCTGAACCATATTCCATCGTTCGCCCTGCATACATAACGAGTACTTTGTCACAAATACCTGCAACGACACCCAAATCATGGGTAATCATAATAATCGCTGTATTAAATTCCTGTTTTAACTCATTCAGCAGAGTCATAATTTGTGCCTGAACCGTTACATCAAGTGCGGTTGTCGGTTCATCAGCAATAAGTAATTTTGGCCGACATAACAATGCCATTGCGATCATCACACGTTGACGCATACCGCCAGAAAATTCATGAGGATACATGCTCATACGCTTACGCGCTTCCGGCATTTTGACCGCATCCAACATCCGAATTGACTCAAGATACGCTTCACTTTTATTCATATGCTTATGCAACATCAATACTTCTGTCAGTTGGTCACTGACGCGCATATAGGGATTGAGAGAAGTCATTGGGTCCTGAAATATCATCGATATTTCTTCCGCTCTCATGCGGTTTAGTTCTTTCTCTTGCAGATTAAGAATTTCCCTGCCATTAAAAATAGCAGAGCCGCCAGTTTTCCCGTTTCTGGCAAGCAATCCCATCAAAGCAAAAGCAGTTTGTGATTTCCCAGAACCCGATTCCCCTACGATCCCCAGTGTTTCCCCGGCCCGTAAATCAAAATTTAATTTATTCACTGCAGTAACATCCCCTTCCGGGGTGCTAAAAGTCACATTCAAATCTTTAACAACCAACAACGGCTCAGAGCTATTCTGGTTTTTAACGCTGTTCATGTTACCTCCTTAACGATCTTTCGGATCGAGGGCATCACGCAAGCCATCGCCGATAAAGTTAAAACAAAACAGTGTCACCACCAGAAAACCGGCAGGAAACAACAGTAACCATGAGGAAACTTCCATCGAATTCGCACCATCACTTAACAATGCTCCCCAACTGCTTAATGGCTCTTGAGTTCCCAATCCCAGAAAACTAAGAAACGACTCAAACAGGATCATGCTTGGTACTAATAAAGATGCATAAACCACCACCACCCCCAATACATTAGGGACGATATGGCGCAGCACGATGTGACGAGTTGAAACGCCGCAGACCAACGCTGCTTCAATAAACTCCTTACGTTTCAAGCTCAGCGTCTGACCACGGACAATACGTGCCATATCCAGCCATGACACCATGCCGATAGCAACAAATATCAGCAAAATATTCTGCCCAAAGAAAGTCACCAACAAGATCACAAAGAACATGAATGGGAATGAGTTAAGAATTTCCAACAGACGCATCATTATTGAGTCTATTTTTCCACCCATATAGCCGGATAATGATCCATATAAGGTCCCAACAATAACCGCAACCAGCGCTGCCGCAATTCCAACCATCAAAGAAATACGACCACCAATGGCAACACGTACTAGCAAATCACGACCGGAAGAATCCGTACCGAAATAGTGGCCTGATTCAAAATCAGGTGGCATAGACATCATAGCCCAATCAGTATCATCATAAGTGAACTGTGCCAATATCGGCGCCAAAATCACAAACAAAGTAATCAAAGACAACAGACACAAACTGGCAATCGCAGCCCGGTTGTGAATAAAACGACGTCGTGCATCCTGCCACAAACTGCGACCTTCAATTTCTAACTGCTCAGAGAAATTTTCCAGAGCCTCGCTGTTTTGTTTATTTACTATCATTTTGCGCGCTCCAGTCTTAATAACGGATCTTCGGATCAATCACGGCATACAACACATCAACAATTGCATTGAACAGAATGGTCAAGCTACCAACCAAAATAGTCAGGCTTAATACCAATGAATAGTCACGGTTCAATGCTCCATTAACAAACAACTGCCCTATTCCCGGCAAACCGAAGATCGTTTCAATGACCATCGAGCCGGTAATGATGCCGACAAAAGCAGGTCCCATATATGAAATAACCGGTAACAATGCTGGCTTTAAAGCATGGCGGAAAATAATGATGCGCAATGGCAACCCTTTAGCACGTGCAGTACGGATAAAGTTAGAGTGCAACACTTCTATCATTGAACTACGGGTAATACGGGAGATACTAGCAATATAAGCCAAAGACAATGCCACCATTGGCAATATCACATACTTCGGTGCTCCGCCATTCCAGCCTCCTCCCGGCAGCCATTTAAGATGAATAGCAAACACCAGCACCAGTAACGGCGCCACAACAAAACTTGGGATAACAACCCCCGTCATGGCAAAACCCATAACGGTATAATCCCACTTTGTATTCTGATTAAGTGCAGAAATCACTCCAGCACTGACCCCCAACACAACCGCCATTATAAATGCCGCAGCACCCAACTTGGCAGACACCGGAAAGGCCACGGCGACCAGATCATTAACGGTATAATCCTTATATTTAAAAGAAGGTCCAAAATCCCCCTTAGTAAGCTGGATTAAATAATCAAAATATTGTTTATAAATTGGATCATTCAGATGATATTTCGCTTCAATATTTGCCAGCACTTCTGGCGGCAACTTCCGTTCACCGGTAAATGGACTGCCTGGCGCCAACCGCATCATGAAAAACGAAATAGTAATAAGAATCAAAAGTGTCGGGATCGCCTCTAAACAACGGCGTAAAATAAATTTAAGCATTGCCCGTTCCTATGTGTTGGCCCTAACCCTGGCCTTAAAATAATCTGCCACTAAAAGCAGCCATTTCCAGGCTGCCCTACAACAATTAGTGTTTGATAATATAAAGATCTTTGGTATGTAAATTATCCAGAGGATCTTTCCCGGTGTAGCCACCAACATAGGGCTTCACCAACCGGGTATTCACATAGTAGTAAAGGGGGACAATAGCCGAATCTTTATCTAATTGCTCTTCTGCTTTCTGGTAGATGACCGCACGCTCATCATCAGTTTTTACTTGCAGGGATTCTTTCATCAATTTATCAAATTCACTGCTCTTATAATGAGAAGTGTTATTACTACTATAAGAAAGCATTGAATTTAGGAATGAAGAAGGTTCGTTGTAATCCGCACACCAGCCGGCACGCGCTACGTCATAATTGCCCTGATGTCGGGTATCAAGAAACGTTTTCCACTCTTGGTTTTCTAAACGAACATCAGCACCTAAATTTTTCTTCCAAATAGAAGCTACCGCGATTGCAATTTTTTTATGCAGATCGGAAGTGTTGTAAAGCAAATTAAACTTCAATGGCTTATCTTTAGTATAACCAGCTTCAACCAGTAATTTTTTGGCTTCCTGGTTACGTTTTTCCTGATCCCAATCAGTAAACCACGCTGGTTTCATCTCTTTCATACCATCAGTAACCGGCGGTGTATAACCGGAAGCAGGAATATCACCCTGTGCTTTTACTTTATTGGTCACAATATCACGATCCATAGCCAATTTCAGTGCAGTACGAACGCGAGGATCATTAAATGGGGGTTTTTCGTTATTAATTTCGTAGTAATAAGTACATAACTGCGGGTTAATGCGCAACTCGTTTGGAATCTCTTTTTTCAGTTTCTGGAACAGTTCAATCGGCAAATTGGTATAAGTCATATCAATTTCGCCACTGCGATAACGGTTTACATCCGTGACCTCTGACGAAATGGGCAGGAAAGTCACCTGATCAATAACGGTATTTTTGTCATCCCAGTAGGTCGGGCTACGCTCCATCACAATACGTTCGTTGACTATCCAATTTTTCAGCTTATAAGCACCATTACCGACAAAATTCTGTGGCTGAGTCCATTTTTCGCCATATTTTTCTACCGTAGCTTTATGAACCGGCGACATTGGTGAATGAGCCAGAAGTTTTGGCAGATAAGGAACCGCTTCACTCAATGTTATCTGTAATGTATGGTCGTCTAACGCCTTTACACCCAGAGTATCTGGTTTCTTTTTACCACTGATGATGTCATCAATATTCGCGATATGCGCATACTGGAGAAAACTTGTATAGGGAGAAGCCGTATTGGGATCAGCCAGACGTTGCCAACTGTAAACAAAATCCTGAGCTGTGACAGGGTCACCATTAGACCACTTAGCATCTTTACGCATATGGAATGTCCAGACGGTAAAATCTTTATTTTCCCAACTTGTCGCAGAACCTGGCAAAATCTCGCCATTCGGGCCAACGATGACAACACCTTCAAACAGATCACGGGCCAAATGTGACTCTGGTACTCCTTCAATCTTATGCGGGTCCAGCGATTGCGGTTCAGAGCCGTTATTACGGACTAAAACCTGTTTATCTGCTAATTGAACACCATCAGGCACTTTTGCAGCAAAGACCTGACTTGCCATTATCATACTCAGTGCAGCGCTAATGCTGGCAGTAAGCAATTTCTTTTTAGTTGTGTTTATCATCTTTTTTCTACTCCAATTTTACATCGCCAGACTTTTATAAGTCGACGGCCCAGACATAAGGGGCGGATTATCACCTGCCTTCAAAAGGAACGATTTTGTTTGCAGGACCAGTAACTCTTTTGAGTAAAACTAGTGTCTATACCCGTCATCTTTCAAGTTGCTTCTTTGTTGGCTGCACTCACTCACCCCGGTCGCATAGTTATCTATGCTCCCGGGGATTCGCTCCCTTACCGTCGCAATGCAACTTGAAATCTATTGGGTCTAGTTTTTTATCATATACAGTCGCTTAATATCCATATAATCCAATGGGTCTTTCCCTGAAAACCCTCCCACTGATGGGCTAACAAGCCGTACACTCACCCGGTAATAAACGGGAATCAATACCGAATCTTTATCAAGTTGAAACTCAGCCTGCTGGTATAATTTCTTACGCTCAACAACATCTTTGGCAATTAACGCTTGCTCCAGATAGTTGTCGAAATTTTTATTCTGATAAAAAGTCGTGTTATTACTGCTGTCTGAAAGCAGCATATTTAAAAATGCAGTAGGTTCATTGTAATCAGCACACCAAGTCGCTCTGGTCACCTCATAATTCCCCTGATGGCGACTTTCGAGAGACGTTTTCCATTCCTGATTTTGTAAAATCACATCAGCTCCCAGATTTTTTTTCCACATAGAAGCTGCGGCAATCGCCTGTTGTTTATTTTGATCAGATGTGTTGTATAACAATGTAAACTTCAGCGGATTGGCTTGATTAAAACCCGCCTGCTCCAGTAATTCTCTGGCACGTTTATTACGCTGCTCCTGCGTCCAGTTAGCCCATTCTGGTTTAGAAAAATCGCCACCACCAATAAACGTTGGAGTAAAACCATAAGCGGGTATTTGCCCCTGCCCCATAATTTTTCCCGCAATAATATCTCTGTCGAGGCTTAACTTGACTGCCTCACGGACTCTCACATCAGTAAACGGTGGTTTTTTATTATTAATCTCATAATAAAACGTACAAAGATAAGGACTAACGCGAACCTGATCAGGGATATCTTTCTTCATTTTCTGATACAGATTAGGCGGAATGGCGCTGTTGGTTATATTTATTTCCCCACTACGATAACGGTTAATACTGCTAGTTTCAGACTGAAGAGGCAAGAAAGTGACCTGTTCAATAATTGCCTTCTTGTTATTCCAATATTGAGGGTTACGCTCAAGTATTATCCGCTCATTCACTACCCATTCTTTCAACCGGTATGCCCCATTTCCCACATAATTTTCTGGCAATGTCCATTTATTGCCAAACTTCTCGACGATATCCTTTTTCACGGGCTTCATTGCTGTATGACTGAGCATATTGACAAAATAAGGCACAGGATGCGTCAGAATAACTTGTAAACGATGGTCATCTAGTGCTTTAACACCCAACTGGTCGGGAGCTT
The DNA here is from genome assembly GCF_000711895.1 of Photorhabdus australis DSM 17609. Lineage (GTDB taxonomy): Bacteria > Pseudomonadota > Gammaproteobacteria > Enterobacterales > Enterobacteriaceae > Photorhabdus > Photorhabdus australis. The sequence goes on from NZ_JONO01000003.1 coordinate 162,970, forward strand.
TTTTACCCTTCAGAACATCATCAATGTTTTCAATGTACGCATATTTAAGATAACTGGCATAAGGTGACCCTACATTTGGATCAGACAATCGTTGCCAACTATACTCAAAATCATGTGCAGTGACAGGCGTTCCATCACTCCATTTAGCATTGTCACGCAGATAAAAAGTCCATACCGTGTAACCTTGATTTTCCCAATGGCTTGCAACTGCCGGAACAATTTCTCCTTCAGGACCTGTACTCACCAATCCTTCTAATAGATTAAGAATAATGTTGGTTTCCGGTACACCTTCGACTTTATGTGGATCAAGTGAGGCAACTTCCACCCCATTATCAACAGTAATATGCTGTTTATCGGCAAGTTCCACCCCCTCTGGTACTTCGGCTGCGAACACAGCCATAACAGGAAATGCTAATAATAAAAATATACTGGAAACAAACTTATATAATTTTAATTGTTTGATCTTCATTTCTTTCCTCCAGTCTGGTGAATCTTCTCATTCACTCAGCATATATCCCATAAGGCCAGCGTTTTTGCGTTATTCACCCCAAAGTAAAAATACTTACGGATTAAATATTAAAGACTGCTTATCATATCCATTGTTAAAATATTCCTTTCATATTGCAAAAATCAGCCTTACAAACAACTTATTACAACCTATTACACTAATTAGCAAAAGATCCCAAGTCACACAATAATACTTTGATATATCAAGATTTTTATACAATATGATTCACTAAAACAGGATATAAAGGTCACCCCAAAATGAAAATAAACATAATTTTAACAAATTGCAATCAATGCAAATTAAAAACCTACATTCATCACAAAACAATGGTGGAAGCAACTAGTTACACATTGCATAAACAGGCAAGAATAATTTAAAAAATATCGGATTATTTGTATAAAATTCAGTAAGTACCGATAAAAAAAGCGAGAAAAGACGATAAAACAAGCTTTATAATAAAAATGATAAGAATATTATAATTTATAATTTGACTAGAAAAAATTTCACATCTTTTCTCGTAAATCGTATCAGATTAACCCAGGGAATAATGCCCTAATCCCTGTCACAATCAGCTCGATTCCCAAAGACATCAGCAGTAGCCCCATAATGCGGGTGATAACGTTAATTCCCGTTTGCCCAAGGTATTTGACCACTAAAGGAGCAGCCCGAAATAATAACCAACAGCAAAAAGCAAACAACGCGCTGGTTAGCATAAATCCAATAAAATTCTGCCATCCCTGGTAGCGAGAACTCCAAACAATACAAGAGCTTATTGCCCCAGGGCCTGCCATCAGTGGCAATGCCAATGGCACAACCCCCACACTCTCTCTAATCGCTGTTTCTGATTTTTCCTGCTTATTTTGCTTATCTTCCCCAAGTCTGCCGTTAATCATCGACATAGCAATGGTTACAACAAGAATTCCCCCTGCAATACGGAAAGAATCAATGGAAATGCCAAACATATGCAGGATCGAATCTCCTAACAGCAAAGCAGTCCATAAAATAATGGTAACAGAAATATTGGCTACAAAATTTGTCCTATTACGGGCAGATTGAGTCTGGTAGTGAGTCATGCTAATAAAAACCGGCAAGATACCAACAGGATTGACTAGCGCAAATAATCCAACAAAAAACTTAATGTAACCAGAAAAATCCAGCAGTAAGTCACTCACAAATACCTCCTCTTAAGTTACGCAGTGCTAAAAACATATTTCTATAACGGGCATTTACTAGAAAATCATGTAACACTTTATTTTTTCTTTACATTATACCGACAAAGTTTCCGTTGCTATCAGTTGTAACACTTTTTTTATTAATAATTTCTTATATAAAAAATTGTCCTCTCGATATTTTCATTAAGTCAAAAACTCAACTTTATTCATTCTCTTACCATTTAACTCATATTATCACCCATCAGAGCTGAAAGGTGTCAGCTTTGCATTTATGTGATTAAGATCAATATATATTTAATACCGAATGGTAATCTGTAGCTATCATAAAATCACCAGACTAAATAATCTGGAAAATATTTACTCACTTAATATTAAAAATTTTTAATATTTATCAGGAGTCGTTTTTTATGACTGTAACTAATGCTACTGAACTGAATGAAATGGTTGCCCGAGTTAAGAAAGCACAACGTGAATTTGCTCATTTCTCTCAGGAACAAGTTGACAAAATCTTCCGAGCTGCCGCTCTTGCAGCAGCCGATGCACGTATTCCTTTAGCAAAATTAGCCGTGGCAGAATCCGGTATGGGGATTGTCGAGGACAAAGTGATTAAAAATCACTTTGCTTCCGAATATATCTACAACGCATATAAAGATGATAAAACTTGTGGCATTTTGGCTGAAGATAAAACATTCGGTACTATCACTATTGCTGAACCTATCGGCTTAATCTGCGGCATCGTGCCAACCACTAACCCAACATCTACGGCTATTTTTAAAGCTCTAATCAGTTTGAAAACTCGCAACGGTATTATTTTCTCACCGCATCCACGTGCTAAAAAAGCAACCAACAAAGCCGCTGAATTAGTTCTACGTGCTGCAATTGAGGCCGGCGCCCCAGAAGATATTATTGGCTGGATTGATGAACCCTCTGTTGAACTTTCCAATGCACTGATGCACCACCAGGATATTAACCTCATTCTGGCTACCGGTGGTCCTGGTATGGTAAAAGCGGCATACAGCTCTGGTAAGCCTGCAATCGGCGTTGGTGCGGGTAACACACCCGTTGTCATTGATGAATCAGCTGATATTAAACGCGCTGTTGCATCTATTCTGATGTCCAAAACTTTCGACAACGGCGTTATCTGCGCTTCAGAACAGTCCGTTATCGTCGTGGATTCTGTTTATGAACAGGTACGTGAACGATTCTTTACTCATGGCAGTTATTTGTTACAAGGCAAAGAATTGAAAGCGGTTCAGGACATTATCCTGAAAAACGGTAGCCTGAATGCCGCAATTGTTGGTCAGCCTGCAGCTAAAATCGCCCAAATGGCGGGCATCAATGTTCCTGAAAACACCAAGATTCTGATTGGAGAAGTCAGCCAGATTGATGAAACTGAACCTTTTGCTCACGAAAAACTTTCTCCACTGCTCGCTATGTATCGAGGTAACAGCTTTGAAGATGCTGTAGAAAAAGCAGAAAAATTAGTCGAAATGGGTGGCATTGGTCACACTTCCTGCCTGTATACCGATCAGGATAATCAGGCAGCAAGAATCAAGTACTTTGGCGACAAAATGAAAACAGCCCGTATCCTGGTGAATACACCCGCATCTCAAGGTGGTATCGGTGATCTTTACAACTTCAAACTTGCTCCATCTCTGACACTAGGTTGCGGTTCCTGGGGTGGAAACTCCATCTCCGAAAACGTGGGACCAAAACATCTCATCAACACCAAAACCGTGGCGAAGAGAGCAGAAAATATGTTATGGCATAAACTTCCAAAATCAATTTACTTCCGTCGTGGTTCCCTGCCTGTTGCACTAGGGGAAGTGGCTACCGATGGCGCAAAACGGGCCTTTATCGTAACAGATCGTTTCTTATTCAATAATGGCTATGCTGATCAAGTCACCGACGTGCTGAAATCCCACGGACTGGAAACAGAAGTTTTCTTTGAAGTTGAAGCCGACCCAACATTGAGCATCGTTCGTAAAGGTGCAGAACAAATGCACTCATTCAAACCGGATATCATTATTGCACTAGGAGGTGGTTCTCCAATGGATGCCGCCAAAATTATGTGGGTAATGTATGAACACCCTGAAACACACTTCGAAGAATTAGCCCTACGGTTTATGGATATCCGTAAACGCATCTACAAATTTCCGAAAATGGGCATCAAAGCTAAAATGATAGCGATTACCACAACTTCTGGCACAGGCTCTGAAGTGACACCATTTGCCGTTGTCACTGATGACACAACCGGCCAGAAATATCCATTGGCTGACTATGCTCTGACTCCGGATATGGCTATTGTTGATGCTAATCTGGTAATGGATTTACCGAAATCACTGTGTGCTTTTGGTGGCCTGGATGCAATCACGCATTCTTTGGAAGCTTATGTATCTGTATTGGCAAACGAATATTCTGACGGACAAGCTCTTCAAGCACTGAAACTACTAAAAGAATTCCTCCCAGCCAGCTATCACGAAGGTGCAACTAACCCCATTGCTCGTGAACGGGTTCATAATGCTGCAACCATTGCTGGTATTGCATTTGCTAACGCTTTTCTAGGGGTATGTCACTCTATGGCACATAAGCTGGGTTCTGAATTTCATATCCCGCACGGCCTTGCTAACGCACTGCTGATTTGTAACGTTATCCGTTATAACGCTAACGATAATCCAACTAAACAGACTGCATTTAGCCAATATGACCGGCCACAAGCCCGTCGTCGTTATGCCGAAATTGCCGACCATCTTGGCTTATCTGCTACCGGGGACCGTACTGCAACAAAAATTGAAAAACTGCTAGCATGGCTAGAAGAAATGAAATCCGAACTAGGTATCCCGACCTCTATCCGCGCTGCCGGTATTCAGGAAGCGGACTTTTTGGTGAAAATCGATAAGTTGTCTGAAGATGCTTTTGACGACCAATGCACTGGTGCTAACCCTCGTTATCCTCTAATTTCTGAGCTAAAACAATTATTGCTGGATTCATACTATGGCCGAGAATTCACAGAAACAATGGCAACACCGGAAGCGACTGAACCAACAATAAATCCTGATAAAAACTAACCATTAACTCATTTAAATACCATTTAGAGGGTGCTGATATCAGTACCCTTTAACTTATTCCCTAAGAATGCCAACTCAATCCTAATAAAAGCGCCTTAAACTGCCCATGAGAACTTAAAAAAAGATTATTAACTACATGCTATCTTTTCGCTTTCCCTTAGCTTCATTAATAGCATCCGTATAGTGTTTACGGCAAACAGACACATATTTTTCATTGCCTCCGATATCAACCTGATCGCCATCACACATGACCACACCTTTATTATCAAAACGTAATGCCCGGCTAGCCTTGCGTCCACAATGGCAAATAGTTTTCAGTTCAACTAACTTATCAGCCCATGCCAGAAGATACTGACTACCACTGAAAAGTTCGCCTCTAAAATCAGTTCTCAGCCCATAACAAAGGACAGGGATATCATCGTAGTCAGTCACCTTACATAACTGTTTTACCTGCTCTTTTGTAAGAAACTGACATTCATCAACCAGCACACAATGCACGGTTTCCTGTTTATTTTCATTTCTGATTAATTCACCTATATCTGTCTGCTGGCTAAACAGAAATGCATCGGCAGATAATCCAATACGAGAACTGATTTTTCCTTTTCCAAACCGAGTGTCAATTTCTGCGGTAAAAATCAGCGTTCTCATCCCTCTCTCATTATAGTTATAAGAAGATTGCAACAGAGATGTCGATTTTCCGGCATTCATTGCGGAGTAATAAAAATAAAGTTGAGCCATAGGCTCTGCCCCTTAACAAAATTTATAAAGCCATATAGTCAGATGAGTTTACCATAAACTCCAAGAGTGATTATCCATCTCAGTAAGCTACACCGGTGATATCGTAAAATATTTAGCTTAGTAGTGTCTAAAATCATTCGTGATCATCATTACATCAAATGGACAATTAAGGCTCACTTGCGTGACAAATACTCATGTTTAAATTAAGCAAATGAAAGCTTGATTGATTTGTTGCATATTGTATGCAAATTAATAAGCTGCGTGATTTACTGTCAGAAAATGACAACAGAAAATCAAGGATAACTCATGGATTAGTCATAAGTTTTTTTAAACTTACTATTTATTCTTCCTTAGCAGGTATGATAAGAAACAGTTAAAATTACTTACCGATTTAGTATATAACTGGTTTATAAATTAGAGAGATAATCATGTCCCCTCTTTGTTAAAGGTACCCTGAACATGTTATTGGCGAATGACGATCGAAATAGCTGTATAAAAAGCGCTATATAACTTTTGTAAAGAAATTACGTTTAAAAAAAAGAGCTATTTTATCGGAATATGAGAAATTGACTATTGCAGAAAATAAAATAGCATTCTATTATTATATCCACATCAGCCATCATCATTATAATTTGAGACCAGGACAATGAGCGATTTAAAAACCCTAAATAACATCCGTACCCTACGAGCTCAAGCAAGAGAATGTGACCTTGAGTTCTTAGAAGAAATACTGGAAAAACTGACCGTCGTTGTTGATGAACGTCGTGAAGAAGAAAGTCTGGTACAAGCTGAATTAGAAGAACGCACACGTAAATTGGAAGAAGTTCGTAAAATGATTCTTGAACAAGGAATTGATCCAAGCGAATTGCTTCAAACAATGAGTGCTGGCAAATCAGCTGGTAAAACAAAACGTGCTGCACGTCCAGCTAAATATCAATATGTTGATACAAACGGTGAAACTAAAACCTGGACTGGCCAGGGACGTACACCTGCTGTCATCAAGAAAGCAATTGAAGAGGAAGGTAAAACCCTGGAAAGTTTCCTGCTCTAACTTACTGTTTTTTAGTTGATTTAATTAAAAACGCCCCTTTTAGAATACAGGGGTGTTTTTATTATTGAGCAATTTAAATAACAAAAGAATTAACGCTTATCATATGAACTTGTTTGAGTCCCATTGACAAGAAGTTAATCGGATTGTGTGTTTTTGTATCATTCCTTTGTGATAAAGCAAAGCTAGTTGTAACTCAGCTAATGCCAAGACAAATTAATAATCAAACAAGCACAACTATTTACTTCCTTCGCTAACTGTCGTTGATTCAATAGAAAAGGAGCCAATCGGCTCCTTTTTTCTTATTTAGAGCTATGATAAAAACTCAAATACCACTCTACAAACTGCTTTACGCCATGCCTTACCGATGTATTGGGTGAAAATCCTATTTTTTGAAAAATGTCACTTGAATCAGCACAGGTCGACAGAACATCACCATCTTGTATGGGCATAAAATTTTTCTTAGCTTGAATGCCTAATGACTCTTCTATCGCTTCAATAAAATCACCTAATCTAGTCGGTTGACCATTACCAATATTATAAATACAGTAAGGTGCAGAACTGGCAGATATTTGCCCATCCTCAACTACCCAGCTCTCATTTGGTGCGGGAATAACGTCTTGTAATCTGACTATTGATTCAACGATATCATCTATATAAGTAAAATCTCTAACCATATTACCGTGATTATAAACATCAATAGGCTGTCCTGATAACATCGCCTTAGTGAACTTAAATAAAGCCATATCAGGACGCCCCCATGGGCCATATACTGTGAAAAAACGCAACCCTGTCGTTGGCAACTGATAAAGATGAGAATAGCTGTGAGACATTAATTCATCTGATTTTTTAGTCGCCGCATATAACGAAATTGGATGATCAACAGAATCGTTTGTAGAAAACGGTTGCTTTCTATTTAACCCATAAACTGAGCTGGAAGAGGAATATAATAAATGTTCAACATTATTATGACGACAAGCTTCAAGTATATTGATATGCCCTATTATATTCGAATCAATGTAAGCCATCGGATTCTGCAATGAATAGCGAACACCAGCCTGAGCCCCCAGATGGATAACCCGCTGAAATTTATGCCGCTCAAAAAGATCAGGAATGGCTATTCTGTCAGCTAAATCCAGCTTCTCAAATTTAAAACCAGGACTATCAAATAATAGATCTAACCGAGCTTGCTTAAGATTCACATCATAATAATCATTAAGGTTGTCGATACCTACAACCTCATGCCCCATTTGCAATAATCGCTGGCTCACATGAAAACCAATGAAACCAGCGGCACCTGTCACTAAGAATTTCATCGTATTACTCAGATAACCGGGTTAATGGATGCCCCACGACCAATCCCATAATAAATAAAACCACGGGATTGCAGGCGCTCAGGATCATAGAGATTTCGTCCATCAAAGATAACTGGAGTTTTAAGAGACTCTTTGATTACATCAAAATCTGGTGCACGGAAACTTTGCCATTCGGTACAGATAACCAAGGCATCTGCTCCTTTAAGAGCCGCCTCTTTAGTCCCCATTAATGACAAATCATCACGTTGACCATAAATACGCTGAGCTTCTTGCATAGCTTCGGGATCATAAGCCTGTATTTTAGCGCCGGCCTGCCACAATGTTTCCATCAAAACACGACTTGATGCTTCACGCATATCATCGGTATTCGGTTTGAACGCCAATCCCCAAACAGCAAATGTCTTACCGGATAAGTCTTTACCAAAGTGACGTTTTACAAAAGAAGGTAACTTACTCTTTTGCAATTCATTCACTTGCTCTACCGCATGAAGAATCTTAGGCTGATAACCAATTTGCTCCGCGGTACGAATTAACGCCTGCACATCTTTTGGAAAACAGGAACCACCATAACCACAACCCGGATAAATAAAATGGTAGCCAATACGAGAATCAGAACCAATTCCTTGACGAACATGTTCAATATCAGCCCCCAGCTTTTCAGCTAAGTTAGAGATCTCATTCATAAAGCTAATTTTTGTTGCCAACATACAGTTAGCGGCATATTTCGTCAGTTCCGCACTACGGATATCCATCACAATCATACGATCATGATTACGGTTAAATGGCTCATACAATTCACGGATCAGGTCAAGGTCAATGACTCTTTCATTATCACAATCACGCCCGATAATAATTCGTTCAGGACGCATACAGTCTGCAACAGCAGCCCCTTCTTTAAGAAATTCCGGATTAGAAACCACATCAAATGGAATATCAAGATTGCGCTGACGCAGACTCTCATTGACAACAGCCTTAACTTTATCGGCAGTACCAACAGGAACCGTGGATTTATCGATAATAACTTTATAACTCTCCATATATTCCGCAATAGTACGGGCAACAGCGGTTACATATTTTAAATCTGCTGAACCATCTTCATCGGGAGGCGTTCCCACAGCAATAAACTGTAATTTACCGTGTGCAACCCCGGCCTTTGCATCTGTACTAAAATTCAGACGGCCTTCTTCATAATTCTTCTTAACCAGCGGTGCCAAACCGGGTTCAAAAATAGGGATTTGACCATTCTTCAAGTTTTCAACTTTATTTGCATCTACATCAATACAAAGTACATCATGCCCCACTTCAGCTAAAACAGTGGCCTGTACCAGGCCAACATAACCAATACCAAATACCGTAACTTTCATATGACACCTAAATTTCCGTAAAATTATTCTTTAGTCTGATCCTGTAAAGCCACTCGCCCTAACCAATCAGTAAACTCTTTGCCTAACTCACCATGTTTCATACCATAGCGGACAAACGCCTGCATATAGCCAAGCTTATTGCCACAATCATGACTTAAACCCTGCAAGTGGTATGCTTCCACGGATTCCTCTTCCATTAACATAGCAATTGCATCGGTAAGTTGAATTTCATCACCGGCCCCTGGTGTTGTTTTTGCCAATAACGACCAAATTTTTTCAGACAACACATAACGGCCAACAATAGAAAGGTTTGATGGTGCTTCTTGCGGTTTAGGTTTTTCAACTACACGCTTAATTGGTTTACTATCACCAGGTTGCAAACTCTCTCCCAGGCAATCGACAATACCATAACTGGAAACTTCTTCATGAGGCACAGGCTCTACTAATATCTGGCTGATCCCAGTTTCATTATAACGAGCCAACATCTCACTCAGATTATATTTAGTGAGGTCTGTACTGTACTCGTCAAGAATAACGTCAGGAAGTATCACAGCAAAAGGCTCATCACCAATTAAGGGCTTTGCACATAACACCGCATGCCCTAATCCTTTAGCAATTCCCTGTCGGGTTTGCATAATAGTGACATGACTTGGACAAATAGACTGAACCTCATCCAATAACTGACGTTTCACCCTTTTTTCAAGGATTGCTTCCAGCTCAAAACTGGTATCAAAATGGTTCTCAATTGAATTTTTCGATGAATGAGTAACCAAGATAATTTCATTAATGCCAGCGGCAATACATTCATTCACAACATACTGAATAAGAGGCTTATCCACTAAAGGTAACATCTCTTTAGGAATCGCTTTCGTAGCGGGTAACATCCTGGTTCCTAATCCCGCGACGGGAATAACGGCTTTTTTAACTATTTTGTTTACTGATGGCATTAATCTTAATCTCCTGATGTTTTTGGCTGAAACAAATCCGTCTTCAACGCAAAATCAGCACTAACTCTTTCAGAACCTATACCAATAAGACATTATTACCTTTTGCCAATAAATTATGGATACAGACAGCTCCTGGGGATGCGTTCTCTTGCCGCCGCACTGCAACTTGAAATCTATTGGGTATAGTACGTCACTTCACTCGCTTTTTGGGCTATACGAAGCACATCCAAAAGCTAACGCTTTTATCTAAGCACTATCAAATCCACTTTTTACTACAAAGAACAGCCAATAAATATAGCCTAAATTGAGATAGGCTCTAAGCATAATCGGCTGAGTATACCAGCTAATTCTATCCAATAAACAGCACCATTCTGTTTAATTACATCACCGTGACATGATGTTTAATATTTGCTTTTTTAAGCAAAATATTACTTTAGTAATATTCATCTGGAATACATTGAAGAAAGCATCAATTTTATTTGACTATCTGTATTCCAAATCCGGCATTGCCATTCAGCGCTATGAGAACAAACCTGGTTTGAACAAATCGTTCGCAACGTTCCAAGAGGAACCCCACTATCTAATTGAATTTGACGATTACCTGATTTAATACTGGCATGTAACCCCGCAGACGTCAGTAAAACCGTTTTATTAACGGTATGATAATACCCGAGCAACAATGGAAATTGACCTCGCAGCCCGGCATTCTCCAACAAGTTATTAATCCTGTTCAGAATACCGGCCATACTGGGTAAACGCCGAGAATGATGGATGATATGTTCTTGTAATAAACTGTTAAATACTACCCTTAGTAATAATGCTGAAATTACACCATACTCTTTTGAGCGGCTAATATCCAGACAATAAAAAGCTAACTCATTGTCGGACAATGCCGCCATATCGAGAATTAACCCTGGTTTATCAATCATATTTAATTTTCGGTAATTGACCCTACAGTGAGCAATCACCTGTGAAACTGGGGGTTGTAACTGCTTAAGCATATTTAATGCTTCATCTGAATTATGTTTTAACGTTAACCAATCTTTATTCAAATTATTCTGTTCAATCGCACCAGACATAAAGACCATGGGATGCAAATAGGCCAACGCGACTTTCTTTATCTCATTTAGATCTGAAACGGGTTTTAATAAAACATCTTTCGCCCCTAAACGAAGTACTTCATCAATTTCTGCCATCTTGTTAGTTGCTGAAATAATGATAACTGGAATACTCACACCTTCATTAGTCAATTTTGCAACAAATTCAATACCATTCATAACAGGCATATCTAAATCACATAAAATAAGTTCAATATGCGCTTCACTTTCCAGCATCTGTAATGCAACAGCCCCATTAGATGCAACCAACACCTTAGCGCCCAACATCCGCAAATATCCTGCCAGCAAAGAACTAAAAACGGGTTCATCTTCTACAATCAAAATCTCTTTGCCTGCCAATGCTTTTTCCATAAACGCGCTCCCTTACCTTTATATTGCGACTTTCACCTTTTCTTAGGTACTATCAATTATATTAGTTCAATTAAGTGACTATCATTTGTTCTCTTACGTTTCTTTTCAATAGAAAACTCACAAAATGATATTTCACCTTTAAGCGATTGGAGTTATTTTGACAGAATTATGCCCTTGTGGTAGCGGAATAAACTTTACAGATTGTTGTTCTCCCTATCTGCAAAACATAAAATTTGCTGCCAATGCTGAATCATTGATGCGCTCTAGATACAGTGCTTACGTAAAACATAACGCTGATTACCTTATCACCAGTTGGCATCCTGATTGCCAGGCTGAAAAATGGCGTTTGGATATAGAGCAAAGTTTTATTGCGACTCAGTGGCTTGGATTAAATGTAATTGCGACTGAAAAAGGCAAAGATGACAACGAAGCTTATGTTGAATTTTCAGCTTGCTTTCTTGATCAGAAAGCTCAAGATAAACAACTTATCCATGAACGCTCACGTTTTCTTCGTATAGACCAGCATTGGTACTATATTGATGGGGTAAAGCCTCAAACTGGTCGCAATAGTCCCTGCCCATGTGGTTCGGGTAAAAAATACAAAAAATGTTGTGGCTAAAAAACCACAGACTAAAACCAGACAAACGAAACGAAAAAGATTTAAGGAACCATCCCATTCATGCCACACAAAAATATACAAAAGAAAATTCTGCGCACTATTTGCCCTGATGCGAAAGGATTAATCGCCAAAATTACCAACATTTGCTACAAACACCAACTAAACATAGTTCAGAATAATGAATTCGTCGATCATTGCACTGGCCGTTTTTTCATGCGCACTGAACTTGAAGGAATTTTCAACGATGAAACATTTCTGGCTGATTTAGATGACGCACTCCCGGTTGGCTCTCAACGGGAATTAAACCCTGCGGGGCGTCGACGTATTGTTATTATGGTGACAAAAGAAGCGCATTGTCTTGGTGATTTACTTATGAAAAGCGCTTATGACGGGCTTGATGTTGAAATTGCCGCAGTTATTGGCAATCACGCGACATTACAATCATTGGTTGAGCAATTTGGTATCCCTTTCCATTTAGTCAGTCACGAAGGTTTAACCCGTGAACAGCACGACGAAAAACTGATTGCACAGATTGATCAATACAAACCTGATTACGTGGTACTAGCCAAATACATGCGGGTACTGACACCAGAATTCGTTCAACATTATCCAAATCAGATTATTAACATTCACCACTCCTTCTTACCTGCATTTATAGGGGCACGCCCTTATCATCAGGCTTATGAAAGAGGTGTAAAAATCATAGGGGCAACGGCTCACTACGTGAATGACAATTTGGATGAAGGTCCGATTATTACTCAGAATGTCATTAACATAGACCATACATACACTGCTGAAGATATGATGAGAGCGGGCAGAGATGTTGAAAAAAATGTCCTAAGTCATGCTTTATACTGGGTTCTTGCTCAGCGTGTTTTCGTTTATGGGAACCGTACTATAATTCTGTGAAACTAAATCAATTGTGACATAAGAGCCGCATCCGAAAAGCAGCAGCTTGAAAGATGAAGGGTATATACTTTACAGCGGCGGTTCATTTGACATGACTCCGCCGGTTGTAAACGACAATGATACTTTTCAAAACCTGGTGGGATTCTATTTGTTCACAATAGGATCAATATAAGAGTAAAAAAACATCACACGGTAACTTATTTTTAAATATATACTTTACAGCAGCAGCTCATTTGATGTGATTCGGTCCGCTGTAAGCCACAGTGATACATTCCAAAACTTGGTGGGGTTCCCGAACGGCCAAAGGGAACAGACTGTAAATCTGCCGTCACAGACTTCGAAGGTTCGAGTTGAGCGCAGCGAAACAACAATGCGGCGCTTGCGACGCGTTGGCCCGCAAGGGCGAGGAACGCAGTGACGAGTCATCCTTCCCCCACCACCAGCAAACAGGCCACTTATTTGTTCACAACAGGATCAATAAGGATAAAAAAACATCACACGGTAACTTATTTTTAAATATATACTTTACAGTAACAGCCCATTTGATATGATTCCGCCCGCTGTAATCAACAGTGATACATTTCAAAACTTGGTGGGGTTCCCGAGCGGCCAAAGGGAGCAGACTGTAAATCTGCCGTCACAGACTTCGAAGGTTCGAATCCTTCCCCCACCACCACGATTAAGTACTTCCCTGAACATTACCAGAAGTCAGCAGCAACATATTCCCCCATTCAGGGGAAGGTCGAGAACCTTCGCCAAGGTTCGAGTTGAGCGTAGCTAAACCCAAAAACCATATTTGAACCTACATACTTTTGAATTGACTGTGCTTACACCCAACTTTACGCAACTCCAATCATATTTTTTATCACATCTTTATGTGAAATTTACCATCCCATAAAAATCCAATAAAAAAACTATAAATCATAGTATTACAAGAAAAATCAGCTTCAAAAACAGGGTATACGAATGTGATAACTGTCGTGTATTTGTGAAATTTCGTGTGAAATAATCATAAAAAATAACAAATTATAACAGCAACACCAGGGAACCATTATGAACCAATCAATGCAAAAAATAGCGATTATAGGATTGGGCACTATGGGCATGGGGATTGCGCGTTCATTAATACGCGCGGGCATTCCCACGTACGGCTTCGATTTAAATCCAAAAGCCTGTGATCAACTTCTGCAAGAGGGGGCTAAAGTTGCTGCAAACAATGCAGCAAAATGGGCATCAGAACTAGATATCATTTTACTTGTTGTAGTCAACGGTGCTCAGATAGAAAACATACTATTCGGTGGAGAAACACCGCTGGTCAGCCAGCTAAAAGCGGGGACAGTCATTGTACTTCACAGTACCGTTGCCGCAGAACAAGCTAGAGACTTTGCCCACCGCCTTAGCCAGTACAATATCAAAATGCTGGATGCTCCCATTTCTGGTGGAGCACTAAAAGCTGAACAAGGTCAACTTACAATTATGGCTTCTGGTGAACCAGCATTATTTGAACAATTAAAACCCATATTTAATGCCACCACAGAGCGCCTTTATTGTATTGGAGATGAAATTGGCCTGGGTTCCACCGTTAAAACCATCCATCAATTGCTTGCAGGCGTGCATATTGCTGTCGCAGCAGAAAGTATGGCGTTAGCAGCAAAAGCAGGCATTTCTTTAGATCTCATGTATGACATTGTCACACATGCTGCTGGTAACTCTTGGATGTTTGAAAACCGTGTTCCTCATATTCTGACGGGAGATTACACACCAAAATCTTCCGTAGATATTTTCGTCAAAGATCTGGGATTAGTATTGGAAACAGGTAAGGCGTTGAAATTCCCATTACCGCTATCAGCCGCTGCACATCAAATGTTCCTTGCAGCCAGTAACGAAGGTTTAGGTCAATGGGATGACAGCGCAGTTATCAAAACTTTTAAAGGTATCACTTTACCGGAGAAAGAATAATGACCATCAAATTGGGTATTATTGCCGATGACTTTACCGGCGCAACCGATATCGCAAGTTTTATGGTACAAAGCGGTTGGCAGGTTGTTCAGTTGCTAGTTACACCTGATGAAAATACAGATATTCCACAGGATATTGACGCCATTGTTATCAGCCTGAAGAGCCGCTCTTGCCCGGTAGATGAAGCGGTGAACAACTCACTGAAATCCTGCCGCTGGTTACGCCAAAAGGCGAGTTGCCAGCAAATATTCTTCAAATACTGCTCAACTTTTGATTCCACCAATACCGGCAATATCGGGCCGGTGACGGACGCTCTGATGAGTGAACTAAGCGCAGATCTCACGCTGATCTGCCCTGCCCTGCCAGTTAATGGACGTACAGTTGTACATGGACACCTGTTTGTTAATGGGCGACTGCTCAATGAAAGTGGTATGCAACACCATCCCGTAACACCAATGAAAGACGCCAATCTGATACGTCTGATGGAACAACAAGCTCAAGGAAAAGCGGGTCTGGTCGATTTAGTATGTGTTCATCAGGGAGAACAGGCCATTCGCAAGCAGCTGAATAACTTACAACAACAAGGCATTCGCTACGCAGTGGTAGATGCAATATCCATGAATGATCTGCTGCCTATTGCCAGCGCTGTGTCAGAACTGACATTAGTAACCGGTGGTTCCGGCCTTGGTGCCGCACTTGCCAGTACAAATACCGGAAAATCATTGGCACCATTTCAGTCGGCAGGTGCAATACCCCCAGCTCAAAATAGACGTACCGTGATCCTCTCCGGCAGTTGCTCTGTAATGACCAACAAACAAGTTGCTCAGTATCAGAAGTTAGCACCGACCAAATCCCTGGATATTAGGTTATGCCTCCATGATCCACAATATGCTGGTCAACTGGTGGAATGGATTATGCAGCAATCCGAAAACAACCTTGCACCAATGTTATATTCAACTCAACTTGCGGAAACATTACAGAAAATCCAACAACAATATGGTGCAACGACCGCCAGTGAAGCAATAGAAAGCACATTCTCCAGCGTTGTAAAAAGCTTAAAACAACAAGGATTCAATACCTTTATCATCGCTGGCGGTGAAACTGCCGGCAAAATAGTACAAAGTTTAGATATCCAACAATTCAATATCGGAGCACCTATTGCCCCAGGAGTGCCTTGGGTACATGACCTGCAACACAATCATTGGCTAGCATTAAAATCAGGCAACTTCGGTGATATTAATTTTTTCCTGCATGCTCAGGAGATGTTTTATGAGTGAACAAGCGCTACGAACAGAATTAGTAGAATGGGCTCGTTCAATGTTTTACCGCGGCTACAGCAGCGGCGGTGCAGGTAACATCAGTGCCAAACTGGATGATGGCACGATTATCATCACACCAACCAACTCCAGTTTTGGTGACTTACAAGCTGATCGCCTGAGCAAATTGGATATAGAGGGCAACTGGCTATCTGGCAACAAACCCACGAAAGAAGTTTCCATGCATCTGGCAATGTATCGCAATCGTCTCGAGTGCCGTGCAGTGGTACACCTCCACTCACCTTGGTTAACCGCACTTTCCTGCCTACCAAATCTGAACAGTAGTAACTGTCTACCGCCTATTACACCCTACTACGTGATGCGAGTCGGCAAACTTCCTCTGGTGAAGTATCTCCCACCAGGCGATGAGAAAATCGGTGAAGAAATTGCGAAGCTGGCCGCAAAACACAACGCAATTCTACTTTCAAACCACGGACCTGTTGTCAGTGGCAAAACTTTACGGCAAGCTTTTTTCAATGCGGAAGAATTAGAAAATACGGCCCGGTTGTATCTGACATTATTGCCGCACGGTTTCACTACCTTAAATAAAGAACAAGTGCAGGAACTTGAAACTCGTTATCCCCAATAGATTTCAAGATGCATCGCGACGGCAAGGGAACGAATCCCCGGGAGCATAGATAACTATGTGACCGGGGTGAGTGAGTGCAGCCAACAAAGAGGCAACTTGAAAGATAACAGGTATATCCCAAAAACTGAATAAAAGGCATTCATCATGGCTGAGTTTGCGGCAAACCTAAGTACGATGTTTAACGACGTTCCTTTTAAAGAACGTTTTGCCCGTGCAGCCAAAGCGGGATTTAAAGGCGTTGAATATCTGTTTCCTTATGAAGAAACAGTTGAAGACCTTGCGGCCCTGTTAAAACAACATCAATTAACACAGGTTCTGTTCAACATGCCTGCCGGAAACTGGGCAGCGAATGAAAGAGGAATCACCTCTATTCCTGGCCGTGAAAAAGAATTTGCCGCAGATGTACAGACCGCCCTGAAATATGCATTGGCTTTGAACTGTAAGCAAATTCATACTATGGCCGGAAAACTGGATAAACAATTTACACCGGAACAACAACGTGAGTGTTATATCAGAAATATTCAACATTCCGCTGATATAATGGCAGAACATAACATTAACATATTAATTGAACCGATTAATACTCGTGATATGCCAGATTATTTTCTAACAACTCAGCATCAGGCTGAAATATTGCTTAAAGACATTGACCGTCAAAATGTTTTTATTCAGCTAGATCTTTATCACTGCCAGATTATGGAGGGAGATTTACTCCGTACTATTGAACGTTTATGGGGAAAATTTAGTCACATTCAAATTGCCTCGGTGCCAGAACGCCATGAACCTGATAGCGGCGAAGTAAACTATCCATGGTTGTTTAATAAACTGGATGAAATGGGTTATCAGGGCTGGCTAGGCTGTGAATACCACCCTATCGGTTACACGGAAGATGGTTTGGGTTGGTTGATCAAGGCACAGAAATAACAGGAGAAAATATGCTCCCATCAGAGCGTAGAGACTTTATTTATCGCTACATACACGAATATCGCACAATTTCCATCAGCGCACTGGTTGAACTGATGAACGTTTCGCATATGACAGTACGGCGGGATATCCGCACTCTGGAAGAGGAAGGAAAAGTCATCAGTGTCAGTGGAGGTGTGCAACTCAGTGATGCTCTACGCCAAGAATTACCCTGGAATGAAAAAGCCCGGCTTAATCATCGGCATAAACGAGAAATTGGCCGATATGCGGTATCCATGGTTGAAGATGGACAGGTTGTTTATCTTGATGCCGGCACCACTACATTTGAGATTGCCAGAGTATTGGCTGAGCGTTTTAACCTCACCATCATTACTAATGATTTTTCCATTACCCAATACCTGATGAACAAACCTCAGTTGAGTCTGTTCCATACCGGAGGACAAGTCGATAAAAGAAATCATTCTTGTGTTGGCCGCACCGCAGCCATGCTACTTCGCAGCTTGAATGTAGACATTGCTTTTATTAGCACCAGTTCCTGGGATCTGGAACATGGTGTCTCTACACCGCATGAAGAAAAAGTATTAGTCAAACAAGCCGTACTAAAAACCGCCCGTCGCCGGGTTTTAGTTTCTGACAGCAGTAAATATGGCAAATACGGCATGTTTCGTGTCTGCCCGCTTTCGAGTTTGGATGATATTGTCTGTGATAGCCAACTGTCTCCAGAAATACAACAACAATTACGAGAGCACAATTTGATATTGCATTCCGTCAACATACATACCCAATAGATTTCAAGTTGCAGTGCGGCGGCAAGTGAACGCAGCCAACAAAGCAGCAGCTTGAAAGATGACGAGTATAGATAACTCTGTGACCGGGGTGAGTGAGTGCAGCCAACAAAGAAGCAACTTGAAAGATGACGGGTATAAGAGCCAAAAATCTACCTTACACGCACAAATAGCCCAGAATTATTGAGCTATTAAACAAGGAGAGTCGCAATGAAAGTGATAATCACTGGTGCCGCAGGTTTTCTGGGCCAGCAACTTGCTAGTGCTTTGCTTAAAAATAACCAAAATTTAAACTTCGATCAGCTAATATTGACCGATATTCACCCCCCTACTTCACCGGTTAATAATCCTCGTGTCCAGTGTCTGGCACTGGATTTAACTCAGCCAGATGCTGCGGAAAAGCTGATTGATGAAGATAGTACTGTACTATTCCATTTAGCTGCGATTGTCAGTAGTCACGCTGAAAATGATTTTGATCTTGGTTTGCAAGTTAACTTTGATGTTACTCGTCATTTATTGGACGTTGCCCGAGCCAGAAATCCAGAATTGAAATTTATTTTCACCAGCTCCCTTGCCGTATTTGGCGGAGAATTACCGGCAACCATCACAGATCAATGTGCGGTTAATCCTCAATCATCCTATGGCACACAAAAAGCCATGTGTGAATTGATGATTAATGACTATTCCCGTAAAGGATACATAGATGGCCGGGTACTCCGACTGCCAACAATCAGTATTCGCCCAGGAAAACCAAACAAAGCCGCATCTTCCTTTGCCAGCGGTATTATCCGTGAACCTCTACATGGTGAAATCGGCGTTTGCCCGGTTTCCCGCCATCTCACTTTATGGCTTTCCAGCCCTGAAACCGTGATCCGCAACTTTATTCATGCTGCTCAAATCCCGGCTGAAAAATTTGGCTGGTCCCGCACCGTGAATTTACCAGGTATCAGCGTGACCGTTCAGGCCATGATTGATGCGCTGGCAGAAGTTGCCGGGCAAAAAGCAGTGGATCTGATCCGCTTCGAACCAGATGAAAACATTGATCGTATTGTTGCCAGTTGGCCGGGTAACTTTGATATCAGTCGTAGTCTGTCGCTGGGGTTCTACACTGATGGGGATTTCAGCGATGCGATACGCGCTTTTATCACCAATAACATGTTCCAGAATGGAGGTTAAGTATGGAACTCCACATTCCAGTTATTGGTCTAGGTGTAGCTGTATTTGTTCTAATCTTTCTTGTGCTACGTACCCGTGTTCATGCTTTGCTGGCAATGTTGATTGCCGCAGCAATTGCTGGAATTTCTGGTGGGTTAACCGCAGCAAATACCATTGATGTTATGACTAAAGGTTTTGGCTCCACACTAGGCAGTATTGGTATTGTTATCGGTTTAGGTGTCATGATGGGGAGAGTGCTGGAAGTTTCTGGCGCTGCTGAACAGATAGCTTACAGTTTTATTAGATGGTTGGGTAAAAAACGCGAAGAATGGGCTTTAGCGATTACCGGTTATATCGTCAGTATTCCAATTTTTGTCGATTCTGCTTTCGTTATCCTGTACCCACTCGCTAAGGCATTGGCAAAAAAAGGGAAACGTAATCTACTGACTCTCGGTGTAGCCCTGGCAGGTGGATTGGTTGTTACCCATCACGCAGTCCCACCTACACCTGGGCCATTGGGTGTCGCGGGTATCTTTGGTGTAGATATCGGCGCGATGATGCTAGCTGGAATGATGCTGGCAGTTCCTTGTGTTATTGGTATTGTGTTCTATGCCAAATGGCTGGCAATAAAATATCCAGAATTTCAGCCAATTGATGAAGCAGAACAAGCTCAGGATCTACAAGAAATCCATCAGCGTTATATGGAAGAAAAGGCGAACAAATCATTACCAAATCTATTTCTTTCCTTACTGCCGATTATCGTTCCTATCGTTTTAATCTTCATTAAAGCCATTAATGGACTGTTACTCAGTACTGAAACCTTTAGCGGACAAGAAAACACCGTCTATTTTCAAGTATTTGACTTCCTTGGTGCACCGGTTATTGCCTTATCAATTAGCGTATTATTGGCCGTTTATACCTTGATGCCCAAAGTCAGTAAGCATGACGTGATTAATCGACTGGAAGAAGGTTTACAGACTGCCGGTATTATTTTATTGGTGACGGGAGCTGGCGGCGCATTAGGCGCGGTACTACGTGAAAGTGGCACCGGCACTATTCTGGCACAACATATAGCAAACCTACCTCTGACACCGGTGATGATTCCATTTATCATTGCAACACTGGTTCGTTTAATTCAAGGCTCCGGCACTGTGGCAATGATCACCGCCGCTTCTATTTCTGCGCCAATTATTAGTCAAATTCCGGGGATCAATATGCTGGTCGCCGCACAAGCAGCAACGATGGGTTCACTATTCTTTGGTTATTTTAATGACAGCCTATTCTGGGTCGTTAACCGCATGATGGGAATCAAAGATGCTAAACAACAGATGATCGTTTGGTCAATACCAACCACTATTGCATGGGCAATTGGCTTATGTGGTGTCATCATCCTGGATCTGGTGCTATAAACACAAAATCATCAATAAAAATGGTGATTTGAATCACCATTTTTACATTCAACTTTAATGCAAGTAACAAACAATATTTTAGATTTCTATTTCTTGATTTATATACCCAATAGATGCAAATGAATCTCTAAATGGTAATTTTATTTTTTACATAACAGGTCAAACTGGGCAATTAGAATTGTTTTATGAAGTTAAAATAATTTCGATGCCATGCCATATAAAAGGTTTTTTCTAAATTACAAATCAATTTCATGGAATCATATAATAGCCGGTACATCAGCCTATAGTATATGGGACGACCGAATCTATTAAATAAAATGAGCATAGCAGTATGCTATGCTTATTTACATAGTGATATATTTTTTACATACTTATTAGTTGCCATCCATGATGATTTATCACATAAAAAATAACTTTCATCTTTTAGTTCAAAATCAACATAAAAAGAAAAAAACAAAGCAAAAACAAATCCAAATATCGCAATAAAGGTAACCAGCCCTCCAATTCTATTACTACTTAAATTTATCTTTTTTTTATTACCTAAAAACACCTTATTATTATTTAAAAGAGACTTAAATAACAATATGGATATATACATACACAATGGGCTACACCAAATAAACCAAGCACTTATAGTTGAAGATGTAATAATATCGCTTCTAGTTAAAAACCCTCGATAATCGATTGTCGACGCTAACACACCAATAACCGAAGCACTCATAAATATTAATGCAGAAATAAATATTTTCACTCTAGATGGAGTATTTTTATTACCCACGATAATACCTTCCCCAAGCATTGAAAATTTGATCGGGATGATAAGTACTTATAGGAGTTTTTACCTTATGTTCTTTTAATTTCTTAATTATAGTTTCACTAATTTTAAATTCATCATCTAACCACATTAACCCCCAAACAACAAGCGCCCCAATTATGAAAACGCCGATAGCTATAGCAGTAGTACTCAGAGCAGCAGTAACAACAAACGAAGTTGCTGCTGCAACTGTTGATTTCGCTATTATAGTTGCGACAATTATCTTCGCCATATCCATCGATAAATTAACAAAAAAATTAGTTAAATCATACTCACTCTTAAACATCAATTCAACAGATCTATATGCAGCAGAATATATAACACCAAACCTAGCCCCTTTAACAATACTACCTTCCATAGCCACAGAACCTATCCCAACTTCCATTATTTTTTTATTATTAATAAGATATCTTGTAGCATTCAGATATTTCCTAATACCTGGACGATCAGTTAGTTTTATATATCTTTCTCCATTCTTCCCCAAATATTCTATAGCTTTTATCCCCTTTCCTTTAAGTTCATTTATTATATGCGTAAAAATTCCAATATTTATAGGCTTAAAATGTTTTGCCACTTTAAAAACTCCCGGTGCATCTTTTATATTCCCTGCGAAATTTGACAAAACATCAGTTACTGGAAAAACAGTATCCTTTAGAGATGATTTAATATCACACCCCAATTCTTTCAAAAAGATAATAGCTTCATTTTCATCTAATAAGGCATGGTAATCTACATTTTCTTTTATACCTGTTATCTTTCAAGTTGCCTCTTTGTTGGCTGCACTCACTCACCCCAGTCACATAGTTATCTATGCTCCTGGGGATTCGCTCCCTTGCCGTCGCGATGCATCTTGAAATCTATTGGGTATAGTTGCTTTTCAAGATCTTTATAATTGATATAATCCATTTGTTTTCTGAAATTCTTTTCATAATCAAAATCATCTTCAACCCATGTTCTTAATCGTGGATCATATTTCATTTTGTAACTCCATTTATATTTACTATTAATGAGCACCTCATATATTATCGGATTCAGCTATTTTTTCTTTAGTTTTTCTGAACTTTTGTGAACTTAATCAAGTTTCCCTGTTGAGGACTGACATTCTGTTTTAGATGATATCGTCATGAAGAATATCTGCTATGAGCATCGTCAATTTCTCATGACGACACCATATAAGGCGCTGGCTAAAAAGGAAAGCGTAATCTGTTGATTCCCGGGGTAGCAAGTGCTGGCAGCTCCTTGCTATAAACACAAAATCAATAAAAATGGTGATTTGGATCACCATTTTTACATTCAACTTTAATGCAAGTAACAAACAATATTTTAGATTTCTATTTCTTGATTTATATTACTATTGTAACTTTCATTTATATATTAAGTTACATACTTAGAATATTAGGTTAAATTATAAAAAATTAGGATAGTAATTTTATGTCATACATGATTTATTTGTCTTTGAATGGTAAAAAACAAGGGCTGATCTCTGCTGGGTGTTCAACCCTAGATTCAATAGGAAATAGGTATCAAAATGGACACGAGGATCAAATACAGGTACTGAGTTTAAACCATACAATAACAAGACAGCAGAATGTTAGTCATCAACCCATACAGTTCATTAAGCCAGTAGATAAGTCATCACCATTGTTAGCTATGGCAATAGATTCAAATGAATCTCTAAATGGTAATTTTATTTTTTACAGAACAGGTCAAACTGGGCAATTAGAATTGTTTTATGAGGTTAAAATAATTGAAGCCACTATTACTGATATTTCCTGTGTATATCCTCATTCTATAAATAATTTCGATGCCATGCCATATGAAAGAGTTTTTCTAAATTACAAATCCATCTCATGGAATCATATAACAGCCGGTACATCAGCTTATAGTATATGGGACGATCGAATCTATTAAATAAAAATGAGCATAGCAGTATGCTATGCTCATTTACATAGTGATATATCTTTTACATATTTATTAGGCTCCATCCATGATGATTTATCACATAGAAAATAATTTTCATTTTTTAGTTCAAAATCAACATAAAAAGAAAAAAACAAATTAAAAACAAATCCTATCACTGCTAAAATACCAAAAATACTCCCTATTTTATTATTGAACACCACTTTTTCTTTAGTTATAAGGTACTTGAATAATAATAAAGAAAAATACATACATAATGGACTAACCCAAATAAACCAAGCGCTTTTGGTTGAAAACGTAACAATTTCATTTCTAGTTATAAACGAAATATAATCATTTACTGATGCTAATCCAGCAATCACAGCAACGCACATAAATGCTACTGCGACTACAAATACTTTTAATCTACTTACATTATCCACGAGAATATCTACCCCACATGCTAAAAAATTGATCTGGGTGATAAGGTGTAGGTGGTTTTATCTTATATTCTTTAAGTTTTTTAATTATAGTTTCACTAATTTTATATTTGCTATCTAACAAATATAAAACATAAGCAATACCTACTCCAAGAGCAAAAATACCAATAGCCACAATGGTAGCACTAGCCCCAATAGCAAAAATTGGCGAAGTTACTATTGCTCCAACAGCAAGCCTAGCTATTGTTGTCGATACAATCAACTTTGCCATATCCATTGATAAGTTAACATAAAAATCTATTAGGTTATATTCATCCTTAAGCATTAATTCAACTGCTCTATATGCAGCGGAAAACACAATACCGAATCTAACTCCTGAAGCAATACTACCTTCCATAGCCACAGAACCAACTCCAACTTCCAGTATTTTTTTATTATTGATAAGGTATCTTGTTGCATTTAAATATTGTCTAACCGCTGGATAACCAGATAATTTTATATATCTCACACCATTTTTACCTAAGAATTCTTTAGCTATTACACCTTTTCCTTTTAGTTCATTTATTATATGAGAAATTATTCCTATATTTATAGGTTTAAAATTTTTTGCTACTTTAAAAACTCCAGGAGCATCTTTTATGTTTCCAGCAAAACTTGACAAAGGATCAGCTACTGAATAGATATCATCTAGATATGATTTAAAATCACCTTCTAATGTTTTCAAAAAAATTATAGCTTCATCCTGATCTAATAAGGCATGGTAATCTATATTTTCATTCAGTTGCTTTTCAAGATCTTTATAATTGATATAATCCATTTGTTTTCTGAAATTCTTTTCATAATCAAAATCATCTTCAACCCATGTTCTTAATCGTGGATCATATTTCATCTTATAACTCCATTTATATTTAATTGATATTCCATATCTTATCGGACTCAGCTATTTTTTCTTTAGTTTTTCTGAACTTTTGTGAACTTAATCAAGTTTCCCTGTTGAGGACTGACATTCTGTTTTAGATAATATCGTCATGAAGAATATCTGCTATGCGCATCGTCCATTTCTCATAACGACACCATATAAAGCACTGGCTAAAAAGGAAACGTAATCTGTTGATTCGTGCCGGCAGCCCCTTGCTATAAACACAAAATCATTAATAATTTATCATCCAGCCTCCTTAACTCGGGAGGCTGAACAGCGTATTAATAACTCTGTAATTTTTGCAGAATTTTATTTCTTAAGTGGCATTGGAAGCCATGTATTTGTGCCTCTTTTCCTGTACGAAGTTATATAACTTAGGGGAATAGGAGTGATAAATGTAAGCTCTTCAGAGCGTGCTGGTATCATTGCGACAAACTCTGACTCTGCAAGCGTTAAATGGCTCATTAAAAAGTGAGGGTAATTAATTCCCCTTTTATCTTGTCTAATTTTTTCACCAAGAGTTCTTTCATTCATATCCTGCGGTTTTAATCCAGGGATTTCCATCTTATACAGATAGTTAGATTGCTCTCCGAATCCACCTGAATCCATATTCATACCTGTCGAAACATAGTTTTTGTTTGGACTTCTGACATGCCCCATCATATGAGCTGAAGGCCCAATTTCAATAAATTCATCTATAAGTTCTTTCTTAATTTTGCCAACATCCTGTTTTGACCATGGATAGAACCCACCTGCTGCTACGATCTGTTCAGGAGTCCGATTATCGCCTCTAAAAACAACAATTTTTCCTTGACTCGTCAGCTCTAAATTATATTTGCCAACAATTAAAATTGAAGACGTTGTATCACAACTAGTTGATGGTAATAATTTATCAGGACTTGCAGGTGCTGGCGTGGGGATATTAACCGGTGATGTTGAATTTGCAGTAGCTACAGCAATCGACGATCTTCCTGGATTAATATTTACAACAGGTCTATTAGATGTATAAGGTCTTGCAAACTGAGGGACAGGTTGATTGCTGTTAGATAATCCGCTTCTCTCAAGTGCTGCTATACGTTCACTTATTGCAGTCTTACGACTTAACTTCGAGGGATTTTTTTGTTTTTCACTGTATTCTCTTTCCATATTCTCACCTACTAATTTTGGGGTAAAAAAACATATTAGGAAAATTAACTTGCAAATTCACAACATTTTTATATTGGAGATTCTTGTGACGTCTTATATCGAGATAATGTTGATAGAAAATTATCCCCCGCACTTTCCACCTTACCGGTAATAACATTAACTGGCGACGACAATATCCCAGAACAATTATGGCAAGCAGCAAAATCTTTCCCTGCTTGTCCTGTTGTCAATCGCTGGGTAAAAATAGATGATTCCAACATATTTCGTATATATTTCCATTTTTCACGTTTCTTTGTTCCTTTATCTCCTGAAATAAATAAATTATTAAGTGCTTGTACCTCCGCATGCAAACCAGCAATACCCGCCATCGTAGGTAATATATTTTCATTGTTAGCGATATGCTTTCTAATCAAAGCCTCTGTTTTTGCATGCAAAAATGTATTTCCCTGTAGATACATACTCCTCACCCCAGAAATAAATTTCTCAATGTCAGTGACCTTATAAGCTTCGGCTTCGTCAGTTTCTTTGTGTTCCCATTTTCCTTCTTTATTTTTCACTATTGAGAGCTTACGACGTTCAATCAGGCTAATACCAGGAAATAACTTTCCTTTTGCTAGATTTTTATTATTATCCTTAAAATTGACAAATTCATCTTCATAATGGCCATTATGTTCATATCCTGCATGAGCAGCAAAGTTCTTTAAAGCATTTTTTGTATAAATAAACTTTCTATCAGAAACACCATTATTTTTTAAACCAGATTTAGAGAAGCCTTTACGTTGCTTTTCAGATTTCAACTGCGAAAATTCATCTGAAGAATCGAGAATTAACTTCGTCTTATTATCAAATTTTCTATATTTACTAGTAAGCTTCTGATAAGCCAAGGTTACCGCTTCTACATTAGGAATTTCCAGATATAATGAATCTGTCATTCTATCTAAAGTTTTTCCTTTGCCAGATTGAGTTGTTTTTTCATTACGAATACGATTCTGGAACATTGATAAACCCTCTATTATTGGTTGATCCTATTACACCTAAAATTATCATTACGATGTTCTGACGCCTCAATTATAAGAATTTAGATAAAGAGCGATCTGAACAGCTACTTTAGTCAAAAAATATTGTCACACTTTTCAACACGCTACAAAAGTAACAAATAAATTTCTGACAAATCAGATAACGAAAAATATTGCCAAGTAAATAAAAAACTGCCAAATTTAACATTTTAAATATCATGAAAATTATATCTTATTGTTAATATAGGAAATTTAAATATTTTCAAGCTTATATAAATAACAGATAAATTAAGCTAGTTTAGTTTTTAATTTTTCAATATTGCTAATGAAATCATTGATGTCATATTCTCTTAAGTAAATATCTACCGCTTTATCTTTTTTAATTTTACCTGACTTCACACTATCTATATCTTTATTTAGATCAAAAATTTCCGCGATTAATCCTTTTTGTTCATTATCAGGTAGCATAGTAAATTCATCATTTAAAAATTTCTTTAATTTATTCACATTAATCGATTCTTTTCCTCTGGATTTTAACCAATCTGCTATTTTAAGGGCGGGTAATGCGCCATCTCCTAAATCTGACTGATAGATATATCCTACCCTTTCTCGATTCGTCGATGGAATATCAACTAAGAACATATGTCCAAGTCGATGGTCATTAATTAATGCAACATAATTATTTGAACTATTAAGATGTTCCAGTTTTTCAGCAAATTGATTACCGTTTATTTTTCCTGTTTTCGCCATTTTTACTGGATCAACTGCATATTCCCCTTCCGTCATTAATTTAAATATATTTTGTGCAGAATAACCACAAACTGGCTCCGTAGGATCATAAGGATTTTCCCCAACAATATCTTTATAAGCTTCAAGTCCACCAAATTCAGAAACCATTTCATCAATTTTTTTAAATATGCTTTGCAAATCCCTATCGATGATTTTATCTTGCCAATTATCATTCCAGAGTAGTTTATTTCCTTTACGATCATTATGTAATTCTATAATATCATCTATTAACTTTATGGAATTTAAATGATGATTTTCTCGCTCTGTCATACCAATTAATTTAGCTAAATAAGTAAGATATTCCGTTTCCAGATAGTTATCTGCCTCTACATTTTCAGATTTTACTAAATTTGTTTTTTCTTTTATAAAATCATCTTCGTTACTGTATTTTCGCATCATATTACCACCTATATATTTAATAAAAAAACATATCAACAATGAACAATACATAAATCAATAAATTATTTACATTCCATTTTTAATTAACGGGCGATACATTAAAACGAATACACTAAAATATTTCCATATGGAACAATTAATATAAAAACAGTCACTTATTATTCTTATATGCCAATTAATTCTTCAGAATATTCCTCAATAATAATACCGGTGTCACTTACATTAACAATGGCACTATGACTATTTTTCCAGGTCGCAAGAATACCTCTTATTTTGAATACATAATCCGAATGGGTAATACCAGAAACATTAAGAATAACGTTTTTATTTTCCCGACTTTCATTATTCTCTGTGGTGAATTCAGTTTTCAGATTAACTTTAGCAAGAGCAAGATACGCATCTTCTGTCCCCCCCAAATCTGAATACAATTTCTTTGTCAGAACCTGATTTATTTGTGAACTATTTAGACTCGATTTTTGATTTATAGAAGAGGAAATTCGGCTAACTGGTGTTATCGCATCTTTAATATTTAATAGTTTTACCGGTGCAGTGACTGAATATAATAAAGAAAGTCGAGGGCGATTACTGAGAGCTTGCCAAAAATTACCCAGGCTATTTAGATTTTCTTGCGGCGGGATCACTCTGGTATAGGCTCCAGGAATTGTAGGTAATTGCCGGCTATTAACTAATGCGTTCAAAATACATGTCATAACTTTCACAGCTTGACTATTAGGCTGGCTATCTGGATTAGTACTATCGCTTGATGGCTTATTTGAATGCCAATAAGTAATTAAATAGTTGTAATTAATATTTACCCATCCCGGCAATAATGTGCTGGAGGCAGGATGATAACTCCTGGATTCGGCAGAACGTAATTGTAGATCTTCATGTATATCATAAAGAAATACACTCACTGTAGGATATGATGGAATTGATTCCATTTCAGGTAGATCAAAACGGATATCAATTTTCTGACCAGAAACATTTAAATAATGAGATAAAATCCCATTCAACGCATTATTAACCTCAACAATTGCATTATCAGGTTCAATTATATTTATCATATTAACTCCTACTCTATTAAATATTTAAAAAATCAAGCGACCCGTTTTATTTAATTCTAGTATCACTGCTCGTTCTATATATTTATTTTCAATTTGGACGCTATTGTTTTCGGCTGCCAATATCGATGATAATAAAGCAACATTTCTAATATTGGCACCTGTTAAATCAGTCCGTTTAGCCAAATGTTCAAAATTAATTTCGTCTGATAATCTAATTTGTTCTGGCCAAATAGCCTGCCACATTTTTTTACGCAATATTTCATCAGGATAAGTGAAACGGGTAATAAAGGTAAAACGGCGATTAAACGCGCTGTCCAGATGGCTGCGGTTATTCGTGGCTAATATCACCAATCCCGGATAATTCTCCAATCGTTGTAACAGATAAGACACTTCAATATTAGCGTGTCTATCCTGAGCATCTTTAGTTTCACTGCGCTTGCCAAATAATGCATCGGCTTCATCAAAAAACAGTACCCCGGAATCAGCTTCCGCCAGGTCGAAAATGCGGGCAATATTCTTTTCAGTCTCACCGATATATTTATTCACCACGGTAGCAAGATCCACTTTAATTAAATCAACACCAAGATGTCCTGCAATCACTTCTGCGGCCATGGTTTTTCCCGTCCCTGATTCACCATAGAATAAAGCACTAATACCGGTACCATAATTTATTTTCTCCTGAAAGCCAGAACTCAGAACCTGGTCACGGTAATTAATTGCCGCGATAATTTCTTTTAATTGTTGAACTAATTCATCAGAAATTACTAAATCATTAAAGTGGCGTTTAGGCGTAATTCTCTGGGCTAATTTACCGAAGTTCTGTTGAGCGCGGAAACTTAATGCCTTGTACAAATCTATTTCCTCCAATTGACCTTCCGGTTGCCGAAGTATTTGATATTGGCCTGCTTCTTTAAGAATTAATGGTAATGTTTCTGCTGTAAATGAGAAACGATGACATAATTTTTCAATATTAATCTCATCTGAAGAATTACTCGGTAAGCTTCTTCTCAACATGATTCCTTTTTCTGCCAATGTTGCTACAGGCATATTAATTTGCACCATAGACAGATGTTTAATCCACACTAATGAATCCCCTGATTCTACTAAACAAACCACGCGTAATTTTGGTTGGTTCAGCAAAATGGATAATTCGCTATTTAATATTTTCTTTTCTTCTGCCAGCAAGGAAAAATTGCGGATTAATAAACAGGCATCGTGTAACCGGGCTTCCCGTACTGCGTTTTTTAACAAGTCAGATATTACAGTTAAGTTTTCTTCATTTGGCAGACGAGCCAAATCAAGGGCTAACGTATTGATGCCATGAAACGCCATGATATTACTCACCGCTAATTCTCTGGCACTAGCCTGTTTTCCTCTGAGTATTACCAATGGACGTATTTTGTCTGTTTCATTCAATAATATTTTCTCAAGTGGATGACAAAGCGCTGGCGGATACCAGGTAAATGGTGAAGGGGGACACCAGTAAGTACAAGTTATTAAAGGAGGTAAAATAACTCTCTGACCAAATAAAAAATGCCAGACTGCATTGTGAGTTAGAAATTGCGTTTGTAACCAGATAGACTCTTCGTCATTATTGAGTCGTAATAGATGATGATTAATTAATGGCGTTGGCGGTAATAAGCTATTTTGCAGTACTTGCCGATCACTTTGACATTCACTAAATAATTCAATCGCTAAAGCAAAACTGGGCCACTGTCTTTTACTATTACCATGCAAAGAAGCAAACAGCGCATGATAGCGAATATCAAAATGCGGCAACAAGCCAAGTAATAAAACATCACGTTCAAATTCAGTGAGTTCAAAACGTTCGATCAATAGCAATAGAGCATTAGTGGCAAACTGTTCTTCCGTTTCCGGGTAGTTAACAATATCACTCATCTCAGATAACCAATGAGGAATGCCCTGCGGTTGTGCCAAATATTGATCTACTTTATCTTCGGCAAGTAAAAAACTCTCTGGTAAGGAATCGTATTTATCTCTCTTTTGATAATAGTAATGCTGCAACAACAGATCAATACGTTCCACATGAGGATAAATCCAACGTAACTCAGCCATCATATAATGGTTATTTTTAAGTAAAGAATTCATATAAACCTTTTAAATGTTTTGCCAGTCTATGGATAAAGGCTGATTCAGCCAAGGAAGTTTTGCGATATTTAACGGCCATGGCCAGTCGTTTAATAGCAGATCAAATGGCTGATGTTGGATTGTGATTTTGATTTCCTGTTCGCCCATCCGTAATTCACCAGGCCGTTGTAAAAATAGTTGACGAACGTCATTACGACTTAATTTTTTCCAACCAAAAAGTTGAGCGATAATTGCATCCAGCCATTGCTCTGTTATCAACTGTTTTTCTGTCTCAAGGGAAATTGATTCATTATCTTCATTGACCATTAGCCCACACAATACGTTATTTAATGCCTTTCTTTCTATTTGTTCCTCTTCGTCTCCCCAAATCAGGTAGTCCAGTAAATTAACCGCACTAAACTGAGCCTGATGATGAATAAATTTTTGTGCTTCAAGCAGACCAAGGTGATTAAACAATGCAGGCAACATCGGCCATAGAATTAATATTCCAGCATTACTCACTGAATATAGAGGCGTTTTTTCCGTCAATAAAATCGGCTCAACCCGCGACCGGTTAATAGTTTGCAATTGACTACAGTTATTACTTTTAATGTGTAAGTTATCTGGTGCTGGTAATATTGACTGATCCTGGGAGGTTAATATCTGGTTTGCATTATTTGGCATAAAACGTCGCGACAAGTAGTTATATTTCTCAGCAGAAAGATGTTTTTTACATATTTGTGAAACAGAAGCTGATTGCCATAATGGTGCTAACCATGCTGTACCTGCTCTGTTATATAACGCCGGATGTTGCAATAGTTGGAGAATATTTTCGGTTTTGGCCTCCCCTGTTTGGATCGCTGTCGCTATTAATGAAAGTTGATGCTGATTTAATGGTGGTAAATCTTGCTGAGGCTTTATCGCTAATATTTGTAATAACTGAATTAATAATGGATCAACTTCCATTGTCTGCTGTAAAGTATATTCCCTGAAAGTTTGCTCTTGATAACTAAAGCGATTAACTAAAGTTTCATATTGCTGAATAGAGAGGTGTTTTTTGCAAAGTTGTGGAATGGGATCTGTTTGCCAAAGCTGCGCTAACCATGCATTTAATGAGGAATGATGAGTTAAAATAGCTTGACGAAATAACGTAATAACAGGCGAAATATTAAGTATTCCCTGATTGAGATCAGCCATAATACGTGATATTACTTGCGTATCTGGCTTGATTATTTCCTGTATATTATGCGACTGCATATATCCCAGTGCATTCAATATCAGTTGACCAGAGGAAACTAATTCCCCCTGATGCTGTGATATATTTTCATCCACTGATAATTTGCGATTAATGGCAGTCAATAAAACCGGTTGATTGATAGAAAGAAGTCGCTGCAAACTATATTCAGATAAACAAATTTTTGCCAATAATAATGTCAATTTACTTTCCATTCGCGTTAATTGATTAATTAACTGTCTGACATTGATATTATTTAGCATTATTTTTTCTGAATTTAATTTAAAGTCTTTTTGATATAAATAATGAATAAATTCCTCTGCGTTAATTAAACAATCATTTTTAGGTAAAGAAGGTTTACGGGTGTTTTTTATTATAACTGGATATTTTAGAAAGATTTTATCCTCATTATTATTCTGATAATATTGGCTAAACACTCTATTTAGAGCAGCATTAAGCCTAATCGGAAACAATGAATTAAAATCATGTAAGCTTATTTTACCAAGATCCAGTGATAATGTTTCCAAATAAACATTTTGATTGATAGTATATTCATTAAAGTATAAGTTAAATAGTTTATATATATTTGTTTGATTTAGTAGAGAACCATGTAATATTTTTTTAGCCTCTGGTTGATTATCAGCTTCAATATTAATGGTAATCCGATTCAGCAGATTTTTCTCAGAAATCATATAAATATTTCCTTTTTAATTAATAAAAATAGATGATGTGAATCTGCCAGTGTGAAATAAAATTAAATTTTTATAATAAAGGCTAATAAATAGTAAGGCGGAACCACATCAACACTATGGCTATGTGACTCAGATGATGCTGTGGCTGAGTGATTATGTCCTTTTCCTTCCCCAACTTCTGATGTATGTGGATGATAATCATTTCCATGTGGATTTGGGTGCCAAATTGTCGAAGAAAGAGACGATTCATTATTAATTTGGTATTTTGTTGATCCAATAACAGTACTGCCATATGCAAATCCTTGAGTTCTAAAATAGGGAAGCCCTCCAATATGGTCATGCTTGGGTATTTGTGAGATATTCAGTGTAGTGTCTTTTATTTCAACGTTGACAGACACCGTAGTTGATTCTGTATCTTTGAAGAAATTTTTCTTATCTCCACTACCACTGGCTTTACTACCTTTCCCTTTTTCAGAAAAGTCATTACCGCACATAATAAAACGATTTCTTAAATCCGGAACTAAAATTCCATTATAATTTCCTCCATCACAAAAAGCCCAACCTAGGGGAATTTCATACTCTGAACCTGAAAACATCACGATCATTCCTTTAGGAAAAATTTGGTCTGGATTAATCTTAATGCCATTTTCATCAACAGTGATACCATTTCCAGCTTTAACCACTAATCTGCCATGCTCATCCAGTTTCAGCGCTGAATTTGGATTATCAGCTTGCCCAGGCGCTTGCCCGGTTGCTTTGCGGCCAATATCAGCCATATCAATTAAATGTTTATAATCAGTCTGCAATGGAATACTACCTGCTTTAAAACGATCTTTTAAATCATCTGCTGAGAGATCTTTTAATTCAATCTTAGTATTTTCTTTGTTTGGTAAATTATGTTCTTTTTCCATCTTTATCACCTCATATAATATTGAATTATTTTTAAATACCCATTTGGATATTACTACTCAATAATAAAGGATAATTAATTTAATAGTAAAATAAATGATTCCTATTATGATGAAACATTACCCTTTCTCATGTGTAAATTAATCTTTGTTTTTATCATCTTCAAGCTGAGATTGAGAATTTTCAGATGATTTATTTTTTTCATTATCATTAGTTCCCGCATCTATCTTAGCTCCAGGCACATATAATAGCTGATTACTTTTGATTATCTTATCGCGCAACTCATCATCAGATGCTTTGATGACTTCATTTTTCTGTTCTTCCGTAGCAATTCGCATATTTCCCGTACCAGTTGATTCCGGGGGCAAACGTCCCAGGGTTAACATTTCTAAAATATGATAGGCTTCATCCCCTAAAGGAGAGCCATTATTTTGCCAACGTTTATAAGTGCTGGCAAAATTGCCAAAACGTTCCGGTGACAACCAATGAATAATCATAGAAACATGAGCAGGAAATTCAGCTAAAATCTCGGTTTTTACCCACGATTCCAGTTTATGCGGATCAACATTGCTATTCTCAATTAGCTGACGATTAATAACTATGCTGACGACAAATGAAAAACGGTCGGTATGAGCATATTTTTCACTGGAGAAATACCAGCGATAACGCCATGCTTCTGCCTCTGGTGGAAAATCATTTTCTTTATCTTCTATTTTTTTAAGTTTTATCCGACCTTCAATACGATCAAAATCCACTATATTGGCTTTAAGCTTATAAACAGATGAAGAATTCGAATCCGTCGACGTTTCTGTTGGTGATACATACGGCGTAATAACATATTTCAGGGTAATTTCATCACCTTTATTGATCATTGCAGGGAAAGGGCTGTGGGCATTAGAGACAATCCATCGTTCATCTTCTTTACTGCTTTGATGTAATTTATCGTCATAAACCAGTTGATAATCCATGTCTTCTAACCACACCGGACTATCACACCAGAATAAATTGTTAGCCTTACATGCCTCCTTCACTTCTTTCAGTCTGTGTTCCAAAACCGCACTGTTACGGGTGTCAAGATAAAATGATTCTTCTGTAATCTCAGTAATTATTTGGCCCCGCAATGTGAATTCATTTTTACCTTTAATAATCAGGTCAATCATCTGCCCACGCAGTAACTGTCCTACTACTTCTTTTTTCTGGGTAATAATTAAATGATGGCTTTTAGAACCAGGGTTATCCTTAATATCCAAATCCAGAACTTGATGCTCTTGTTCCTTGTCGGATTTCACATTAGGTTTCACCGGTAAGAGCCGACGATGCTCAATTAAATAAAAAGGCAAGTCGGCCAGATCTGGCGGTTCATTGAAACATTTTTTCCCCAAACCCAGCCTGGCTGCAATTCGCTTTTGCAGTGCCGATACTTTATCAATACGAATATTATTACGGTGATAGGCTAATTCTGGCTGTTGAGCTAAGTAACCACGCTGGGTAGATAGAAAATCCTGTCGGCTGAGTATCAGAGGTCTGGCTGCACGATGAGCTCCAAAATAGCCTAACAGATAATCCAGAATTTCCAATTCCTTAGAATAACTTCTGTCATTACTGTCAATTTGCGCATCATCATTTAACTTCTTAATTAAGTCAGGCATTATTTCCTGATGCATTTTTTGACTAATCGTATTCGTTTTAAAAGGCCATTGCACACCGTATACCGCATTTCCTCGCTGTTTAAATGCCAATAGTTTTGGTAATAAAGCGAGTTCAGCGCAGCCATTAGCCAATATTTGCTCATAAGGCAGCATAAATTGATGCAATTGTTTTTGTTGTTGAGTATTAGCGTCAGTCTGCAATCCATAACAGGCAGGTAATTTATTACTCACCGGATAGTAATCCCGGACTTTACGATGTTTTCCCCAGTTTAATAATTCTGGTTGCATATTAATCAGCGGTTCTGTAATGAGCTTTTTCTCTATATCTTCTTTAGAAACCGAAACTTTCACGCCACCTTTAGCAATAATAGTTAGTGGACTGTCTGGTGAGGTAATCAACGCTAACGGATCCTGACCCCATAGTCTGGGATAATATCCTTTAACAATTTTCCAGGACCAATTATCGTTCAGTAGCGGAGAAATAACGCCAGTATCATACTTACCTAATTCCAGCCGGGTTACACTTTGAACGCCTTTAATCGTCAATAATCGGTTAACCAGAGGACTGAGATTTAATTCTATCGGGCAGTCGTAATTTTTGAGCGGTGGTAATTCAGGTATCCAACCGTGATGTAAATAAGGCCCATCAAAAATTTCTTCATTACTGTAACCCTGTTCCTTCATTGCCTCAGTGGTATAGCGTAATGGCTTT
This sequence comes from Photorhabdus australis DSM 17609, assembly GCF_000711895.1. Taxonomy (GTDB): domain Bacteria; phylum Pseudomonadota; class Gammaproteobacteria; order Enterobacterales; family Enterobacteriaceae; genus Photorhabdus; species Photorhabdus australis. The sequence goes on from NZ_JONO01000003.1 coordinate 200,035, forward strand.
TCAATCACTATTTCTTCCGCTGTCATATAAATTTTAGCCAATATGTCAGCGATATCTTTGACATCATCATTTAGCTGAATATCAATCTGTAATGGTAGATCGACGGGTTCCAGCCAAATAATTTTACTGACGAATTCTCCCAAATTACGGTTGTCTTTCAGGAATTCTTGCAGAATTTTCTCAGCCTGAGTTTTATTGGTTTCAGTTTCCCGACTTGGGAGTAAATAAAGCCAGTAGTTTCCTCTTAGGGTTAATTTGCCATCTGTTCCAGAATTTTTAAATCTATATTCACGCTTCTCTTTGTTATACCAGTATTCATAGCGTTGGCCTTCAGGTTCACATATCAGCAGTACATCATTAAATAAAAAATAACCATGAACTGTGTCGTCACTATTTAAAGTGTCGCCACTGTGCAAATCCAACAATGCCCGGCGATAATCCTCCGCGGTAATGGGGCCACAGGTCAGCATTTGTTGCGGGCCAAACTCTTGTGGAAAAATACCATCACCGGATATCTGTTCCTCTTGTTCAGGCGTGAGAAGATCTCGAAGTGGTAGTGAATGGCGGTAGGCTAGATCAGATGCACTATAGCAACAGGCTTCTAATAGAGTAATACCGGGATCATTTTCCCCCATATCACTCCAGCATTGCCCGGATTGTTGCTTAATAATCGTCTTAGCCTGAGTGAGTAAGGTATCAAAGGCAATATCATCTTTGACGATGGAAAACAATGCATCCTGATTATTCATTGTTAACTCCTTGGTTTGAGGAATTCTTTTCAGGCCAAACTAAAATCAGTACTTCATTATCGTCAGCTTCAATACTTTTACCTGTATTAGCCTCAAGCTGATTATCTTTTTCCAACGTTAAGTTCATCACCCGCTCGACCAAAGGTGATCGCTGAATCGTGGCTAACAGCTGGTAATAATCAATGTGACGACCGATTGCAACACCAATAATAGGATTTTCTCCCCATGGCATATATTGCCGACTCAATTCTCGTTGTAGTTGATAATAGCCATAGGCGGGACTAATACCGGCAACAAATGCCAGTTGATAACGGATCAGGACGTTAACGTAGGTAGGATTGTTAATTTCAATGGCTGCCCAGGGGCTACTTAATCGACCTAACCATTCAACCATCTCTTTCAATTGAGACTGGTTCAATTCAGGACGTAGCGCATCATCGTTATCTTTATGACGGTTGTCTGGGATCACGATCAATTGTTGCTTTTCTGGTGCCGGAATCGTGGTTAATTTATTGCCAGAATGGTGTCTGACATCAAATAAGCTAATAAAATGATCTTTTAGCAATGTCACCATATTCCCCCAACTCAACACTCGGTTACGATGAGATAGCCGGGTAGGAATCCGTTTCAAAAAGGCTTGCTCAGTTTCTGCCGGATGACCATTCCAGGATGCCCAAGGTTGGGTAACACCACTGATCGCAACGGATGCAGTGACCGGTTGTTTAATACTGTCGGCGGCCAATCCATTGATAAAATGATCCTGTGCAACTGTTTCTGAATTAATTAAGGTGGCAATTGTGGCGTTATACAACAGGCCCTTAATGCGTGGATAATCCCGCGGTTCAATCTGATTGGTTATCTCTGCTTTCAGCCAGTACCGTCCCGCCGGCATCATAGCGACTTGACTTGCCGCGTCCTCCGGCAATAAGGCACGCCAGATACCCCGGTCAAATAGGTTACGAGTTTGGTCGTGAACAAGTTTATCCAATGGACTCCAGATATTGTGCTGGTTGAGATAAAACCAGGATAAATTAAGCGCCTTAAGACCTTCTAACTGCCAATATAAAGATAGCGTTTGCCCTGGCAGTATCCCCGTAAATCCCAAATAAAATGCCTCATGGGTGAATGCTGATGTTTCTGCTGCTGCCTCGCCACGGCCAAAAGGTGCCAGAGGATAAACAGCAAATTGTTTAGCTTTAGCTTTAGCGCTGAATTGAACCTGTAACGCACTGATTTGTGGTGTATAGGGTAAATTCTTATCTTTAGGCGCTTGCCAGTATTGGGTGTGCATAAAATCTTGCTCAACCAGTTCTATACGCACCGATGCAGGCCAATCATTAGGCTCTGGGCTGTCTGCAAGAGGGTAATCCATTGCTGGTAAGGTAAATTCTAGGCTTTGTCCTTGGGGTTCTTTATCTCCACCGAATAATGATTGAGATTTAGCGTCATTAAGAACATTTCTCTTTTGAGATGTGACTAAGTAACCCCGCACTTTGAACACCCCATTACTGGCAGGCTTCGGATCATATTTGTCATACCATGTTGAAAAACTGCTTATAGGCAATCCAATCCATTGAGGAGTCATTGTCACTGTTGCGTTTTCAGTGCCATACCATTCCGGGGCAACCAAATTAAAACCAGAGCCTAACGACGGCAATTGACCAAAGGGAAAGCTGGTTGTATCCGTTTGTTCAATACCGCCATCAGAGGCATAGTACACACTGCGGTTACCATTAACACTGACTTCTATGCCGGTAATCTCAGGCAAAATCGAGCCATGAGTGGTACCTAGCTTTAATACCGGTACCTTAAATGTCATATTATCCAAGCCATCAGGAGGCGTGATGGGATCATTATTAGCTGACAAGTAAAATGTAAGGCAATAGACTTCAGTATCCCCTTTTATTTCCGTTGTTATAGAAGGTTTCGGTAGTGAAAGCCAATGATCTCCCGAACTGATCTGAGCGGTGATGTGATCACGATTCCCCTTCCACTTGCTCGCCAGTGTCACTTTAATACTGCGTTTTCCTGCTGACATGGCAAATAGAGGCGAAGTAATCAGATAGCCAGAAAGAACCGGAACATCATGGGATGTCGAACTAAAAAGCTGGATACCGTTTTCAGGTAATTTAATGTCATCTGCAAGATTAAGTAGTATTGCCGATTTCCAGCCATCACCCTCTTTTCGACACCAATACAAATCGGTCAACACTCCCTGATTCGCCAATAAATCGGATTCGGCCACATACTGTAACGGATTTCCCGCGCTATCATGCCCGGCATCAAAAAGCGTTCCTTTCGGAATAAGATATTCAGTACAATCAGAATTCAGGGTAATACCTATCGCAACCTGATCCGCCCGAGCATTTCTGGGTTTCAAACCCAATAACTCCCGGTAATAAAGATTACGATGTCGTGCCGGGAAGGTATTGAATAATATTTTAGTCGTTTCTAATAGTTTTAAAAAAGCCAGTAAAAATGCCTGATGTGCGGGTAAAAGGCCATTTGCTTTATTCGCATTTTGGTAAATATCCGCTAAGTGATGAGGATGATTTTCCTGAATAAAGTAGAAACTGTCCCAGAATTGTTTTTTCCTTTGATCAAAGGGGATTTTTTCCGCATATGTTTTCAACCAATTTAAAATATCCAATATACTTCTTTCATCAAGTTTAAAAGCGGTATCCGGTACGATAGCGGTAAGTTTATTATTTAATCCGGTCTGTTCCATATTTACGCCACCTGTTATTTAAATATAACCTTAATATGTTTTCAGGAGATCATGGTTATTTGAATTATCTACCCGGCACTAACGGCATATTGACTGGCAATAAAACGACCTTTTCCCATACTGGGTGTTGCCACATCTAGGCCAGCCTGACTAGTTGCCAGTTGTGACGGAGTAAAACGGGCAGTAAATTGTTGCCCGACAATAATCATCGTGACAGGGCTGCGACAAAAGTTTATCTGCTGGCTAGCATCTAACTGAGCAATAGTGACCATGCCCATACCGGGTATCGGGTGGCTGGGGGTAATATACTGAGCTTGAAACTGTACTTTTTTTTCGTCCCCCGCAATAACGATCTTTTTCCCCCGGATTTGCGCGTGCCCGCTGCCTCTGATCGTTGCGGGTCCCAAAATGATGACCTGCCGGTTACCAAACAACGGTTCGAATAGCAGGATGTCGCCATCAACAACCAGTTGTTTACTCATAAGATCACCTGTATCGGTCCTTCGCCAATCTCAAGAATACCTTCAATTTGCTGGCTTATTTCGCTACCTCTCAGGGCATAAGTCACCTGAACATGTAAGGTATTAGGCAAATCGGTTCTCTGGCTCCCCTGAATTTCTGTCACTTCTGCACGGGGTTCATAACGTAATATTCGCTCTTCTATGCGCGTTTGAATTCGTGCGATCAGTTCATCACTGATATTTTCAAACATATAATCATTCAGGCCACAACCATAATCTTCACGCATAATCCGTTCGCCAGGTTCCGTTAAAAACAGGATTTTCATACTCTGGCGAACATGTTCTGCTCCTTCCGCCATTTTTACGCCGGATTGTGCTTCAAGAATATTTTCATCGATAAAAAACTGTGGCGGAAATGCCCAGCCGCGACCATAAATATCAGCCAATATTTTGTTTGTCATTTTACTGTCCTATTATTGGGTTAAATTAATTTTCGCCCCTTTAATCTCTACCCCAGACTTTCCAGCGGCGGACAGGGATTTTTCTGCCTGAATATTAATTTCCTGTGCATGAGCTATTAAATTTTTAGCAGAATTAATCGTGATATCTTTATCTTGTTGCAGAGATAACGTATTTTTTCCACTATTAAATACGAGGGTTTTCTCTTTATTATCGAATAGCAATGCCTGCTGGTTATCTCCTTGTTTAATTACTAACGTTTTCACCAAATTTTTTTCACTGGGTTCTAACGGCGATTTATTTTTAGGGTTATGCATGGAGCCTAATATCACCGGAAAACGGGGATCGCATTCAAAGAAACCAATAATCACCTCATCCCCCGGTTCAGGGTAGAAGCAGAATCCACTTTCATGACTGGCATAAGGTTTACCCAACCGGGCAAAAAGCACACCATTGGTCAAGTTAAAAGCAGGGATTTTAACCGGGATACGCTCCAGTGACTGGCTGTCTTGTTGGTATTTCTCCACGATACCGATATGTAACTCTTTAACTTGCGGGACAGCTTGTTCTGCATCTGATTGCATGCCTAAAGTTAACCGGGTACGCCAACCTTGCCGTTGAGTGATTGTCTGATTGACACCGGTGATAATTGCCTGACCATCCATCCCCTGACCAAAGCCGTTTAATGCCAGAATATGACCCGGTTGATAGCGATCATGACCTTCAACTTCAAAACTGCCGGATATGTTATGACTTCTCCGGTTGTCCATGATGCCTTGAGCAACATGTTTCGTTTGTTCATTATCCAACGGATAGCTGAAAATCCATTGCCATTCCTGATCGGTCAGTGATTTCAGATTATCTGTAGCAAGTTGGTTTTTCCCCAGTCCACTATTTTTTACCTGAATGGCTTTCGATAGTTTTTGTTGGCTAATATCCCAAGACTGCACACTTACTATTTTAGGACTGCGCTGATTATCCCATTGCAGATTAGCCTCAAACAGCACAACGTCCTGATGGCTACCACGCTGACGAATAGTGTGCACGGTTGAATGATTCAGTGATTCAGGCGTGACCAACGTAATAGCATCGTTACCGGGTAGCAACCAGGTATGAGTGGCATTAAGCCGACTTTTTAAGAACGCCCAGTCATTACAGCGAAACTGAACCATTTGCTCATGAACCGCTTTCAGCTGAGGAGCCTGTTTTATCGTCACAGATAGGCCCACCTGACTGAATAGCTTTCTGATAATCGCCTCATCACTCTGTTTACTAAATAGCTGCGAGTGGAAACTGTGAGTTAATTTTTGCAGCGGATGTTTTGCCGTCAGAATAATCACACTATCCTGACCTTTAAGTCCCAGTGTCTGCCGAACGATGACACCTTTAAATAATACATTTTTCTGGATCTGCACGATAAGCTCATGATTCGGACGGCAACTTGCCAATTCAGCCTGAGCCTTTGCCTCGAAGACCTGACTCGCATCACCAATAATGCCCAAAGTCAGGTTCGCCGAAGGGATGCCATTAATATGGTGGTTTATTGTCAGACTGATAACCGTAAATTGGCTGAGCGTTTTGCCATCTATCTTAATGGCGATCTCGGGTATATTCATGCCTTCCTCCGTGCTTGCAGCGTTTGTCCTGGAGTGAAATCATCCAGATTATCCAAACCGTTTTGCCAGGCCAGAGAAAGATAATCGATACCGCCCGCCAGAGAAGCGCCAGCCCCCAATGCGATCAAGGGTAGAGAAAGCATATCGGTTACACTGACCGCAGTAACCGGTGGCGATTTTAATTGTTGCTCGGTAGCCTGAATAACAAGACTTTCATCTGCCACCACAGATAAGGTAGCCGTTGCCCGCAACGGCGTAGCATCCCGATCAAATAAGGTGTAATGAATGTTGAGGCCGTTGGCCCGACAAGCAAAATAACCTTTATTTTCCCAGCGCATTTTGCCCCATTTGATTTTAAGGTAATGGGGTGCTTTAGTACCGGCATCAACGGCACAGAGGGTTTTCAGAATCGTCAGTTGGGCTTCAATGGGCGTATTGTTGCCGGGCATAGATGCATCAAACAAGAGATCTAACGACAGGCTAGCAGGCTGAGATGACATATAGTGGTTGCTTTGATGGGTATTGGTAATGCTTTCACCCTTTTTATAACTGGCCTGATAATTGAACTGGATTGCATCAGGGTTATACATGACTTGTAAACTGCCCACCAAGATTTTCCCTTCCCGATCTTTAAAAGCCGTTAGTGTGAGTTTGGATAAACTACGCTCAATTAAGCTCATAATGGCCTCCTGCTTCACGTAATGCCTCTAACACTTCTCGCTTCACCCTTTCAATCAGGCGGGCATTATCTAACTCTTCCTGAGCTAATGTTCGTGGGGATGATAAATCACCTGTGGAATCAGTGACTTTTGCCTGAATAATCAGTTCTTTAATTTCTACCGTCATGCTGTCACTCCTAACCAGAGCATATCCTGATAACGTAACTCCAAAGAGTTCACCAAAACAGCATTGCTATTAGCATCAAAGTCACCAGTAGACCAACGAACCGGTAATGCGTTACTCACTGTCCAGCTTGCCACGGGTAAATAATTTTCATTCAGCAACATAATGACCACATCAGTATAAATCGCTTTTTCCCCGCGCAAGACATGATCAAATGCCAGAGTGAGCGGCGTCACCGTCATAACACCACGCTCCAACACTAAACTACTATGCTGGATCTTATCGGCTAGCCAAATATTTCTGGCATTTTCCCCGCCCTGACTGTGTTGAGTGGTTTGCAATTCACGACTCAGACCCGATATCCGCTGAAAGGCAATATCAAGTGGACTGGGAATATTGTTAAACAAAAAACTGGCGATAAAACGGTGTGATACTGACGGGGTGTAGAAGTTTTGCATATTTTGCCCCTGTTTAACTTAACCTGGTTGTACCGTTACGCGTATCAAACGTCAGACTCAGCTCAATAAATTCTGACGGAATTAACAGCGCTAGCCTGATTTTCATGATCATTCTCCCGGCCCGTATATCCGCTTCACTCATTGATTCTTCAACACCGAGTAAGATGTCAAATGCTCGTTCTTCCTCAGTCCCCCGCAGTCCACCTTTTAACCACAATTGATGTAGCCAGTTATACGTTTGGCCTTTAAGTTTCATCCAGGTGATCGGGTTATTGGGTTCGAAAACGAAGGCATGACCGAGTCGGGTCATATGAGCTTCAATATAGGAAACCAGACGGCGAATTTGGATATAGCGCCAGGGGGAGTCGGGTGTGTTGTCCAGAGTTCGACACCCCCAAATTTTAATCCCTTTGCCGGGAAAACTGCGAATCAGATTCAGCGGAGTATCGTCATCCCGATTAAAGAAGGCATTAGCTTCAATAAAAGAACGTATCGGACTAACCACTTTGGCTAAAGCCACATTAGCGGGGGCTGTCCAGATACCTTTCTGATTATCGTTATTCTGGATGACGGCAGCAACCGCAGCCGTAGGCGAAAGCACGACAGTATTTTGCCCTGCGTCCTGATAAGCACTTTTCAGTGCCGGCCAATATACCGCGCCCCATTGCCGATCACTTGAGGAAAACTGCGCTAAACATTTAGCAGCCAATGCTGGGTCATCAGGGGCATCCAGCAAGCCTATAATGCCACGCCGACTCTTACACAGATCGAGCACTGATTGCCAAAACTGCAACCAAAGATCTATTTTTGCGCTGAGATCCCCCATCCGATTAAAGCGGGCAATATCAGGAATCACAATCAATGTGATAGCACTCTCTGCGGAAATGGCCTGTTTCATCCAATCCTGTTGTAACGCTGCGATTAATGATTGAAAATCTTTTAATTGCTCGTCAAGATCCAATGGCAATACATAGGCTTGCTGCCCCCCATTTTCAAAGAAATGGCGCACGGAATAGTACATTAATCCTGACTGCGCAAATATCAGAGTAAAATCGGTCAGGCTGGTAAGTTTAACGACTTTATCGCTACTGCTTTCATTTACAAGACGTTGTATATCGCCAATAAAGACAGGTACACCAATAAATTCATTATCCTGTTTCTGGGATATCAGGTTCTCCGTTACTGTTACGCCCGGCTGTTTTATTATCTCCATTATTATCTCCTTAGCAGTAAACAGACGCAGCGTTAAACCGCGTCTTAATGCAGTTACTGTGCTACGTTTTGCGAAAATTGCAGGATAATAAATTCAGCCGGACGGACCGCCGCCATCCCAACCTTGACGATCATTTCTCCATCCCTAATATTTGTCTCGGACATGGTGATATCTTGACCAATTTGCACAAAATAGGCTTCCTGGGGGTTACTACCGACCAGCGCCCCTTGTTGCCAAAGTTGGTGGAGATAGTTGTCAATGGCTGACCGTACTCGCTCCCAGGTTGGCTGGCTATTAGGTTCAAAGACAGCAACTTGCATTGCCTGTTTGATATCCCGTTCTGCACTATTAAATAAGCGACGTACCGGAATATAGCACCAGTCATCACTTTCTTTCAGGGTACGTGCGCCCCAAATCAGTGTGCCTTTGCCGGTAAAGTGACGGATAGCATTAATGCCAGCTTCATTCATAGCACCTTGCTTATCATCCGTGATCACCTTGTTTGGTATAGCATTATTCAATACTACGTTGGCCGGTGCCTTCCAAACACCACGACTGGCATCGGTTGCCGCATAAGCCCCCGCAACTGCGGCGCTGGGTGGCAAGGTAATTGGTGTTGTGGGTACGTTAGCTGCTTGCCATTTTTTACCGACTTCTTCCTTAGCTTTAGTATATTCATCTGACGAAGCCGTTTTTAGCGCAGCTAGCGTATTCACCTCTTTATTCCCCTTATAACCACTTAGCACAATATCCGCATCCGTTGGCTGGCTATAAGTAAAAGAGGTCTTTAAATCCGGGTAATAGACAGCGGTTTTATCCGGTTGGGTATCAGGTTTATCTGTCTCACTTTTGCCATCAGCAATCAGAAAATAACCCACTTTTTTTTGCAACAAGGAATTTATCGCATTGTAAACATCCTGTTTCATGCAGTTTACTAACGTCGTATCCGTTTCAGCACAGAGCAATAAAGTAATCTCCTGCTGTTTTTCAATCAGATCTGGCAATGTTGCTAATTCTGTTGTCGCAGTACCTGTATCAGTTGCTACCAATGGCAACAAATAACAGACACCACCGCCATTATTAAAATAATGCTGCACAGCAAAGGCACTTAAAGACGTGGCCGTGACAGTGGCAACATAGGTATAGGTGTATTTAACCTCTTTTTCCTCTCCTTTATTTTTATTACCTTTGCCCTCCTCCTCATCTTTATCTTCATTCTGCAAATCATTAACTTCATTAACAGCAACTCTCTGAATGTTTTTGGGTTCCGTAGTTTTAGGCTTAGGTTCAAGCTGAGGCTCAACCTTAGTAGCCTCAGCCTTTATTGACACTACAGGCGAAAATGAAAACTGGGAGGTAAAATCCAACCAACTGGTGATTTTAATACAGCTACCCTGTTCTATTGGACACCCATCTTTTCTGAAAAACTTACCAATAAAAACCGGAATCGCTGTTGGGCTGGAGCTAATTGATAACGATAATGAAGCATCTTCTTCAATATAGACACCGGGTGTAGTATATGCGACAGAAGGCATTATAACGTCCTCATTTAATTTAGATGGTTAACAGTGGCCACCATGATTTACCGGGCTTGCCCAATTGACTGACTAAACTGCAAGATAATAAATTCGGCTGGGCGAACCGCTGCCATACCCACTTTGACGATCATTCTGCCCCGTTTAATATCGTCATCAGTCATGGTGGTACCTTTACCTATTTGAACAAAATAAGCCTGATCCGCTTTATTTCCCACCAATCCACCTTGTTGCCAAAGGGAATAGAGATAATTATCAATAGCCCGGCGCACAACTTCCCAGGTGGGTTGGCTGTTGGGTTCAAATACGGCGAAACTCATGGCGTTTTTGATATCCCTTTCTGCACTGTTAAACAGGCGACGAACCGAGATATAACGCCAGTTATCACTACCCTCAAGTGTTCTGGCTCCCCAGACAAGCGTGCTGCCCTTAGGAAAGGTACGGATCATATTCAACGCCTTATCTGCCTTATTTTTACCTTTGTTATATTCCCCTTGTAAATCATCAGTCACCGGGTATTTAGGTTGTAATCCGCCTTGGATAGGGACGTTAGCCGGTGCTTGCCAAACACCCCGGCTATTATCGACATTGGCATAAATACCGGCCATCACGGCACTGGGTGGAATATCAACGGGAGCTTTTTTATCTCCCCATTCAGCCGTTAGCCAGGGGTAGTAAACTGCGCCATAAGGGGTCCCTGGGTAAGATTTAAGTATTTTTTCTGGTGTTTTTATCTCGGTATCACCCTTCGGACCATCAAAAATAGCGAATAATCCTTTACCCGGTTTACAAAGTGTACTTACAGCCTCTTTGATGTCTTCTCCGGCAGCAACCAACAAGGTTACATCGTCAAGTTCTGGAATCTGATTAACTAAGTCTTTGGTTTTAACCAAATAACCATATCCACCGCCATGAATAAAATAAGCACGTAGTGAAACATCAAGCATATCAGCTGAATTAAATTGCCCTTCTTTTCGTGTCAGATAGTCAAACCAGCTACTAATGCGAATATAGGTATGCTTCGACATTAATGAATTGTTATTTGCAACAGCAAAAACAGGAACGGCCGTTGCACTTGTACGGACAGAAAGTGCCAATGAAGCATCTTCTTCAATATAGACACCCGGATAAGATGTATCGATTGTCATAATATTAGCCTTTAAAAAGCACTGCATTGACGTGCCAGATTATTCCTGACACCAAACAGTGTATTAATGGAATTCAACAGTAACCCGATCTGCTTTCAAGCTCATCTCCTGCACCGCAACTTCATTACTGGTTGCATCAAAACTGGGCGCAGTCAGCTTTTCTGGGAAAGCATTAGCAATATTCCAGGTAATCAGCAGATTTGAACCTGTTTCATCGGTCAGACTGATAGAAATATCTTTCTTCTCTATCTGATTAAGAGAAATGGAATTAATCCAATCGTACAACTTAGATTGACCTTTAAAGATACCTCGCTTCAAGGTAATAGTGGGTCTTTGACGCTGACCAGGCATTTGTAACCAATTACCCACGCCATCACGATATTCAATTGTGTCATAGCTGATATCTAATCCTGATACGCTTTGAAAACACATTTGCTCATCACCAATGGTAACGACAAAACGGTAGGTTGGGATTGGGTATTGAACAGCAATTTGATCGGCAGTTGTAGACATCGTTATTTCCTTCCTAAAAAAATTTATATTGAGCTAAAACATTCATCATTTCAGGTACGCTACCGCCCTTAGGTATCATGCCTAATTCCTCTGGTGTATTAGCCCGGCTTTTATATCCAAATCCTCATAGAAGAAATGAGGCGACCTAACTAACACCTGAACCAACTAAATTAATACGTGATAAACATCACACTAGAGCCATTCACTGACCAATAATCACTCAGCCATACCTAAATAAAAGTTAAAAATAAAAACTAATTATTTGCATCGCTGTTCTTGATCAATGACGCAATACAATCACCCAATACTTCCCTGTCAACTGGGTTATTACTCATAGCCATCTATTTTCTGATTTACATAAAAACGACTTGTAAAAACTTAATAATACCTAAAAATTTTTCATCTATATTATAAAACTCTCTTTCATTTCATAAATAAAAAATAATCGCCGGAAAAAATATAAATAAAATTGATAAATAAATAATTATCATTAATTTTACTTCTTAATAATAGGCAGGAAAATAACATGCATTACAAAACAAAATAAAGAATTTTAAATTATTTATTTTCTTGCATTATTAATGCAGAAATTATATAAATTTTAGCAGGCATAAGCCTATTTGAGCCCCCTGGCTATGGCGGATAGATAAACACTAAACAGAGGCAGAGAATGCATTATGCTGAAAATAACTAGAGATGTTTATTTGGACTGTGATTCCAACAAAATAATCCACGGTAAGAATATGTTTATCATTACGGAGAAAGAGAAACGCCTGCTACTCGCATTGTGGGAACATGCATCACAAGGGAACATCTTAAACCGGGAACAACTCATCCCTCTGGTTTGGCCCGAACGCAAAAACGGAGTAGCAGAAACTAATCTACTACAATTGATCTGTAAATTACGCCGGACACTGCGCTATTGTGAGCTAGGCGAAGCAATACACACTGTATACCGACAAGGCTATCGTTTTATTTTGCCATTTCAAGATAAAGAACAAGAAGATAGTCAGTGCAAAAATACCAAATCACTTATCCCCACCAATACAATCCCCAAATCATCTTATTGGCGTTTTACCAAGTTTATTATTATGTTTATCACAGCAAGCATCTGGTTATCGACTATCTTATATACCGCCCCTTTTTTAACTGAGAAATAATTATGATTTATATTTTAATAATTGAAGGAAATATTAATAAAATATTATTTTTCATTTTCAACTCTATTAAACACTCATAAATGGAGGTAAATTAAATAAGAAACAATCAAATTAATTCAACTATCGCCTGCGGCTCACTTCATAAATTTATGAGCCGCTTTAATCATTAATTATGATTCATCATTATGAAAATTCAGGTTGACTTTAACTAAATAAAGTCGTCACATAGCTCTTGTAATTTATTAATAGCACGCCCCACATGGAAACCATCACAAGTAGCATGATGCACTTGAATTGCCAAAGGCAACTGCGCTTGATTTCCATTCTTGTAAAATTTTCCCATCGTAAATATGGGTGGAAAATAATCTGTAAAATTCGCAACGTTCAAGTTAAACCCATCAAAACTTACCCACGGCACTGACGATATATGAAAGTGGTTTTCAGGTAGTTCTGGTTTAGAAAAAAAACGAAGATCATCTTTATAAGTTTCATAATCAGCAGAATAGTTTTTCATAAACTCTGGCAGATCGGAATTGAACTCAGTCCAAATCGCTGAGAATGTTTCTGTTTCCTTGTGAAAGATTGTATAAGCAGGATTCACACTATCCCATACAACTAACTCTTCATCTTTTATAGCCATTCTGAAATCAGAGTAAGAGTTCACAACCTTTGATATTAAATAAATCATGGTCGGGTAGAATTTATATTGTTTTTCTACCAACGAAGATAACAAATGGGTAATATCAATTTTTGTTGTCAGACTAAATCCGCATTGCACGACATTACGGTAATGCAAGAAATGCTCTTTCCTATTCCAGAGATCTATATCAACCTTTGAGTAACTCATATGTGCCCCTTCTAATGTAAAATTTAATAAATTGATTAAATTAGAAGGGCTAGTCTTTCTGTTTGCGTTGTGATCATAATCACTCCGGTATGAAATTGGATTAAATACTCAGCTTCTGATGAAGAAAAATTATATATTAGCTAAAAATAAATAACTACCAATGCAATGTTATCTTTATAAATTAGACAATAAGAGACTCCACACCATAAAAAACTCACACTTTGCTTCTCGCTCTCAACAATCATCTTCGGAAATCAAAACAATCTTGTTCAGCTGCCTGAAGAACGTCAATTTCAGATTTAGTATTTAGCAAGTTACTCTGTATGTTTATCATCCAAATTAGACAAGCGTTTTATCCGCTCCTGCTGACTGACAATTCCATTCTGTTACTCCAACAACCGACAATGAGAAAGCCCCGCAACTAGGCGAGGCTATATATGAATTCATATTTTTAGGGTTTTAACGACTGGTTTGCGTTTCATACACCTCAACGCACATGTTGTAAACAATCTTCATCTGGCTCATGCCCCATGACTATCCAGGGAGCATTACGCTCTAAGCGTTCAGCCTGCTTCCAATTAATACCAAATTGTTCCATTGGAGTTCTACCATCTGCAAAAAGTCCAGAAACGATCTCTTCAGCCATTTCCTCTATTCGCTGCATTGAGTATGACATGATATCCCCTCAGATACGGCTCTTTCTTAAGAAAAGAAGCGTCCTTAATATGTCAGTATTTGAAATTTACTCTACTTGACAAAAAACCACCCTATCTTTGAGTGGTATCACATGTTTTAAGTTTACTTAATATGCAATATAACCTAAGCTATTTCAACTTATTTTGTTCATTATTGTACATTTTTAAGCTTAAGAATCATCGCTGGAGTGCTCCTGTTGTAGTCCTCATCATATCTAAACCCGCTTTCCAAGTAATATTTCTTCACACCTTCCAGCGGCGACACAATTGCTAACTTATCCACAGAATACCCTATTTTTTTCAAAAAAATGCCATAAGCAGAATACGAATCCAATGCCAGCCCAAGCATTTGATTTTTTAAATCTGCATGAGCATCCTTCCTTTTTTCCATCCAGCTTATTTCAACAGATGAACACTGATCATTATACCCACCAAAAGCATAGCCAACAGGCTGCCCTCTATAATAAACAACTAATTTTATCGGGTGATCATAAGTGTAGCTAGTGAATACGGTCGATTTCAACGAAGGAACCCACGTAAAATATCCTAAATCCTTTACAGCATCTAGATCTTGGAGGGCTTGCTCACTCGGATATTCTAATTTTAATGAAGGCTCTGGGTACTTAGATTTCAAGCGATCTTGCACACTCTTGAAGACAGCAGATTGGTAATCTTCAGACACTATCAACACTCCAATATATTGATAATTATTATTACTGATCATACAACATTTTAATACCGTGTCACATCTTAAATTTATGCATTAGAAGACAAGTTATCCACAATTAATACATTTAATACATTAATAATGGGATAAATATGTTAGTCATCGCTTTTATCAGCTACAAGATTTTCAAACCGATGGGGAATTCCGACGTTTTGACTTAAGAGACTCTAAAACAGAATAACATTATTTACCTACAATCTATATGAAGAAGGCTCGGGGTTTGAACCACACCCCAAATGTTAAACACCAATCCATATAAAGGACTCTGCTAATGCAGATGGAATACGTGTCTTGGTCATCTCTTACTTATTCTAGCAATAATAACAGCCAATAAAATTATGAGCTTGGAATCTGCATTTACATTAACCATCGACAATCACCCTAAATACAAAAGTGATATATACCCTTCATCCTTCAAGTTGCCTCTTTGTTGGCTGCGTTCACTTACCTCAGTCACATAGTTATCTATGCTCCTGGGGATGCGTTCATTTGCCACCGTGCTGCAAATTGAAATCTATTGGGTATAGAACAAGTTAAGGCTTTTGTTCACGGCATTTTCCTATCATGCTCATTATCTTTTTTTCCATATTTCACCTATAACAAAAAGGCCACGCAATGCGCGGCCTGGAATGTTTATGATGTGAGAAATGCTAATCTTATGTTATGAGTACGAAACAACGGATACCTCAAGACTTTTACCCATTGCCCCCATGGCACGCTGAACCGTATCGATTTTTGTTGCATGCCGTAAGTCAAAGATACGTTGCATTTCCTGTTTCTTAACGGTAATACGCTCGGCAAGCTCAACTTGTGTTAAACCTGAATCGATAAACGTATTTAACATCGCAATTTTTGCCGCGATACTTATTGGTACCTCAACAAAATCACCCGTTACCTCACTAGGTAACGGCACTTTTTCGTTATCTTCAAAGTAAAATTCAAAGGCGGTAATCAGTGCATCACGCGCCATTTCTAGCGCTTCCTCACGCGTATCGCCTTGTGTGAGGGCTTCCGGTATATCGGGAAACGACACCACAAAGCCCCCCTCGTCGTCGACTGGCTGCAAGTTTACTGGATATCGCATAATTATTGGGTGCCGCATAGCAAGTACCAGCCCCAAAAGGAGCTGGTTTGTTACAATCCTAACTGCTTGATGATTGCTTTTCTGAGTGGCTCTTCTCAGCGGAAAGGTATCTTGGCATTACGCTTCGTTTTCCCTTGTATCTCAGTTTCAAATGATCTGTCCCATTCCAAACCTCAACCCCCTGAGATTCAAGCCACCGCCTGAACTCGCTTTGCTTCACCACTCCTCCTGTTTGTTGAGCATGCAGTTATAGTAAACAATTTTGATTACCAGATCAGCATTTATGTTTACTTTCATATTCAAAACGGCAAGAGTCATTTATCAATTAAGCTTTAGCTGTTGGTATATTGGCTTTTTTGTTGCCGCCTAATAATTCCCCAATTACATAAATAACTCTCTGCTGGTGTTTCTAGCAGATTTATTATTCTGCCAAATATTATTTTTTAATTCTATTAAACATGCACAAATGGAGGTAAATTAAATAAGAAACAATCAAACTAATTCAACTATCGCCTGCGGCTCACTTCATAAATTTATGAGCCGCTTTAATCATTAATTATGATTCATCATTATGAAGATGTTTTGATTATTTCTTTGAGATTAATTTATATTTCTCACAAGTGTAATTCTTTTGTCATTAAATAGAGTACTGCACTACCCTCGGGTAGTTGATTAATGATGATATGGTCACTCTTTGTCAAACTGACTTCCTCAGTTAGCATAGCGGATACCAAAAACGCAGACAGCGGCCCCGGTGGACCAAAAGTACGGTCAATTAAATGAATCGGGTTTTCCGGAGAGAAATTAAGTGAATGCTCATGGCTATAAATTGCCAGTTTAGTCAGTACATCATCAGTAATACCTGTTCCCCAAAGATGCCACATATTTTTTTTATCAATACGGTTATATTCAAACAATATATGCAGATCTTGTATTATTTCTCCCGGTAACGAAGGTAATGCCCTTCCCATACCAGCCAGGATGTTTAACTTTTTCTGGATAGCAAATTTTGTCGATGAGAATAATTGAGCAGATACAAATTCGCTATATACCTTATTATCGCTTTCAGAGGGCCAGCACTGGAATGCAATAACCATTACTATCCCCTCAAAAGCCGGTTCATTGTATAACTTATCGATCTCATCCCTATTTGCTATACGTACAAGCTCCACTTTCCACTTCCGACGAACAACTTTTTGGTACGGATACAAGTCGATAGAAGGCGTTTCTGCAAGGTAAACTCTGTGCAAATGGTAGCGATAACCCGGACACTGTTTCTCAAAATCACGATCAATGTTATCCAATAATTGCCGGATATCTTTCAATGGCAAATACAGCGCCCGTCCTTGATGAGGAAAAGCAGGAATATCTTTCGGATCACCTAATAATGGCGCCATACCTTGCTGTTCAGGCGTCAAAATAATATTACCAACTACTGCCAGTTGCTTTCTGCTCCACTGCTGCCACTGAAAATGAGTTTCGGCGCTGGCCTCTTCCCAAGCATACGCAGCCGAGCAATATCGCTCATAACGGTTCAGCACCGCGCCAAATAACATCAACCACACAAAGAAAGCCGGTAAGCTGCCATAAATCGCAATGTGAAATAAATCACTAGTACCGTTCAGAAAGACGCCAACGAGTGTGCCAACAGCCAACATTAAAAGCAAAATGATAAACCACCGCCGATAACGCAAAGGTTCTACTGCTTTAAGTTCAGGTATTTCAGGAATAGGCCAGCTCATAACGGTAACTCCATATTGTGATGAAACACAGGATTGAAATCATATTTCAACCTCTCATAAGTTCATTATTTAAAAAAATGTATTTTATCGGGATTCAAAAGCCCCCGGCCTTTTACGAAAGGTACTTATTACCGTATCCCAAAACGTAATCAGTTCATCTCCCGTATAGGGCGTTGGGGGTAACTGATAATTCATTAACATAATACTGACATAGGGATTTTTATAATCTCCGGCAGTTTCATTCGCAACTAACTCAAATTGATAGCGGGGATTATTGTCAAAAGGTTGCAGACCAATTGCTAATAACTCCTCTGCATGAATGCCGTTGACTTCCCGTTTCCCTTTTCTGGCTATTCCACCACGATGAGCATGCAAATCCTTTTCAATTTTATCAATACGTTCAAGCAAAGTACTTTCCCCTGTCAGATAATTAAGGATTTCAACACTGAACGAAAAATTATCATCCTTATTTCCCCGATAGACAAAACCCATACTCTCTTTCTCATTATGACTACCAGCAATAAACCCATCAGGAATGCAAGTTCCTGCCACTGTCGGGATTTCGGTATCTCTTCTGCCACTGATTCTGGATAACAATTCCTTCATTTTCTCCCGGGTTTGATACAACTCATTGTACCGCCTTTCTGAAAACCCACCTTTGATAAAATCATCCCTGTCTGCTTTGTACTTATCATCTGATAATTCAATAAATTCCATTGTTACGGTAAAAGCAACTCCATGACTATATAAATGCGCTTCTAATACTCGGGCATAACCAGGAACACCAGGACCTTCATTCCTGTCGAAAATTACACCTTCCATATTATCCTGAAGGCGATAGACTTTCTTTAAGAAAGGCATATCTTTTGGTTTAACATATTTCATCGTCTTCAATTCCCGCTCCCTTGACTCTATCCGATATTTAAACTCCGGTGGATACAAACGTTCAGTTTGTATTGCCGCCTTACCAATAAATATCCCATCATGAATAATATTGCCAAATGCCGCAGGGATATCAATCAAATAACGACCCACACAACGGGTCTGCATATTAGCTAACATTTCTGTTGTCACTTTCTTTTCCTTCTCAGTTAAATTGGGGTGATAAGGGTCAGGGAAAT
>NZ_JONO01000004.1 GCF_000711895.1 Photorhabdus australis DSM 17609
TTCAATGAAATAAGAAAGTCTTATCCTGACTATCATCAAAAAATTCATCTTATTGTGGATGGGGCGGGTTACAACAAAGCGCATCTGGTGAAGGACTGGGCTTATATCAGCAATATTGAGTTACATTACCTTCCTCCCTACAGCCCCAATTTAAACCCGATAGAGCGATTATGGAAGGTCATGAATGAACAGGTTCGAAATAACCGTTATTTCGCTAATAAACAGGAATTTCGAGACAAAGTGTTCAAATTTTTCACCACAACGCTACCTGATATAGCGGACTCGCTGACATCGAGAATTAATGACCATTTTCAGGTGCTAAAAACTGCATCTTGAAGTTTCTTGGGTATATTCTCTGGAAATCGGTTACAGGATGGTTCATGACTGCCATATATATGCATGACAATAAATTTCTTACCTCTCTGTTTTAGAGCATCATCTAAATAGGGTAGTAGCTCTTCATCATATTCAATATATTCATTCCATTTTTGGCTTTCAGCTATATTAGCAATAACTGTGATCAGGCTATTGCTTTTACCCGATCTTCCTTGGTTGCTTATCCAGGTTGTATTAAACCCTGCATCTTTGGCTAATGATATAATATTGTCAGCATAATGAGACTTATCTCTTAATTGATATAAGGTAATATTAGAGAGTGAGATAGGTACGGATAATATAGTAACTGATGCTGGAGAAATAGCTTGATTGAATATTAGCATATTTTTCTGCATGGCATCTAATGTTGGTGTTGTAGCTTTATCATAGCCATACAGAGACATGTGGTCTCTTCTTGCCGATTCTCCTATTAGTAGTATGTAAGTATCAATGTCTTTGTCTTCTTGTATATAATTGAATTTCACATTAACAGATGCAATTTTCCTGATTTGTTGATTTTCGTATATTGCTTTTACTATTGCTGATGAGTTATTAAATGGTGTTCCCATTAGAAAGTATTCTGTCAAAATAATATTATCAGAAAGTTTTTATTCTGAGATACAATAATTAATTGGGAACTAATAGGCAGGTAAAAAATAAAGCCCATATACTGAATTTGAGTAATCGATAATTTATATTATTTGACAGTCACCGGACAGATAAAAATAGGTTAACAACATGAAGATAAAGAATAATACATAGCGTTTATTGTAGGATAGCATACCTATAACTTCATTGCTGTTTGTATTTATAAAAGTATTGGCAATGGTTGAAGAAAAATTTATTTGGTATTCATTAGAAAAGAAAAATGATGTTGATATATTAAGCGACCACAAAAAAGAAATAAGTAAAATAAAAGGCTTAAGGTAATTAAAATGATAGAGAAATGCGTTAGTACCTGCTAAAAATAAGTTTAGCAATACAATCCTTAGCTTATATTCATGAGCTATATCACTAATAAAGATTATTGGCAGTAAGGTTAAAAGCGAAATAATAAGGATAGATAACTTATTTTGCATATAGGTTAATAATTCTAAGTAACAAATTGAAAAAGTTAATCATTAACCAAAGGACAAGACAAGGGTTTAACTTGTGAGATAGCTCCGAAATTAGATTGGTTTTCTAAAAAAATACCTCTCCCGAAAGAGAGGTGGGTATAAAATCGTACTAGTGTGCTTTTCCTTGAGCGATGCCAAGTCCTGTTTGTGATCGGATAAACTGAACTCTAAATTTTTTTCTTTCCTGCTTACCTTGTAATGAATTATCGGTGATGGAAAATAACCATGAACCAATGAAAGCAACAATCATTGAGAATAATGCTGGGTATTCATAAGGATAAATTGGTTTTTCATGGCCGAGAATACTGACCCAAATTGTTGGACCGAGAATCATTAAAACCACTGCTGTTATTAACCCAAACCAACCACCAACTAATGCTCCGCGGGTTGTAAGTTTATGCCAGTACATAGACAAAAGAATAATGGGGAAGTTACAGCTTGCAGCAATAGAGAATGCTAACCCAACCATGAAAGCTATGTTTTGATTCTCAAATAAAATACCTAATCCGATTGCAACAAGCCCAAGTATCACAACAGTAATTTTTGATACTTTCAATTCATCTCGTTCATTGGCTTTACCGTGTTTAATTACATTTGCGTACAAGTCATGTGATACTGCTGATGCGCCAGCCAATGTCAGACCGGCTACAACGGCCAGAATAGTGGCGAAGGCTACTGCGGAGATAAAGCCAAGGAACAAGTTACCTCCAACAGCACTAGCAAGGTGAACGGCTGCCATGTTAGTACCACCGATAAGTGCGCCTGTAGCCTCTTTGAATGAAGGGTTTGGGCTGACAAGTAAGATAGCACCGAAACCGATGATGAACGTCAGAATGTAAAAATAGCCGATGAAACCAGTAGCATAAAAAACACTTTTCCGTGCTTCTTTGGCATCATTTACAGTAAAGAAGCGCATAATGATATGAGGTAAGCCAGCAGTACCAAACATCAACGCAAGGCCCAAAGAGAGCGCAGAGATCGGGTCAGAAACTAATCCTCCCGGACTCATAATAGCTTCTCCCTTTGCATGAACGGTAACAGCTTCTTTAAACAGAGTATTGAAATTGAAGTTCACGGCTTTCATGACCATAAAGGCCATAAATGTAGCGCCTGCCAGCAATAGAATAGCTTTGATAATTTGCACCCAAGTCGTTGCTAACATTCCGCCAAACAGAACATAAAGCACCATTAGGATGCCAACTAATACGACCGCGATATGGTAATCCAGACCAAAAAGTAGTTCGATAAGTTTACCGGCTCCAACCATCTGAGCAATAAGATAGAGGGCAACAACAACCAGTGAGCCGATTGCAGATAATGTACGAATTGGACGTTGCTGTAATCTGTAAGACGCAACATCTGCGAAAGTATAGCGTCCAAGATTTCTTAATCGTTCGGCAATCAGAAATAGAATAATAGGCCAGCCAATCAGGAAGCCAATAGAGTAAATTAATCCATCATAACCAGATGTATAGACCAGGGCAGAAATTCCAAGGAATGAGGCTGCGGACATGAAATCACCTGCAATTGCCATTCCGTTTTGGAAGCCAGTAATACGTCCGCCAGCTGTGTAGTAATCAGTGCGGGAGTGTGTCTTTTTTGAAGCCCAGTAAGTAATGTAGAGCGTGAAGCCAACGAACAGGATAAACATAATAATGGCCTGAATGTTGACCGGTTGCCTTTCTACGCTTCCGGAGATTGCGTCGGCCCAGGTGAGATTAGAAAAAAGCAGTATTACTGTCAGCAGAGATTTTTTCATTTTTTTACCTCGCTGAGAATTTGTGAGGTAAGGGAATCAAACTCATTATTCGCTTTGATTACATACAGGCCGGTTAAGATGAATGAAATAACAATTAAGCCAATACCAACTGGTATCCCACGGGTAATATGGGAGCCAGCATAAAGGGGATTACCTAGCCATTCAGGCACAAATGCGATGATAAAAATAAAACCGACATACAGAACTAATGTAATTATTGATAGTAACCATGCAAAACGACCTCGCTTTTTAACTAATTCTTTGAAACGAGGGTTATTCTCGATCCCTTGGTAAATGGTGTCATTCATCAGAATATGTCCTCTTGTATTTATTATATTAATTGGTTACAGCCGCCTTGCGGCGGCATAGTCTGTCACGAGATATTCATTGTTTGTTTTTCTTCCAATAGTTTTTCTACAACCCCTGGATCTGCCAATGTGGAGGTATCTCCTAGATTACTAATATCGCCGGAGGCAATTTTACGCAGGATACGGCGCATAATTTTTCCTGAGCGGGTTTTTGGTAAGGAGTCTGTCCAATGCAGGATATCTGGTGTAGCGATCGGGCCGATTTCTTTACGTACCCAATTGCGGACTTCGGTATATAGCTGGGGAGAAGGCTCCTCACCGTGAATTAATGTGACATAGGCATAAATTGCTTGTCCCTTGATGTTATGTGGAACACCTACAACAGCGGCTTCTGCAATTTGGGGATGGGAAACTAAAGCAGATTCAATTTCAGCGGTACCTAGACGATGACCTGAGATATTCAACACGTCATCAACACGGCCAGTTATCCAATAATAGCCATCTTCATCACGACGTGCTCCATCACCACTAAAGTACATTCCTTTAAAAGTGGAGAAATAGGTTTGTTCGAAACGATCATGATCGCCAAACAGTGAGCGTGCTTGTCCAGGCCAGGAATCAGTAATAACCAGATTTCCTTCACAAGCACCTTCTAATAGTTCGCCAAGATTATCAACCAGTGCTGGTTGAACACCGAAGAAAGGTAAAGTTGCGGAACCTGCTTTTAGTTCGGTTGCTCCAGGCAGTGGCGTTATCATGAAGCCACCGGTTTCTGTCTGCCACCAGGTATCAACAATCGGACATTTTTTATTACCAATTTTCTGGTAATACCATTCCCATGCTTCCGGGTTAATAGGTTCACCAACTGATCCCATAATTCGTAGGGAAGTCCGTTTTGTTCCTTCGATGGCTTTGTCCCCTTCCGCCATCAGAGCACGAATCGCTGTTGGTGCTGTGTACAGGATATTAACCTGATGTTTGTCAATAACCTGGCTTAAACGATTGGCAGCAGGATAGTTTGGTACACCTTCAAACATCAGAGTAATAGCACCACAGGAAAGTGGTCCGTAGAGAAGATAACTATGCCCAGTAACCCAACCCACGTCAGCTGTACACCAATAGATCTCGCCCGGATGATAATCGAATACATATTTAAATGTCAGGGATGCGTATACAAGGTATCCTCCGGTAGTGTGCAGTACGCCTTTAGGTTTACCGGTAGAGCCGGAGGTATAGAGAATAAACAAAGGATCTTCTGCATTCATCTCTTCAACGGGACAATCAGCACTAACATCTGCTGTTAATTCATGCCACCAAAGGTCTCGGCCAGAGTGCCAGTGACTAATATTTCCAGTACGTTTGAAAACAATCACATTGGATACACTGACAACAGCTGTATTGCTTAATGCATCATCAACATTCTTTTTCAGGGGAATGGTACGCCCTGCTCTCAAACCTTCATCAGCGGTGATGACCAATTTGGTATTTGAATCAATAATACGTCCAGATACTGCATCAGGAGAAAAACCTGCGAAAATAACAGAGTGAATAGCACCAATGCGGGCACATGCCAACATAGCAATTGCCGCTTCTGGCACCATCGGCATATAAATAGCAACCACATCACCTTTTTTAATACCGATATTTTTCAGTACATTAGCAAACTGGCATACGTCATGATGTAGTTCTCGATAGGTTACAGTTTTGGATTCTGTTGGATCATCACCTTCCCAAATAATAGCGGTTTGATCACCACGCTCTTTTAAATGACGATCGAGACAGTTTGCACTGAGATTTAACGTTCCATCTTCGAACCAGCAGATATTGATATGTCCGGGGTCAAAAGAGGTATTCTTTACTTTAGTGTAAGGTTTAATCCAATCAACAATTTTACCTTTCTCTCCCCAGAATTTTTCGGGATCTTGCAGCGATAATTGGTAATTTTGTTGATATTGTTGTTTATTCATCAGAGTGTGTTCTGCAATGGTTGCAGGAATGGGATATTTCATTATTTGGGCCATACTATATTCTCCTTGCGAATGTTAATATTATGTCAAAACAAAGTTAACTAAAGTGTAAGGAGAATTTTTGTTTTTTTTTTGCGCGGAAGATCACGCAATAAAAAGAATATTTTTCACGATGTTGTCATTTGTGTGGCAGGCTTATTTAGGTTTAATCGCTAACCAAAAATAGTAATTCAAAATTCAAATCCAAGAATAATGTTAAATATAGATAAATTGGCTGATAACTTACTGAAACACAGTTGTATGATAAAACCATAGTGAGAATATGGTATTGATAATCATTTCCAATAATATTTAATTAACTATAATGGTCATGTTGTTCACAGAGATGTGAACTTGGAATCATTCTTATATGACTGGAGTACATGATATGAGCTATTCATTACCTTCTCTTCCTTATTCTTATGACGCTCTGGAACCTCATTTTGATAAGCAGACGATGGAAATCCACCATACCAAGCACCATCAGACTTACATTAATAATACCAATAGTGCTTTGGAGGCTTTCCCTGAGTTGGCAAAACTTGATATTGATGATTTGATCCAGCAATTAGATAAGATACCGGCGGATAAACGTACTTTTATACGCAACAATGCTGGTGGTCATTCTAACCACAGTCTGTTTTGGAAGGGACTGAAATTAAAAACAACGCTGAAAGGCCCATTGAAAGAAGCCATTGAACGTGATTTCGGTAGTGTTGATGTTTTTAAAGAAAAATTTGAGCAGGCAGCAGCTACCCGTTTTGGTTCTGGTTGGGCGTGGTTGGTGCTGAAAGATGATGGTAAACTGGCGATTGTCTCTACTGCTAATCAGGACAGCCCATTAATGGGTGAAGTTATCTCTGGTGCATCTGGCTATCCGATTATTGGTCTGGATGTTTGGGAACATGCCTATTATTTGCAGTATCAAAACCGTCGTCCTGACTACATCAAAGCGTTCTGGCATGTCGTTAACTGGGATGAAGCTGCGGAACGTTATCAGGCAAAAGTAAAATAATTTTCTAACTCATTTTCTCTTTTCTGCTATGCCGGCTGATATTACTGCCGGCATTTTTATTGATTGGGTATTGGTTTATGATGATGCCGGGTTGATTTCAATTAAGGAAAGTGAATTATGCATTATCCGCAGGTATATACAGGCAAAATTGAAATATCAGAAAAACTGTCTGCCAGTGCAATTAACAAACGGATGGTTGATGGCCGCCTGCATCTAACTTGTTTGGGGTTAGAAGGTGATGAGCAGGCTGAAACCCTTTTCCACGGAGGTCCTGATAGGGCGCTTTGCCATTATCCTCGTGAACACTATGATTTTTGGAAATGCCAATTTCCAGAACAGGAAGATTTTTTTATTGCGCCGGCGTTTGGTGAAAATATTTCTACAATTGGGCTGACTGAAGAAAATGTTTGTATAGGTGATATTTTCAGTTGGGGAGAGACAATGATTCAAGTAACTCAGCCTCGTTCACCTTGCTATAAGCTTAATTCTCATTCCGGTATTAGCAATTTTTCTGCCATTATGCAGGAAAGCGGGCGTTGTGGTTGGCTTTATAGAGTCATTGCTTCGGGAAACATCAGCCCAGATGAGCCTCTTGTTCTTGTTTCCCGTAATAGTGATGTTTTAGTTAAAGAAGCGATAGCTATTGCTTTTAATATGCCATTTGATGAAGAGCAGTATCGGCGTTTAATGAGCGCAGCTGCGTTATCTGCCAGCTGGAGCCTTACTATGCAAAAGCGGGTAATGCTTGGAAAGATTGAGGATTTTAATCGCAGGTTGTTTGGGAAATAATAAAATGTGCACGTGGTAAATGCGCATATTGATTGCTGACTTTTGGGCATCTCGACTGTTACCGCCAGATTTTCATCAATGAAAAAATTTGTACTGGCAGTTTCAAATACCTTTTCATCGAATTTTGTTACTACCAAATGGTTTAACTTTGTGATTTAGCGCTTTTTATTTATTTCACAGAGCCTGATTTGCTCAGGTTAGATCATGTGGACTATTGTTTTTTATGGTATTTAGAATTTACTACAAAGCGGAAATATGCCTATCGATATTGATAGGCTGATCGCCGGGATTAAGCTTTGATGAAGACTTATTTTGCTGACCTCAGTGGTTAACAATGTGCCATTTGATGACGGTGAACAGGGGGTGAATGAAACATCAGAGCATTATCTGAAAGTCTCATACACCAGATTTGGTAATAACTCTTTAGATTCTATAGGGATGTAACTTTATGAAAGTTAATAATTATAAGAAAAGCGCAATATCAATTGGAATCGCTTC
Source organism: Photorhabdus australis DSM 17609 (assembly GCF_000711895.1). GTDB lineage: Bacteria > Pseudomonadota > Gammaproteobacteria > Enterobacterales > Enterobacteriaceae > Photorhabdus > Photorhabdus australis. The sequence goes on from NZ_JONO01000004.1 coordinate 7,869, forward strand.
ATTTCTTATCGGCTTGTCTAATACCGCATGGAGTTGGGATAGGTTAGATAATGAACAAATCAAACCTAATACTACTTATAATGACGCTGATCTCACCTTAGATAACCAAACAAAAACACAAGGGATTAAGATTACAGGCGATACTATCTTCAGAATACAAGGGGATAGTCAGGCCACCGATACGGTGGTTGAAGACAACTCTCATATTCAGATGGGCCAATTTGGCTATAACAATACTCTGGGTAATCCCGTTATCCAGAACACGACTGTCAATGATCGCGGAAGAATCGATATGGATGCGGGTTCAGTCTCACTCGGACAGTTATTTATTGGTAAAGATGCTGAATTATTCATTGATAATAATGACATATATTTTACCGACGTTTCTGTTAACTCACCGGTTCCCGCAGGAAATGTCTATATCGAAAACCTGATACTTGCTGGAGTTGCGGATGTTGTCCCAGCATGGATGGGCGACGGTGAAGATGGGGATGCTCCACTGCCTGAAAAGCCTGGCCCTGTACTGGTGACTCGCATTGATAATCTGACAATGCAACTTGGTAGTAAATTAAATATGGCAGCATATGCTTCCGGTGTGCAGTTTAACCGTCTCGAGTTAAAAAATCTCTCCGGCGAAGGTGATTTTTATCTGACTACCAGTCTGGCTGATGGCCTTAGCGACAAAATATATGTATCAGAACGCGCTTCCGGTAAGTTTGGTTTACAGGTAAATGATAGCGGTCGGGAAGTCGTTAATCCAAAAAACGTCCAGTTGGTCTATATCAACAGCGGTGATGCGCACTTTAATTTGCTGAATAATGGCGGGATTGTCGAAGCAGGTGTCTGGCAATATAAACTGCATAACAAAACAGAGAATGGACACACTGAATGGTACCTGGTGGGCGGAAAACGAGGGGAATTGGCACCACAGGAGACGAATACGCCATCTGATACAAATACAGATACACCACTAGGAAACAATAGCGCACCTTTAACACCATCTGTTGTTCCACATCCTGTACTGAGTAACAGCGCACGTGCAGTCATTAATATGGCAACGGCTCCATGGTATATCCTCGAAACGGAAACCAGCACCCTGCGCCAAAGAATGGGTGATTTGCGCCGCAATGATGGAAGTATAGGAGTATGGGCTCGTTATCTGAGTGATAATTCTCGCCTGAACGATAAACGTTACAGTGCGTTCCATTCAAATTTAAACGGCATGCAGCTCGGTGCAGACAAAAAAATAGAATTCAGTAACGGAACTTTATTGCTTGGCGCTTTTACATCTTACAGCAAGAGCAACATCAAATCAGACAATACAAGTAATGGAAATATTCTAAGCTATAGTGGTGGGGTTTACACCACATGGTTCGATAATTCTGGTTTCTACATGGACACTCTGTTGAAAGTGAACCGCCTCAGCAATGAGGTACGTACAAACATGAACAGTGGTAACAGCGTCAAAGGAAATTATAGCCAGAATACGATCACCGCATCAACGGAGGCAGGATATTCCATCGAGTTAATGGATGCATTCAAGCTGACACCTTACGGCAAAGTAGCTTATTCCCGTACAGGAAAGGCTGACTACTCACTGGATAATGGCATGGAAGCAAATGTCCATGCAGCCAACAGCTTACGGGGTGAGGTTGGTACGTTGCTGGAAAGTGAATTCAGTATTGCGGAACACAGCGTCAGACCTTACGTGAAAACCGCAGTATCCCGTGAGTTTATCAAGAATAACGAGATAGAAATCAACAACGTTTCATTCGACAGTAACTATTCTGGCAACGTCGGTAAGTATGGTCTCGGTGTAACCGCAGGCGTGGGAGGTAACGCATCGGTTTATACTGAAGTTAACTATCAGAAAGGTAACAAGGTAGAAACACCGATCTATGCAACAGCGGGATTCAGAGTCAGCTTTTAAAACAAGTGAATGCCAGGAGTTGTCTTCACCGGGATTCACATTAATCCTAACACCCGCTGTAAAAACGCCCTGATACCTTTCAGGGCGTTTTTAACCAGCAACAGGAGAGATAAAAGAATGTTGAGTGCTCCGATCCGGAATCCCAATTACAGGTCAGATGGAATTTTCGGCGGTTTGGACGTGGAACCCCTAAGAATATACATCTTGTTTTTAAATGGGTTTATCAGCAGCTTGAAATGTGCACGTGGTAAACGTGCACATTTATCTCTATTAAGGGTGAGCTATAAAGCCAACAGCTTCGTACACTTTATCTAGTGTAATTTGGGCACGGGCTTTTGCCTTGGCTGCCCCTTCTGCCATGATTTTATTCAGTAGGGCCTCATCATTGCGGAAATGATAGAAACGCTCCTGTAATTCAGTCAACATACCGGAAACAGCATCAGCTACAGCACTTTTTAAATGACCATACATTTGGTTTTCAAATTCAGTTTCCAGTTCAGAAATGGTTTTGCCAGTAACGCCAGCCAGGATATCCAATAAGTTAGAAACACCCGGTTTTTGTTCCAAATTGTAACGAACGCGAGGAGGTTCTTCCGAATCTGTAACTGCACGTTTGATCTTTTTAGCTGCTGATTTTGGGTCTTCCAACAGAGCGATAACATTATTGCGGTTATCATCTGACTTGGACATTTTCTTTTCTGGGTCTTGCAGAGCCATAACACGAGCGCCACCTGTTGGGATAAATGGCTCTGGTATAGCGAAGATATCGCCATAGATAGCGTTAAATCTCTGAGCGATATCACGACTCAGTTCGAGATGTTGTTTTTGATCGATACCGACTGGAACTTGGTTTGTTTGGTATACCAAGATATCTGCAGCCATCAGAACTGGGTAATCAAACAGGCCAGCGTTGATATTTTCAGCATGACGAGCGGATTTGTCTTTGAACTGAGTCATGCGACTGAGTTCACCGAAATAGGTATAACAGTTTAGTACCCAGCTTAACTGAGCATGTTGTGGTACATGGGACTGAACAAAAATGGTGCTTTTCTGCGGATTAATACCACAAGCCAGGTAGAGTGCCAGTGTATCTAGAGTACGTTTTTTCAGTTCTATGGGGTCTTGACGGACAGTAATTGCATGTTGGTCGACGATGCAATAGATGCAGTCATAATCATCCTGCATTTTAACCCACTGACGTAATGCTCCCATATAGTTACCGATGGTTAATTCACCGGAAGGTTGTGCGCCGCTGAATACAATAGGTTTTTGGGAGTTTGGTTTTTCAGATACAGTGGGTTCATTCATTTTATTATGCTTCCTGAAGTTTTAAAGATGAGAGTCCAATTGTGGGTAACAGATCAGAGAAATTCGTTAATATGCAGTCTGGATTGCTTAATGCAATAGATTCACCGTAGTTATATCCATAGGTTAAACCAACACAAGGGCAACCTGCTGCTTGCGCCGCTAAAATATCATTACGAGAATCACCGACAAAGAGCAATTCTTCCTTACGTAGTCCGAACGTGCCCATTGTTAGATAAATAGGTGTGGGATGTGGTTTTTTCTCTTTAACATCATCACCACCTAATACCAATGAAAAGTATTCGCTGATTCCCAAAGAAGCGAGTAGAGGAGCAATAAAAGGTGTGGGTTTATTGGTGATAATACCCATTGGCAAGTTGTGTTTTGCCAGTTCAGTCAATGTAACTTTGACCTCCGGGAACAGTTGACTACCTGTTGTTACGGTTGTTTCATAGAACTGATCAAATAGCTTACGGATTTCTGTATGTAGTTGTACGGTCAAGTCGACTTTAGCCCATGTCAATGCGCGTTCAACCATAATGTCTGCGCCGTTACCTACCCAAGCTGTAACTCGTTCTTTTCCCGCAGTAGGGAAACCTTTGGCTAACAATGCCTGATCTAGTGCATCAGCTAGACCACCGGCGCTGTCTACTAATGTACCATCTAGATCAAAGGCAACAGCACGGATGCCTTTTAATACCTTATTTGCCATGAGATACCTTTGACAATTCACTACGCATATCATCAATTACTGTTTTGTAATTTGACTGACTGAAAATGGCTGAACCAGCAACGAACATATCTGCGCCAGCTGCCGCAGCTTGTGCAATGTTGCTAGTTTTAATACCTCCGTCTACTTCAAGACGAATATCATAGCCGCTTTTATCGATGATTTTACGAACCTGACGCAACTTATCCAGTGTCCTTGGAATGAAAGATTGGCCTCCAAAACCAGGATTTACTGACATCAAAAGAATGACGTCCAATTTATCCAGGACATAATCAAGATAACTTAATGGTGTTGCAGGATTGAATACTAAGCCAGCTTTACAACCATATTCTTTGATAAGTTGCAGGCTACGATCGATATGTTCACTGGCTTCTGGATGGAAGGTAATGTAAGTGGCCCCCGCTTTGGCAAAATCAGGGATAATGCGGTCAACCGGCTTAACCATCAGATGGACATCGATCGGTGCAGTAATGCCATAATTCCGCAGAGCTTGACAGACCATAGGTCCGAACGTCAGGTTAGGAACATAATGGTTGTCCATGACATCAAAGTGAACAACGTCAGCACCTGCCGCCAGCACTTCAGCGGTGTCTGCACCCAATCGCGCAAAATCCGCAGATAAAATGGATGGGGCAATCAGAAAATCTTTCATTATCTTCTCCAAATCGTTTCTATCATCCCTTAATGGCGAGGCAAAAGGGGGTGGATAAAAGTCAGCGATATAATGCCAACAGTTCGTCTACTTTACTGCGAGCAAGAATATTCCTGCTGATAGTGCGACGCGCTTTGACAATATGAAGTGAAGCCTGATAGTACCATTTTCGTGTCATTGGCGTATCGTGATTGGATATCAAAACAGGAATTGCACGTTCTGACGATAACTTAAATGCAATATGTGCCAGATTTTCTTGATCGGTAATGTTAAAACTGTTGGTGTGATACGCCGTAAAGTTTGCGGTTGCTGATAAAGGAGCATAAGGTGGGTCGCAATAGATAACCGAGCCTTTATGTGCGTTATCCAACGTGTATTGATAGTGCTCACAAATAAAAGTCGCATTTTGAGCTTTTTCAGCAAACCAATATAATTCTTCTTCAGGAAAATAGGGTTTTTTATAACGGCCAAAAGGTACGTTAAATTTACCATGAGAATTATAACGGCAGAGGCCGTTGTAACAATGGCGATTGAGGTAAAGGAATAACACGCTGCGGTGGAACGGGTCAGTACTTTGGTTAAATTGTTCCCGTAGCTGATAAAAATGCTCGGCTGTGTTGTATTCTTGGGTAAATAGAGGGCGTGTATGAACGATAAACTCATTCGCCCTGAATTTTACTGTGTTGTACAGGTTAATAAGGTCACTGTTGATATCAGCGAGGATGTAAGAATCGTAGTCTGTGTTCAGAAAGACAGAACCTGCGCCAACAAATGGCTCTATCAGACAACTACCGGCTGGCAGATGACGTTTGATATCATCTACCAACGGGTATTTTCCACCGGCCCATTTTAAGAAAGCGCGTTTTTTTTTCATGCTGTCAATTAATTACTCAATCATTCCAGAGCCGCAGATTGTACTCTGTTTAGGACAGCATATCAGCGCCTAATAAATATTGTTTTATTTTCTTAGGTCTTGTTGCACTTGCTGCATTGTTCTGACCCAAGGTTTTTTCGCCTGAACTTCGTCTGGCAGGGATAAAACAGCCCGTTTAGCTTCAGAAACAGAGCGGTAATCACCGTGAATCAGGACAAACCAAGTTTTCGCATTACGTTTGGTTTCGTAAACTTTGTAGTGGGTGAGGTTATTTTTCTTAGCGAAAGCAGTCAGTGTGTCTGAACGACTGGCACTGCTTAATTGCAAAGTGTAGTGGCTTGCCGGAGTTTTCAGCAGATTATTGTCAGTGTTGGCTACATTACTTTTATTATTAGTATGACTTGTGGATAGTTTTGATTTAGTTGATTCCTCGGGTTTCAGTGGATGGATATTTTCCGGTTTCTGTTGTACCGCAGGTGGTGGTGTTATTGTTTGTGGTTGCTGGGTTTTGTTCAGGTTCTGCACTGCATGATTTATATTGCTTTGTTGCTGAGTCAAAACATCAGGAATATTGCCAGATAATTCAATTTGTTGATTTTCGCTGCTGTTAACTTGAGACTGTTGCGGGTGAGTTGGGGTTCCACTGACTGGAGGAACATTAATTTCCTGTGGTCTGTTAATTGTATCTGTGGTGGTATTTTCTGATGTTACAGATTGACTGTGATCGTCCTTTTGGGATGATGAACTTGATAAATCAATATTTCTCTCTGCAACATTGGGTGATTGTTGTTTTTCATGTTCAGTTGGTGCTTTTAAAGCGGAGCTGATAGTAATAATCAGTAGTAGTAACACCAAAATTCCAACACCGATCATCATTTGTTGGCGTGAGACTGCAAACTTGGGTTTGTTTAATTGCTGACGTGATCGTGAAGGGCGGCGATCTGAAGTGTCTGGTCTAAACTCGTTATCTGCCCTTTGCTCGTTTTCCGATTTGAATTCGTCCATATGCCCTCCAAACAGAGCTAATACTGCCAATTGCAATTAAAGTCGGTCCGGTAAGTTGACCCAACTAGAATGAATGAAAGTTTGTGACAAAGCAGTTATTTTATGACACATCCACCGGATGTATGCAAAAAACATTTAATTTATTGATAATCACACACTCTCAGAGGGTAAACACTGACGAACAGCTTCAAGAACGCAATCATGTTCAATATCTGAGCGTAGACTAGCTTTGCCGATTGCAGTTGGAAGAATCAGATGTAATTTCCCTGCCGTAACTTTCTTATCTCGCATCATATGCGGAAGATAGGTTTCTGGTGACATGTTCTGTGGTCCGTGTACAGGTAGATTTGCCCTTTTCAACAATCGGATAATACGTTGAGTATCCTGCTCAGAGAAATCCCTTGCGAGCTGGGCTGTTCTTGCCGCCATAACTATTCCGGCAGCAACAGCCTCTCCGTGTAGCCAAACGCCATATCCCATTTCTGTTTCAATTGCGTGCCCAAATGTATGACCAAGATTTAGCAGAGCACGTAGACCACTTAATTCTTTTTCATCTGCTGCGACAACTTCTGCTTTCAATTCACAACAACGACGGATGCAGTAAGCCATTGCTTTGTTGTCGAGGGCTAGCAGTTTATCCATATTATCTTCAAGCCAGCTAAAAAATGCACTGTCAAGAATGATACCGTACTTAATTACCTCAGCCAGGCCCGAAGAGAGTTCGCGGGCTGGAAGCGTTTGCAGGCAATTGAGATCAACTATCACAGAAATTGGCTGATAGAATGCACCTATCATATTTTTGCCAAGAGGATGGTTTACTGCGGTTTTTCCTCCAACAGAAGAATCAACCTGAGCGAGAAGGGTGGTAGGAATCTGAATAAAATGGACACCACGTTGATAACAGGCAGCGGCAAAACCAGTCAAATCACCGATTACGCCGCCACCGAGAGCGATAAGCGTTGTATCTCGTCCGTGGTTATTTTCCAACAGAGCCGAGAATACATCGTCTAATATGGAAAGAGATTTGTACTGTTCACCATCAGGCAGAATAATTTCATCTACCCGAACCCCGGCTTGCTGCAAAGTGGCTTTTACTTTTGCCAAATACAGTGGAGCCAGCGTTTGATTTGTCACCAGCATAACCTGCTGGCCTGCTTTTAGTGGTGCAAAAGCAGAAGGATCATCAAACAATCCTTTTGCAATGGTAATGGGGTAGCTACGCTCCCCTAAAGTAACGATGATCTTTTCCATAGCAGCCTTAGCCTTAATTATTTATCGCTGTGTAGACTTGCCTGAATCAATTTTTTTCCAATAACTCGATGATTTGGTTAGCAACAACTTTTGCACTTTGTTCATCGGTCCGGATAGTGACATCAGCAATTTCCTCATACAGAGGATTACGTTCGTCCGCTAAATTTTCTAAAACTTCACGTGCTGGGGCATCAACTTGAAGTAAAGGACGTTTTTTATCGCGTTGGGTACGAGCTAACTGTTTTTCAATGGTGGTTTCCAAGTAGACTACGACACCACGGGCAGACAGACGATTTCGGGTTTCTCTGGATTTTACAGAGCCTCCACCAGTCGCCAGTACAATGCCTTGTTTTTCAGTGAGTTCGTTGATCACTTTTTCTTCGCGTTCGCGGAAGCCTTCTTCGCCTTCCACATCGAATACCCAGCCCACGTCAGCTCCGGTACGTCGCTCAATTTCTTGATCGGAGTCATAAAACTCCATATTGAGTTGCTGAGCTAACTGACGACCAATAGTGCTTTTGCCGGCACCCATAGGTCCAACCAGAAAGATATTACGTTTCTCTGCCATGTTTTTGGTATTACTAAGACTATTCGTTAATGATAACCCGCCCCGCTAATCAAATCAGCAGCGGGACCTAAACTGAAACCTCATGAGCGGTAATGTGAGATCAGATGAGAAAATTATCTCAGTTCACCAGCCAGTTTTGCAACTATATAAATCAACGATGAGCTTCCTGTAACAGAAGCCCTGGTTTTATTGGCTTATTATTGTGATGTTAACCCGACCACTCAATTAGCTAACTCTTGTATGCTAAATCGGACTCAGCGTCAAATCTATAAACAGGGTTAGCTGAAAAAATCTGCGTATGATCATACTGAATAGTTGGAGTTTTTATTTTCAATTCATTGATATAACGACTTTATTTTTTATTTGATTAAATATCCATCAGTTGAGGTGTGATAAATATTATCAGCTCCCGACGGCTGTGTTTATGACCTTTTTGATCAAATAGCGAACCGAGTAGAGGGATGTCTGATAGATAGGGCACTTTCTGAGTTTTCTCACCTTTTTTTTGTTGAAAAATCCCCCCGAGAATGAGTGTTTCACCATTTTTTACAGTAACTTGAGTCATTATTTCCTGTTTGTCGATGGTCAGGTTTTCACCTCCGCCCTGACTTATTGAGATCCCTGGCATATTTTGACTAATTTTTAGAGAGAGTCTAATTTTGTCTTGTCTAAGTATATGGGGTGTGACTTCCATTCCCAGTACGGCTTCTTTAAATTGCACAGTACTTTTCTCTTTTTCCTGACTAACATAGGGGATATCCGAGCCTTGTTTAATGCTAGCTAACTGTTGATGTGAGGCTGTCAATCTTGGGCTAGCGATAATATCCAGGAGGTTTTCTTGTTCCAGGGCGCTAAGTTCCAGCTCTAGTAAACTGGTATGGATACGGGCAATATTAAGCGCAAATCGATGCATATTGTCATTAGCTGCTTGGTTGATATTGAGGCGATTTATACCTGTTGATGTATTAAGTTGTTCACCTATCGGCATTCCCCAATAAATTCCCAGTTCATGTAATGCTTCTCTGCTGCTAGTCACAATATGCGCAGTAATCTGCACTTGTTGCTGTGGGGTATCTATTTCTTTCAGCCAATTTTTTATCTGGGCGATTGCGATGGGAGTATCTTGTAAAATTAGGCTGTTAGTTTCAGGATCAAAATCAATTTTGCCCTCTTTTGTCATTAGCGCAGGTGTATTTTGTCTGAGATTAAGGGCAATTCTTTCCGCATCTGCATAATGTAATGTCGTTGCAATGTGTTGAATTTCAGTATCATAGATTGATTGATCAATTAGTTCAGTTGGTTGTTCTTCTGGCTCTCTTATCGGGGGAGTAAAGGGATTTCTTATTTCTGCAACACAAATAACGGGCAGAAAAATGATAAATAGGATGAATTTTTTAGTCATAAAGTTCCTCATATGAGGTTTCTGACAAGGTCATTTTGACATTTAGAAACTCGCCTGACGCTGAAACAGAAAACTGTTTAATTAGCAGCGGTGGATATAACGCTTGTAGTGCGTCAAGGAAATCCAACATTTGTTCGTAATTTAAATAAATCATTATTTGCCAAAGCGTTTTGTCCCCTTCTTTCTTACGTTGCCACTCAAGAACTTGTCCACCAGAATTGATTAATGGTTGTTGCAGTTGTTTTACTGCGGAAATTTTCACGGCATTCTGTGATGGCTTACTCAGTTCATTTTCTATTTGATGTATGTTTTGTTGTATATTTTCCAACAGAGGTAATTGATTTAGTCGATCATTAGTTGATTTTGTATTAATTTCTTGGGCTGCTATTTCCTGTGTCAGATTAATTTCCTGTTCATTTCTCTCTTGCCAGAAGAAAAGATAAAACAGGATTAGAAATGGGATAATGATCGCTTGCTGCCAAATAAAGAGCAGCAAGGCTGGTTTGGCAAACCACCATAGATAATCACTTTTTATCATCGAATATCTCCGTCTGCCAATTAGCGTCAATAATAAACTGCCTGATTTGTTGCTCGGTTGTGGTCATTTTTTTTAGTTGAATTTCAGAAAGTTGTTCGTTGTTTTCAAGATTATCTAGCAGAGATGTCATACTGGAATAATCCAGACTATTAGCAACCAGTTTCAATTGACCTGCATGGTCATCGAAAGCTGTCAGCCAACTCCCTTCCGGAAGTAAATTCGGTAGTTGATTGAATAATTTCAAATGTTGCTGATTCTGTTTCAGCCGTGTTTGTTGTTGCTTTAATTTATAGGCTAGCTTGTTGTGAAGATTGAATGCTTTTTCTGTCTGAGTTATTTGTTGTTGCAAATGTAATTGCTGCTGGTTGAGTTGTTGCAGTTGCCTTTGATGCTGGTTAATCGTTTCTTGTTGTTTAAAAGAGAGCCAAATAAATACGATTAGCCACAATATCAATTGCAGTAAGAGAAGAATAACCCACCAGCGATAGCGATGTTTCAGCCGGGTTTGTCGCCAGGGTAGAAAATTAACTTGATACATCATTTATCATCCGGTCTGAGTGCTAAACCACCGGCTATCACATATTCCATTAGGTGAATTGGAAGCGGGGGATGATAGTGACGGAATGCTGCCAGCATGTCCCAGGAGCAGGTTCCTTCAGGTAGAGCTTCCTGCTGGAAGCTGCTGTAATAAATATGTTTTTCAGTGATGGATGAGGCAGGTAATTGGCTAATAACTTGTTGTGGAGAAACCGCTGTATTTGCGGATACCAGATCATAAGCAAAAGGCGTATTGACAGGAGATACCCATAACCAACCAGATTGTTGCCTATGTAACAACCAACAATTAATTGGAACGCCAGAATATTGTGCCATATAGCGTAGAGCACAAGGCGCAATGTCAATGGCATCTGGGAATATGCCAGCCTGTGCAAGACATTGTAGCCAGAGGTCTAGATCTTTCTGGCGAGCTGCGCTGATATAGGCATTTTGCTCAATAATACGATAATCCAATGTCAGTTCACGGGTGTTAAAGGGAAATTGTTTTTCGGCACTGGCATTGATAAACCAACTTTGTTCTGGCTCTTTAAGGCTAATATCTGGAGGTAAAACAAGATTCCGTTGCAACGTTTGTTGCACAGGTAGGGCGAGTCTGAAACTGATTTTTTTAGGTAATTTCTGCCTCCATTGATTTAAAATGTCACGTAATATTTCTGGTCGTTGTAAACGACCTTCTGGCATAACCTCATCAGGTAAAAGATATTGCCAGCAATGGCGAAGCTGCCAACCATCACGGCGTTTTATGGCTGCGACGGCACGAACGATGCCATTTTGGATGTCCAAGCCGACATACCATTTTGGTGAGTGCATATTGGCGATCTCCATATCAGTAATTTTAATAAAAGACCATATTCAAGGTGTTGTGTAACCTTTATACTACGCGCCAATTGTTTATAAACCACCCAACTAACGTGGCATGGGAAATTTCAGGTGAAGTTCGTAAAGTATTTTCTAATCTTTGTCGTGTGTTGCATTTTTCTGGGAACGGTCTCGATTTTTGGTATGTACAAATATATCGAGCCTCAATTACCTGATGTGGCGACATTAAAAGATGTTCGACTACAGACACCAATGCAGGTGTTCAGTGCGGATGGAGAGCTAATTGCTCAGTATGGTGAAAAGCGTCGTATGCCTCTTACGCTGTCCGAAGTTCCACCGATTATGGTGGAAGCATTCATTGCAACGGAGGACAGTCGTTTCTATGAACACCACGGCGTTGACCCTGTAGGGATTATCCGGGCTGCATCTATAGCTCTGAGTTCAGGGCGGGCTTCACAAGGGGCAAGTACTATTACTCAACAACTGGCGAGAAATTTCTTTCTCAGTCCTGAGAAAACGTTGATGCGTAAAATCAAGGAAGTTTTTCTCGCCATCAGGATTGAGCAGTTGCTGAATAAAGATGAGATCCTCGAACTCTATCTTAATAAAATTTATCTTGGTTACCGGGCTTATGGTGTTGGAGCTGCGGCCCAAGTTTATTTTGGTAAGAGTGTCAATGAGTTGACTCTGAGCGAAATAGCCATGATTGCCGGTTTGCCAAAAGCGCCTTCGACTTTTAACCCGCTTTATTCTTATGGTCGGGCAATTAACCGCCGGAATGTAGTTTTGGGGCGTATGCTCGATCAGGGTTACATTACTCAGCAGCAATATAATCAAGCTAGAAGTGAAAAGCTGGTGGCTAATTATCATGCTCCGCAAATTGCTTTTTCTGCTCCGTATTTGTCTGAGATGGTGCGTCAAAAGATGATTGAGCGTTATGGTGAGAATGCTTATACCGATGGTTATAAAGTTTATACCACCATTACCCGTAAACTTCAGTTGGCAGCTGTAGAGGCGGCGCGTAATAACGTTATTGATTATGATGTTCGTCATGGCTACCGTGGGGCGCAGGAGGTTTTGTGGAAAGTAGGTGAACCCGCCTGGTCTCAGGAGCAGATCCTTAATAAGCTTAAGACGCTGCCAAATTATGACCCATTAATTCCGGCAGTGGTAACCAGAGTAGGTAATGATCAGGCAACAGTGATGTTGGCTGATGGCAGCAATGTAGAATTGCCAATGGCTGGTGTTCGCTGGGCCAGAAAGTTTAGATCTGATAGTGCGCAGGGTGCAGTTCCTCGTAGTGTGAATGAAGTGGTTCAGGCGGGTGAACAGGTTTGGGTGCGAAAAGTAAAAAATATCTGGTGGTTAGCACAAATACCGGAAGTTAATGTTGCTCTGGTTTCTATTGATCCTAATGATGGTGCTGTTAAGGCGTTAGTGGGTGGATTTGATTTCAATTTAAGTAAATTTAACCGGGTCACTCAATCATTACGTCAGATTGGCTCCAATATTAAACCGTTTCTTTATGCGGCAGCGATGGATAAAGGACTGACACTGGCTTCTTTGCTTAATGACCTGCCAATTAGCCGCTGGGATGCGGGGGCGGGTACTGATTGGCGTCCGAAAAACTCACCGCCAACTTATGCTGGGCCAATCCGTTTGCGTCAAGGGTTAGGGCAATCGAAGAATGTCGTGATGGTTCGCGCAATGCGTGCAATGGGGGTGGATTATGCCGCGGATTACTTACAACGATTTGGCTTCCCAGGGAAAAATATTGTTCGTACAGAATCTCTGGCTTTGGGGGCTCCATCGTTTACACCAATGCAGGTGGTACGTGGATATTCGGTAATGTCTAATGGTGGTTATCTGATTGATCCTTACTTCATTACTAAGATTGAAAATGAAGATGGAGATATTCTATTTACAGCCAAACCTAAGATAGCTTGTCCACAATGTGATATTCCGGTGATTTATGGTGATACTGCACGTTCAATCGAACTTTCTGAAAACTCAATTGAAAATGTAGCTCAATCTCATGTTAGTCAACAGGAGGTATTGCCGTTACCTGTATTAGAAAAAGTGCCAGTAATTGATGGTAATGAAGATGGGCAAAAATATGCTCCTCATGTTATCAGTACTCCTCTGGCATTTTTGATTCATGATGCTCTGAATTCGAATATTTTTGGCGAGCCGGGTTGGACTGGTACGGGCTGGCGTGCTTCGCGTGATCTGAAACGTCGTGATATTGGTGGTAAAACCGGTACAACTAATAGCTCAAAAGATGCTTGGTTCTCAGGTTATGGGCCGGATATTGTGACAACCGTCTGGATTGGGTTTGATGACCACCGTAGAAGTCTTGGCCGTACTGCCGCCAGTGGCGGTGAGGCGGGCGCGAAAAGTGCACAACCAATTTGGGATGACTTTATGAAAGTGGCACTGGAGGGGGTTTCTGAAAAAGAAATAGCACCTCCTCCGGGCATTGTTTCTGTTGTGATAGATCGTAAGACAGGGAAACTTGCTGGCGGAGGTCGGGATACTCGCAGTGAATACTTCATTGACGGAACTCAGCCTACAGAAAGTGCAGTACAGGAAGTCGGTACAACCTTGATTGAAGATGGTGAAAGCCGGGAATTGTTCTGATAATAAGACAGGCACAACTGGGAAAGAGCTGTTGTGCCTGTTTGTTAACTTCAGCGATGCTGTAAGTATTTTTGTGCCAAAAACAGAGCACTGACATTTCGTGCTTCGTTGAAGTCGGCGTGATCCAGTAATGACATCATATCAGCTATTGGCCAGCGTATTTGCGGCAATGGTTCAGGTTCATCTCCTTTCAAGCTTTCTGGATAGAGATTTTCGGCAATAACAATGTTCATTTTGTTAGAAAAGTAGGAAGGAGCCATGGTGAGTTTGGCTAATTGCTCCATTTTCCTGGCACCGAAACCGACTTCTTCTTTTAATTCACGGTTGGCTGCTTCAAGGATACTTTCACCAGGGTCGATAGCACCTTTAGGAAAACTTAATTCGTATTGTTCGATACCTACTGCATACTCTCGGATAAGTAATAATTCATCACCAAGGATTGGGATTATCAGAACAGCTTCTCGGTTGGCTGGACGCATCCGCTCATAAACACGTTTTACGCCGTTACTGAATTCGAGATCTACTGATTGAATATGGAATAAACGTGAATGGGCAATGTTCTCTATGTTCAAGATCTTAGGGTTTTTCGGGTCATTCATAATTGCCCCTGACGGTATTAATATTGATTGAGTTGAGTATCTATGCATCATTACGTCATGAATTATTTCGTTAGCCTTAGATTTCATGGCGAAATTGGGGACACTCTATAGCTTGACTAAATATGGCCGATTATTTTAATAAATGATAGTGATTATCGCTGGTCATTGCTGTTACTGTTATCTTTAATCCTCATGGGAAATAGAGTTATATTATAAGTAGTTCAGAGTGTTATTATATAACTTATTGTAAAATAGATTAAAAATTTGGATGATCTGATTCAGTACTTAACGTGAGGTTGTTATTCTGCAAACAGCAATATTGTCATGAATGTGGGAGGGAAGAATGAGCGTAACGGTCATTATATTGGCTATCTTGATCATTAGCCTGATTATAATGGCTTCCTTTCTGATTTTCAGATGGAAGCTGCATGATAATGTTCGTTATCTGCCTTCTGTTGCTGAACCAACTTGCCGTAAACTTAATGCTGATGAATATCAGGCCATTGAATGTTATCTGAATCGTGTATTACCGCCGATGACAGATCGTGTCAATAAAACAGCCTGGCCAGCCCAGGTAGGCGAAAATGACACGATTTATACTATCTGTAATGTCATTACTCGATTTGCTGTTGCTACAGATGAACCACATAGCTGGCGTTATTATATTGATATGGCAGAAGTTCATTTGCCTTTTTTCTTTGAGCCTTTTATCAAACAGCGGAACATTATTGATGTCGTTCATACTGCGACAATACCGCTTGTCATTTCGATTAATGGTCATTTCTTAAAAGATTTTCAGCGGGATTTCCCTTCAGCTTTGGTAGTTTCAGATGTATCTCATCAGCAGGCATCGATCCAGAAAAATGGCGATACTAGTGTGAAATTCCAGGGTATTCGCAAAGAGACGCCGGAAGAATATCGGTTGAATCACTCATCTGGTATTTGGGAGGGGGGATTTTTGTGTCTCGGGTTTTTGATTTGGTTCCTAGCATTGCTTTCACCAGCATTATTTTTGCCATGGCTGATGTTGATTGCAGGCAGCTTAATAGTTGTTAGCTTCTGGTCGTTATTCTGCCCACTTTCGGTACGCAGGCGCCAGGATATTCACTGTTTTATTGGTATGCCAAGACGATGGGGATTATTTGGAGAATTTGAACAAGGACAAATGAGTAATATTTCTTTGGGTGGGATTGATTTGATTTATCCACCTCATTGGGAGCCCTATATTATTCATAATCTTGATCAAAAAACCAATATTGATATTTACACTAGTGGTCAGGTCGTCAGACAAGGGCATTATCTTTCCCTGCATGATGAAGAGAATAATTATCCTTACCACCGTTACGGGAAAAATCTCATGATGATTGGTAGCAGCTTGATTATTGTGTTGCTGCTCTACCTTTATCAACCAATTAGTGTACCAATGAAGCTCAGTTTTGCTTGGTTGCATGGTAGTAATACAAAGGTTGTCACTGATGCTAATGCGATAGACGGAATGGAGTTGCGAGTCGGGGATGTATTGAAAGCAAAAGGGATTGGCATGTGTTATATGCCTCCGAATAATATGAATGACAAAGGAGATATTCATTTTTCTCCATTTGATTGTTCAGGGATATATTGGAATAGTGCTAACCCACTGCCAATGCCGGAATCAGAAATTATAGAAAATGCAGCAAAACTAATTACAACCGTTAATAAGCAACTGCGTCTACAAGAAAACAGCGATGCAGTTAATCCAGATCTGGCTCCGAAAATATCCAAATCTGGCATGATTTTGTTGGATAATTTCTCCGATATTATATTGAAAACGAAAAATTTATGTGGAAAAGAAGCCGATTGTTTTCGATTGAAGAATGCTTTGGTTAATCTTGGTAGTGCCAATGATTGGGAAGTTTTGTTAAAAGATGCAGAAAGTGGCAAGTTTGATGATATCAATGTCTTATTGCGTCCGGCAGGAGCTGAAGCCTTGGGGAAGTTAGTTGATGCGACCACATCATCCTTTATCTATCGGGAAATAGACAAAGCAGCAATACTGCTTAATAGCCCTTCCCCGGGAGGGGTTCTGCTGATCAGTGATGAAGGAAAGCAGTTGGTTGAGTATATGATGCCGCTGGTCATCTCTTATGATCATAGTGCGTTGGAACAGTGGCACGATTTACAGCGGTTATCAGATATGTTGTTGCAAACTCCCTTTGAGACAACGGGGATTATCACGGAATTATCTGAGGACGCTAATGGAACCCACCGGATTGTGTTACACAGTATGCTGGATTCCATGACACTTGCTCGTTGTCTTGGTACAACTCTTTTACTCTTGGTCCTCTTTGCTACTTTGATCATTAATCTTGTGTTGGTTGTTAAGAAAAATCGGCAAAACAAACAACGCCTCAGCAAAATTAAGCAGTATTACGATAACTGTTTTAATATGACTTTCCCTCCTACATGTTGGCGATAATCGGCGATGGTGTGTTACGCTCTGTTTTTTTACCAGCGCTGATATTAGGAGAAAAGATGAAGAGTAATTCAGACTCCGATCAAGCTGTCCGTCTGGATAAGTGGTTATGGGCTGCCCGTTTTTATAAAACGCGAGCGGTTGCACGGGAAATGATAGATGGTGGTAAAGTTCACTATAATGGTCAAAGAAGTAAACCGAGTAAATTGGTTGAACTGAGGGCTGAGGTTAAATTACGTCAGGGTAGTGATGAACGTACAGTTGAAGTTCTCGCGTTAAGTAGTCACCGGCGCAGTGCGCCAGAAGCTCAGCAGCTTTACCGAGAAACTGAAGCAAGTATTGCTAATCGGGAAAAAATGGAAATAGCCCGTAAAATGAATGCATTAACTATGCCTCATCCTGATCGCCGACCGGATAAAAAAGAAAGGCGTACACTGATTAAGTTCAAGAACACGAAGTTGAGTGAGCCGGAATAGCCTGTTCATAAAGATGAGAGATATTTATGTCTAAACAAGACCAATTGCACCGCTTTTTATTTGAGAATTATTCTGTACGTGGTGAGCTGGTTTTAGCCAGTGAGACTTACCAGCATATTTTGGAAAATCATGGTTACCCTCAGCCAGTACAACAATTATTAGGAGAATTGTTGGTTGCAACCAGTTTATTAACGGCGACACTGAAATTTGCTGGAGATATTACTGTTCAGATTCAGGGAGAGGGTCCGGTAAAACTGGCCGTGATTAATGGTAATCATCAACAACAAATGCGTGGTGTTGCTCGTGTTGACGGATTAATTGCTGAAAATAGCAGCCTGAAGCAGATGGTTGGGACGGGTTATATGGTGATTACTATTACCCCAACTCATGGTGAGCGTTACCAGGGGGTGGTTGCTTTGGAAGGTGAAACTCTGGCGGATTGTCTGGATGATTATTTCAGACAGTCTGAACAGTTACCAACTCGTCTGTTTATCCGTACTGGTAGTCAGGATGGAAGTATCGCAGCTGCTGGTATGTTATTACAGGTTCTGCCGACGGCAGAACAGAATAGTGGGGAAGCATTTGATCATCTGGTGCAACTTACTGCCACCATTAAAGGTGAAGAACTCTTCTCATTGGAAGTTAAAGAGATTTTACATCGTCTTTATCATGAAGAAGATGTGACATTGTATGAACCTCAAGGGGTTGAATTCCGTTGTACTTGTTCTCGTCAACGGTGTGCTGACACGTTAGTGACACTTTCTGACGAAGATGTTAATCATATATTGCAGAAAGATGGCAACATTAATATGGAGTGTGAGTACTGTGGCACACACTATATTTTTGATGTTAGTGATATCGCGGAAATTAAGTCAGAAAAAAAGAGTCGGTTACATTAATTTGCTAAATAAGACTTTTTACCTTTTAGGGCGCGGTTCTGCGCCTTTTTACGAGTTTCCATAATACTCAAAGGATTATTACGGGCTTTTTATCCTAAATAAAATCTAAAAAAATGATAGGTTTTCAATTTTTTGATAACAATCGCTGTTAATTAATCATAATTATTTATTATTGCTCATGGAAAAAAAGAGTGACTACCCAGGAGCAATGACATGAGTGTTAAAGGTATTACCCCGCAGGAACTCGCGGACTACGGAATCCATGATGTTAGAGAAATTGTTTATAACCCAAGCTATGAGCTGTTATTTTCAGAAGAAACCAAACCTTCACTCGAAGGTTACGAGTGTGGCACTCTGACCAACCTGGGGGCTGTGGCTGTCGATACGGGGATCTTCACTGGTCGTTCTCCCAAAGATAAGTATATTGTTCGTGATGATGTAACTCGTGACACCGTATGGTGGGCTGACCAAGGGAAAGGCAAGAATGATAACAAGCCTCTACAGCAGGAAACGTGGACGCATCTGAAAGGTCTGGTCACTAAACAGCTTTCAGGCAAACGTTTGTTTATTGTTGATGCTTTCTGTGGTGCGAATGCAGATACACGCCTGAAAGTCCGCTTTATTACCGAAGTTGCGTGGCAGGCTCACTTCGTTAAAAACATGTTTATCCGTCCATCAGATGAAGAATTGGTTGGATTCAACCCCGACTTTATTGTGATGAACGGTGCAAAATGTACTAACCCGCAATGGAAAGAGCAGGGTTTGAACTCTGAGAACTTTGTTGCATTTAACCTGACAGAACGTATGCAACTGATCGGGGGGACTTGGTACGGTGGCGAAATGAAGAAAGGGATGTTCTCTATGATGAACTACCTATTGCCATTAAAAGGGATTGCTTCAATGCACTGTTCTGCCAACGTTGGTGAAAAAGGGGACGTTGCTGTCTTCTTCGGCTTGTCTGGTACAGGTAAAACCACGCTTTCTACCGATCCAAAGCGTAAGTTGATTGGTGACGATGAACATGGTTGGGATGATGACGGTGTATTCAACTTTGAAGGGGGTTGTTACGCGAAAACGATTAATCTGTCCAAAGAGGCAGAACCGGATATCTACAATGCGATTAAACGCGATGCATTGCTGGAAAATGTTACTGTACTGGCAGATGGCACCGTTGATTTCAATGATGGTTCAAAAACTGAAAACACGCGTGTTTCTTATCCTATCTATCATATTGAAAACATTGTTAAACCAGTTTCCAAAGCGGGACATGCTACCAAGGTAATCTTCCTGACGGCAGACGCATTTGGTGTGTTACCTCCTGTCTCTCGACTAACACCAGAACAGACCCAATATCACTTCTTATCTGGATTTACAGCAAAATTGGCCGGTACAGAACGTGGTGTGACTGAACCAACACCAACATTCTCTGCATGTTTCGGTGCCGCGTTCCTGACTCTGCATCCAACTCAGTACGCTGAGGTATTGGTAAAACGTATGCAAGCCGCAGGGGCCAAAGCTTATTTGGTTAATACAGGCTGGAATGGTACGGGTAAGCGAATCTCTATTAAAGATACGCGGGGAATCATTGATGCCATTTTGAGCGGTGATATTGAGGAAACCGATACTATCGAATTACCCATTTTCGAACTGGCTGTTCCGACTGCATTGCCTGGTGTTGATACTCATATTCTTGATCCACGTAATACTTATGCAGATAAATCTCAGTGGGAAGAGAGGGCGAAAGACTTAGCGCACCGTTTTGTTGATAACTTTGATAAATACACGGATACCCCGGCAGGGGAAGCGTTGGTAAAAGCAGGCCCTAAACTGTAGTTATGAATTTTGTAAACCTCATCCGATGGGTGAGGTTTATTTGGGATTTATCCTGGAGGAAGGTCAAACAGCAGTATTTCGCTGTCACCGTTGGCACTGAGCTGAAGGTTGGTTGTATTCTGGATAGCCAGACCATCGCTGGTGGTTGCTTTCACACCATTAACCATGACGTTGCCACGTACCACCTGTATCCAGATATGACGGTTTTTCTCTGCAAGATATTCGGAAGTTTCATGGTTTTTAAGTGTCCAGCGCCACAAAGTCATATCCTGAAATATCTTCATTGAACCATCCTGGGCATCAGGAGAAAGTATTAACTGACGGCCTTGTATATTACCAAAACGGCGTTGTTCATAGCGTGGTGTTAAGCCTGTTTTATCTGGAATAATCCAGATCTGATATAGATGCAGTTGGCAATGACTATCCGGATTGTATTCTGAATGATGAATACCTGTACCAGCACTCATAATTTGGAATTCACCAGCGGATACCTGCTCTTTATTTCCCATGCTGTCCTTATGCTCAATTGTACCGGAGAGAACATAGGTCAGTATTTCCATATCCTTATGTGGATGGGTATCAAAACCCTGACCAGCTTTGATGAAATCTTCGTTAATCACCCTCAGAGCTGAAAAATGCATAAAATTGGCATCGTAGTAGTTAGCAAATGAGAAGGTATGCCAGCTATCTAACCATCCATGATTAGCATGACCGCGATCTGATGCTTTGCGTAAATGGATCATATTCAGTTCTCCTCAATGTTTTTTACAGTCTAATTGAGAAGAGAGAGCATAAAAGCTTAAAAATCTAACCTTAGAATTCAAATATTTTGAATGAATAGTGATTAAACTTATCCAATAAAAAAAAGCCAGCACCCGGCTGGCTAAAGTAAACACTGGAAGCAATGTGAGCAATGTCGTGCTTTCATATGTACCCTGAAGGCGGTTCATCTGAAAGCGATACGAATGATAATAATTATCACTATCGATTGTAAAGCGTTTTTTCTGGCCAAATATGGAATAATTATGGAGTGTTTTTCTAACATTTTGATAAAATTAGTATTTTCCAAGATTTTATTTGATAATTTATTGAACGAGAATCATTTCATATAGCTAATTCACTAAATAGAGTTCTCATTACCTTCAATTGTTTAGCGGAAATCTTCGTAAATACTTGCCTGTTCCCTGTTCCCTGTTCCAGTGTCTTATCTTGGGTTGAAAATGTGCAGGGAAAATGAACAAGGTTAATCCAGCGCTGGAATCTGATAGCTATTTCCTTATATATTCTTATTTACGTCCTTCAACGTCATGAAAGATATCCTTTCAGGTAATCATATGTGGCATTTTTTTGCGTGGATGGTGTTAACAGTTTTGACTGCCTGGGGAATGATTAATCATTCATTGGATCAAAATTATCAACAACAAACGGTTTCATTTAATATCCTTTATCGAGAGTTGAGTGAAAAGCTTGCACAACACGATGCCATTGTTTCGCTCATGGATGCTAATATCGGATTAAAGCAGTTACAGGAAAATTTTCCGCAAATTATCGAATTACAAGAGATTCCAGTACATGTATTAATTTTTCCTATGATTAGTGAAGCGGAAGAGGGAAGATATTGGCTTAATAGTACACGTAATAGTATCCGATTATTGATTGATCTTAATATTCTGATGAAAAATTTATCATTATTGTCACAATTTCGATCGGTACAACTAGATTGGAATAATCGTCCATTGATTAGATATGGGCTGGGGGAAGGGCAGCATTTTTGGCATTGGGAGAAAAAGCTGACGAGTCATTTTCAGCCTTTTGTGCTCAAAGCAAGTAATGATCAACAGTGGTCGCAACTGCCATGGGGTTATATCATTTGTCTCAGTTTTTTATGGGCGGTGATTATCTGTTTTATCTTTTTAATTCAGAAGAATAGGAGGCTGAGAAAGGTTTCTGATTTACGAGCACATTTCTTTGAATTCACTCGCCTGAATACAATAGATGAAGTGGCAACCGGTATCGTTCATGAGTTAAACCAGCCTTTGACAGCGATTATGAGTTATAACCAAAGTGCACTGCGACTAATCAAAAAACAACAATATGATAAAGTTGTTTCAGTATTGGATTCATCAATTTTGCAAACTCAACGCATCGCAAATTTATTAACGCAATATCACGATAAGCTGACGACCGGTAGTACTACTTTACAGCTTGTTAATATCCTCTCGATATTAAGCCGGGTTGAAATATTACTCGAAAATGAAATTAAAACGGGGAAAATAAAAGTTATAAAACATGTTTGTGATGATTTGCCAATGATATTTTCAGAGCCATTATGGATTGAACAGATATTTCACAATCTAATAAGCAACGCAATTCAGGCACAGCAAGAGAAAAATCAGGCAGAACATAAAAATTGGATCTGTATTGATATCAATCATGCTGATGAAATGATAAAAATTGTGATAACAGATGGGGGGCCTGGATTAAACAATGAAGCCTTAAAAAACGTATTTATTCCATTCTTTACAACACGCCAGCAGGGAATGGGATTGGGAATGACCTTAACGGAGACATTAGTTCAAAAACTTGGTGGTGATATTAGTGCTGACAATTGTGGGACAGGCGGTGCTCGTTTTATTGTTTTGTTACCAGCTAATAAAGGCAAGGGGGAATAATGGCGGAAATGATTTATCTTATTGATGATGATGAAGCGATCCGTGATTCATTATCTATTTTATTGGAAACTATGAATTGGTCAGTCGTTTCATTCCCTGGTGCTCAAGATTTTCTTGATGTAATTAATAAGGCGAGTATCTCAGAGCTTCAGGGATGTATTTTATTGGACATTCGTATGCCGGGCAAACCAGGATTGACATTGCAAGATGATCTTTTGAAACTCAACAATACGTTGCCAGTCATTATCATGACAGGACATGGCAATATTGATATTTGCCGCCGCGCTTTTAAAAATGGTGCTTTTGAATTCCTGACTAAACCTATTGATGCAGATTTATTGATTGAAACAGTTTCAAATGCATTATCATTTCATCAGAAAATATTTAAGCAACGTCAGGTATACGAACAATTGAAAGCCAAATTCAGCCAATTATCTGATCGGGAAAGTGAAGTGATGAAAATTATTTTGGAGGGAAAAACCAGTAAGCAAATTGCCCAACAACTGGCGTTATCACCACGTACAATCGAGGTTCATCGTGCCAGGATATTTCATAAACTAGATATACATTCTTTGCCTCAATTAGTAAAAGAGTATGAAATACTCAAATCATTATCATTTTGTGATTAAGTATTTCTACCAGGTCCGATAAGTAATCGACCTAATAGATATAGTCTATAAATCTCATTAAGTTAGTAAAGGATAATTTACCAACTTAATGAGGTTTACTATGAAATATTCTCTTTTCTATACTATCCTGGCAGCAGGTTTATTCGCTCAATCTGCTTTTGCTTCATCACTAATTACTGAACGTAATATTACCCTTGAGTTAGCGAATAAGTTAGCTTCTGAGGCAATTCAATCCTGTAAATCGAGTAATTATAACGTGGCGGTTGCTGTTGTTGATAAGAGTGGAGTCTTGAAAGCGGTGCAGCGTATGGATGAAGCTGGGTTGCATACTGTTGAGGCGAGTAAAATGAAAGCTTATACCGCATTATCTACCCAGAGAACGTCAGAAGACGTAATGAAAACCTCACAATCAAATCCTGGTGCTCAGTATTTAGGGGATATTCCAGGTTTTCTACTGTTAGCTGGTGGGGTTCCGGTTAAATCTGGTGATGAAGTGATTGGCGCTATTGGTATTGGTGGTGCACCAAGTGGCTCTTTAGATCAACAGTGTGCTCTTGATGCAATTCAAAAGATTTCATCAGACCTTTAAAAATTGCAATATTAATTAATCCGTGATTATCTATAATTCGGATTTTTATGAATTTAATAATAACATTGTCATGGAGTTAATATGTTTGTTTTATATTAATATAATTTAGATATAAATCAGACTTAATATGTTTCAGGGTTTTATATGATTAATAATTTAAAAGTCATCTCTAATGAGATTTATTTTGGATTGGTTTTTATAATGATTCATTAATGTTATTGTATTTATATGATTCTTAAATGGCTTTAATTTAAATATGTTCGATATATACCATCGAACATATTTATTTCAATGATTTTCCCCTTGAATATAAACAGAGTGATGTTTTCCAAAAGATAAAATCTATGATGTGTTATATTTAAAATCCTTAATGTAGAGGGAAAACGGCTATCGGGAGTTTATTGCCAGTTTCGTGATTAATAAAAATAATGTTATTTTGCATACTAAAATTGTCCCGACTGAAATATTTATGTATAGAATGTTAAAGTATTTTATCTAATAAACATTACATTTGATAATGGCGTGAATTATTAACTGAGGAAGCTATCATAAATAGAGTTAACGATAGATTATAATTAATTCTTCAGGATGGATTATGTTTTTATTTTTGGTGAAATTAATAGAGGATACATTGAATTATTCTCTATTAATATCATATGAGAAATAATTTTTCTGTGTTTTATGCGATTTGCTTACTATTGTTTACTGTAACGGAAGCGTAGTTAATAATGACATTAATTTATCAGCATATTTAATACATATAGATTGCCTCTGAGCTTATGTAATAAAAGATCATTACATTATTATCGTGCGCAATATCACGAAAACGCTTCTCCTCCTACCTTCTACTCCCTCTCAGTATCAGAATCAGGAGGATGCTGCTTTATTTGAGACATTATTTAATATTTCCTCTTCGTTGCATTAACAATAATATCGTCGATAATTTCTTTCAATTATAAAGGTCTGATTATGGTAGCTCACTTCGGTAAAAAGGCTTACCGGGCCCTATTAAGCGGTACATTTGTTTTACTGTCAGGCTGTGATAGCAATGGTCCTTCATTCAATCCTTCAAAAGAGCCGATGGCGCATCTCCCTATTAAAATACCGGGTGAAGCTGCCCGGGCGGGCGATTTACAGGCAGTGATCCATCTGGTGGACATTGCCGCATTAAACAAAAGCAATTCGATAACAGCTCGTGATTACAGCACTAATAGCCTTTACTTATGGAATGATAGAAACTGTGATTCTTTGGCTTCCCCTTCATTAAATTGGAACGATACCAGTGCAACTCCTACTGGCAGTGATAGTTATGGGCCTTACTGGGTGGTGCCGTTAACTAAGAACGAGGGTTGTATCAATTTTATCGTGCGTGATGGTAACAACACTAAATTGATCGACAGTGACCTGAGAATTTCTTTCTCCGATTTCAGTAACCGTACTATCTCTGTGATACCAGGCAGCAATCAGATCTACGGTAGTCGTGCGGAAGCCTTTAATTCCGTATTTGGTGTTTCTCAGGCTTCGGCGCACTGGGTCGATAAGCAGACATTGCTATGGTCTGGCGGAACAGACAAGCCTTATGTCCGTTTATACCATAACCGGAACGACAAGGTAGGAGCTAATGACGAAGGGAGTTTCACTGATAGCTATCTGACGTTAACACCGACGACTTTAAGCCAGAAGACAGCTGAGCGGGTTCCTCACTTGACGAAGTTAACCGCATTCCATTTGCCTGAAGATACGGATGTCGATACGTTACTTACCGGTGACTTAGTGGCGTTGGCGACCAACAAAGAGGGCTTACTATCATCGGCTACTCAAGTGCAAACGGCTGGTGTATTAGATGATCGTTTTGCTGATGCTGCCGATACACTTGAGTATGGCGCATTGGTCAGCGGATCTGGTGTTACTTTTCGCTTATGGGCTCCAACGGCCCAACACGTAGCATTGGTTATCTATGATACAGATAAACAGGTCATTGCTAATTATGCAATGAACCGTGATCCTGCTAGTGGTTCTTGGTCATGGCAAGGCGATAAGGATTTGATCGGGGCTTACTATCGCTATGCTTTAACTGTGTACCATCCACGTTCTCGCAACGTGGAGCATTATGAAGTTACTGATCCCTATTCCCACAGTTTGTCTACCAATTCGGAATACAGTCAAGTCATTAACTTAGATGACGAGGCATTGAAACCGCAGAACTGGGATAGCTTGATCATGCCGCGTTTGCAAAGCACACCGGCGGATATTGCGCGTATGACTATATACGAATCTCATGTCCGAGATCTTTCCATTGCAGACAGCACAGTGCCGGAAGCTTGGCGTGGTAAATACCTGGCTCTGACAGCGAATAACAGTAATATGTTCAAACATCTCAAGGCGCTGAGTCAGGCTGGGGTTACTCATATGGAGCTATTACCCGTATTTGATGTAGCTTCCATTAATGAGTTCAGCGACCAAGTCGCTGATCTTAATCATCCATTCAGTCGTTTGTGTCAGGTCAACGCAATGGTGAGGAGCAGCCGTTTTGTTGATTACTGTAATGGCCTACAGACAGTGGATGAAGTGTTACAGGAACTCAAGAGCGGTGACAGCGCTAATCACCCCCAGGTACAAGAGCTTAATGCAATGATTGCAGAAACCGACTCCTATAATTGGGGTTACGATCCGTTCCATTATTCAGTACCGGAAGGTTCTTATGCCACTGATGCTGAAGGCTCAGTACGTATAAAAGAGTTTCGCGCTATGGTTCAAGCGATCAAACAACAGCTGGGGATGAATGTGATCATGGATGTTGCGTACAACCATACCAATGCCGCGGGTCCAACAGACAGATCCTCCGTATTGGATAAGATAGTCCCTTGGTATTACCATCGCCTGAATGAAATTAGCGGTAACGTTGAATCCAACACTTGTTGTCACGATACCGCGCCGGAACACCGTATGTTCGCTAAGCTCATTGAAGACTCTTTGGTGACTTGGGTTAAGGATTATAAAATCGACGCATTTCGATTTGACCTTATGGGCTTCCATCCTAAGTCACAGATCTTATCCGCGTTGGCAAAGGTACGAACGATTAGCCCATCGGTCTACTTTTTGGGTGAAGGTTGGAACTCTGGGCAGGATGACCGTTTCGAGATTGCTTCACAGATTAATCTTAAAGGCACGGGGATTGGCTCTTTCTCTGATCGACTGCGCGATGCGGTACGCGGTGGTGGGCCGTTCGATTCCTCAGCCAATATTCGGATGAACCAAGGTGTGGGTAACGGTGCAGGCACACTACCGAACGAAATGACTTGGTTAAATGCTGATGAGGTGCGTCATCTGGCGGATCTGGTACGTCTTGGTATGGCGGGCAATTTGGCTGATTTTGTGCTGATTAATAAAGATGGCGCGGTGAAAACCGGTAGAGAAATTGATTATAAAGGCGCTATAGCGGGTTATGCTGCTGATCCGATTGAGGTAATCAATTATGTATCCAAGCATGATAACCAGACGTTGTGGGACATTATCAGCTACAAAGCTGCACGTGAAGCTGATCTGGCAACACGGGTGCGTATGCAGGCAATATCCCTCGCTACTACGTTCCTTGGGCAGGGACTGGCTTTTGCTCAACATGGATCGGAACTACTGCGTTCAAAGTCTTTTACTCGTGATTCCTATAATGCTGGCGATTGGTTTAACCGTGTTAGCTACACTTATCAGGACAACAATTATGATGTTGGTATGCCGGGCCAGAGTGGTGACGGTGAAAACTACGTATTGATTGAACAAGTGAAAAACGTAGTAGATAAGCCGGGCCAGACTGAGTTATTACAGATGACTGCTTTCTATCAGGAATTGGTCCGTTTACGTCAACTTTCACCCTTGATGACTCTCGGTGATGGCGCATCAGTTAAGCAACGCATTGATTTTCTTAACGTTGGTCCGCATCAGCAGCTTGGTTTGTTCGTGATGACTATCGATGATGGTAATACCATTGATGATGACCGTGATTTGCGGTTTGACGGTTTGGTGGTGATGATTAATGCTGCGTCGCAGACTGCTACTGTGAGTGATCTTAACGTTAGAGGATTGAAGTTGAATGATATTCAGAGCGAGCTGGGCAATGCTTCTCTGGCGGCGGGTATCAGAATAGCTGAGGATGGTTCTGTCATGTTGCCGGCTTGGTCGGTGGCTGTGCTAGTTCTGCCGCAGGATGGTGTTCGTGGCGTAGGTTTGCCGGTCCGTGGCAAGTAATGCAGGAATTGCTTAAATCGGGGCGGTTGTTCTGGCCGCCTAATATTGTTCAGGGAATTTTCGGTGGATATCAACGTTCGGTTGGGGAATGCGGAGGGTCTTGCTTGGCTTCTGGCTTGCTAACTAGTAACTACCAGAAAATATTATACAAATAATAACTATCTGATCTTTGACAGAATAGAAAAGTTCATTCAATTTGATTTGATGATGTGTAAAAACGCAATTGTTCGAATTGCCAATATAAAGCTGGCTTTGAGTAACATTCCAGATGGTCTGTCTTTACTATGGGCCTTCTGCAACGTAATCCGTGTCTTATCTCGGAACTTGAATAGTTCATCAATCTAAAGGAATCATCATGACACAATCACAATATTCCCAAACTCCCCGCCAGATCCTTACTGATGCTATCATCGATGCCAAAACACGCAAGAATTTGACGTTTGAGGATATTGCACAAGGAACTGGCCTAAGTCTTGCGTTCGTCACTGCTGCACTGCTTGGTCAACACCCATTGCCTGAAAATGCCGCGAAGATTGTGGTTGACCGACTTGAACTTGACGAAAATGCTCTCCGTCTGCTGCAAACTATCCCTGTGCGTGGCAGTATTCCCGGAGGTATACCGACTGATCCGACTATTTACCGATTCTACGAAATGCTGCAAGTTTATGGTTCAACGCTGAAGGCGTTGGTCCATGAGAAATTTGGTGATGGCATTATCAGTGCGATTGATTTCAAACTTGATATCAAAAAGGTCGATGACCCTAATGGCGGCTCGCGAGCTGTAATTACGCTAGATGGGAAATATTTACCGACGAAACCGTTCTAAAGTGATTAATTAATATTGGCAAAGGACTAAGTTTGAGGGAAAAGTCCTTTGCCGTCGCGGCAGGAACGGTTAAAAATGCGACTGTCAGCCAGTCGGACGGTAAGAGGTACACGAGCATTCAGAGGGAATAGTGAAATTCAGCCACAACTGGCAAAAGCAGAAACACAAAATTCAGCGTATACATGCCAGTATTGAGGTGAGTCAGAGCTCAGTCTGAATACGGTAGGGATCCTCGTCCTTTGGACGAGGAGGATGTCAATGATTATGTTGTAACGCGATGTATATAGGGAGCAGGATCAAAATTACTATTATGTTTTCTGAACGTATGAGCAAAACCCGGCCATATCAGTGTTGGACGCTTATTTCGGGGATCAAGGTACCAGCTTGTACAGCCACCGTTAACCCATACCGTATCTTTAAGCTGATTTTGTAATTCATTTACATAACGATCTTGAGCTTTGGCAGAAACCTCAAGGACATAGTTGTTATTTTTCCTGCTATATTCAATAGCACCAAGAATGTACTCTATTTGAGATTCAATTATGTAAATAATTGAGTTGTGGGTAAGCGTCGCATTTGGTCCGTTGATAACAAAGAAGTTTGGAAAACCTGTAACTGTGGTTGATGCAAAGGCTTCCATACCTTGGATCCAGTGGTCTGCGAGGCTAAGGCCATCACGGCCATGAACCAGATGGGTATAAGGCGGTTGGGTGGTTTGAAAACCGGTACAAAAGATAAGTACATCAAGTGGATAACTGTTGCCAGACACTGAGATTGCATTTTGTCCATCGATTAGCTTTAAGGCCGATGTTTCGAGTTGAACGTTATCTCGGAGAAAGGCAGGGTAATAATTGTTTGCAACCAGGATTCTTTTACAACCCGGTTCATAATTAGGCGTGAGTTTTTCGCGTAATTCTGGATCGGTGATTTGTTGTTTAAGATGATCGGAGGCTATACGTTTTAATTCTGTCAGATATTGCGGAATAGAACGGCAAGCTGGATATAGAGACTCAAGGTGCCAGAATATATCTGAACGAAGAGCCGGAATAGATTCCGGATCGCGTCGGAACAACTGCTTCTCAGCTTCAGAATAACTTCGGTCTGGACGTGGTATAACGTAGGGGGCGCTGCGCTGGAAAATAACAAGGTCAGAGACACTGTTAGTTATTTCAGGAACTATCTGGATTGCTGAAGCACCCGATCCAATAATACCGACACGTTTACCTTGAAGAGGGATGTGATGTTTCCAGCGGGCTGAATGGAAAACGTCCCCAGTAAAGCTGTTCAGACCTTCAATCTGTGGAACATTTTCATCTGTTAAATGTCCTGTGCCTGCGACTAAGAATCGGCCACTGAAAACGCCTCTGGTTGTGACAATTATCCAGCGTTCTTCTTGGTTATCCCAGTAAGCTTTTTTAACGTTGGCGCCCAAACGGATATGGGGCAATAACCCTTCATCTCTGGCTGTAGCTTGAAGATAGGCAAGTATTTCATGTCCCGGTGAAAAAACATGAGACCAGTCAGGGTTGGGACGAAATGAAAAAGAATAGAGATGCGAGGGGATATCACAGGCTATGCCGGGGTAAGTATTATCGCGCCAGGTGCCTCCGACATCGTCGGCACGTTCGAGGATAAGAAAACTGTGTTGAGCTCTGCGTTTAAGCTGAGTTCCCATCCCAAGGCCAGCAAAGCCTGCGCCGATGATAATAATTTCTACATCAGTGGCCTGCGATATGTCTATTGGTGGATTATGGTCTGGTGTACTTTTATTCATCATCGTTCTCCAGAAGGTAAGAGAGATTATGGTTGATCTGTAGGAATAATAGTTCCAGCAGGGTAAAACAAAGGGTCCGTACAGAATTGGTCAATAACCCGTACTAACTGGAATGGACGTTCATAAATGACAGCGTGCCCACACTCTATCTCGGTATAGCGTGCATCCTGGATTGCGCCAAAAAGCGCTTTGCTATGGTAGGTAGGAATGATGTGATCATATTTACAACCAATAATCAAAGTTGTGGCTTTTATGGTAGGAACAAGTTGGGTGATATCAACTTGGGAATCAAGAGTTATTTGCAACGCATCAAATTCCCCCGGATTGGCATTTTCAAATCCGTTTGCAAGTTGGTCTGGCAGCATGTTCACATGACAGGGGCCTCTGAACGCGCAATACATCATAAATTCTGTAATAACGGGGGACTGAATTTCATATAACTGGTGCCAGACAGCAGCAAATCGTTTTAGCTGTAAATCTGATTTCATCCATCCTGCGATCAGAACTAAATTACGAACCAGATCCGGACGTTTAGCGGCAACAGCAGCAGCAACGGCTGCGCCCAAAGAATAACCAATCAGTGTGACAGATTCTCCTGGTGCTGCAGTTTCAATAACAGCTTCGACCTGCTTTCCTAGGTGCTCAAGAGTTAGTGTTTCGTCTGCATTTACTGGTTGAGTAAAATCCAGTGATATAACCCAGTGTTCTGTAGCAAGTAATTGAAACAGAGAACTGAAATGTATTTGTGTACTTCCTCCAGTACCATGCACTAAGACCACCGGATTTTTCTTGTTATTATCCTTAATTGGGCCTAAGGGTTTAGAGGTGAAAAACTTTACATTCTTTCCATCTACTTTTATAACACTTTCATTGGTATTTAATTCTTGTTCGGATCTATTCATAGTCGTTAAACACTCCTAATAAATGAGGGTTTTAAGGAAATTAAATATAAATAATTGAGTAATTATCTTATCATTGCTTAATTAAATTAATAACTAATGATAGAGTTATTGTCAAACTATAAAATTAAAATAGTATCGTGCCTGAATATTTTCATTATTATTATAAAGTTCATTGTTAGGACTTTCTTATTGTGTTTTATAGATCATTTAAAATTGAGAAGCAAATATTAACTTGCTAATAAGTTTGAAAAATTCATGACATTTATCGTTTGTTAATTAGTTAAAATAACAAGGGGTGTCGACCAGCCATTTAATGCTATGCTTCTGTCAGGTTAAACAGAGAAATTATCAAGATATTAAAAATTTCATATATTTTACTTTTTTCTAAATTGCTTGTTTTGCATTGACAGGTTTTCATCTTCATACCATAGTAATTACATTGAATATAATCTTTGTCTTTCTTGTTTGATTTATTGAATAGTTAGTTTTCTGTTATTTTTACTTTGTTGAGTAATAATTCACATAATTAAGTAAGGCAAGTAATTAAAATCAGGTAAGAAAGTACTGTACCGTGTTTTCCTCAATCTGACTACATCTTGCCAGAGTACTCGGTCCGGTTCAGATTGATGTGGTTCAATGATTTTGGTCACCGTCATAGAGGTGATATTCTTACTTTGTTAGGTATCAATTACGAAGCGTTCAGCGATAGTGAGCGCAGTGCTGTTGTACAGCAACACCCACGCACTGACTACTATCATTCAG
Source organism: Photorhabdus australis DSM 17609 (assembly GCF_000711895.1). Lineage (GTDB taxonomy): Bacteria > Pseudomonadota > Gammaproteobacteria > Enterobacterales > Enterobacteriaceae > Photorhabdus > Photorhabdus australis. Next base: position 40,796 of record NZ_JONO01000004.1, read on the forward strand.
GCTTTTTATGACGGCATCAAGGACAAATCCCAGATAATATCAGGTAATTTCAATACGGATGTCATACAGGATAAAGAGCCTGGACTTGTTCCCCTCAATATCTGCCACGTGATCCACAATTCCCGCTGGAAAAACTGAGTACCTTGCTGTGGCTAACCTGCTACTCAAGTTCAAGTGCAGGTTAGCCGTTTTGAGGCTACAGGAGCAGGCAAACCCAATAAAGTCGCAATTACTGCTTGTATGCGTAAATTACTGGCTATTCTCAATGCAATGGAGTTAGCTCAAATAATATTGGCTTTCAAATCGCTTATTGAATCTCACTATTCAACTGCGCTAAATACCCACTCATATACAACACCCGCTTGCTGGCTTCATTTTTGCCGGCTTCAGTTAACATTGTTTCAGGGAGCTGAGAAAGTTTAGTATAAAAATGATCCACGATGTGCATTTTATCATCTGGTATCCTGTCAACACAAAATGGATCAATTTCAGAATACAATTGACTATTGAATGTCATACCCACCTGAATGCACCGAGCGATACCGATCACGCCAAGTGCATCTAGACGGTCAGCATCCTGAACAATCTTCGCTTCTAAATACCACCTGTACAATCCTTAGTCTAGAATAGCATTGTATTGAATAGGCATCCCATCCGCTGTCTCAGTAGTAATAAAGACAAATAATCAGATTTCATTCGCTCAATATTCAACCAAAGTTAAGAGTGTGATTTTTGTCACATCACACCACAATAAACTTATTTTTCAGACAATTCCTAAAACAAACTCACCTTCTCAGGTGGGGGGTGATTTTTTTCCATAAAAAATCCAAGGAAAAGATTCGATTCAACCGCAGCGTTAGGAGCGTAACCAGCAATAAATTCGTTGAATTGTGGCATAACCTGTCGAATAAGATTAAGCATGAACTGGAAATTGTTTCTCCTAAAACGTATAAAGGGGTTTTTGCGGGTATTTGAAGCCTATTCACCAGAAGAAAAATACACATGAATGAATCTCTGAGCCAAATTATTGCAAGTGAGCTACAGGCCCTGCCACACCAGGTACTTTCAGCGATCAACCTGCTTGATGAAGGGAATACCGTTCCTTTTATTGCACGATATCGTAAAGAAGTCACCGGAGGTTTGGATGACACCCAACTTCGCCAACTTGATAGCCGCCTTGGTTATCTGCGCGAACTGTCAGACCGCCGCCAAACCATTCTTAAATCCATTGATGAACAAGGTAAGCTGACACCAGAACTGGCCGAAGCTATTAATGGAACTTTGAGCAAAACAGAGCTGGAAGACCTCTACCTTCCATACAAACCCAAACGCCGCACTCGTGGACAAATCGCTATTGAATCGGGCCTTGAGCCTCTGGCGGACTCTCTATGGCAAGATCCACAACAAGAACCAGACCTGATTGCCACAGCCTTTGTTGATGCTGATAAAGGTGTCGCCGACACCAAAACTGCTCTGGATGGCGCCCGTTATATCCTGATGGAACGTTTCGCCGAAGATGCCGCACTATTAGCAAAAGTTCGTGACTATTTATGGAAAAATGCTCATCTTGTCGCCAAAGTCGTCACAGGAAAAGAGGAGGAAGGCGCAAAATTCCGCGACTATTTTGATCATCATGAGCCCGTCGCACAGGTCCCTTCTCACCGTGCACTAGCTATGTTCCGTGGCCGTAATGAAGGCATATTGCAACTTTCCCTGAATGCCGATCCCCAATTTGATGAGCCTCCCAAAGAGAGCCACTGCGAACAGATTATTACAGAGCATCTTAACCTGCGCCTGAACAATGCACCGGCAGATAGCTGGCGTAAAGCTGTTGTAAACTGGACATGGCGTGTCAAGGTATTGCTACACCTTGAAACAGAGTTGATGAGCACCTTGCGCGAAAAAGCAGAAGATGAAGCCATCAAAGTATTCGCTCGCAACTTACAAGATCTGCTGATGGCGGCACCAGCGGGTATGCGCGCCACAATGGGGCTTGATCCTGGTTTGCGTACCGGTGTTAAAGTTGCGGTAGTCGATGCCACTGGCAAATTAATAGCCACAGACACTATCTATCCGCACACCGGACAAGCCAATAAAGCAGCCGCAAGCGTAGCGGCGTTATGTATCAAACATCAGGTAGAGTTGGTTGCTATCGGTAACGGAACCGCCTCTCGTGAAACAGAACGTTTCTTCGCGGATATACAAAAACAGTTCCCAGAGATAAAAGCACAAAAAGTTATTGTCAGCGAGGCAGGAGCATCTGTTTATTCTGCCTCTGAGCTAGCAGCCCAGGAGTTTCCTGATCTGGATGTTTCATTACGTGGTGCAGTTTCCATCGCCCGCCGCCTGCAAGATCCACTGGCTGAGTTAGTGAAAATTGATCCTAAATCCATTGGTGTGGGTCAGTATCAACATGATGTCAGCCAGACCCAACTTGCCAAGAAACTGGATGCGGTAGTCGAAGATTGTGTGAACGCTGTCGGTGTCGATCTGAATACCGCCTCCGTACCTCTGCTCACTAAAGTTGCCGGGCTGACGCGTATGATAGCCCAGAATATCGTGAACTGGCGTGATGAGAATGGCCGCTTCAATAACCGTGCACAACTCATGAAAGTCAACCGCCTTGGTCCAAAGGCTTTTGAACAGTGTGCCGGATTCCTGCGTATCAATCACGGTGATAACCCTCTGGATGCATCGACCGTTCACCCGGAAGCCTATCCGGTCGTTGAGAAAATTCTGGTGGCAACTGAACAGAAGCTTCAGGAATTAATGGGCAACCCTTCCTCACTGCGTGGATTGAAGCCCGAAAATTTCACCACAGAACAATTTGGGGTTCCCACTGTTAGCGATATTCTGAAAGAATTGGAAAAACCGGGCCGCGACCCACGTCCAGAGTTTAAAACCGCCACCTTTGCAGAAGGCGTGGAAACAATGAACGACCTGCGTCCAGGTATGATACTGGAAGGTAGTGTGACGAATGTGACGAACTTTGGTGCATTTGTCGATATTGGCGTTCATCAGGATGGTTTGGTGCATATCTCTTCATTATCAGATCGATTTGTGGCAGATCCTCATACCGTGGTAAAAGCAGGCGATATCGTCAAAGTAAAAGTGCTGGAAGTTGACTTAAATCGTAAGCGCATTGCGCTGACCATGCGCCTTGATGAACAACCGGGAGAAACCAATTCACGCCGCAGCAGCAATACCCAAGCTGACCGCCGCCCCGAACGCAATGACCGGAACCGTAATACTCCACGCTCTCCAGCCTCAGCCGGGAACAGTGCTATGAGTGATGCACTTGCCGCGGCATTCGGAAAAAAACGCTGAAATTCATATACCTGTAAATAGATGCACTGCCTTGGCAGTGCATCTTTATCTTTCTAACCAGAAAAAATCCACATTCACTGATTAATCTCAACCTTATTTAACTTCAATAATGAAAATGCAATTAATATTGAAATCAATGTTGGTTATTATTTCCATTTACAATTAATATGGATAGAATAAAAATCGTACTTTTTATTCATTAATATGATTATCACTCTTACTTGCAAACATCGCGGAAGGTTATATGCAACTTCTTCCAGACCATAGTTACAAAATCATTGGCTTTTCTCCAAAGATCAGCCCTGCTTACCGGCAAAAATTGCTGTCATTAGGCATGTTACCCGGCTCCTCTTTTCATGTTGTCCGCTTAGCTCCTTTAGGCGATCCGATACAAATTGAGACTCGCAGAGTCAGTCTAATTCTGAGAAAAAAAGACCTGGAATTTCTTACATTAGACAACGCTCAGTGAAACGAATAATCCATTACAAACCGCAAAATTGTTATTCCTAATCTTAATTTGGCAATGAAAACATGAAAGCACTCACCATTGGCTTAATCGGCAACCCCAATGCCGGCAAAACAACATTATTTAACCAACTTACTGGCGCCCGCCAACGTGTCGGTAACTGGGCGGGCGTCACGGTAGAACAGAAAACTGGTCGTTTTATCACTGCGGATCATAAAATCGAATTAGTTGACCTGCCAGGAACATACTCTCTCACCACAATTTCCGAACAGACATCACTGGATGAGCAGATAGCCTGTCACTATATTCTAAGCGGTGATGCTGACATGCTAATTAACGTAGTGGACGCTTCTAACCTTGAGCGAAATCTCTACCTGACACTGCAACTACTAGAATTAGGCATTCCATGCATTATTGCTCTGAATATGCTGGATATTGCTAAAAACCAACATATCCAAATTGATATTGCCGAACTGGAACAACGCCTTGGTTGTCCGGTCATTCCAATGGTGTCAACGCGCGCTACTGGGCTGAATGAGCTGAAACAAGCAATAGACCATTATAAGCAGAATGCTGGACAGCCACTGATTCGCTACCCCGACAGTCTACTACAGGAAGTTAACAAGCTATCTGATGCAATTTCAGACAATTTTAATCCTCAACAACGCCGCTGGTTAGCACTTCAAATGCTTGAAGGAGATATTTACAGTCTAGGGCGTTCCGGTCTTGCTATTTCAATGTTGTCTGCATCCAAAGAACGCCTACAACAACAGCAACATGAAGAACCTGAACTGGTCATTGCCGATGCACGTTATCAAGGTATCAACGCATTATGTATGGCCGTGATCGACACCCAAAAAGCCATGCCAAACAAACTCACACAGGCAATCGATAAAATTATCCTCAACCGCTGGTTGGGTGTACCAATTTTCCTGATTGTGATGTATTTAATGTTCGTGTTGGCAATTAATATCGGTGGTGCATTACAGCCCATTTTCGACAGTGGTTCTATTGCTATTTTCATTCACGGTGTTCAATGGCTTGGTCATACGTTCAACTTCCCTGCATGGCTGACAGTTTTCCTCGCGCAGGGCATCGGTGGTGGTATCAACACCGTGCTACCACTCGTGCCACAAATCGGCATGATGTATTTATTCCTCTCTTTCCTTGAAGACTCCGGCTATATGGCACGAGCGGCATTTGTTATGGATCGTCTGATGCAAGTTCTCGGGCTGCCGGGCAAATCATTTGTCCCGTTGATCGTTGGTTTCGGTTGTAACGTCCCATCAATAATGGGAGCAAGAACACTGGATGCACCGCGTGAACGCTTGATCACAATTATGATGGCGCCATTTATGTCCTGTGGCGCACGACTGGCCATCTTTGCCGTATTCGCTGCGGCGTTCTTTGGCAAAAACGGTGCAACCATTGTTTTCTCCCTTTATATATTGGGAATCGTAGTCGCTATCCTGACTGGCCTGATGCTGAAATGCACCATTATGCGTGGTGAAGCTTCACCCTTCGTTATGGAACTTCCGGTTTACCATATTCCACATCTGAAAACCCTGTTTTTACAAGCCTGGCAACGCCTGAAAGGTTTTGTTATCCGTGCCGGAAAAGTGATCGTTATCGCCAGTATGTTTATCGGTGCCCTCAATAGCTTTTCCTTTTCAGGTCAAGCTGTGGATAGCATCAACGAATCCGCGCTGGCTTCAGTCAGCAAAGTCATTACACCTGTATTACAGCCAATCGGTGTTCACTCGGATAACTGGCAGGCAACTGTCGGCCTGATAACTGGCGCAATGGCAAAAGAAGTCGTTGTCGGGACACTCAATACCTTATACACCGCAGAAAACATCACCAATGAACCATTTGACGCAGAGGGTTTCAACCTACTTAGTGAACTGAAAGATGCTGTTGATGAAACCTGGAATAGCCTGAAAGATACCTTTACTCTGAGCGTACTTTCCAACCCAATCGAAGCCAGTAAAGGTGACGGTGAAATGGATAACGGTTCTATGGGAACAATGAGTACCAAATTTGGCTCTGCGATTTCCGCTTACAGCTATTTGATCTTTGTTCTATTGTATGTGCCCTGTGTTTCTGTGATGGGCGCTATCGCCCGCGAAACTAGCCGCGGCTGGATGATTTTCTCCATTCTATGGGGACTGAATGTCGCTTACTCAATCGCGGCTTTGTTCTATCAGATTGCGACTTTCTCACAACATCCGCAAAGTAGCTTAATCACTATTCTTACTGTAGCCATCTTTAATGCATTAGTGTTTTTCTTCCTACGCCGGGCGCGCAGCCCTATGACGATGAAATTGAACAACAACACTGGAAATAGCTGCCATTGCTCCAGTGGAAATTGCCACTAGGAGTTAAGAATGATTAGCCTGTTACAAGTAAGGGATGCAGTCGCTCTGAATGGACGGGCTGATGCCAAGCTGTTGAGCCACCAGCTATCTGCTTCACTACCAATGGTTGAAGCTATGCTTGAACAGCTCACAGTGATGGGCAAACTGGAAAAAATCAATGCAACTGCCTGCCTAAGTGGCAGTTGCAAACAATGCCCCGAAGCACAGAAATGTGATATGGAGGTTTATCGGATCGCGGGGGAACAGTGATCATATGATTGTAAATTGCCTCTTGACGAGATAAAAATTATAATTCGTCCGCAGCTTATTCAGTACTTCAACAGAAGGCATCGGCTGCTCCAGCACAACGGATTTCAGTAGTCTCGCATCCTGACGGGCACTATCTGTACCCATCGTCTGTAAAGCAAGGAAACGCTCGACAGTACGCTGGAAATCTTCACTCAACTGATGTTCGAAATCGCGCAAAACTTCTGGCTTAATCCCCGGCCAGCCATTTTCTGCACTGAAATGCGGTGAAGAAGCCACGGTAATTAATCTGGCAAATCCACCAGATGCAAACGAAAATGCGGGGCACATCGCATTTCAATGGAACGCCAGACTTCCGCATTCAGCCCCCACCCGCGCAGCAACACAAGATCACGCGAATTTCCATCAGAAACCTGCCAGATCAGCCATTGTTATTCAATTTGCCATCAAGGAAGAAACCTATGCTAACAATGGTTGGGTACTGTTGGCTATGCCATCAGCCTCTTTGGTTTCCACATCACGGAATATGCAGTTTTTGCAACAAGCAACTGAAATGTCTGACAAACCTGTGTCCATGCTGCGCTCTGCCCTCAGAACTCCCTTCACTGCCTTGTGGACGCTGTATCAAGAAACCACCTCTATGGGAGAATATGATATACCCTATGGATTTCAAGATGCATCGCGACGGCAAGGGAGCCTATCAACAATCTGTTGGTCCAAACTAAACACATACAGTCTATTGATTTACAGGCATTTGGAAAACAAATCTCCCTCCAAGCGCGGCAGCGTAGCGGCTTAAAGTATCCAGATTTGGCACACTTTTACCATTTTCCATACGACTAATGTTCTGCTTCTGAGTGCCAATCTTCTGAGCAACATCCTGTTGAGTAAGATGTAGCGCTTTACGTGCATCTTTAAGCTGTTTCATCAACGCCTTACGGATCTGGATATCGTTATATGTTTCCAGAGTCGCGGCGTCTTCCAAAAGAAGCGTTTTAGCTTCAGAAAACGGGATAATATCATAATCATTATCAGACATTTTTAAGACTCCGTTTAACTTCTTGCATTCGTTGGTTTGCTAGATCGAGCGATTTCTTCGGCGTTTTTTGGGTTTTCTTTTGCAGTATATGAACCACATAAAACTGTTGTCCAACTGCAAAAAAGAAAAATCCCCTCGCAATACCCTCAGAAGCACTCACTCTTAACTCTTTAAGCCCGTTTCCAATGTCTCTAACTTTTAGGCTCTTTTAAATCTGTTCCAGCAGCTTCTAATTCTTCTATGGCTTCAATCATTGAAACTTTGAGACCAACAGGTAGCTTAGAAAGCTCCTTGAACGCCGCTCTTATAATGTTTGCTGAAAACATAAAATTAATCCATTTAATTTACTATCTTAACATGTGCATCAAAAGTAATCAAAATAGATTACTTTCATGAGCGAAGCAAGCCATCTATTTAGGCAACGAGCACAGATATGCTCCCAATAAAATCACCCAAAAAATTATGCGCACCAGCAGCACCAACGCCCGCTATAGCATCAATTCACCGACAAGATCGGCAGTTTTTTACTATGCAACGAAAAAATTAATTGAATCACCGCATCCACGCGGAAGAAGCTTTACTATTTTAAGAACTCATCAAACTCACAGCGCTTCTCTACTAACGAATTCAGTTAATAACTTCACAAACTCATCTGGATGAGAAATAAAAGGCGCATGAGCGGCATGACGCATCATGGTTGAAACTGAACTAGGCCATTTTTCATCCAAGATATTGAGGATTTTTCTTGGCACCAAACCATCCAGATAACCGTAAATCCGCAGGAATGGAATGGCAAGCTCAGCCAATGGCTCCCTTAAATCTTCAGTACGTAAAATTTCTAAGCCAATATTCAGTACTTCAACAGAAGGCATCGGCTGTGCCAACACAACGGATTTTAGTAGCCTCGCATCTTGACGAGCGCTATTTGTGCCCAACGTCTGTAAAGCCAAGAACCGCTCGACAGTACGCTGAAAATCTTCACTCAACTGATGTTCGAAATCGCGCAAAACTTCTGGCTTAATCCCCGGCCAGCCATTTTCTGCACTGAAATGCGGTGAAGAAGCCACGGTAATTAATCCAGCAACCTTATCCTGATGATCAAGTGCAATCCGGCTGGCAACTAATCCACCCAACGACCAACCGAGCCACAGCGCATTTTCAGGGGCATGTCGCCAAACTTCATCCGCCATATCCGCGAGGCTCATTGGGCCATATTTCTGGCTGCGGCCATAACCTGGCAAATCCACCAGATGCAAACGAAAATGCGGGGCACATCGCATTTCAATGGAACGCCAGACTTCCGCATTCAGCCCCCAACCGTGCAGCAACACAAGATCACGCGAATTTCCATCAGAAACCTGCCAAAACAGATCAGCCATTGTTATTCTCAACTTTAATTTGCTATCAAGGAAGAAACCTATGCTAACAATGGTTGGGTACTGTTGGCTATGCCATCAGCCTCTTTGGTTTCCACATCACGGAATATGCAGTTTTTGCAACAAGCAACTGAAACGTCTGACAAACCTGTGTCCATGCTGCGCTCTGCCTTCAGAATTAACGTCATTGCCTTGTGGACGCTGTATCAGGAAACCACCTCTATGGGAAAATATGATAGCGATTACCGATTATCGCCCACCCTTGAGCAACCTTATTCGCCGCTATAAATATCACAGGACTCCACAGCTTGCGTCAGTTTTGGCGCGTCTGTTTCTGCTGCACTGGCAACAGGGCTATCGTGATGGGCGATGGTGTAAACCTAATATTCTGCTTAGTGTGCCGCTGCATCGGCGCAGACGCTGGAAACGGGGATTTGATCAAGGAGAATTAATGGCAAAGCAATTATCAGAATGGCTACAATGCGACTATCAGCAAAGCATTCTGCAACGCACGCGTGCTACACTACCACAAAGAAATTTATCAGCGGCACAGCGTAGAACCAATCTCAGGAAAGCATTTCAGCTTTGTGGCTCAGTAGTGGGACAACATGTCGCGATACTCGATGATGTTATTACCACTGGTGCGACGATAACTGAAATTTCCCGTTTGTTAATTCGTGCTGGCGCCCGTTCAATACAGGTCTGGGCGATTTGTCGAACCTTGTAGTCAATATGAGAATGGGCGTATTATAACCAACTATAGCAGTCAACTATTGAGCAAATGACATGATTAATATTACTGAAACAGCGCAAGCCCATTTTGCCAAATTACTGGCAAACCAAGAACCCGGCACACAAATCCGTGTATTTGTCATTAATCCAGGTACACCTACCGCTGAGTGTGGTGTGTCTTACTGCCCGCCGGATGCAGTTGAAGCAACAGATACAGAACTGAAATTTGAAAAACTGTCAGCTTACGTTGATGAACTGAGTGCGCCGTTCCTTGAAGAAGCAGAAATTGATTTTGTCACTGATCAGCTAGGCTCCCAGTTAACACTAAAAGCCCCCAACGCCAAAATGCGTAAGGTTTCTGATGATGCTCCGCTTGTCGAGCGTGTGGAATATGTTCTACAGTCACAAATTAACCCACAATTAGCCGGTCACGGTGGTCGTGTTAGCCTGATGGAAATCACTGATGAAGGTTTCGCTATCCTTCAGTTCGGTGGTGGTTGTAATGGCTGTTCAATGGTCGATGTCACCCTGAAAGAAGGGATTGAAAAAGAGTTGTTGAACATGTTCCCTGAGTTAAAAGGAGTGAAAGACTTAACCGAACATCAGCGCGGCGAACATTCTTATTACTAATAACTGATTTTCCCGTTCGGATAACTGTCGGGAAAATATCATTACAATAATAACCTATTGGTATAGCCTCTAAATTCTAAGAGCAATTCAAAATATATGGAACATTTTCAAGCAATCAGCCCCGAGCAAGCTTATCAACACTGGCAGGATAAATCCGCCATTATGGTGGATATCCGTGATCCACAGAGTTTCCAAGCCGGTCATGCCTGTGGGGCTTTTCATTTAACCAATGAAACATTGAACGAATTTATGCTACAGGCCAATTTTGAGCAGCCTGTGATGGTTATGTGTTACCACGGTCACAGCAGCCAAAATGCCGCTCAATACTTATTGAACCTGGGTTTCGAAGCCGTTTACAGCATTAATGGCGGCTTTGAAGCCTGGTTGAAAAACTATCCTCACGCTGTTGACTCCTTACGTAATCCGGCATAACAAACATCCCATGATCCGCGTAATCACTATTTCAAATCCACGCCTGGCACAAGGTTTTATCGATTATATGGCAACCCATCAGGTATACCTGGCTATGCGTCCGGGTCACGATGAGCACCATGTAGAACTGTGGCTAGGAGATGACACTAAACTCGCACTGGTTCAGCAAGAGCTGGAGAAATTTACCCGTGATCCACTGAACGAACGTTATCAGACTGCCAGTTGGCAATCTGGCAAAGTCAGCCACTCATTGAAATACCAGAATAATCTGAACTGGCATTACTTGAGTCGTCAGGTAGGCCCGTTAACGATCACAGTTCTAATTCTGAATATCGCTGTTTATCTCTGGATGCAGCTCGCCGGGGATTATCAGGTGATGTCCTGGCTGGCTTGGCCTGACAATAGCCAACATATGGAGCTGTGGCGTTGGGTTACTCACGGTTTGCTGCATTTCTCACTACTCCATATCATATTCAATCTGATGTGGTGGTGGTATCTTGGCGGACAAACAGAAAAGCATCTCGGTACGGGAAAGCTGTTTGTTATCACTATTGTCTCCGCCGTTTTTAGTGGCTGGGGGCAATCATTATTCAGCGGCTCTCATTTCGGCGGCCTTTCTGGTGTTGTCTACGCCTTAATTGGCTATGTTTGGTTAACTGGTGAACGCACGCCCGAACGCGGCATTGGCGTTCCTCGTGGTTTGATGGCCTTTTCAATCCTCTGGCTGATTGTTGGCTACTTCGATACGTTTGGACTCTCTATTGCCAACGCAGCTCATTTCTCTGGTTTAACCATCGGTTTACTGATGGCACTGTGGGATAACCGCCATACATTTAAAAATAATAACCGGCATTTTTAAGAATTAGGGGACTATCGTGAAGCAAACTCAACGGCATGATGCAATAGTTGAGCTGGTACGTCTTCAGGGCTACGTCAGTACTGAAGAGTTGGTTGAACACTTTAATGTCAGCCCCCAGACTATTCGCCGTGACCTGAATGATCTGGCAGATAAAAATAAAATACAGCGGCATCACGGCGGTGCAGCATTGCCATCAAGTTCAGTTAATACCGCTTATCATGACCGCAAAGTCATGTGGTCAGAAGAGAAAGCTCGTATTGCCCGGCGTGTTGCCAGCCAGATCCCAGATGGCGCAACACTGTTTATTGACATCGGCACGACACCAGAAGCCGTCGCTCACGCACTGTTAAATCATAAAGATCTACGGATTGTGACCAACAACCTCAACGTCGCAACCCTGTTGATGGCAAAAGAAGACTTTCGCTTAATCCTTGCGGGTGGTGAGGTTCGCACTCGTGACGGTGGGATTATCGGCGAAGCCACACTGGATTTTATCTCCCAATTTCGGCTCGATTATGGCATTCTGGGCATTAGTGGCATTGATATGGATGGCTCACTACTGGAGTTTGATTACCATGAAGTACGCATCAAACGCGCAATTATCGAAAATTCCCGCTGTGTTATGCTGGTAACTGACCATTCTAAGTTTGGCCGCAATGCTATGGTTAATTTAGGTAATATGAACCTCATTGATTGCTTGTTTACCGATCAAATCCCTCCTCCAGGCATCCAGAAAGTGATTGAGCAACATAATGTTCAACTCGAACTTTGCTAATCATTTTCTCTATACCCAATAGATTTCAAGATGCTTCGCGACGGCAAGGGAGCGAATCCCCGGGAGTATAGCTAACTATGTGACCGGGGTGAGTGAGTGCAGCCAACAAAGAGGCAACTTGAAGGATGAAGGGTATATACTGAGGGATAGCGCTATCTCTCAGTATCTCCTTGTAATTCTAGGTCATTCCATCTTCATCGCTTTCTAATTAATACCATGTCAATTATATGGGTACGATAATATTTGCTACGTCTATCACGCAAATATGTTTTTTCCTAACTAATGGTTGGCTATTGACAAATTTCTGATTACAATTGTGAGCGAAAACGAACATTAAAGAACTGTTTCGAACATTTAGGGGGATGCATGGAAACTAAAGACTTGATTGTTATCGGCGGTGGGATCAATGGCGCGGGTATCGCGGCTGACGCTGCTGGCCGTGGACTCTCCGTTCTGCTGCTGGAAGCACAAGACTTAGCCAAAGCCACATCATCCGCCAGTTCGAAACTGATTCATGGTGGCCTGCGTTATCTGGAACATTATGAATTCCGTCTGGTCAGCGAAGCGCTGGCAGAACGTGAAGTTCTATTGAATCTCGCGCCACACATCGCTTTTCCAATGCGTTTCCGTCTGCCGCACCAGCCACACCTGCGTCCAGCATGGATGATCCGTATTGGCTTGTTCCTCTATGACAATTTAGGTAAACGTATCAGCTTACCAGGCAGCAGGGGGCTGAAATTCGGTGCTAATTCCGTATTGAAACCAGAATTGGTCCGTGGCTTTGAATATTCTGACTGCTGGGTTGATGATGCTCGTTTAGTTGTCCTTAACGCTCAGGAAGTGAAAAAGCATGGTGGTGAGGTCCTTACCCGAACAAAAGTGACTCGTGCCTGGCGCGAACAAGATGGTTGGATGGTTGAAGCCGAAGATTTACGCACGGGTAAAACCCATACCTGGCGCGCAAAAGGTCTGGTTAACGCAACGGGTCCTTGGGTTAAAGAATTCTTTGACGATAGCCTGAAACTGAAATCACCTTATGGTATTCGTCTGATCAAAGGCAGCCATATTGTGGTACCAAGAGTGCATGATGAGCCACAAGCTTATATTCTGCAAAACGAAGACCATCGTATCGTATTTGTTATTCCCTGGATGGATGAATTCTCCATTATTGGTACAACCGATGTGGAATATAAAGGCGATCCAAAAGAGGTGAAGATAGATGATCAAGAAATCAACTATCTGCTGAAAGTCTATAACGATCACTTTAAGAAACCGCTTAGCCGTGAAGATATCGTTTGGAGCTATTCTGGCGTCCGCCCACTGTGTGATGACGAGTCTGATTCACCTCAAGCGATCACCCGTGACTATACGCTCGATATTCATGATGAACAGGGTAAAGCCCCATTGCTATCTATATTTGGTGGTAAGTTAACCACCTACCGTAAGCTAGCAGAACACGCGATGGAGAAGCTGATTCAATATTACCCCAACGCCGGAAAAGCCTGGACCAAAAATGGTCAATTACCGGGTGGTAACCTGGAAGGCTGTGATCGTGACGGTTATGCTCGCTTACTGCGTAAACGCTACAACTGGTTACCGGAAGGCGTTGCCGTGCGCTATGCACGCACTTATGGCAGCAACAGTGAACTAATTCTGCAAGGTGCTAACAATCTAACAGATCTCGGTGAATCTTTCGGACAAGGTTTATATGAAGCAGAGCTACGTTATCTGGTCAATAACGAGTGGGTTGTTGAGCTGGATGATGCCATCTGGCGCCGTACCAAATTGGGTATGTGGCTGAAAGAAGAGCAGAAGCAACGTATTGCGGCATGGTTGGCGGAGAATGCGAAGCCACGTACCGAGATTTGATTTTTCTTTACAGAAAACCATTGCTCTTCCAGTTTAAAAAACGCGACTACCGCGAGAATATTAAAAACTTCTTCGCGGTTTTTATTACATTGAATTTATATCCAATTAGAATTGTCATTGCGACATAGACATTTTTATTAATATAACTAATATGTCAATAGAAAAAGGCAATAGATGTCACAGTTTCACATGGATAGTAAGCTCAACATAATTACGCTACGAGCAAGAAGGCCCGTATTCCTCTAAGTCATCCACAATCTCGCTGGTTTACAGTTTTATTCTATAAGTTCATCCTTCGTAAGGACTAAAAAAACAAGTCAATGAGATACTGAAAATATAATTTCTACCCCACAGAATAACCGATTTAGCTAACTTATTTACTAAATAAGGTTTCATAATTCTGCTACACGTGGCTTTCTTCAACCAATTGTTATACATAGAGTTATATGTTATGTAGCGAGTGTAAGGTGTAGCACTATTTTGGAAAGCTATTTAGAATACAAAGTACCTTGAAAAACTCATCGGGCTTTTTATACCATGAAGAAGTCTATAAAAATATTAACCTATTTTTGAGCTAGACAGTTCGTAAGGAAGAATAACACCAGCATTATCTTGAAAATCTTTAGGGTTTCTAGTAATCAATAACCGCCCATTTCGCTGAGCTGTTGCCCAGATTATTGCATTAGGCAGCTTTATCTTTTTCTCATGTCGGATAACTACTGCACATTCTGCTACGTCACTCGTGACACTGAGAATCTCAAAGCCATCTAAAAAGATTCTTATTGCGTTTTCTTTATCCTTGTCCAGCTTCTTAGCTCCTACCATAACCTCCATCCATGTTATACAGCTAATAGCTGGACTATTTCCATATTTTCTCAATGTCTCCGCGGCTTGTTCATATCCATTTAAATAGTCAATCAATATATTAGTATCAAATAACGACTTCATAGCAATCATTGCCATTCCTTGCGTAAATTATTTTGATATTCCAATCCATCCAATTTTTTATCCCCCCACAAACCAAAAGCACTGTTATTCTGTTCTGAAATATTAGCATCAAGGTAAGCATCTATTGCTTTCCTGATCTGTGCAGCACGTGACTTATCGGGAGAACGCTCCTTTAAAATCTCGAGCTTTCTAATTGTTTCTTCTGGCAGATCTATATTAATTCTTACCATAGCAACCATATTTATTTCCCCTTATCAGGTATATGTATCATATACCTCATTAGTTCGACTGTCTATTTTTTGATCCAAAAAATTAT
The DNA here is from genome assembly GCF_000711895.1 of Photorhabdus australis DSM 17609. Taxonomy (GTDB): domain Bacteria; phylum Pseudomonadota; class Gammaproteobacteria; order Enterobacterales; family Enterobacteriaceae; genus Photorhabdus; species Photorhabdus australis. Next base: position 56,189 of record NZ_JONO01000004.1, read on the forward strand.
TGTGATAACGAATCAACAGATTTTACTCTGAAAATAGCTATTGATCATGTAAACAAAACATTTAAAACATGTGACTTTTCCATTTGCAACAATACCTAAAATAACCTATAAATAAAGATGTTACATACATATTGGTACTGTTTTTATCAAATTAGCATAAAACTCGAAAGAAAAACGAAGCTCTACATTGTTTCTTAGGGAATTAACTTCACAAATGACCCAATAGAAATAGATGCCAAAAAGTTATAACTAGCGACAAACGGGGTGTTACATGACTACAGATATTAATGAATTCTTAAAAGCAGAAGCTTCATTTATGCTAGGAACCCTGACATTAAAATCTAATATTATCGGGGCAATGCCATACGAAGGTGGCACCATTTTGATAGCCCAGGATAGTCCATTTTATCCTAAAAACTATAACTGGCCGGATCAATTATATGATAATGGAATAATTTCAATAGGCGATAAAAAACTTGCCGTAACAAAAGTTTACACCGCAGGTCTTTTCAATGATCATTTATATATAGATCAGGAAATAACGAAACAAGATTCACCACCCAACAAGATTATTCCAGCCCACTATTTACCTGACTTACAAGAATTTTCTGAACGAAACCTGATAGGGAAAACAGTCACTTTATCTGTGAATGATGAAACAAGATACAGGGTAAGTGCCGCACATTCTATGGCTCACTTTATGTCTCTCGCATTAAACAAAGCAACAAATAGTATCTGGTCTAAGGTGTACGACACCGATGATTTGGGAAATTATAATTTAGATAAAGCCGCAATTTACCAATCTTCGATCACAGAACTTAAATCAGTGGATATTTATCGCTTTGGTAAATCACTTAAAAAGAAAGGATTCGATAAAAATATATTAATTAAAAATCTGGATAAAATTAATAGAGAAGTGAATAGTACGCTCAATAATTGGCTAACCCAAGGAGCAGAAATCACAGTCGAATATAAATCAAAAGAGATCAGTGATACCAGATTATGGAAATCGACTATTGACTCCACAGTAGTCACTATTCCATGTGGCGGCACTCATATAAACAATATCAATGAAGTCAAAGGGGTAAATGTTGAAATAAAGATCGGTGAATCTGTTGATTTTATTCAAGTAATAACTCATTGTAGAATATAGCGCCCTAACTCACCTCTGTGGATTTGGATACTTGAATCTGAATGAGGCAAGTTAACCTCCACCAGAGTAACTTCCTGAGAATACAGCGTTGTTAACTCAAGGCCCGCTGATAATTAATCCATCCTACTTATTAATACCATTCACCAAAGCTACCGCTTCGCGAGTCAAACGGCCAATTTCCTGCCAGTTTTGGCTGTCTACCAGCGCTTTACTGACCATCCATGAACCACCGCACGCCACAATACGCGGCACTGCAAGGTAATCACAGATATTCTTCGGCCCTATCCCCCCAGTAGGCATAATTTGCAATTCAGTATAAGGTGCCAATATCGCTTTAATCATTGGCAAACCACCTGAAGGCTCCGCCGGGAAGAATTTCAGCAGTTTCAGCCCCAATTCCATTGCACCTTCAATCGCACTTGGGTTATTCACACCTGGAATAATCGGAATATTCAGTTCCTGACAGGCTTTAACGGTATTTGGATTAAAACCCGGGGAAACGATAAAAGTCGCCCCCGCTTCCTTGGCAGTAACCACCTGCTCACGATTCAGAACTGTTCCTGCACCAATCAGCATATTCGGCTGAGCCTTTCTCAGCAGACGAATAGCGTCCTCCGCTGCCGCAGAACGAAAAGTAATTTCCGCTACGGGTAAGCCATTGTCAGCTAATGCTTTACCCAACGGAATAATATCTTCCACTCGGTCAACAGCAATCACCGGGACAATTTTTAACTGGCGTAACTGCTCAATCATTTGTTTCATCAGTTTTTCTCCTGCTCTGAAAAGAAGCTGTCAGTCATCGTTTTAGTAACACTGCTTGGAATAATCGCCCCTTTATGCTGAATGACGATACCCGCAAGACGATGCCCCATGATTGCCGCTTGTTTTATCGGGCAACCCATTAGATAGCCAGCCAAAAACCCGGCATTAAAGGCATCTCCCGCCGCCGTAGTATCGACCACTTTAGCAACCGGTTCCGTTGGGATCTGCTCAATCAGCATACCCTGTACCAAATGCTGATAATAGCAACCAGCAGCACCCACTTTAACAATAGCTTCTTTAACCCCAACCCGTTTGAGGCGAGCCATGATTTCTGTCACCGATTTATCCCCCCACAGATTACATTCATCTTCATCTGTCACCAGTGCCAGTGAGGTAAAAGGGAGTAATTTCTGATGGCAGGCTTGGGCTTCTGCCACACTTTCCCATAATGCTGGGCGGTAATTACTGTCAAAGACGATGGTTTTTCCTTGCTCAGCCAGTTCAGCCAACAGATTCAGTAACTTTTCACGATCATCGGTAGGCAAGATAGCCAAGCTGATGCCACTGAGATAAATAGCATCCATCTGCTGCAATGCTTGAATAATAGAAGAGAAATCTGGATGACGAACCGTATAACGGGCGGCGGAATCATTACGCCAGTACAGAAAGGTACGCTCTCCCTGTTCATCAAGTTGAATCAAATACAATCCCGGTTGATGAACCGGATCACGCAAAACTAGTCGGGTATCAATACCCTCGTCTTGCCAACGTTTTATCATTCCTTCACTGAGTGAATCCATTCCCAACGCAGTCACAAAATTGACAGCAATTTTCTGTTGGCTTGCTCGTGCTAAATAAACCGCACTGTTCAGTGCATCACCACCAAAAGTCTGATGCATAGTACCGAAAGGCGCGCCATTAAGTTCAATCATACATTCACCAAGGAACGCAATCTGCTTCATGGGTTTTCTCCCGGCAAAGCAAAATAACGGCGGGCGTTATTAAAGCAAATATCCTCAACCATTCGACCTAACATCAGTCTATCGTTGGGAATTTCACCATTTTCTGCCCATTGCCCCAACAAGTTACACAGAATGCGACGAAAGTATTCATGTCGTGTGTATGAAAGAAAGCTACGGGAATCAGTCAACATACCGACAAACTGGCTCAACACCCCAAGTTGAGAAAGTTGTTCAAGCTGGCGCAACATGCCATCTTTCTGATCATTGAACCACCAGCCCGAACCAAACTGCACTTTACCGGCAATCCCGCCCCCTTGGAAGTTACCAGCCATCGTTGCAATCACTTCGTTATCTCGTGGATTCAGGCAGTAAAGAATCGTTTTCGGCAATTCATCCGTCACATCCATACTATCCAGCAGGCGGGATAACGGCCAGGCGATATTATTATCACCAATGGAATCAAAACCACTATCCGCACCAAGCAGACGAAACATGCGGGTATTGTTGTTACGGATAGCGCCGATATGCAGCTGCATCACCCAACCACGGGCCGCATATTGCCGACCAAGCCACACCAGAACCGCCGTTGTGTACTGCGCAATTTCAAACTCAGAGAGAGTATCGCCAGTCAGCCGTTTTTGCAGAATACCATTCAAGACTGTTTGCTCAGGAACCGGCGCATAACGCAGATTCTCTATGCCATGGTCAGCAGCCCGGCAGCCATGCTCGGCAAAATGATTAAGACGATGCTCCAACGCGTGTAACAGATCAGCGAAAGAAGAGATCGATACATCAGCCACAACTTCAAGCTGTTTGATATAGTCAGTAAAACCCGCCAACTCGATTTTAAATACCCGGTCAGGGCGCCAACTCGGTAATACTTCGATACCAAAATTCTCGTCTGCCGCGATTTGGCGGTGATATTCCAGAGAATCCACCGGATCATCCGTTGTCCCAACCATTCGCACATTCATTTGCTGCATAATGCCACGAGCTGAAAACACCGGAGTTGCCAGCTTTTCATTGCATTGATGCCAGATTTCATCCGCAGTTTGCGGCCCAAACAATTTCCCGGTAACGCCAAATGGGCGACGTAATTCCAGATGTGTCCAGTGATAAAGCGGATTTCCTAATGTTAACGGTACAGTTTTTGCCCACGCCCGATATTTTTCATCATCACGGGTTTGCCTGCCGGTAATGAGTGATTCATCAATACCAACAGAACGCATTGCTCGCAATTTATAGTGGTCCCCTTCGAGCCAAATCTGACCAAGGTTATCAAACTGGCGGTTTTCAGCAATTTCACGTGGATTAAGATGACAGTGATAATCATAAATCGGCATATCTGCGGCGTATTCATGATATAACTGGCGGGCAGTTTCATTGTTTAGTAGAAAATCTTCACACATAAAATTTTTCATATTTCTCTCCTGCCATCCCATTCAGAATACTGCCACCGCCTGACGAGCGCCGCAATCTAGTAATCGCTGGTAAGCTTCAGTCACTGCCCGGACAAAATGCGGATTGGCTGACAATGAATTGCCAAAAACAGCCAACAATGCAGGTACCACATCAGCAGATAACCCATATTGCTGGTAAATAGATTTAAATTGCTCCACCAGTGGATCGCGCACATCAATCAATTTGTCTTGCTCATCTTTACCGCTGACATAACGCATCCATCCGGCAATACCTAAAGCCAGGTGAGGATAATCGCTGCCATTGATCAGGTGATAAGTCACAGAGTCCAACATACGCTGTGGTAATTTCTGGCTGCCATCCATTGCTATCTGCCAAGTCTGGTGTTTAAGGCTGGGATTACTGAAACGCTCAATCAGCAGATGGGCATATTGGGAAAGATCTGTTCCTATCGGCATCGTCAGAGTTGGTGCTTGCTCTTGCAACATCAGATCCAAAACGGCTTGCCGGTAATCGGGATTAACCATCGTATCAGCAATATGTGCATACCCTCCCAGATAACCCAGATAAGCCAAAAATGAGTGGCTACCGTTTAGCATCCGTAATTTCATGGTTTCAAAAGGCCCGACATCTTTAACGAATTGTGCCCCTGCTAAATCCCAGTTTGGGCGGCCATTGGCAAAATTATCTTCAATCACCCACTGACGGAAAGGTTCACAGGTGATTGCACAGGGATCATATACACCTAACTGTTCGGCAATCTCCTCCAACGATTCTGATGTTGCAGCAGGAACAATGCGGTCAACCATTGTGCATGGGAAAGTCACATTTAGTTCAATCCACTGCGCCAGTTTTTCATCACGTAAACGGGCAAAACCCACCACTGCTTCACGAGCAACATTGCCATTTTCTTTGACGTTATCACAGGACATCACCGTCAGCGGCGGTAAACCACGTTCATAACGCAGGCGAAGCGCTTCAACAATATAGCCAATAGCGGATGTTGGTGCGGTTGGGTTGGCTAAATCTTGTTGAATCAACGCATTATTTTCATCCAGCTTACCGCTGGCTATATCGGTACAATAACCTTTTTCAGTGATTGTCAGAGAGATAATCGCCACCTGCGGCTGTGCCATGGTTGCCAGAATACCTTGCTGCCCCACAAACTCAGGATGCAAAGCATCAACCATAGAGCCAATAATTTTCAGCTCAGTTTTTTCTGCCTCTTTTTCCGCAATGGTACACAAGCAATCCTGATCTTTAAGTTGCTGAATCAACGTATGGCCGGAGAATAAGTTGACTTCACAAATTCCCCAATCACTGTTTGTTTTTTCTAGCATATGATGCGTAAAAACTGCCTGATGTGCCCGATGAAACGCGCCACACCCCAGATGAACAATACGGGCAACCAACCTTTTACGATCATAGGAAGGGCAAGAAATAGCAGAGTTGATTTTGCAATTGGCTATATTGCGAATCATGGAACAATTCCTTTTTTTTAAAACGCAAATTACCTGAATAATTAGTAATTCAGTAACATCTTAGGCAACCACAGACTCAGCTGTGGCATAAAGGTCACCAGCATTAAGGCGATAATCAAAGCGCAGTACATTGGCACCAGAGGCTTCAACACCTGATTAATACTGACCTCACCAATGGAACAACCAACAAATAGCGCACTTCCTACCGGCGGCGTACAGATACCAATAGCCAGATTAAAGGTCATAATGATGCCGAAGTGTACCGGATCAACCCCCATATTCTGCGCCACAGGCAGAAAAATCGGCGTAAAAATCAGAATCGCCGGGGTCATATCCATAAAGGTGCCAACCAGTAACAGGATGATATTAATGACCAGCAGAATAACCAGCGGGTTTTCTGAAACTACCATCAATGCATCAGCAATCAGATAGGGCAGATCAGCATTTGCCATTGCCCAGGACATTCCCATTGATGCACCAATCAGCAGCAGAACAATGGAAGTGGTCACAGCAGAATCCAAAATGATTTTTGGCAGTTTAGTAATACTGACTTCGCGATAAATCAGCACTGCTAGTACAAAGCTGTACAACACTGCAATCGCGGAAGCTTCTGTCGCAGTAAAAATACCGGCAATGATACCGCCCATAATAAGCACAATCAGCATCAGAGAAGGCAATGCACGAATCAAAGTGATAAAAAACTCGTTCCACGTGGGCCTTGGTGAGACTGGATAGCCACGGCGTTTAGCAATAATTGCCGCCACTATCATCAGAGATACCCCCATAAGAATGCCAGGAATATAACCTGCAAGAAACAGCGCAGCAATTGATGTACCACCGGAAACCAGTGAATAAACAATCAAAGTATTACTTGGTGGGATCAACAAACCGATAGGGCAGGAAGCAATGTTTACTGCGGCAGAATATTCCGGTTCATAGCCCTCTTTTTTCTGCATTGGCGCCATCGTTCCACCGACTGCCGCAGCAGATGCCACCGCAGAACCTGAAATTGCACCGAAAAACATATTCGCCATAATATTGACGTGAACCAGTGAACCGGGCAAGCGACCACCAATAACTTTTGCCAGATTAATCAACCGGGTAGCAATTCCCCCCTGATTCATAATATTTCCCGCCAAAATAAAGAACGGAATAGCCAGTAAAGAGAAGTTATCAACACCTGCAGCCATACGTTGAGCGACAACAGTAATAGCCGTTTCCATTGGTAGCGTCATCATAATGGCCAGTAATGATGACAAGCTAATCGCAAAGGATACCGGGACACCAAGTGCCAGTAATACCGCGAAACTACCAAACAAAGCTAAAACAACTTGCCAATCCATAAGCTCATCCTCTTCTGTCTTGTCTGGTGATTTCAATGACTTTCTGAAATGGCAGTATCTTTGCCTGAAAAATTCTGAATAAGAGCAACGCTATCTACCAGCACATAGAAGATCATCAGAACACCGCTGATTGGCAGACATAAGTAGACATATCCCATCGGTAGCCCCAACGCGGGAGTGATTTGCCCAGTTTCAAGCGTCGAAATAGCCAGCACCGATCCGCCATATACCAGCACCACGGAAGCAAACAGAGCAATCGAGGTCTGTACAACCAGACCCACAATATTTTTACCTACCCTCTTAAGTTTCATCGCTAACAGGTCGATAGCTAAGTGGCGGTGTTGGCCTGTGGTATATGCTGCGCCAATCATAGCGACCCACATAAACAGATAACGGGCGAGTTCATCCGTTACCGTACTCGGCGTACCAAGTACATAGCGGGAAACGACCTGCCATGTCACACAAAACACCAAAAAAACAGAAAGGCAGATTGTAAAAAATGCCAAGCCTTTATTGATGTAATCCACAAGGTTTTTCATGGAACTTGTCCTTTATTGGCTTTAATAGATGCCACATTTGGTCAACCAAATAACCGAGAAATGCTTGACCAAAATAAGTAAAGAGAACGTTATGTCACCAGGATTATAAGATCCAGGTCAAAAAAACATCCAGTGAGCGGGATCACAAACTGATTGGTTTACTCACTGGCGCGATTATTTTGTGATATTGGTCAACCAAATAATATTTACTTTTTGACGACAGCGGGAGTGGTGCTTATGGTTTGGCCGTCAGTTCAGTTGTGCCCGTAACCTATTTACAGCAATTGGAGAACGAACAATGAACAATTCTAAGCGTATTTTATGTACTGTAATCGGGGCGATGTTTACCCTGGGAGCGTCACAAGTCATGGCAGTGACAACATTAAAACTCAGCCATAACCATAGCCGTGATCATGCAGTACACAAGGCAATGACTCAGTTTGCTGATGAAGTTCGCCAAAAAACAAACGGTGATGTTCGTATTCGGATCTATCCAGATGCACAATTGGGCAACCAGCGGGAATCGATGGAATTAATGCAAAATGGTGCGTTAGATTTAGTCAAATCAAACGCCGCAGAGCTGGAAGCGTTCTCACCCACATATTCCGCTTTTAACCTGCCTTATCTATTCCGAGATCAAGCACACTTCGAAAAAATTAAAAATGGAGAGATAGGTAAAGAGATTCTTGCTTCCAGTAAAAACCGTGGGTTTATTGGTATAACCTACTATGAAGCAGGTGCACGCAGCTTTTACGCCAAAAAACCCATTCGAACTCCTGCGGATCTCAAAGGCATGAAGATCCGGGTACAACCTAGCCCAACAGCCATTTCAATGGTGAAAAGCCTGGGAGGTAATCCAACACCTTTAGCTTACGGCGAATTATATACTGCTCTGCAACAGGGTGTTGTCGATGCCGCAGAAAATAACATTCCCTCTTTCAACCTGAGCCGTCACAGTGAAGTTGCCAGATATTTTTCACTGGATAAGCACACAATGGTGCCAGATGTGCTGGTGATTTCTAATAAATCTTTAAATAAGTTGTCATCAGAGCAACAAAAAATCCTTATAAATGCAGCAGTTCATTCCTCGGAATATATGACGAAATTATGGGAAAAGTCAGAAGTAAAAGAGCGCCAACATGCCGAAAAAATTGGGGTTAAGTTCGTCGATGTTGATAAAAAATCATTTGAAGAAGCGGTTAAACCTATGTACGACGACATTAAGAAAAGCGATCCAATGCTTTACCGTATGGTAGAACGCATTCGCGCAGTAAAATAATCATCAAAGGTGAAGGTCTTTGACCTTCACTCTGAAATGGGTTTTTGGTTGACCAATTTATATTTTTGACTATGATCTATGCAATTAATAATAGATAGTCATCTTAATGGTAGTAACAGGATGAAGCATTTACTTGAGTCAAAACGTCCTTATCAAGACGTCGGTATTTCATTAAGACAAATGATTGCTAACCAGCAATATCACATTGGGGATCGCTTACCACCAGAGCGGGAACTTGCTGAATTATTAGGGGTTTCCAGAACAGTTGTTCGTGAAGCATTAATTATGCTCGAACTGGAAAATCTGATCGAAGTCCGTAAAGGTTCCGGGGTTTATATTATCAGCCTCCCTCACCTATTGCCTGCTTCTGCATGTTCAGTCAATGCAGCGGGACCTTTTGAGCTATTACAAGCTCGCCAATTGTTGGAAAGTAATATTGCTGAATTTGCCGCCATGCAAGCAACACCAAATAATATTGCTAATATGCGTCGAGCATTACAAAAGGAATCCGAAGATTTGGCCTCTGGTGAAGATGAATCCGGTGACAGAGAATTTCATCTGGCTATTGCTGAAGCCACCCATAACAGCATGTTAGTTGAGCTGCTTAAACAATCCTGGGCATGGCGGGAAAATAATCCTATGTGGCAGAAACTGCATAATCGAATTACCGATAAAGATTATCGTAAAGAGTGGTTGCATGATCACCAGATCATTTTATCCGCCATGATCAAGAAAGATCCGGCAGCTGCCAAACAAGCAATGTGGCAACATTTGGAGAATGTGAAATTACGTTTACTGGAACTGTCTAATATTGATGATCCCTATTTCGACGGTTATCTTTTTAATTCATATCCTTATGAAATAGCAAAGAGGCGTAATTAATCTAACGAAATAATTAACAAATACGTTTTTATATCCAGTGGTTTTAGTGACTGTTTTTCATTCTAGCGTTTGTGTAAAGGTAGATAACAATGGAACAAACCTGGCGTTGGTTCGGCCTAAATGACCCTGTTTCTTTAGATGATATCCGTCAGGCTGGTGCAACCGGCATCGTTACCGCGTTGCATCATATTCCTAACGGACATGTTTGGCATAAAGAGGAAATCTTGGCTCGTAAAACCCTTATCGAAAATAAGGGACTTATCTGGTCAGTTGTTGAAAGTATACCTGTTCATGAAGAAATTAAAACCCAGACCGGTCACTATCAACAATGGATTAATAACTACAAAACTTCACTGAAAAACTTGGCGGAATGCGGCATCAATACCATTTGCTATAATTTTATGCCAGTACTCGATTGGACACGTACTGATCTTGAGTACCGACTCCCTGATGGTTCTAAAGCCCTGCGTTTTGATCAAATTGCCTTTGCTGCATTTGAAATCTATATCCTTAAACGCCCAGGCGCATCAGCTGATTACACCGTTGAAGAACAAGTTCAGGCAAAAGTCTATTACGACAATATGTCTGCCACTGACATGAGAAAACTCACGACTAATATTATTGCCGGTCTGCCGGGGGCCGAAGAGGGCTACACGTTAGCGGAATTTCAGACACAATTAGATCGCTACCAGAATATTACCCGCGATAAACTGCGTGAGCATTTGGCTTATTTCCTGCACCAGATTGTTCCTGTATGTGAAGAATATGGTTTACGTCTGGCAATTCACCCGGATGATCCACCTCGTCCTATTCTGGGCTTACCACGTATTATTTCTACCATTGAAGATATTGAATGGCTGACAACCATTGAACCAAGCCCGGTTAACGGCATTACCATGTGCACCGGTTCCTACGGTGTTCGTAGTGATAATGATCTGGTTGAGATGATTAAGCGCTATGGCAACCGAATCTATTTCACTCACTTGCGCTCCACTCAACGGGAAGAAAACAGCAAAACTTTCCATGAAGCTGCTCATCTGGCAGGTGATGTGGATATGTATAACGTAGTTATGGAAATCCTACGTGAAGAATATCGCCGTAAACAAGCTGGAGATAACCGTTTAATCCCAATGCGCCCTGACCACGGCCATCAAATAATTGATGACCTAAAAAAACAAACTAATCCCGGTTACTCCTGTATTGGCCGTTTAAAAGGTTTAGCAGAAATTCGCGGTCTGGAATTAGGTTTAAAACGGGCATTTTTTGAAAACAAATAATGAGTTTGAGTTATTCACTATATTTACTAGTAACCCTAAAAAGGGTTACTCTTTATATTTATCCACATCGATGTAACTATCAGGGTGTTAAAATAAAACCTTACTTTATTATTTTAATTCGTTATATAACAGTCAGAAAACAGAAAAACATTATCAAGTTCTCTGTTTTTCAATAAGTAAGAATAAGTTATACCAATTTATTTTTTATTCTCATCAATCGCATAAGTCTTAGATTTATCTTTACCAGATGTTTGTAGGTTACGGTGCGTTTTCAATCCACCTTTCTTCCAATCTGGCCATTGTTCAACTATTTTACTCGCTTCACTTAAATAAGCTAAAAACTCCTCTTTCTTAGTCATTTCTTTAACTCCTTTATTAATCTATCTACATTAGCTGCTGATTCGGTCTCTTTCTCTATATAAGATAATGATAGCATCTTCATTCTGAGTTTTCCATCTCTCCTATCCCAATTAAAAGTTTTACCCTCTTTATTTTTTCTTTTGATTTTATAACCTACTCCTAGATTTATAGAGAATAAATTAAAGAAACAACGAGGCCCAACCCCCACAAATGGCTCAAAAATTACTTTATTGTCAGCTACCCCTCCCTCAGGAGTTGAAATAGAATCAGGGTGAAAATCAAAGGCTTTACTTTTAGGATAAGGTTCAATATAGACAACTCGTTTTATACCACTGGCAACGATATGTTTTGCACAATTATGACATGGAAATGTAGTACAATATAATATTCCATTATAAGTACTAATATTACTTCTTGCACATGCTAAGATAGCTTCCATCTCAGCATGCACAACCCTGCCATACTCGGTAATATCCTTGATCTTGCTTTTCAGAAGATATTCTTATCTCCTGCACATCATATCTAAACGCATTAAGCTTCTGTGTTATAGAATCTTTGATTATTTCCAAATCAGTTCCTACAGCACCAACTAACCCAATAACGACTTCAGAATCAAGATCACAAGATATCTGATCATCTTCAGATGAATATGTTTTATTTATATTAATCATGTGAATTATTTCAACCTATTATTGTTTTATCTTACTTATTAAAAATAACAATTAATCACAGATAATGATATCTATAGAAAACAAATGATAACATTAAAATAAATATAATTTCGAAACCAAATAAAAATCTATTTAATTACTCTATCCTATATATCCTAGACTAAAATATTTTTTCAACATTAAGTTGGAGAAATAGGAATCAATATCACATAATTTACTCTCTATAATAAATTCACACTCCTTTTATTGTGATCAAGATTAAACTATATTTCTCAATTATGTATAATATCACTATACTATTGTTGGCGGAAATCCTGTGAAAATTATTAGAAAGCGTTTTTCTGATGAGTAAATCGCTATGCTGACTGAGATGCAATGGTGGCACTGGCCCTTGGAACAGCTAAAAAAAGCGATGAAACTGCTCACTTCTCCTGATGTGGAAGTTTTATATCAGTGCTGGAAATCAAGGTAATTTATTCGGCAATTTTAGATTTCAAGTCACTGAAAATAGCTCACATAATCATTTAAAGTGCATAAGCTATGTAAAAAAACGGCCAGAACATCATCATGATAGTTCTGACCGAAAATAAATAGATTAGATAGAAAATATCTTTATGCTTTCAATCGAATCTCTTCATCCTATAAAAAAATATCATTCTTAATTCATAGTTACAACCTTATCAATTAAACTCAATCGGGACAAATTCTATCTTCCAACAACGTGAATCATTGACATAAAGATGAGGTTTATTAGTATCAGAGTTCAATTTAAAATCAATAATCAGCTCTGTAGACTGATAAAAATAACTATTCTCGTAGGCCCATCGTAAGACTTCTTTTTTTCCGGGTAAGACAACCGCATCGATATAAATATCATTACCGAACACATCAATATTAATAATCGATTCTGTTTCGTGATTATAATATCGTCCTGACAATCGCTGAATATCGATATCACTTTTATCAGTCATCTTTTTCAGATAAAAAACATTGCCATTTTCATCAATTTCTTCCAGTGCGATAACTTCATTATTTCCAATGACAGGTCTGAATCGGATTTCTCCCCCTTTCTCCTGGAATGTCCCATCAGCGTTAAAAATAATCGGATTACCTTTCTCGAATAAATTACCTAATAAATAGCAATCTTCTCTGGTAATAATATAGGGATAGGGATCAATCCCCTTGAACATACCGGTAATATCAATATTACTGGTTCGACAATGCTCTGGCTCAGTCATATCAGTGTTAAATAATACATTAAGACATTGATTAGTAAATTCAACAGCATTAATACCTGTTGCAGCAGTAATCACGATACCTAATTTAACATCAGGTAAAATACAAACCTCAGCTTTAAAACCACCATAGGAACCATCGTGCCGTATTATCTTTTGCCCTTCACGTTGGTTGATCATCAAGCCGTAAGCATAATTGTTACGATTGCCATTGGCTAAATTTGGCATACGAGATAAATGAGGCAACATGTCCCGGACAATCGATGGTGAATAAAATGCCTTCATCCAGCGACATAAATCACTCACTGTAGAACGAAGCCCCGCACTACCTATAGTTGAATCGTTGTGATCCGATCTTATCCATTGTTTTGCATCTTCGTTATAAACATAACCTATCGCCCGATCAGCGATAATCTCAGTAACTTCATCGTAGAAAGAGGTATTATTCATCTTTAACGGAATAAAAATATTTTCTTTCGCATATTCTCTTAACGATTTACCTGAAACTACTTTGATAATTTCTGCCAACAAATTATAGCCCGTATTGCTATAACGAAAGCGTTCTCCCGGAGTGAAATTAAGTGCCTGTTGCCGTTTAATTAGTTTTCTTAATAAATCTATACTACGATGATCAAAATCTGAATTTTTACCTGCCAAGCCATAAGGGACATATTTATCTCGTAACCCACTGGTATGATGAATAAGATGCTCAATGGTAATATCAGAGAAACGTGTTGGGAAATAATCCACATATTTCCCAACTTTATCTTTAACGTTGAGCTTTCCGGATTTTTCCAGCAAAGCAATACAAAAAGCCGTGAATTGTTTTGAAACACTCGCCATATAGAATTTCGTATTTGGAGTTATCGCAGCAGAATGTTCAATGCTGGCTTGCCCAATATAGCGCTTATAGATGGTTTCATTTTCATGAGTAACAGCAACCGCAAGGGCGCCGCCATTTTTCTTATTTTCAATATCAATTAAATTATCTATTTTCTTGAGAAGAAACTTAATATTATCTCTAGATATCGTCAGTTCCATTATTAGTTTCCTTATTTAATATTAATGAACTCTATCTTCCAACAACGTGCATCATTGATATAGAGACGCGGTTTATTAGTATCAGGCTCGAATTCAAAATCAATAATCAGTTCAGTACCAGGAGAGAAATAACTATTCCCGTAAATCCGCCGTAAGACTTCTTTTTTACCTGGATAAACAATTCCATCAATATCAATCCCATCACCAGAAACAGAAATAACCAGCGTTGCTTCTGTTTCATGGTTATAATAACGCCCTGACAATAGCTGAATATCGACACCACCGTCATCAATCTGCTTTTTAAGATAAAAGACATTGCCATTTTCATTAATCTGTTCCAGTTCAATAACATTGTCATTTTCAATAATAGGTCTGAACCGGATTTTACCTCCCTCTTCCTGGAATGTGCCATCAGAGTTAAAGATAATAGGTTTACCTTTTTCGAATAAATTACCTAATAAAAAAGTGTCTTCCTTGGTAATAATATAAGGATAAGGCTCTGCCCCGCGGAAAATACCGGTGATATCGATATCACTGGTTAGGCAATAGGATTTTTCTGGCTCAATATGGCTACTGTTAAACAATATATCAATATTCTTCTCCACCCATTCACTCGCCTCAGCACCTGTTGCCGCAGTAATCGCAATACCTAATTTAGCATCCGGTAAAATACAAACATGAGATCTAAAACCAGTATATAAACCACCATGTTGTATTATCTTTTGCCCTGCGCGTTGGCTGATCATAAAACCGTAGGCATAATTATTACGATTGCCATTGGTTAAATCTGGTGTACGGGATAATTGAGGCAACAGATCCTGGACAATAGATGGAGAATAAAATGCCCTAATCCAACGACACAAATCATTTACCGTAGAATACAGCCCTGAACCACCCACCACAACATCGTTGAGATCATCTCTTCTCCACTGGTGTGACTTTTCGTTATAAGCGTAACCCATCGCCCGATCAGGAATAATCTCGGTTATATCATCGTAGAAAAAGGTATCTTTCATCTTTAATGGAATGAAGATATTTTCTTCCGCATATTTCCTCAACGATTTACCTGAAGCTACGCTGACTATTTCCGCCAGTAAATTATAGCCTGCGTTGCTATAGAGATGATATTCCCCAGGTGTGAAATTAAGTGAATGTTGCCGTTGGGTCAGTTTTCTCACCAAATCAATATGGCGATGATCAAAGTCGGAATTTTTACCTGCCAGGTTATAAAGCATAAATTCATCCCGTAACCCACTGGTATGGTGAATAAGATGCTCAATAGTAATATCAGAAAATTCTGTGGGAAAGTAATCCAAATATTGTCCAACTTTATCCTTGATGCAGAGCTTTCCTTCTTTCTCCAACAAGGCAATACAAAAAGCAGCAAATTGTTTTGAAACACTCGCCAAATAGAATTTCGTATTAGGTTTTACAGCAACAGCATGTTCAATATTAGACTTTCCAATATGGCGTTGATAAATAATTTTATTTCCGTGAATAACAGCAACCGCGAGTGCTCCCCCTCTTTTTTTATTCTCAATATTAACCAATTCGTCTATTTTCTTGAGAAAGGATTTAATTTTATCTGTAGATATTGTCGATTCCATCATTAATTTCCTTATTTAAAATAATAAAATAGAACATATATATTTCAGATTAATAGCAATACATATGTGGGCTGTACTGTAAGACGTAAACAGGAAATATCCAAGTGACAACGATTATCATTTAATGTGTGAGCGGCAATATAAAGTAACTATGAGAACTGATATTTACGAAAAACAGGCAGAACATAAATATAATAGTTCTGCCTGATTGATCACTTTATAAATTAAACTGCAACAAATTCTATCTTCCAACAACGTGAATCACTGATATAAAGATGAGGTTTATGGGTATCAGGATCTAATTTAAAATCAATAATCAGCTCATTGCTGGGAGAGAAATAACTATTCCCGTAAATTCGCTGCAAAACTTCCTTTTTACCCGGAAAGATAATCCCATCAATACCAATCCCATTGCCAGAGGATATAACAGAAACAACTGCTTCCATTTCATGGCTATAATAAATCCCTAATAATCGCTGAATATCGACGCCACCATCATCAACTTGCTTTTTAAGATAAAAGACATTGCCATTTTCATCAATCTGTTCCAATGCAATAACATTGTCTTTTTCAATAATGGGCCTGAACCGGATTTTACCGCCTTTCCCCTGGAATGTACCGTCAGAGTTAAAGATTATTGGATTACTGTTTTCTAACAAATTACTTAACAAATAAACATCTTCTTTGGTAATAATATAAGGATAAGACTCTCTCCCTCGGAAAATACCAGTGATATCAATATCACTGGTTAGACAATGCGGATTTTCTGGCTTAATATCAGTGTTGAACAATATATCAATATTTTTATCCACCCATTTAGCAACATTAACATTTGTTGCAGAAGTAATCGCAATACCTAATTTAACATCTGGTAAGATAACAATATTAGCTCTGAAGCCAGCATAAGTACCACTGTGTTGTATTATCCTTTGCCCTTCGTGTTGGTCAATATCAAAACCGTAAGCATACTTATTGCGATTGCCATTGATTAAATCTGGTGTACGAGATAATTGAGGCAACAGATCCTGAACAATAGATGGCGAATAAAATGCTCTAATCCAACGACACAAATCATTCACAGTGGAATAAACCGCTGCACTACCTACCACAGAATTGTTGATATCGCTTCTTATCCACTGGTGTGAATCTTCGTTATAAGTGTAACCCATCGCCCGATTAGGGATAATCTCGGTTATATCGTCACAAATAACGGTATCTTTCATTTTTAATGGGGTAAAAACATTTTCTTCTGCATATTTCCTCAACGTCTGACCTGAAACCACGCTGATTATTTCCCCTAAAAAATAATAGCCCGTGTTGCTATAAAGATGATATTCCCCTGGGGTAAAGCTAAGTATCTGTTGCCGTTGAGTCAGCTTTCTGACTAAATCAGCATTGCAGTAGTCAAAATCTGAGTTTTTACCTGCCAGATTATAAAGTAAAAACGTATCCCGTAACCCGCTGGTATGGTGAATAAGATGCTCAATGGTAATATCAGAAAAACGCGCAGGAAAATCATCCAAATATTGCCAGACCTTATCCTTAACGTTGAGCTTTCCTTCTTTCTCCAACAAAGCAATACAAAAAGCTGTGAATTGTTTTGAGTCACTCGCCAAATAAAATTTAGTATTAGGCTGTATAGCAACAGCATGTTCAATGCTGGCTTGTCCGATATGGCGCTGATAAATCATTTCATCACCGAGGGTAACAGCAACAGCGAGAGCCCCACCCTTTTTTTTATCTTCAATATTAACCAGTTCGTCTATTTTTTTAATAAACAATTTAATATTATCTGTAGATATCGCTGATTCCATCATTAATTCCCTAATAATTTAACGTGATACAAACATGACATATATATGCAATTTGGTAATACGACATATGCGGGCAGTACTGTAAGGTGGAAATAGATAACATACAAATGATAATGATTGCCATTTAATATATAAGGAGCAATACAAAGTAACTGAGGTGCTTAAATCCACGAGGGAACTGCCAGGCTGATCACAACCCGGCAAATACAGATTTATTCGGTGGAAAGAGATATTTTCTTTGTACGAAAGACCAGGATAAGCCCTGACAAAATGGCTACCATTCCCAATAAACTTAGAGCAGGCAAGGCATTTCCTAAAAACAAATAATCCATTACAGCGGTCACACCAGGAACGAGATAAAAAAGACTGGTTACATTCACCAAATTACCTGCTCGAATAAGTCGGTAAAGTAATAATTGAGCCACAACGGAAATGACTAATCCAAGCCATAATAACGAAATAATAAAACCAGGTACCAATTGAAATTCAAAAGGCTGAAAAGGAATAAATAGCAAGCAAAGCAATAGGCTAACACTATATTGTAGAGGTAAAACCGCAGAAGGAGCCTGATGAATTCGTTTCTGTAAAATCGCACCGATACTCATACAAGCCAATGCCGCCAAAGCAAAAGTAATACCGGCAAGAGAAAACCGGGATAGCACGAGACTTTGATACACCACTAATATCAAACCCAGCAACGCTAACAATAAACCCGCCAAACGTACAACCGAAAAACGGCGCTCAATGACTAACAATGTAATAATCGGTTGAATTCCCATCACTGTAGCCAGAACGCCGGGAGTAATTCCATTGTCCAACGCGAAAAAATAACAAATAGAATAACCGCCAATTAGCAGAACGCCGGTACTGGCTACTTGTTTACGCGTACCCTGTTCAGGCAGGAAATGGCCCTTACGCCCGAACAATAATCCCAGAAATATCAAAAAAATAAGCGCAACAGCAAAACGCATTGAGAGAATGGCAAACGCGGTACTGTGGTCGAGTCCCCACCGCGAAAAAATTGCACCACTGCTCCACAACAACACAAACAGCAAAGTCGAGCCATAAGAGACCCATAGGGCTTTATAAATCATGGGAATCACACCTGTCTTACGTTTTAACTAAGCCAGCACAACCAAATCTGGCAATACGTTGCATGCAAACCATTTCTCAGAAACGAGAGTATTACAAGGAGGTGGCGGTAAAACAGGGGGAGAAATGAAAAAATGCATGTACACATCTACTGCTGTTAATGCTAAGCCAGCAGATGCAATCAGTGTACATGCAAGTAATAACATAGTATGCGTCTTACAATATTTTACATTAGTCATTTAAATGTAGATGCATATCTTACTATGGTCAAATATCTGTGGAACTATTTTCAATATCATGACTTATGTCCACCAGATAGATAAGATCACCATTTTGCTGCACTCCCATAAAACAAGTCACAAGCAATCGTCGTTCTGGTACCGAGATAACACTACCATTCAGTACTGCATGTAGTCATTGCCGGGCGGAAATTTTCTACTTCTTCTATATATTGGCGGGTATTTTTTTCAATATGGGATGCCCCGATAAAACATCCCTCAACACCATCAATGCCATCTCCGTAACGGGGAGTGAATGTTGAAGAATGCCAAAAATTCTCAATTATTTTCTTTCTTTGTTGGCTGCACTCGCTCACCCCGGTTACATAGTTATCTATGCTCCCGGGGATTCGCTCCCTTGCCGTCGCAATGCATCTTGAAATCTATTGGGTATATATTATTTGATGTTTCGTATACAATAAATTCTGACTTTGCCAGCTTTGTCCCTCTAATACCGAATTTTTCTTGCATCGTAGCAGACTCATTTAATAATAAATTCGTCGGACTTTCCATAAAGCCAATAATAATTAACTGAAACTATTTTTTATTTATAGATCTATGCAATAACGGTCTACGTTTGTGTAAAAAACCCAATATTGCAGGTACTGGGCTGACAACTCTTTCCTGTGCAGAAAGCTTAGTTGAATATTTCTTACGGAGATCAGGTAACGACTTCCAATGAGTGTTGCCTGAAATATGATGCTCCTGATGATAACCATCATTAAATGTCAATAAATTATAAATTCGCCCATAATAGCTGACTGAATTTGCAAACCTGTTCTCTGGCTGAGCCCCATAATGTTCATAGTAGTTTTGTATATTGACCAGAGCAAAGGAAAAATAGAGAGAAGGTAAATAGAAAAATAAAGCCCATTTCCAGGATAAAGTGAATAAAATAATAATCCACACCGCCTGAAATAATCGATCTAATCTCAATTGCCATAACTCTTCAGCCTTCTTTTTTCCATCCATCGAAAGAAGTTTTTCATATCCATTATCAACTTTGCTCAACGGTTTATGCCAGATAAATAAAGCCCAAAACATACGCACAAAACTGTTATATAGCGTGATGATTCCACCAAGAGCAGAATAGTTCCAAAGTGTATTATGTTCGCCTATTTCTTTTCCATTTATAAAGGTAGAAGACGTATCCTGCGGTCCATTTTCACCGATTCCCCGGTCGTTATTATATTTGTGGTGATTACGAACATGGGACAGGTGATAAGCCTGTACAGATTGACCAATATTCATTGAATTCAGTATAGACACAAACATATTCATGGTTCGAGAAACAAACCAGGGTGTATGGCTAAAAAAATGTGATATCACTATTATGTTGTAGGTTGTCATCAGTGTCAGCAACACAATATTACCCAGCCAACTCATAATAGTGAAATTATCCCAATATACAACCAGGGTAACAGTGGCTATCATATGCAAGATACTTAATATAAACATTACTGAATCCCAATAAGAATATCGCCAGATAGCCATAGTTGCTCCTAGTTAAAATAAGATTGTAAACTTCCGCGTCGTCTTATATCCACTGTTGCACAATGGAAGGAACCACCGAAGGAATTAAAATTCCTGAAATTACATGGAATCGGAGTAAAGCCCCAACGTTTCATCGCAGCGATCATGGGTTCATCTTGTTTTTCAACAATTACCCGCTTTTCATCTAACATCAGAATATTCATGTTGATCCATTTACTGGTCATATATAAAGGATGATCATCAGGAATAATGGGTTGAGGGGCATGTAGCACATCCCATCCTTTAAACAGTTCAGGAATCTTTAACACCTTTTCTGGATTAATCAGCAGTTTCCCAGGTGCCATTGGAACAAATGTGGCATCAATGTGCATAGGGCTATCATCGTTAAATTCAAAAACGTGAATACGATAATCATCACCTATATGACGACGAAGCCATTCGATACCAAATTCATTCGTCACATGACTCTTTTGCGCAATAATATCTCGCCCGCAACGAATAAAGTCCGCAGCATCAAATGTCGGTTCAAACTCAGTTACAGCAAGACGAGTACTTTCCTTGCCATCATCCTGATACCATTCGAAATCATATTGTTCATCTATCAACTGTGGTTTTGGTCCTGCGCTCCATCTCGCTCCTTGCTTAAAGTAATCTTTAAGTAGAGTTTTATATGCAGCAGTTTCAAAATAACGGGAACGCCATGCCAAAGGACACTCAATAATATCATCACCAATAACTAACAGGGCATCACGAGGCATGGCACAATATAGCCCTGTACTGCTCCAACCGGGCGCCCCAAATACCTGAGATTGATCTTGAGGCTCAGGCCGACGTACTTTAACCCCTTCACTTTCGAGAATATGAACAAACTCTTCTAACTCTTTGGATGCAGCCTCAATCTGCTCTTTTGGAAATGACCGACCAGCATTCCGGTGAAAAGTTTCAATCTGGTTCGGAGGTAATACCGGCTCTATCGCCATATGCCAGCCAGGAAATCTGGCGCCATCAACCACACCAACAATAACCTCTTCAAGTGGGTCCCATTCGTTAAAAGAATTAACTGGGGAAGAAATTTTACTATCACTATCTATTAAATTTGGGTCAAGCATGTCTTCTCCTGATATTTGAATATTATGTCGCCTTAAAACTATATTCACTGTATTAATTGCGACCCTAACACCATCAATGGTGACTCCTCAGTTTAAATATTCAGTCATGCGTAATATTATTAGCTTAGGTATCTTTCAGTTCGAGAATTAAATAAATATGATTTCCTCCCGGTTAATAAATTCAGTAAGAGATTATAAGTTTTGTTATTTAAAACGGTAAAAAAATGTTAAAAATTTTATTTTTTCACTACAAGACATTAAATAACAGTAATAATGCAAGACCTAACTCAACGTTATAAACTTGTCTGCATACAATAATATATGGACATTTAAATTTGTAAAGTAATTAAATTTAAGTACTATAAAACTGAGTTGATGTTATTATTTTCAATGTCATTATTGCCTCATAGAATATTATTCAAGATTAACAAAGCTCAATTTACAAGATATAGTTTCTTCGACCCTATATAATTCACTCCAATAGAAACAGGCAGAATGTTAATATAACTATTCTGCCTGGAGTTAAGTGCATATAATAGAAAACACATTCTGGATTTTGATAAAATCAGCTCTATCTGATTATATCCTTCAAACCAAATTAAATTATTCTACCAAATATATTATTCCACGCACTCATTCAGGGGTTTAATCAATATTGATTAAATCTCTACACCTACGATATATTTCAGCTTCATCAACTTACTTTTTGCAACTTTTACTTTTACATCTAATTTTTCATGAAGAACACGTAAAAGAGAAAGGTAGAGCAGCACAATCTTCTCTTTATCTTTTTCACCATCAACCAGTAATAGATGGAAATCTTCAACCACGCCTAAAATATTCAGACTAACGATAACTGAACTGGGTGACAGAATATCAATCCAGACCTTCTCTACTTTACCCACTTTCAATTCATCATCTACAATCAGCTCTTCATGTAACAGAATATCTTTCTTAATAATCATAATTATAAACTCCACAATTTAATGTAACTAATTGATAAATAACTAATATAGTTCAAATTAACAAACAATAAGCTATTTATCTTGCCCATATAAAATTGTAACCATTTTCACTAGAAAATAAGTGCCTGTTAGGAATTTATCCAGCATTTAGATAATATATACAGCATTTTTGATGCCATATTGCTGCCTTATCTAATACATATAACTATAGATGCCATTAATGTATTGTCAATAAAATAAAAAAATAAATTTAACTAATTTAAAATCAATGTTTTATTAGTAAAAATAAATAAAAATATATTACAGCCTGCAATAAAAATAATATCTGGTTAATTTTTTCCATCGAACATAATGACAGATATAAATGATAATAAGAAATATCTCTGTTATTTCCATCTACTCTATAAAAGATAAAATCAATGGTATTACTTCAAAAACAAACAAATAGCTCATAACATTTTAATATTATATTTCATGGAAATTACAAGCGGAATATTAATCATGTGGTTGTTTATAGGAAATATTATAATAACCCCCATTCACCCATTATAATAACAAAAATATAAAATAAATCTCATATAATTATCTTATTATTAAAATGAAAGAATTTCTAATACTCTTAAATATACAACTGAAAACCCTATCGATAAAAAAGGAGGTGTTCCCTCCTTAATCAGTGCACATTTAGCAAACAAGTTTTAGTTTAGGGTAAACGATACTTTGAAACTCTGCCGGAATTTTTTCTTTAATATCTGATAGTATTTTTTTGTCTGCCCCAATAACCTCTTGGACCTTCGAACTTATTGCGATCACGAGTCGCATTTGCAGACTAACGATATTGATATTAAATTGAATCAGGTAAATGCGGGTGTCCCATTAATGCCCCCATATTGATTTTTGATTGGAAAATGAGCAGCGATGTTACTTCCTTTTTTCAGTAAATCTTTCAGTGCCGCAATATTCGCTAAAGTAGATTAATTGCAGGTGTTATAAGGGATTTTCCGAGCTTAGTGGCGTTCAGGAGAGCTTAATTGGCGGAAGATCACAGGAGTCGAACCTGCCAGAGACCGCTGGCGGCCTCATCTGGATTTGAAGTCCAGCCGCCCCACCGGGGACGATGATCTTCCCTATAAATACCAAAGAATTATGAAAAGCAGCCAATCATAGCGCAGATTATCTGGCTTCTGAATCCGTTTGCTGAAATCATTCTCAATTTGCTAAAAAGCATTAAATTTTATTGTTCATAAACTCAACATTCGCGTTGAGTTTGTCGAATTTTACCTACATCTTATTAGCCGATACCTATTACGATACAAGGTTGCTCCGCTCAGCAATGTATCCAAAACATAAACAGGACGCTTTATATGACTAATCCGTTACTCGTTCCATCAGGTTTACCAAAATTTTCTTCTATTAAACCAGAACATGTTGTTCCCGCCGTAAAAGAAGTGATTGCCAATTATCGCCAAACCGTCGAAAAAATATTGACCGAGAATACCGTTTTTACCTGGGATAATTTGTGCCAACCACTGGCCGAAGCAAATGATAAACAATCCCGTGCATGGTCACCGGTCAATCATCTCAATTCGGTTAAAAACAGCCCAGAATTACGCGCCGTTTATGAAGAGAGTTTGCCATTACTGTCCGAATTCAGTACCTGGCTAGGTCAGCACAAAGGGTTGTATCAAGCGTATAAGTCATTACGTGAAAGTGCTGAGTTTGAGAAACTCTCTGTGCCTCAACGCAAAGTTGTCGAAAATACACTGCGGGATTTTAAGCTATCAGGTATTGGTCTGCCTGAAGAGAAGCAGAAACGTTATGGCGAGATTAGCGCCCGTTTGTCAGATTTAAGTTCGCAATTCAACAATAATGTGCTTGATGCCACTATGGGCTGGACCAAATTAATTACTAACGTGAAAGATCTGTCTGGTCTGCCTGAAAGCGCGATTGCCGCCGCTAAAGCTCAAGCAGAAGCCAAAGGACAAAAAGGTTGGCTATTAACTTTAGAGGCACCAAGTTACCAGCCGGTTATTACCTATGCAGATAATCGTGAACTGCGTCGGGAAATTTACCACGCCTACAATACCCGTGCATCCGATCAAGGGCCAAATGCAGGTAAATGGGATAACAGCGAAGTGATCGCCGAAATCCTTGCGCTGCGTCACGAACAGGCTCAATTGCTTGGTTTCAAAAATTATGCTGAGCAATCCCTTGCAACCAAAATGGCAAAAACCCCTAAGGAGGTCTTGGATTTTCTGAATGATTTGACAAAACGTGCGCATCCACAAGGCAAAGAAGAAGTCGATGAGTTAAAAGGTTTTGCTAAATGGCATCATTGTGCCCACAAGCTGGAAGCTTGGGATATGACTTACTACGGCGAGAAACAAAAACAGTACGAGTTCTCTATCAATGATGAGCAATTACGTCCTTATTTCCCTGAACAAAAGGCTGTTGAAGGGCTATTCGAAGTTGTTCGCCGTATTTATGGTATTACTGCTAAAGAACGCCATGATGTAGAAACCTGGCACCCGGATGTTCGTTTCTTTGATCTGTACGATGACACCAATGAGTTGCGCGGTAGCTTCTATATGGATCTGTACGCACGCGAGAATAAACGTGGTGGCGCTTGGATGGATGAGTGTATCAGCAAAATGCGTCGCTCCAACGGCGAACTGCAAAAACCTGTCGCTTATCTGAACTGTAACTTCAACAAACCTGTTGGCAATAAACCAGCGCTATTCACTCACAATGAAGTCAATACGCTGTTCCACGAGTTTGGCCACTGTCTACACCTGATGCTGACTCAGATTGAAATTGCCGGTGTCTCCGGTATCAATGGTGTACCGTGGGATGCCGTTGAAATGCCAAGCCAATTCATGGAGAACTGGTGTTGGGAACCAGAAGCACTGGCATTTATCTCTGGTCACTACGAAACTCAAGAACCTCTCCCACAATCCATGTTGGATAACCTTTTAGCAGCGAAAAACTATCAGGCTGCTATGCGGATTTTGCGTCAGCTTGAGTTTGGTCAGTTCGATTTTCGTCTGCATGTTGAGTATGATCCAAAGAAAGGTGCTGAGACTATGAAGACCTTAAAGGAAGTGAAGAAATTGGTCTCCGTAGTGCCTTCACCTGAATGGGGCCGTTTCCCACACTCATTCACTCATATCTTCTCCGGTGGTTATGCCGCTGGCTACTACAGTTATCTGTGGGCTGATGTGTTGGCAGCCGATGCTTACTCCCGTTTCGAGGAAGAAGGTATTTTCAACCGCGAAACCGGACAATCTTTCCTTGATAACATTTTGTCCCGTGGCGGTTCAGAAGAGCCAATGGAGCTGTTCAAACGCTTCCGTGGCCGTGAACCAAAACTGGATGCAATGCTGCGTAAGGCTGGTATCAAAGGATAATTTAGGTGGATATCTGTTTAATCTGTGAACAAGGCGCTGATAGCAGCGCCTTATCTCAACTGGCAGAGCGCTGGAATCTCGTACATGACGAGAGCGCAGTGATGGCGCTGGTTCTGACACCTCAACACCTCGAACTCCGCAAACTAGATGAACCCAAGCTGGGTGGCATCTATGTGGATTTTGTGTCAGGTGTAATGGCACATCGCCGTCGCTTTGGAGGTGGCCGAGGTGAAGCCGTTGCTAAGGCCGTAGGAATCAAAAAAGATTATCTGCCAACAGTCGTGGATGCTACCGCAGGTCTGGGGCGCGATGCCTTTGTATTAGCATCACTGGGTTGTCATGTAAGGATGCTGGAACGCCATCCTGTGGTCGCTGCATTACTGGATGATGGGCTGCAGCGTGGCTATCAAGATGCAGAAATTGGTGGGTGGCTGCAAGAACGTATGACACTGCTCCATGCCTCTAGTATTACCGCATTAGCTGATATTACCCCACAGCCTGATGTTGTTTATCTTGATCCGATGTATCCACACAAGCAGAAAAGTGCACTGGTGAAAAAAGAGATGCGGGTGTTTCAATCTCTGGTTGGCGCTGATGAAGATGCTAATCATTTGCTAGTCCCTGCTCGCGCTTTAGCAAAACGCCGTGTTGTAGTAAAACGGCCTGATTATGCAGAACCCTTAGCTGGAGTAGCTGCATCAGCGGCTATCACCACGAAAAACCACCGTTTTGATATTTATCCTTGCTGAAAAGTCAGCCGCATATTGCGGCTGATACCTTTAATTCACAAAATGCCCTGGGCAAGCATGGCATCAGCAACTTTGACAAATCCAGCAATATTTGCCCCCTGAACATAATTGGTCTGTTCACCCTCGCCACCATACTTAACACAAGCGTGATGAATATCCAGCATGATGTGATGCAAACGTGCATCCACTTTCTCAGCCTTCCAGCCTAAACGTGCCGCATTTTGCGCCATTTCCAGGCCAGATGTTGCCACACCTCCCGCGTTAGCTGCTTTACCCGGTGCAAATAACACTCCCGCGTCAATAAAGGCTTCAGTTGCGGAAATAGTTGCAGGCATATTTGCCCCTTCAGCGACAGCTTTAACACCATTCTTGATAAGAACTTTGGCCGCATCCAGATCCAACTCATTCTGAGTAGCACACGGCAAAGCGATATCCACTGGTACAGACCAAGGTTGCAATCCCTGTAAGAAAGTCAGTCCCCGCTCTTTGGCATATTCTTCCACACGGCCATAGTGCTGGTTTTTAATCTCTTCAAGGTGAGCCAGTTTCTCCAGCGTAAATCCTTCCTCATCAACCACTGTGCCACCAGAATCAGAAGCAGTAACCACTTTCGCACCCAATGCCATGCATTTTTCAATCGTATATTGCGCAACATTACCTGCACCGGAAACTGACACACGCATACCTTCAAAGCCCATACCATGGCGTTTTAACATAGCATTGGTGAAATAAACCAGACCATAACCCGTTGCTTCTGGGCGAATCAAACTACCACCAAAAGAGAGTCCCTTGCCAGTGAAGACGCAAGCCGTATTATTAGAGAGCTTTTTCATCATCCCTGACATAAAAGCCACTTCACGGCCACCCACACCAATATCACCTGCGGGAACATCGGTATCTGGTCCCAGATGGCGGTACAATTCTGTCATTAACGCCTGACAAAAACGCATCACTTCGCCCTGACTTTTTCCTTTAGGATCAAAATCTGAACCACCTTTACCTCCACCCATTGGTAAGGTTGTTAGTGCATTTTTCAAAGTTTGTTCAAAACCAAGGAATTTCAGAATAGAGAGGTTTACCGATGGATGAAAACGCATACCGCCTTTATATGGGCCAATGGCTGAGTTGAACTGTACCCGCCATGCACGATTTACCTGAACCTTGCCCTGATCATCGACCCAACAAACCCGGAACTGAATAACCCTTTCCGGCTCTACCATACGCTCCAGTAAACTTTGTTCACGATATTTTGGGTTTTGTTCAAGAAACGGCCACAGTGAGGTGAAAACTTCTCGGACAGCCTGGAGATATTCGGGTTGATACTCATCCCTGCGTTGAATTGATCCAAGAAATGAAGACAAAGATAGTAAACAGCTCATTTAACTCTTCCTTTTTTACTTCGGTTGTGATGTCTCCCCACAATCTTCTGATAATTATTTTTGTCGAAAATGTGAGGTAAGTTGTGTTTGCTCTTTGAATATATCACTGTTCTATATTCACCTTTCAAGAAGTTTTTTTACAGAATGGTAAAAAAAATTTCTTGATTGCATCAGGAACAAACCCGAAAACACCTCATTCCACCAAAAAAAACGCCTGCATAAGCAGGCATTTTAATCGAATAGTTTTTCAATTTGTGGTTATTCATCATCACGCAGAGGAACGATCAGCATATCAACATGAACGGTGTTGATTAACTGACGAGCAGAAGACATCAGTTTGCTCCAGAAATCCTGATGATGACCACAAACAACCAGATCTATGTCATATTTTTTAATTGCATCAACCAATACCTGTCCCAGATCACCGCTACCACTCAAAGTTTCCTGAATACCATAATCTGACTCTGCGGAAAGATCTTTCAACGCATTGCGGGTCTCATCAGTAATACGCTGCTGCATGTCACCGAGATTAACGTCAATCAAACCGGTGTAGAGATCGGAATAGTTAACATCAACATGGATCAGGGAAACTTTGGCATTGTACGGTTTTGCCACGGAGACAGCTTTTTGCAACAACACCTGACTTTCCGGGGATAAATCAACCGCAACAAGAATATGTTTATAAGCCATAAGCGAACTCCTTCCATAATGCTAGTTAATGAGTTGGCAGGGCAAATCGCCACTATGCTATGTTTATTACTAGAACATTCACCAAACAACATATACCACAATTACCATTCCTGCCACTTGATGGAGAACAAAATCAGACTCTGGTTTTATGGTCTTTCTTGTTCACCCTATGTCTTTCCATTTTCAAATAGCATTTCTTACGTGAAATCCTAATAATCTGAGGTATTGATTGATACAACCCGCAAACAGAAACAAAGCATCTTCGCAAAGTTTATCCACTAACAACATACATTTATTGTAATCCTTAAACCACCTTCTTTGAAGGTAATGCTGTCCGGTTAAGACATCTTGAACAACTCTGTATCTTTGAAATAATTCAGAGAATCGCCTTTTCTCTGGATTATTTTATGTTCCAACAGGATATTGAACTTATCATTGAGACACTGGGCTCTCTGTTTTCCGACGCGAAATTGATCCTTTATAGTATTGAACATGCTCTGAGTTCCACTTCTACAGCCAGTATCCGTCAGCGACGTCTGCTAGCACAACAGGCTGTATGGACAGAAAAACTCGTTGGACATCTAAAGTATTCACCAGGAGGTAAAGTTCCCGAGCCTGGAATTTACCACTGCACAGTCTATAGAAAAGAAATTACAAGCAATAAAGGAGCTCTGTTCTCTCCCCAAAATCACCACTAACATAGCTCAAGAGTGGCAATTGATTGTCAGAACCGATACTAATGGCGATCGAAATTAAATAATCGCTTTAATGAAATATGGGGTCATTTTCAGATAATTCCGGCTTGTCAGATTTGGATTGCAGATCACTATAATCTGGAAATAGATTTGTTCAATTTGTTTATTTTATTAATGTAGATAACGATACATGACAATATTTTAAAGAAGAGGATTATGATGGATGTTTTAGATGAATTCTACGGAAGAAATTCGTGGGCAAGAGGATACTTTGATAATACTAAGACCTACATATGTTTTCATAAAAAAGCTTTTAATATCAGATAATATCTATTATCATCTTTATGCTATAATATTACCATTATCTCTATCTGCTTTTCATCTTTATGTTTTTCATTTTGATTTTATCCCTTTGCTAAATATAGACACAACAAATGATGATTTTTTACATTATGCTTCATTTGTTCTTGCATATTCATGTTGTATCCCATATATCATTGCTCGTCGTAAACACAATACATGAATTATAAATAAGATAATTATCTAAGCATAACTAAGAATATTTAGTTATGCTCGGTCGTTAAATATGTTAATAGTTCCTATCATCCCAAATACTATAAGCACTGATTCCTGCAATATGATGGGGCCACGTGATACTCTTGTATCGTAAAGATAGAGTTTCCTGTGGCTCAGAACCTGTATGCGTTTATTATGTGGATGAGCAACCCGCCGAAATAACCCCTTGCTTACGACCTTTTAAAGTTAAATAAATTAAGTTTGCCATTTACATTCCTATTTAGTGTTTTATCAATCTTCATAACACCTGAATTTGACTATTTTTCATTCTAAAAAATTAAATTCCAGATTAGCAGCAGATTCATGACATTGGTACTTCCCCTCTACCATATTAACTCAGTCATAAATTCATTTACCTACAATGAGTTAGACATAGAAATCAGTGGCACAGGTTTATCTGATACACAAAAAAGCCTTATTTCCCACTACATTGAACTACTCAGTGGTTACAACAACTCAGATAATGGAATCTATGATTAATTCCATTATATAAGCCGTACTTATTATCAAAATATCATCACATTAAGGGATTAACGCTTCTGACTATTACCATCTGGTATCGGCAACAATCACCACAACTTGACCGTCATTTTATGGATTTGCCCAAATTTAAGCCACAAGAAAGGGTTTTTTTGTACTATCTGACTATCTTTCCTACAATAAATATAAGGGTGCCGTCGCCTACAATTTTAATTTTTTCCTTATTTGTGACAGCTCTGGCTAACCATTCTCAGGAGGGGATTATGTTCAGTACAATTGCGCTATTTTGGGCACTGTGTCTTGTCTGCATTATGAATATGATGCGCTACTTCTCTTCACTGCGGGTATTGCTGTCTATTCTTCGTCAGTCCGATCCCTTGCTTTACCAATCAGTAGACGGTAACGGCTTTTTTACTACTCATGGGCAGCTTAATAAGCAAATGCGGTTGGTGCGCTATATCAATTCACAACGTTACCTTGACCATCATGATCCGGAGGTGGTTCTTCGTTGTGAAAGACTGAGGAAGCAATTTATTCTGACAAGTGCTCTGAGTGGATTAGTTGTTGTTTGCCTGATTTCTATGTTGATTTGGTATTAAAACAAAAAAACAAAAGGCGGTATAGTTAACCCATACCGCCTTTCAATTATCCGTTGAACGATTAAATCAATTTTAAAGCGAACCAGTAGAGAGTACCGGACAGCGCGATTGAAACGGGTAATGTCAGTATCCAGGCCAACATGATGTTCTTGATTGTTTTACCCTGAACACCACCACCATCAACCAACATCGTCCCTGCTACCGCAGAAGACAGCACCTGTGTAGTAGAAACCGGCATCCCGGTATAACTCGCAACACCGATTGAAACAGCAGCAGTCATCTGAGCTGAAACCCCCTGCGCGTAGGTCATGCCTTTCTTACCAATCTTCTCACCGATAGTCACCGCAACACGTTTCCAGCCAACCAAAGTTCCCAAAGACAGTGCTAATGCTACCGCGATGATGATCCAGACCGGTGCATACTCAACAGTATGCAATAAGTCTTTCCGCAGTTTATTCAGGAAACGAGCTTCTTCAGCAGTGGTTTCCGGCAGTTTAGCCACAGATTCCGCAGTATCAGCAATACACATCAACATACGACGCATATTGTTACGCTGTTCAGAGTTCAGCTCCCTGTAACTCTGAATACCCTTCAATATGCTTTCTGTTTGATTAAGAACCACCACGGCACGGGTACTGTCGCAATGGAATTTCCCCTCCGGATCATTCTCAACAATGGCTACCGATGGCGTCAGTTCAATAGCATGAGATAACGCTGTACCATGCTGCTGATAATATTGCTGCAGGTGAGTAACCGCATCGTAAGTGCGAGCAATGTCATAACCATTAGCATTCATGTTTACGACAAATCCCGCCGGAGCGACACCGATCAGCACCAGCATAATCAAACCAATGCCTTTCTGACCATCATTCGCCCCATGTGAGAAGCTTACGCCTACCGCAGACAAAATTAGCGCAGTACGCGTCCAGAAAGGTGGCTTACGCTTACCATCTTTCTTTTCACGCTGAGCCGGCGTCAGATGAATACGCTTGCGCTTCTTGGTACCATTCCAGTAACGACGCAACAGAAACACTATTGCCCCGGCGATGATTAATCCAATTAAAGGAGAAAGGATCAGTGACAGGAAAATCTGTATCATCTTCGGTACATTCAACGCATCAACCACAGAAGAATTGGTCACAATGGCATTGGTCAAACCAATACCAATGATGGAACCAATCAAGGTATGAGAGCTGGATGCAGGTAAACCGAAATACCAGGTGCCAAGGTTCCAAACAATCGCAGCCAGCAACATGGAAAATACCATAGCAAGGCCATGAGCAGAACTGACATTGAGGAGAAGATCGGTAGGGAGTAAATGTACAATCGCGTAGGCGACACTTAATCCACCAAGAAGAACACCGAAAAAGTTAAATACCCCAGCCATGACGACAGCAAACTGTGCTCGCATAGCACGGGTATAAATAACTGTTGCTACCGCATTCGCGGTATCATGAAAGCCATTAATGGCTTCATAAAACAGCACAAACAGCAGTGCCAGTACTAACATTAGGCTGGTGTGAAAATCCAGGCCAGTAAAAAGATGTAGCATAAACGTTAAGCCAGTTAGTTGGACATGAACGCGGCGCATTATCAGTGACAAATGCTAGCGGGGGAAGTGAAATATGAACTTTTTTTGATTTCATGACAACCCGACAGCAATAAGGAATAACAACATCCCTTATATATCATATAGTTATGCATACTTTGAAAAATTGACAATCCTAAGACAAAAAATAAGTTTACTTGACAAATTCAGGTCATATAGAGCTTTTTCTCCGTAAATTTATCAAAAATGCAACATGTTAGGGGAAATTCCCCATTAAATTATTCAGTTATAAAGAGAAAAACAGTGGAAAGATTTGATGCAATTATTATTGGTGCCGGTGCGGCTGGTTTGTTTTGCGCGGCTCAGGCAGGGCAACTCGGCTTACGGGTGCTAGTTCTGGACAACGGCAAAAAGGCCGGACGTAAGATTTTGATGTCCGGTGGTGGGCGTTGTAACTTCACTAATATGTATACAGAACCATCGGCTTATCTTTCTGCTAATCCTCATTTCTGTAAGTCTGCACTGGCCCGCTATACACAATGGGATTTTATCGAACTGGTTCAGCGTCATGGTATTGCTTACCACGAAAAAACTTTGGGACAGCTTTTTTGTGATGATTCAGCCCAACAGATAGTTGATATGTTGCTAAAAGAGTGTGAAGCCAGTCAGGTCACTATCCGTCTGCGTAGCGAAGTCAGCCTCGTAGAAAAAAAAGAGCAGGATTTCGTTATCACCATTAATGGAAAAGAAGTAAGTACCCACTCGCTTGTCATTGCTTCCGGAGGATTATCTATGCCAGGTCTTGGCGCAACTCCCTTTGGTTATCAGATTGCAGAGCAGTTTGGTTTGAAAGTCTTACCAACCCGTGCCGCTCTCGTCCCTTTTACTTTGCATAAGCCACTACTAGAACAACTTCATACGCTTTCTGGTGTATCCGTTCCCGCTATTGTTACCGCAGAAAGTGGCACTCAGTTCAAAGAAAATATCCTGTTTACCCACCGGGGACTTTCTGGCCCAGCAATTTTACAAATTTCCAGTTATTGGCAGCCCGGAGAATTTGTGAGTATTAACTTACTTCCAAATATTGATTTGGAAAATTTTCTAGAACAAGAACGAAGTTCTCACCCAAATCAAAGCGTAAAAAATTCTCTGGCAAAATTATTACCGAAGCGATTGACGGAATGTCTGCAAACGCTCGGCCAGCTGCCGGATATCTCGCTTAAACAACTTAACTCAGCTCAGCAAAGGCAGTTAGTAACCAACCTTCAATCATGGCAAGTGCAACCCAACAGCACTGAAGGCTATCGCACCGCCGAAGTGACAATGGGCGGCATTGATACCCACCAGCTTTCATCTAAAACGATGGAGGCTAATCAAGTAAAAGGACTCTATTTTATTGGTGAAGTAGTAGACGTCACCGGTTGGCTTGGTGGCTACAATTTCCAATGGGCATGGAGTTCCGCCTGGGCATGTGCGCAGGCGTTGTGATAATCTCGATGCTCGTTTAATACAGGGACATCGTAGCTGTCTTTCACTTTAAACCGTGTGGAGCGATTCGTCCCATAGTTTATTTATTTTTACCATTTACTGCACTGCGTGAAATTTTGTGATTCTAGGAAAGTAGAACTGTTCTCATCCAGATACAAACCAAGAAAACAGATTTTGTCAGTTGAAGTCAGAGAACTCATACATTAAGAGGTCGATAATCTGTGTCATATTGAAATAGCCCGCCAGGCTATTTCACATATTCGATCTCATTCACGTACCACATGGCTTCTCCTGTTGGTGTATGAACGATTACGCTGTCTCCAACTTCTTTCTTTAGTAAAGCCCGAGCCATTGGAGAATCGATTGATATGTAGTCTTTACGACCAAAGATTTCATCGTATCCAACGATACGAAAACGTTTTAGCTCTCCTTGATCATTTTCTATCTCGACCCATGCACCAAAAAACACTTTCCCGTCTTGTTGAGGTGAGTAATCAACACATCTCAGTTCTTCCAGACCCTTGGTAAGGTATCTGACCCTGCGATCAATTTCCCGTAGCCTCTTCTTGTTGTATTGATAATCTGCGTTCTCACTTCTGTCACCGAGACTTGCCGCCCAGGTTACTTTTTTGGTGACTTCCGGGCGCTCTTCACGCCATAGGTAATCTAGTTCTTTCTTTAACTTATTGTAGCCTTCACGAGTTATAAGCTTAGTCTTCATTTTACTTTAACGTAGATACAGTAGTTAATTTGCTTTGATATATGATTTCACTGTTATACAGATCCAGCACAGGAGATAGTACAACTTTTTGCTCCCGACGCTGAATACGATAGTCACCCCTAGATATCTTGACGGCTCAAAATCTTAAACAAGATGGAGATCTACTTTTGATATAAAAGAGATACGTTAACTTTCAGTTTAAATAAGATGAAGATCTACTTTTGAATAAAAAAGAGACGTGAATCTTTACCCTTGCTTTTTTTCTGGGAAATATACCCTTGTCTGATATAAGAGATACTTATTTCATATAACAGGGGTTGCAAGAGAAAACGGTATTTAGCGAACTTTTAGTTATAAAGAACGCACTATTTTCCATGTGTTATACCAGCCACTCTGAACGTCCCCCGATCTAATAATTAACGGATCTTTACGGTTACTCGATCTATCATGGGGATATTAATAATAATGAATCAGCAAAACACTAATGTAAGCATACTGGCAGGGAATTCACGAGTTTATCTCGATAAGGATAATGAGATAGTTGTCGAGGCTCAGCTGAAAGCTTTTGAGGCTGCGTTGCTGTTCGCCAGGCAAAGCCAAGATAAATGTGGCCAATTGCCGAGAATATCCGTGGCGTTTGATCATCACGGGATATTCCGTCTCCAATTCCTGACAGAGAGCCTCACTAATTCTCAAAAGCGGAACCCCCGATTGAGTCATCTCCACGACGCGATCAGGAAGGTCTTCTTGCCCGTAGTTGAAAAATATCAGATCCCGCTCAGTGAAATACGCGTTATTCACGAAGATTCAGCCAGGCAGCACCTTGTCCATATCCTCGCTTCTGGGGAAATACCCGAAACTGTCACACGACGGATGGTGTCCAAAAATCTCGCTGATAGCAAGCCACCGACATCAGATGCTTCTTACGAAGCGCCGACGCAGAAACTCACCTGTGCGGCAATTACGAAGGAGTATTTCGAGAGAGCCGCAGGCGATCACAAAGGCCAGGACGCTATTCTGGAGGTGTTTTTTGAGGACTGCGCTTGGTCGAGAGCTTTGGCATATGTGCGTGGGCTCCAGCTCAGCCACATGCTTGGTGTTTCAACCGCCATTCGTCTTAATCTTGTTAATGAAGAGGGTGATGTAAGCAAAGGCGATATCATTACTGCCCAGCAGATATAGTCAGATAATAAAGAAAATAATTTCATCTTTGTTAAGGTAGAAAATTATGTATAACCTAGCCCGACCTATATATCTGGATAACAACGCTACAACGCCATTAGATCCCGATGTACTTCAATCTATGATGCCCTATTTTACCCATGCTTACGGAAATGCTGCTAGCAATAACCATGTATTTGGTTGGAAAGCGATGGAAGCGGTTGATGATGCAAGACAAGCGATATCAACATCAATAAATGCGATGAGTCATGCCGATATTATATTCACGTCTGGCGCGACCGAGTCGAATAATCTTGCAATCATGGGCCTTCAGCATCGGGGTAAAGAGGGGCATGTCATCACATCGACAATTGAGCATAAGGCCGTTCTTGATTGTTGCGGTAGGCTCGAATCAATGGGAACGGAGGTGACCTATTTACCGCCGCAAAGCGACGGTATCGTATCTCCAGACTCAATATCTCGTGCAATAAGAGATGATACCTATCTCGTCTCGATTATGGCGGCTAACAACGAGATTGGTTCAATACAAAAAATTGAAGAGATAGGCGCGATCTGTAAGGAGCATGATATTCCTCTTCATACAGACGCCACGCAAGCGCTTGGCAAAATAGAATTTGATGTACAGCGCATGAACATTAGCCTTGCTTCATTTTCTGCGCACAAAATATATGGGCCAAAGGGGATCGGTGCACTTTATATTAATTCACGCGATAAGAATATGAGCCTCACTCCGCTTATCGTTGGAGGGGGACATGAGCGAGGCTTACGCTCCGGGACCCTTAACGTCCCGGGGATCGTAGGCTTCGGGCGTGCCGTCGAACTGTCTGTTAAAAACTTAACCGCTGAGTCGATGAGGCTACGTTATTTACGGGATTTGCTTCGGTTGTATATTATCGAGAACGTGGCTGATGTTCGGATAAACGGTCATCTCACCGAGTGCCTTCCCGGTCTGTTAAATGTCTCCTTCAACGGTATAGATGCTGACTCGCTTTTACTGGAGCTTTCTGAGGTTGCGCTGTCTTCCGGGTCTGCATGTACATCTGCTAACAGAGCTCCGTCACATGTACTGAAGGCTATAGGGGTCAGTGATGCACTCGCTCAAGCCAGTGTGCGTTTCGGATTGGGCAGATTTAATAATGAGGAAGAGATAAGGTATGTTTGTCTCCGGCTGGAAAAAGCGGTGAGTAAACTGCGGTCCATGGCCCCAAAGTCATTCGTTACTCAATGATAATTAAGATGGAGTTTGAATAATGCGAACAATGTCGGCACTTTTTCTCCTGTTCGGAACCCTATTCACTGCGGGGGGATATGGTGCCACCTTTCTTATTTCCGCGTATTTTCGGTCACAAGGGGGGAGTGACATTGACGCCGGGACGACGCTTGGCGTGGCCTTGGTCGGCACCTTGATTGGTGTTCCTTTGGTCGGATGGTTTGCCGGGCGGTTGGAAGCGTCGCGACTTGCCGCCCTCGCGGCGTTGGCGATGTCTTGTGGTTATCTTCTTTTAGGCGGCTTCAACGGTGAGTTGAGTTACATCCCGCGAATTGCAGCGTTCTTGATTGGACTCGGTTGGGGAATGTTCTACATCAGTGGGCCCATGGCGTTGTCGGAGCGTGTTACCGATGCTGACAGGGGTCAATGGTTTACCCGTTTCAGTGCGTTTCAAATGGCTGGGATTTGCGGGAGTCCCATCCTCCTCGCCGCAGCGGTTGAGCAGGTAGGAATGCCCATCCGAACAACATTTCTCTTTGTTGGCATCGTTGGCATCCTTGCCGCATTACTTCTGGCGACTTTTGGGATCAGAGAACCAAATGGTCAACAGGAGTTATCACTGAGACCTTGGGTGAAAAAAATAACGAAGATTGCTGCAAGTAGTGCGATCCGTCCCATCATAATGGTAGGGCTGGGTGGCGGTGTATTCTCTGGAATGATGTCGTTCCAGAGTTCGCTCGTCGAAGGGACGCGTGCAAATGCAAGTGCATTCTTTGCTGTACATGCAGCGACTGTAGTTGTGTCGCGACTGTTGTTAGCCCGACGTTTATCGACAATGCCCCGTATTCCGTTAGTCATCGCGTTGATGTCATGCTTGATCATAGGCATTTTGGCCTTGCTAGGCATGCCGGTTCACCCTGTGTTCCAAATTGTGGCGGCCATGTTAACGGGGATAGGGTATGGATTGGTGTATCCCGTTATTCAAACATGGGCAGTAAACGACTCTGCCCTTGAGAATCGACATGCGGCCCTCACCTGGTTCGTTGTCGCCTACTTTGTGGGTATATTTGGATTTCCGGTAATAGGAGGGTGGATATTAGTTAGCTCGGGCAAAATTTTGTTTATTTTGGTTCTGGCCGCAATAGCCTCTCTTGAACTTGTGGTGGCGTTATTGGGAGGGCGGTGGTTTCGTCGTATTAAGGACGGGCTGACGGCACAGGGTGAAATACGTTAACAGTCATTCAAAGAGTCGACTTCCTTAACAGACATATACCCAATAGATTTCAAGATGCATCGCGACGGCCAAGGAGCGAATCCCCGGGAGCATAGATAACTATGTGACCGGGGTGAGTGAGTGCAGCCAACAAAGAAGCAACTTGAAAGATGACGGGTATATTGAGAATGTATTCGGCAGACGCTTAGCAAAAACCGCCGTAAACCCTTTCTCAGTGCGGGGGGATATAAGGCGAAAAGCCCAAAGGGCTTTATGAGCGCTGAATATGTTAAGAGCGACTAAAGTCCGCATCTACCCCACCCCCGAACAGGCCGAGTATCTTAATGGCCTGTTCAGTGCGGTCCGTTTTGCGTACAACAAAGCGCTGCACATTAAAAAGCAAGCTTACAAACATCACGGCGTGAGTTTAAATCCGCGCAAAGACCTCAAGCCGCTCCTGGCGATCGTGAAGAAATCCCACAAGCACGCCTGGCTCAAGGCATATGACGCTATCGCGTTACTGCTGAGGGCTACTGGTTCTTAACTCGTTATCCGTAACAAACACATCTTTTAATCGTTTGGTATCGTAATCTTTGGAGATAAAAGGGGGATACTTATGTCATTGCAATTATGTTGACTTTCCATTGATGGATAAAAATGACATGGTTAATAGTTAATTGGTTAACAATTAAAAATTTATATTGTTAATTTTCATTTTCTGATTTTTGCACCATTTTTTATATTTATGTATTTAAATTGTTTAGGGAAGAAATTTTTCTTTAAAAATCGTGAATTAATAAGTTCGTTCTATTAGCTATATCTGGGTGATTATAGTCATAACCATCCCTTTAGCGATGTTATTTCAGTGAGAAAGTCAGTCGTAATTCAGAATTTATCTTTATTAATATTGATGAGTTTATTCGGCAGCATGACAGCAAATGTGACATTCTATTCGCTATGGTGAAAGTGGATGTTAAAAACGGAAAGTGAGGGATCAATGAACTGTTCTTAGTTAGCACTGCTGGTAACAGAATTTACTTAAGAGTCTGAGCATTACGCTATTTGGCTCTGATATTTGTAACATACATCGTATAGTTT
The DNA here is from genome assembly GCF_000711895.1 of Photorhabdus australis DSM 17609. Lineage (GTDB taxonomy): Bacteria > Pseudomonadota > Gammaproteobacteria > Enterobacterales > Enterobacteriaceae > Photorhabdus > Photorhabdus australis. The sequence goes on from NZ_JONO01000004.1 coordinate 95,988, forward strand.
ATAGCTCTGAGTATTACATAGTCTGGTATGCTATGGATCTTGCTGATCGTGAAAACAAATTATGAGATTTGACTGGATAGATAGTGTTCAATATTGTTTACTATGGTAAGTAAAGATTAAGCTAAATCGATCTATAGGTATTTTTCTTGTCCAAATGTTAGGATGGATGAAAGCTGTTGATCTAATTTTTTATTGGAAAGGAAAAAACTTGTTTTAGTGTGTAGGTCAGGTTAGAAGGTGATATTGAAGCAAAGAATGTTTTTCGTTTAGTCTGACCGATGAATTTGATCCAATTAATAAATGTATTTCTATTGATTCTCCGGTAGCCAGAGCATTGATGAGTAAACTGGTTGATGAAGAAATTACCGTAAAAATCCTATGTGAGGCAGTAGCTTATTGGCTTGTAGCTATTAATTGTAAACCACTGGATTAATCATTCAAGCTAATAACGTGTGAAAATGGGCCTTATAGATAATTGCCTTAAAATATATACTGGATCTCTATGCTTGGTTTAATCTTCTCCATAATGGTAAATTTGTAAAAGTATGTAGTATTTTGGAGCTTAATAATGCAAGAAGGCAATAAGATCCTTGTAGTGGATGATGACATGCGTTTGCGAACGTTATTAGAACGTTATCTGACGGAACAAGGTTTTCAGGTACGCAGTGCTGCTAATGCGGAGCAAATGGACCGCTTACTGACAAGGGAATCTATTAGTTTAATCGTGTTGGATTTAATGTTGCCCGGAGAGGATGGTCTTTCTGTTTGCCAAAGGCTGAGAAACCAAAATAATTCGGTGCCGATTATTATGGTGACAGCAAGAGGAGAAGAGGTAGACCGGATTGTTGGACTAGAAATTGGCGCTGATGACTATATTCCGAAACCATTTAATCCGCGTGAGTTATTGGCTCGTATTCGGGCGGTATTACGTCGTCAGGCGAATAAATTACTGGGTGTACCTACTGAAGATGATGCAATTATTAATTTTGGTAAGTTCAGCCTCAATCTGAGTACTCGAGAAATGTTTCAGGGAGATGAACATATACCGTTGACCAGTGGTGAATTCTCCGTACTAAAAGTGCTTGTTTCTTATCCCGGTGTGCCGATGTCCCGCAATAAGTTGATGAATCTGGCCCTTGGTCGGGAATATAGCACAATGAAGCGATCCATTGATGTTCTGATTTCACGTTTGCGTCGTGTGATTGAAGAAGATCCGGCACATCCCCGTTATATTCAGACCATCTGGGGCTTGGGCTATGTTTTTGTGCCTGACGGAAGCTGTGTATGAAACTATTGCGATTTTCCCCGCGTAGTACGTTTACCCGAACTTTATTTTTGATCGTGGCTATACTGTTTATCAGTCTGGTAAGTAGTTATTTGGTTGTTGTCAATTTCGTTATCATGCCAAGCTTGCAGCAGTTCAATAAAGTGTTAGCGTATGAAGTTCGCACCTTAATGGCTGAAAAGTTGAAGCTGGAGGATGGTTCTTTTCTGGTGATCTCCCCGATAGTACGCCGGGAGATTTATCAGGAGCTGGGTATTACGCTCTATTCTGAATCTGACGCAGAGATGCAAGGTTTGCGCTGGGCCAGGCATTATGATTTCTTGAGTGAGAAAATGAGCCAATACCTCGGTGGTGAAGCTGATTTACGCCTTGAGATAAGCAAAGATACCCCTATCCTTTGGCTAAATTCTTATCTTGCCCCTGATATTTGGGTTAGGGTTCCTCTGACGGAAATCGAACAAAATCAATTTTCTCCCATTTTCCGCTATATTCTGGCAATTTTATTACTGGCAGTAGGTTGTATCTGGCTTTATATCCGTTTTCAGAACCGACCTTTACTGGAAATGGAATATGCTGCCAGACAGACAGGTAAAGGCATTATGATGCCTGCGGTACGAGAAGCGGGTTCGCTGGAAGTGCGAGCTTCTATTCGTGCATTTAACCAGATGTCGGCAGGAATAAAGTTACTGGAAAGTGATCGTACAATATTAATGGCTGGGGTAAGTCATGATTTGCGTACTCCATTGACACGTATTCGGCTGGCAACAGAAATGATGAGCAAGGAAGACGCTTATCTATCCGAATCTATAAATAAAGATATTGAGGAGTGTAATGCTATTATTGAGCAATTTATTGATTACCTCCGTACTGGGCAGGAAATGCCAATGGAATTCTGCGAGCTTAATTCTATTCTCAAAGACGTTATTTCTGCAGAAAATGGCTATGAGCAAGATATTGAAAATAATTTGTCGCTCAATCCAATAACTGTGAATGCCAATCCGATTTCCATTAAACGAGCATTGGCGAATATGTTGGTTAATGCTAATCATTATGGCAATGGTTGGATTAAAGTCAGTAGTGGTCAGACAAATAAATTCGCCTGGTTTCAGGTAGAGGATAATGGTGCAGGAATTAAACAGGAGGATTTACCTCGATTATTTCAACCATTTGTTCGGGGCGAAAGAGCACGTAGTAACAGTGGGACAGGATTAGGTCTGGCTATTGTGCAACGGATTATCGATGCACATGAAGGGAAAATTGAAGTTGGCACGAGTCCCAGAGGGGGATTATCTATCCGTGCCTGTATTCCTGTTGTGGAAGATAATTTTTGATGATCTACGAATATGACAGTTTTATGTCAGTCTCAGACTGGGTGCCCATTTTACTGTCATAAAAATGTCATATTTAAGACATTTTGCTGTAACCAAACTGACCTATTTTCCTCCTGGTACTCTTTTTAATCTGACGAAATACATTCCTTATATTGATTCTCAATATCCCATTAGGAGGGATTATGAAACTGATGCGTACTACTGTAGTCAGCGTAATGGTAGCGACGTTTTCTTTGACAACTCTGTCTGTATTCGCGACCACCAGCTTGACGGGGGCAGGTGCGACATTCCCCGCCCCTGTGTATGCGAAGTGGGCAGATTCTTATCAAAAAGAGACAGGTAATAAAGTCAATTATCAAGGTATTGGTTCTTCCGGTGGCGTAAAACAAATCCTGGCAAATACCGTTGATTTCGGTGCTTCTGATGCGCCTTTGTCTGATGAAAAATTAGCTGCTGATGGTTTATTCCAGTTCCCAACTGTCATTGGTGGGGTAGTACTGGCAGTTAATATCCCAGGTATTAAATCCGGTGAGTTGACACTGGATGGTAAAACTTTAGGCGATATCTATTTAGGTAAAGTGAAAAAGTGGAATGACCCGGCAATTACTAAACTGAATCCGGGGGTTAAACTGCCGGAGCAGGATATTGCTGTAGTGCGTCGTGCTGATGGCTCCGGCACCTCTTTTGTATTTACTAATTATCTTTCTAAAGTGAATGAAGAATGGAAAGAGAAAGTTGGTGCGGGTTCCACAGTAAGCTGGCCTGTTGGTTTAGGAGGTAAAGGCAATGATGGGATTGCCGCCTTTGTTCAGCGTCTGACAGGTTCCATTGGTTTTGTTGAATATGCTTACGCTAAACAGAATCATTTGGCTTATACCAAACTGGTATCTGCTGATGGCAACGTTGTCAGCCCGACTAAAGTCAGTTTCAGCGCCGCGGCGAGAAAAGCAGCATGGCATAAAACGTTTGCTCAGGATCTGACAAACCAGTCAGGGGAACATGCCTGGCCAATTACTTCCACCACATTCATTCTGGTTCATAAGCAGCAGAAAGATCCGGCCAAGGGGGCTGAGGTGTTGAAATTCTTTGACTGGGCCTATGAGAATGGCAGTAAACAAGCCAATGATTTGGATTATGCAACTTTGCCAAAGGAAGTGGTTGAGCAAGTGCGTACTGCCTGGAAAACGCATGTGAAAGATAGTAGCGGCAAAGTACTGTACTAGGTTGTTCTGATAGTTACTGCATTAAATATCGATTAAATTTGTAGTTTTAATTTCTCCCCCTCGCGTTGGGGGAGTTAACCCGGATGAGAATAAGCTCTATGGCCGAGCAGAAAACGGCAATAAAAGCACCCAGTAAAAATGGCGATCTTATTTTCAGCGCCTTGGTTCGACTAGCGGCGCTGATTACTTTATTTTTGCTGGGAGGTATCATTATCTCACTGATTATTGCCTCCTGGCCCAGCATCCAGCAATTCGGCATCGCTTTCCTCTGGTGTAAAGAGTGGAATGCCCCAGCAGAGCAATTTGGTGCATTGGTGCCAATCTACGGTACATTGGTAACGTCATTGATTGCTCTGATTATCGCGGTACCGGTCAGTTTCGGAATCGCATTATTCCTGACGGAGCTGGCACCTAATTGGCTAAAACGTCCGCTTGGGGTAGCAATTGAGTTGTTGGCGGCCATTCCAAGTATTGTGTATGGCATGTGGGGGCTATTTGTTTTTGCACCTCTATTTGCTACTTATTTCCAGCAGCCGGTAGGTCATATCCTTGCTAGTATTCCTGTTGTGGGAGAACTCTTTTCCGGTCCTGCCTTTGGTATTGGTATTCTGGCGGCGGGTGTCATCCTTGCCATCATGATTATCCCTTATATCGCCTCTGTTATGCGTGATGTATTCGAACAGACGCCAGTAATGATGAAAGAATCTGCTTATGGTATCGGTTGTACCACCTGGGAGGTTATTTGGCACATTGTGTTGCCTTATACCCGAAATGGCGTGATTGGTGGTGTCATGCTGGGACTTGGTCGTGCGCTGGGGGAAACCATGGCGGTGACTTTTATCATCGGTAATACCTACCAGCTCGATAGTTTCTCACTGTTTATGCCGGGTAATAGTATTACTTCGGCATTGGCGAACGAATTTGCCGAAGCAGAATCTGGCTTGCATACCGCAGCGTTGATGGAACTTGGTCTGATTCTGTTTGTGATCACCTTTATTGTATTAGCGTTGTCAAAACTGATGATTATGCGTCTGGCAAAGGATGAGGGGCGTTGATATGGCAATAATGGATGGACAACAGCCTGTTAATGCCGATGCACGTAGCCGTAAACAGGCATGGCGTCGTCAGAAAAATCGCCTCGCTCTGTTGTTATCAATGGCAACTATGTTGTTTGGTTTGTTTTGGTTGATATGGATTCTATTTTCCACCGTCACCAAGGGCTTCGACGGGATGTCGATGGCATTGTTCACTGAAATGACACCGCCACCGAATACAGAAGGTGGTGGTTTAGCAAATGCCATTGTTGGTAGTGGATTACTGATCCTGTGGGCGACAATCATCGGTACCCCTTTGGGGATTATGGCGGGTATCTATTTGGCAGAATATGGCCGCCGTTCATGGTTGGCGGAGGTAATCCGCTTTATAAATGATATTTTGCTGTCGGCGCCTTCTATTGTCGTTGGCTTGTTTGTTTACACTGTCATTGTGATGAAAATGCAACATTTCGCTGGCTGGGCTGGGGTGATTGCGTTGGCGTTGTTACAGGTACCCATTGTTATCCGAACTACGGAAAACATGCTGAAACTGGTGCCTGACAGTCTGCGTGAAGCGGCCTATGCACTGGGAACACCTAAGTGGAAAATGATTTCAGCCATTACGCTGAAAGCATCGGTATCCGGCATTATCACAGGGGTGTTGCTGGCAATTGCTCGAATCGCTGGGGAAACTGCACCATTGTTGTTCACTTCTCTCTCCAATCAGTTTTGGAGCACCGATCTGAGTCAGCCAATAGCTAACCTACCAGTGACTATCTTTAAATTTGCCATGAGCCCATTTTCCGAATGGCAGCAGCTGGCGTGGGCAGGCGTATTATTGATAACCCTATGTGTATTAATGATTAATATTGTGGCGCGAGTGCTATTTGCCAGGAAAAAGCACTGACTGATATTTTCAACAGAGAGAAGTAAATGAGCAGAGTTAATGATATCGCTGGTAGCAAAATTCAGGTTCACAATCTGAACTTTTACTATGGAAAATTTCATGCGCTGAAAAATATTACGTTGAATATTGCAAAGAACAAAGTAACGGCTTTTATCGGTCCGTCTGGTTGCGGTAAGTCTACGCTGTTACGGACTTTCAACAAAATGTATGAATTGTATGGTGAACAGCGGGCGGAAGGTGAAATTTTGTTGGATGGCAATAATATCCTAACGGATAAACAGGATGTCGCGTTGCTGCGTGCCAAAGTTGGCATGGTATTTCAGAAACCAACACCTTTTCCGATGTCTATTTACGACAATATTGCTTTTGGTGTTCGTCTGTTTGAAAAGCTTTCAAGAGCAGAAATGGATGCACGTGTTCAGTGGGCTTTGACTAAAGCGGCATTGTGGAATGAAACCAAGGATAAGTTGTATCAGAGCGGATACAGTTTGTCTGGTGGTCAGCAGCAGCGTTTATGTATTGCTCGCGGAATTGCAATCCGCCCAGAAGTATTATTGCTTGATGAGCCTTGTTCAGCGCTTGATCCCATTTCTACGGGGCGTATTGAAGAATTAATTAGTGAACTTAAATCTGAATATACCGTGGTGATTGTGACTCATAATATGCAGCAAGCGGCACGTTGTTCAGACCATACCGCATTTATGTACTTAGGGGAGTTGATTGAATTCAGTGACACAGACACGTTGTTTACCACACCAAAAAAGAAACAAACTGAAGACTATATTACTGGTCGTTATGGTTGATTGCGGGGCGTAACATGGACAATCTGAATCTCAACAAACATATTTCGGGTCAGTTTAATGCTGAACTGGAGCATATCCGTACTGAACTGATGGCAATGGGTGGGCTGGTGGAGGAGCAACTTTGCAAAGCGATTACCGCTATGCATAATCAGGATGCAGCCCTGGCGCGCGAAGTGATTGAGGGCGACCATAGGGTCAATATGATGGAAGTTGCTATTGATGAAGCGTGTGTTCGTATCATTGCCAAGCGCCAGCCGACAGCAAGTGATTTGCGGTTGATTATGTCAATCTCGAAAACGATTGCTGAGTTGGAAAGAATTGGTGATGTGGCAAAAAAAATCTGTCAGACGGCACTTGAAAAGTTTTCACATCAGCATCAGCCGTTATTAGTCAGTCTAGAATCACTTGGCCGCCATACCATACAAATGTTGCATGATGTATTGGATGCTTTTGCTCGTATGGATCTGGAAGAAGCTATTCGTATTTATCACGAAGACAAGAAGGTGGATAAAGAGTATGAGGGTATTGTCCGCCAGTTAATGACTTATATGATGGAAGATTCCCGAACTATCCCAAGTGTACTGACAGCGCTGCTCTGTGCCCGTTCTATTGAACGAATTGGTGACCGTTGTCAGAACATTTGTGAATTCATTTTCTACTATGTTAAAGGACTGGATTTCCGGCATGTGGGGGGTGATGAGCTGGAAAGATTATTGACTAAAGAGAACAAGTAAGTGACTGACAATGCTGGTATTTTTCTTGCCAGCATTTTGGGTGCTATAATTCGTTATATACCTAATAGATTTCAAGATGGATCGCGACGGCAAGGGAGCGAATCCCCGGGAGCATAGATAACTATGTGACTGGGGTGGAGGAGTGCAGCCAACAAAGAGGCAACTTGAAAGATGACGAGTATAGTTATAAACATAGTTTTTTTTATTATTTCCTGCACTATATTGAAATTGATAGCTTGTGATGATTAATAAATGATTAATTACCATCAGGAGTGTTCAATGAAATCCCGCGTTCTTGTTACGGCATTGTTGGCCGGATTAGCACTGGTTACGGGTGTTGCGAAGGCAGATAAACTGGATGATATTAAAAAAGCCGGCACAGTGCGGATCGCTGTTTTCGACAGTAATCCACCGTTTGGTTTTATTGATCCACAAACTAAAAAACTGGCAGGTTATGATGTGGATATTGCCAACGCAATTGCTAATGATCTTGGTGTTAAATTGGAATTGCGTCCAACTAACCCAGCAAACCGTTTACCCCTGTTGGCATCAAAGAAAATTGACCTCATTGCGGCCAACTTTACGGTCACTGATGAACGTGCTAAACAGGTTGATTTTTCAATCCCTTATTTTGCCACCGGGCAAAAGTTTATTGCCCGTAAAGGTGTGCTGAAATCTCCGGAAGATATTAAAAACTTACGTATCGGTGCAGATAAAGGTACGGTACAAGAAATTACTCTGCGTGAGCATTATCCAACCGCAAAAGTGATCTCTTATGATGATACTCCTTTAGCATTTGCTGCACTGCGTAACGGCAATGTACAAGCCATCACTCAGGATGATGCTAAGCTGGTAGGTCTGCTGGCTAACGTACCGGCAGCACAAAAAGCTGAGTTTGAGATCTCTCCTTTCAGCATCACTCGTGAATATCAGGCGGTAGCTGCTGCGAAAGGGGAAGAGCGCCTGGTTGAGGCGGTGAACCAAACTTTGCTGCAGCTGGAAAAAGAGGGCGAAGCAGAGAAAATTTACAACCGCTGGTTTGGCTCGGATACCAAGTCGGCCCAGCCGCGCGGTGACTTTAAGTTTGCGCCTTTGGAGCAGCAAGCTAAGTTCTGATGAGTGACAAAGCCCCGCCTTTTTGTTGCAGGGCTTTTTGCCATAAGTAATGCCTGGTAATCGTAAGATATGTTTGAGTTATTTGTTACAGAGCACTTGCTTGCTCCCCAATATTTGGAATGGCTTTGGCAGGGCTTTCTAATTACATTGTGGATATCCTTTTGTACCGTTGTGGCTTCTACGCTATTGGGATTTTTATTGGCGGCTGCTCGTGACAGCCAATTAAAAATTCTCCGTTGGTCGGTAACGGCTTATACCACCTTATTCCGCAATACACCTCTGTTGGTGCAGCTATTCTTCTGGTATTTCGCATCCGGACAAATACTGTCGCAAGACGTGATGCTCTGGTTGAATACGCCGCATGAAATCAATCTGTTAGGTTTACCATTGTCATGGCCTTCATTCGAATTCCTGGCTGGATTTATTGGCCTGACTCTCTATTCAGCCCCATTTGTGGCGGAAGAACTGCGTGCCGGTATTCAGGGTATTGGGCGTGGGCAGAAATATGCCGCCCATGCATTGGGGCTAACCGGTTGGCAGGCGATGCGCTATGTAGTGTTGCCACAAGCGTTGAAGATAGCAATGCCTCCGTTACTGGGGCAGTACATGAATATTGTAAAAAACTCGTCACTGACCATGGCAATTGGTGTCGCTGAGTTGTCATATGCTTCCCGTCAGGTAGAAACCGAAACATTGAAAACGTTTGAAGCATTTGGTGTTGCGACGGTGCTATATATTGCCACCATTGCCATTATGGAAGGTTGGGGACAATGGCGTCAGCAACAAGCCATAGCGAGAGGGCATTAACATGGATTTTTCAGTCATTGCAGAAAATTGGCGTTATTTGCTGTTAGGAACATTCCCAGATGGCCCTCTTGAGGGAGCGGCGTTGACACTAGTGATTAGCCTGATGGCTGGTGCGATTTCAGTGGTATTGGGTACGATTGCAGGTGTTGCTCTGGCAATGCTGAAAGGCTTCTGGGTTAACCTGTTAGCCGCAGTATTGGGCTTTTTCCGTGCAATTCCCGTTATTATGCTGATTTTCTGGACTTACTTCCTGTTGCCGGTGGTGCTTGGCATGGAAATCCCTGAAATCACTACCGTGGTTTGTGCTTTGGCATTGATCACCTCTGCTTATCTGGCGCATGGAGTAAAAGCAGGAATTATTGCTATCGGGGCGGGGCAGTGGCAGGCAGGGTTATCCTTGGGTTTCAACCGTTGGCAGGTGCTTTGGCACATTATTTTGCCTCAGGCGTTACGTATGATGGTGCCTTCCTTTATTAATCAATGGATTGCTCTGATAAAAGATACTTCTCTGGCGTATATTGTTGGTGTGGCGGAATTATCATTCTTAGCAACGCAGGTGAATAACCGTAGTATGGTTTACCCGACAGAAGTCTTTTTATTTGTTGCGTTGATTTACTTTGTAATGTGCCTGACGTTGGAATTGGTAGCAAACTATTTTGTTCGCCGTTTCTCTCTGCAACGTCGAAAAATATCCCTTTTCCGTTTTTGGCGAAAAGAAAAATTAATTTTGGCGTCCCAATATTAATTTTTCTCTTTATTTAATTATCTAAGGCATAATCTCCCTATTTTAATGATATGGAGATTCTTAATATTAATTTATTTATCAGGGTTTAGGATTGTTGGAATAGAAATATTCATTTAAATCAGGAAATTTATGAGAATGAGAAAAAGGGTATTAAGATAACAGAATAAATAATATTTCCAGATAATAGGGTGTTTATGGATGCGCATTAAAAGCGCATAAGAAGTTGAAAGCCTGATTTAACAGGCTTTCAACGTGCAGGGGAATTTACTGATATTTTTCCGGTGACACAAAACCTACACAGACTGATGTTGGTTGAGTTTCAGGTTCAGTCTGAAAAAGAAATTCATCAGTGCTATTTATTCTTAGTTTTGGCCAGTCTTGTAAAACGCGATGAAAATCTTCTTGTTCACAGGTTTTACCCTTTGCACCTACCAGAATAGCGCCGTCACGTACAATATCGTTTTCTTTAACATGCCGGTTATAGATATTTGGTGCTTGTCCTTCTGGCGTCCAGGGTTGGATTGTTTCCGGCTGACTTGGCGCGTAGAAAGTTAGCCACTGATGTAAGTATTCGCCTCCGACATAATGGAGCGGTGTTGGATAGAGTTGATGCCAGCGCTGCTCCAGTTGCCAGGAAAAATCTTTAATACCTTCAAACTTATGACCAGCACCACGAATATTGGCAACCATAATCAGTACATATCCCAGCCAAATCAATATCGCTACGACAATCAGCCCTCTCAAAGTGTTGCGTAATGATTTTTGTGGAAAACGCGTAATAGAACCGACCAACAACGCTGATGAAACAGACATAAAGGGTTGTAACCATTCGGTCATTCTTCCGCCCTCATTGAATGAGAACCAGCAGTAAATAATCAGTAATGGTAACAGAATGGCGATGTTTGCCAGTCGGTTAGGTTGACTTTTTGGCCAGCTCATACGACCGCCGAGTGCGTAGATAACGGCACTAATAATAATCAGGGGATAAAATACGGATAATAACGAGCGGGTAGTATGCAGATTAAAACCGCTATTTATTTGTGAATCTACCCATTTGAAGGCGGCAAAATCATTGTTCCACAGCCACCAGACATTAGGCAGTACCAGCAGAAACCAGATAAGTAGTGCGATATAAAGAGCAGGCTGGCGATAGCATTGACGCACTTTGGGTACAAACAGGGTTAGCAGGAAAATCGAGCCAACCAGTGCCAATGTGGAATATTTCCCCATCGTTGCCAACCCGGAACTGAGGGCAAATGCCAGCCACCAGTGCGGATTGTCGTACACGGCTCGCAGAAAGAACAATATAGTCCACGGCCATAGCATAATTAGCAGATAATTATCGTTATAGGGGATAATATCGAAATTAATAATACCGGATAGATTTAATGTCAGCATGGCTAGCCATGCCAGCTCTTTTTTTCCGGTTAACTGAAATGCAAGATGCCATATGCCGATCAGGCCGATAGCGATAGCAATAAAGTGAATGAAGTACCAGTAAAAACTTAATGAAATACCACTTATATAAATCGCAGGTAGCATCATGGTGCCGACCAACCACGGATTTTTGGGTGAACCCCATTCTCCGTTTTTACCCCAGTTCAATGCTTCGACAGCATCATAAGGAACAGTTGGGTCGAATGAATAGCTCACTATAATCCATAACACAGCATAACTAGCTGCCCATAAATAAACGGGTTTATAGGAAGAGGAATCAAAAATAGGCATATCGATTTATCATTTATTAAAAGCCAGGGCTTATAGAATATTCTCTAATGGTTAAACCATGCATGAATGATAGAAGATTTTGACTAAAAGATAAGAGTTATTCGCAGTGCTTTTCTATACGTGCAGTTTCTGTTAGATTCCGGCGCAGCAATACCCTGATAAACCAAACCGAGTAACAGGCTATGAACCCGTTAAAGAAAAAAGCACCAGCCAGAACATCTGGTAGTAAACAGAAAAGAAAAAGTCGCGAAGAGCTGAACGCGGAAGGGCGTGCACGTAAGCGTCAAAAAAAGCATCGTGGCAATCCGGCTGGTAGTCGCCATCAGGAGAAAAGTAGCGATAAGCATCAGTCGAATAGGAAACAATCTGATCCTCGTCTTGGCAGTAAAGTGCCTGTTCCGCTGATTGTTGGAGAGCAACCGACGAAACCAATCGCGACTAAACCGAAGACCGAGACAAAACCGCGTATATCGCCGCAGGAAGAGCTGGCAATGCTGGAAAGCGATGATCGCCTGGATGCATTGTTGGAACGTCTGGAAAATGGTGAAAAGTTGTCTAAAGAAGAAAATGCCTATGTTGACACGACGTTGGATCGGATTGATGCCCTGATGGAAAAATTGGGGATTAAACTGGATGAGGAAGAGGGTGAAGAAGAGAAGCAGGATGACATCATGCAACTGCTGAAAGGCAAATAGTTCAATCTTCCATGATCAAAGGCGGATTAATCCTAATAACCATACTATTAGTATGTTATTTGCTATGGTTATTGGGTAGACTATGGCGATTGTCGCAATATAAAACCCGACTGCGCAGAGTCACTACAATGCAACATATCAAACACATGAAAGTGTTACGCTGTGGTGAGCAAAAACATCGGAAGGAATAAACGTGTCTGAGCAAGCCATTGTCTGGGATCTGCCTTTGATCCAGAAATACAATTATTCCGGCCCCCGTTATACTTCATATCCTACGGTGCTGGAATTCAATCAACAATATGATAATACAGCATTTATGCAGGCTGCTGCCCGTTATCCTGAACGACCGCTCTCTCTGTACATTCATATCCCGTTTTGCCATAAGCTCTGTTATTTCTGTGGTTGTAATAAACTGGTAACCCGCCAGAAGCATAAAGCGGATCAATATCTGCAATTGCTTGGACGTGAAATCCGTGAGCGCTCAAAGTTGTTTTCTGGCCGTAAAGTTAGCCAGATGCATTGGGGCGGAGGTACGCCAACCTATCTCGATAAAGACCAAATCAGTAAATTGATGGGAATGCTGCGTGGCCATTTTGATTTTATGCCGGATGCTGAAATTTCTATTGAAATTGACCCGCGTGAAATTGAACTGGATATGATTGATCACTTGCACCGTGAGGGTTTTAACCGTCTGAGCATGGGGGTGCAGGACTTCAACAAAGAAGTACAGCGTCTGGTTAATCGCGAACAGGATGAAGATTTTATCTTTGCTTTGGTCGCGCGCGCCCGTGAAACGGGATTCAACTCCACCAGTATTGATTTGATCTATGGCCTGCCGAAACAGACATCAGAAAGTTTTGCTTTTACTCTGGAGCGAGTATTAGCGTTAGCGCCAGACAGAATGAGTATTTTTAATTATGCTCATTTGCCGAATTTATTTGCTGCTCAGCGTAAAATTAAAGAACATGATTTACCGAGTGCGGAGCAAAAGCTGGATATTTTGCAGCAAACAATTGCAACACTGACAAACAATGGCTACCAGTTTATTGGCATGGACCATTTTGCTCGCCCGGATGATGAACTAGCGGTTGCTCAGCGGGAAGGGAAATTACATCGCAATTTTCAGGGTTATACCACGCAGGAAGCGTGTGATTTGCTGGGAATGGGCGTTTCTGCGATTAGTATGTTAGGTGATAGCTATTCTCAAAACCCAAAAGAGTTAAAAACCTATTATGCGGAATTGGAAAAGCAGGGATATGCGTTATGGCGTGGTTTAACTCTGTCCCAGGATGATTGTATTCGCCGTGATGTTATTAAGGCGCTGATCTGTAATTTCTGCCTGAATTTTGCCGATATTGAGCAACAATATGGGCTGAGTTTTACCCGCTATTTTGCGGAAGATTTGCAATTATTAATGCCATTAGCTGAAGATGGACTGGTTGAAGTGAATGAAAAACGGATTCAAGTGATGCCACGAGGTCGGTTACTGATTCGTAATATTTGTATGTGTTTTGATATTTATTTGCGCCAGCAAGTTCGCCAACGTCAGTTTTCGAGAGTGATTTGAGTATTTGGATGCCTGATTTTATGGTTTTCACTTAACTCTATTTACCTACATCTATTTAAATAAAAGGGTAAATGCATTAAATGATATACCCTATGGATTTCAAGATGGATCGCGACGGCAAGGGAGCGAATCCCCGGGAGCATAGAAGAACTCCGTGACCGGGGTGAGTGAGTGCAGCCAACAAAGAGGCAACTTGAAAGATAACGGGTATAAAGCAGCATTAAGTTTATTGGTTTGATTAAACGGGTTCATGAAATCTAGTCTGCGTGGGATAACATCGCCAATAAATGCATTAAACATGACAGGGAATAAGCCGTTTTTAGTCATTCTGTACCATTTAAACATCTGGCATGAATGGGTGACGATTTTCATTAATCTTGAATATCACATCTAGTTGATTTTTTTTGGAAAAAATTAGTCTGATGTATCATATTTCAGGCTCTTGGTGAGTAGGCAATAACCAAAGACAACAATAACCGGCCAAATGAATATAAATATCGAAGTCCATAATGACCAATGCTATTACTCTGAATCTAACTCACAACGGAGGTTATGATTTTTCTAAAAAATTAGGTTGTTGCTTACTTGACGGGGCAATAACAATCGTTTGAAATACCACGTATTTCCTCTAGTTCCTGGTTGTTTACCAGAATGCACCCTCATTAACACAATATGTCGTTGCATTGTCGATCTCTACAGTCTCAATCCAGCGATCCTCTTTGCGGATTTTTACCGTGCGAACTACAGATGTTCAGGCATCTCCGTAACTTCGGTTAGGGTTAAATGGCTGTATACCACTAAGTTGGTTGTGCGTCCCACATTCTCAACTCGATACATCTGGATTTCTGAAGCTATTGGGCTTCTCCTTGTCAGGAAACGTTATCCTTTCGGATAGGCTCTGTTTACCTGGACAAAATTGTAGCTTTCAACTGGGGGATACTGCTCAATCTTGCCTTTATCGATTCTATTTATTGGTTTATGGTAAATTTACCATATTTAATATGGTTTTATCAGATATAATATGTCCAGTCAATCAATTATAACGATCCCTATTTTATACAGAGGGTTTTGCTGCCTGAATTTCGGCATCCCGTAGATATTGTGATTATGTTATTTAAGAAGCCATGCCCGATAAGATTGTCCGCTATTTGAATCTGTGGGTTTCGTAAGCCCCCCTAACTGAGCGGGTCTTACATGTATTCCTGTCCTGTTTCCTTCCTGAAAGACATTCAGATTAGAGTTTGTAAGAGAAAATGTTTGGAAGATCATTTCACCATTGCGCTCAAAGCCGAGAACCCCAATATTATTCTGTGTTTGGACCGTATTGGAGATAAGCTTCGAATAAAATATCCCCCAGGTGTTCCCTGATATTTTCTGACTTTGTTCAGGAAGCCGATTAAATACATGGTAGCGTTCGTGGAATTGACCTTCCGGAGGAGAGTTTTCGTATAGTGCGGTTGTTTGTCCACTTTGGTAATCAAAAACTATTAGTTCAGGTAAATGTTGGGCTTCATTGCGCCCGACAACTACCATATGGCCTCCACCAGGGGAAAATAAATTGTTTTGTGGTTGAGATAGTGGTCGTGTGTAAGCAAGGCCGGCAAATTGCCCAGGATGCAAATTATTTCTCATAAAGTGAAATGTTTCATTCCAGCGAAGTTGAGCATCTTGATGATTAAAGTCTGTTCGTCTTGAGTTGACTCCAGCAGCCCTGAATAAATCGTCGATTTCTATTAAGTTAGCTGTGTCCTGTTGCATAATTTCTGTTTCGCCAACAAGATCGGTTGTCGTTTTATTTACGAGAGCCGCAACTGTACTGTAATAACAGTTCTGATTTAAGCCATGAGGATTAACCTCTGAAAGCGGTCGTTCTTGTTGAAAACCTTTAAAGCCATATGCTCCATTAAATCCTTGTGACCAATTTAGTCCTTGAATAAAATAATTGAGTCCTTGCTGCCATTCCTCTTCAGTCCATAGTTCATTATTGTGCGGTGTGCTGTTTGCAAGGGGAATATCTGGTTCTGTTTGTACCTTAATATTGGCAGCGATATAGACTTCTTTGCCAATAATATTAAGGCTCGTTTTAGCCTTAATATTTTCCAGTTCGATTTTGCCGTTAACGTTTAAGGTAATATCATGTTGATTGCTGGCTAATTCTTTCAGATTAACTCCGACACCATCCTCGGTGGCAATTAGCTGAATTTTATTAGCATACATGCCGCCTAACGCTTTGGTATCAACTGCTAATTGAGGTTGAGTATCTTCTCCAGCAATAGGTTTAATTGTGCCATCTTTTAAGCTGATTTGGTTGGTGCCTTGTGTGAGAGACAGGTTATTCGCCTGAATTTTTCCATTTAATTCCGTTGCCCGGCTGATGATATCGACATAATCCGTCGCTTTGCCATCCAGTCCTTTGCTGCCAATGGTAATCTGGCCTGTTTTAACCGTCAGAGTTTCCAGAGCCCCCTGTCTATCAAATTGGGGTTTGCCCGTGGTCAGGGTTGCGCTGGCAGTATTGATAAAACCACAACCATCACAGGTAATGCCGTCAGGGTTGGCAATCATCACATGGGCTTTATTACCAACTACTTCCAACTGGCCTTGAAGATCAGAGTGGCCATTACCGGTGACTTCATTAATAATCAGTTCCGCCGCTTTTCCGTTCAGGTTAGGGTTAGCGTTCAGTTGCCCGGCCTGTTGCGATTGAGCCACCTGAGTCGCGTTATTGAGTATGGCGCCTTGCGAGGTGACATTGAACTCCTGATAGGTGTTGTGGGATATTCCCGCATCGTTTGGCGTGGCAATATTTACCACTGGGATATTATTCTGGTTTTGTACCTGTGTATGGTTATTATCCGGTATTACTCCCACAGCCATTGCCGGGTGTAGTGGCTGGATTGCTGCCAGGTAAATTAAAAGATAACTCGTAGCTCTGACCACAGAGTTGTTGCGTTTACTCATTGCTTATTTTTTTCCTGATTTTAAGTGTTACAAAGTGAGTGATGCTGACCAATAAGTGACCCAGTTATCCGGTTTTAGGTGAGCAGGGTGAATGAGGGGCTTCCCAATAGTGATGGTCTGGTTGAATCTACGGTGAGTCAATGATAAGCCCAGAGCTACACCGGTAACGTTTCCACCGTCGATTTGTCTGGTTTTTTTCTGTAACCAGCCAGTATCTAGCGCCCCGGTTAAGGCAAGTTCTCCCAAGACTGGAAGTGCTGAAACCCGCCAGTTTAGCTCATTACGCCAATATCCACCGCGATTACCGGTGAGATATTGCTCTTTGAAGCCCCGGATGGAATATTGTCCCCCCAGTGAGAGGCGTTCGCTGGCGTAAAGATTGTCTGGTGTGGTCTGGCTGTAAACCGATGAGAGGTAATAAATGAAATCGGTAACTGGCACAAAATAGCTGGCACTTAGACTAAATTTACGAAATTGACTATGTGGCGCGTTTGGGAAACGTGGGTCATCTTTTGTGGCGCCAAACGCGGATAAACTATGGCTCACCATCGAGTTGAAAGTGATATAGCTACCCGCCAGCACGGTACTGTAATTAACACCAAGGTTAATTGTGCTGAGTGTCGGGCTGCTGATGGATAATGTTTCTCCTGCCAGTAAATTGGTGGTCCGACGGCGTATTAGTCCCATATCCAGTGCCAGCTTCTGTTCACCATCACGATATAACGTCCGATTTATTGCTAGTCGGTGAATCTGGCTGTCGCCTTTATAGTGATAGGTTTGTGAATCGACCGGAATATTCTGAAAGGAATCGTTCCACGCATATTGGTAGCTGAATAGCCAGTGGCCATAAGGCACGGCTACGCTGGCAGAGAGACTACGACTTTGGTGACTATTGCGGAAATCGCTGTTACGACTGGTGGATAATGACCATTGATCAGCAAGGTGCAATAGATTATCCAGGTTCACGCTAGTATTGATTTGTTCGGTGCCGGTACTTTTTTGACCACTGTTATCAGCCCCTAAACTGGCACTAATAGGTAAGCGGGTTGATGTTCGTTTTAAGATAACCGCGGAGTAACCTAGTTGCGTGCCCGGCTGAATATCAATGGTCACTGGTTGGGAAGGCTGGCGGTTTAAATGTTCCAAGCCTTGTTCAATATCTCGCAAATTAAGTGTCTTACCTACTATTCTTGGAAAAGCCATTTTCAACGAAAGGGGCGTTTCTCCGTCCAGACTGATTGATTCAACTTTGCTTTCATGGGCGGTAATAATGAGGGCACCGGAGGATAAATCCTGTGGGCTGAGCCCGGCCCAGGAAGTCACATAGCCCCGTTCAATATAGGTATGGGTGGTTTTTCGTACCAATGCGTTAATATCCTGCAAAGATAAGCAGTGGGATAAATAAGGGCGTATTAAGCGCTCTTTGATTGATCGTGGTAGGTTTTTTGCACCGTCAAATTCAATCCGGTGAATGGTGTGGCAGATAGATTCAGCTGTACTCGGCGCTGTATCGGGTGATGAAGGTAAGGTGATGTTGTCGCGCAGCGCTTCCCGTTGCTGTTGGGCTTGTTGCAGCAGTGCTTTTTGTTGTTGAGTGATCGTTTCTTGCTCCGCAGGGCTGATAGGTGTTGAAGCCTGTGCCAGCGCAGAGATTGTTAGTAGGATAAACCCTGTCAGATTCCAGTGATAAACAGAAACTATTCCCATTTTTATAATTGAAAACTTAATATTATTATTAAGTAATAATATTGTAATGTAATTATTTGTCTGTCTACTTCTGTCTGGAATTATCAGTATTAAACCTGAGGTGAATTTGACTTTTTTATACCGATAATCGGAAACTGGTTATATTAAATACCATAAGATAGTGATAGAGCTGGAGATATTATCTCCTTTACTCCAGCCCAAGTTCTTTTAATTTTCGTGTAATAGTATTGCGCCCCCAACCCAACAACCGGGCAGCCTCTTGTTTGTGTCCTTTGGTATGTTTAAGCGCACAGTTGAGTAAAGTACGCTCTAATAACGGTAATGCTTCAGAGAGTAAATCCTGCTGACCATTTTCCAACGCATTGGTGGCCCAATGAGTCAGTAGCTGCGGCCAGTTTTCCGGCATTGTATTTATAGGTGTTGTACTTGCTGGTATTGTATTTACAGGTGTTGTTGTACCGGTTTCGACATGATGGGGTTCAAATAATTCAGCTGGTAAATCTTGTATCAATACTTCTTGGCTTGCCGCCATGACCGTCAGCCAACGACAGATGTTTTCCAATTGACGGACATTACCCGGCCAGGGTAAGCGCATTAAAGCCATTTCTGCATCCCGATGCAGAATTTTTGTTTCTACACCTAGCTCCTTAGCAGTCTGTTGCAGGAAATGGCGAGTCAGGCGAGGGATATCCTCTACTCTGTCGCGTAGAGGAGGTAATTGCATACGAATAACATTCAGGCGGTGATACAAATCTTCACGGAATTTGCCTTTCTGTACCAAACGTTCTAGATCCTGATGGGTTGCTGCGATAATTCTTACATCCACCTTCACGGGGGCATAGCCACCAATCCGGTAGAACTGGCCTTCTGCCAGTACCCGTAGCAGGCGAGTTTGAATATCCAGTGGCATATCACCAATTTCATCAAGAAATAGCGAGCCGTGGTTAGCTTGTTCAAACCGTCCATGACGCACCTGATTGGCACCGGTAAAAGCGCCTTTCTCATGACCAAATAGCTCTGATTCAATCAAATCCTTAGGAATTGCGGCCATGTTGAGCGCAATAAATGGCTGATTAGCCCGTGGGCTGTGGCGATGTAGGGCATGGGCTACTAATTCTTTTCCTGTACCGGATTCGCCATTAATCAGAACGCTGATAGAAGAACGGGAGAGACGGCCAATGATACGGTAAACGTCCTGCATGGCAGGCGCTTCACCTATCATGTCGGAAACTGGCGTGATTGCTAGTGGGTTTCTGGTCGGCTGATTCTGTTCGCGGGAGTGGCCTAGCGCCCGTTCCATGAGTGCGACTGCTTCATCAATGTCAAAGGGTTTTGGTAGGTAATCAAAAGCGCCTTGCTGGTAGGCACTGACTGCGGCATCCAGATCCGAGTGGGCAGTCATAATAATGACTGGCAGTAATGGGTTACTCTGCTTGATACTATTCAGTAGGTTGAGTCCATTCATTCCCGGCATGCGGATATCGGAAATCAGTACATCAGGCGTGTTTTGCGCCAACGCGGTTAGTACGCTGCCAGCATCGGTAAAACAGGTGCATTCCATCCCTGTGCTACTTAATGCTCGCTCAAGCACCCAGCGGATTGAGTTATCATCATCGACGATCCAGATTTTTCCTGGTTGCATAGTTATCCTCTATTTCTTGATAGGTAAGTAGATAGAAAATTCTGTGTGCCCCGGCCAACTGGTAAATTCTATTTTGCCGGCGTGTTGATCTATCAAATTGCGGGCAATGGATAGACCAAGACCTGTTCCACCTTCATGAGCACTGACCATTGGATAAAATAAGGTGTCCTGTATTTGTGGCGGGATACCTGGCCCGTTATCTTCCACATCAATTCTGGCGGCCAAACGATGGCGCTTACCATGCAGAGTGATCTGAAAGGCGGTTCGGGTACGCAGGGTAATAGATCCCCCCTGTTTTCCTAAAGCTTGCAAGGCATTACGGGTGATGTTTAGCAACACTTGTTCAATCTGATCAGGGTAGTGGGCCAATTCTGGCAGGCTGGGATCGTAATCTTTTATCAGTGTTACGTTATCCGGCATTTCCAGTGAGACTAACTGATAGACCCGTTCAGCAACATAATGAATGCTTTGCTTAATTTGTTCGCCTGGGTGTTGTGGCCCAAGTAATCTGTCCACCAGATGGCGCAATCGATCAGCTTGTTCAATAATCACTTGGGTATATTCCTGTAAAGCAGGATCAGGCAGTGCTCTTGAAAGTAATTGCGCGGCTCCCCTCAGTCCGCCGAGGGGATTTTTGATTTCATGTGCCAGCCCCCGAACCAATTCCCGTGCAGCTATCTGTTGGGCTTGTTGTACCTGCTCTTGGCTTAACCGGCGTTGACTATCCATAGGCGCCAGTTCCAGCAAGATAAATTGCTCGGAAATCGGTTGGGCACTGAGCGACATGATGTGAGAGCGGTTATCAACCACTAATGTCACTTCGCTATCAGTAAAACTCTGACCACTAACCAGACTGGAGCGCATCAATTCTGTATCCAGTGAAAAATAACTAAACAGTACTGGAAGCGGTGTACCAAATAGTTTACGGGCACTCTGAGCTAATAATTGCAGTGCTGAATGATTGGCATAACGGATCACAAGGTCGGTATCCAGTACCAGCACACTGTTAATCAGTGAGTTTAGTATTTGCCCAGTATCGGGTAGATTTTCCGTTTTCATCTGGTTACACTCCTGCACCTTTTTGGTGCACTGTATCATGTTCGAGCGTAAAACCTAGCAAAAGCCTGAACTCGGAAAGAGGGAAAAGGGCCCATCCGAGGATGGGCTAAAGGTTTCACGGCAACAAAAAATGATCAGCAGGAATGATGCTGCTAATTACACACTGTAATATAGTTCAAACTCTAGTGGGTGTGGTGTCAGGCGGACACGTTCCATTTCGCTGTTTTTCAATTCAATATAAGCATCAATGGCGTCGTCGGTGAATACACCACCACGGGTCAAAAACTCACGGTCGGTATCCAGTGCTGCCAATGCTTCATCCAGAGAAGAAGCGACAGTTGGGATCTCTTTGGCCTCTTCCGGTGGCAGGTCATATAAGTTTTTATCCATTGCATCACCCGGATGGATTTTGTTGATAATACCATCAAGACCAGCCATCAACTGAGCAGCAAAAGCCAGGTAAGGGTTAGCTGCTGGGTCTGGGAAGCGTATTTCAATTCGGCGAGCCTTAGTGCTTGCCACAACGGGAATACGGATAGATGCAGAACGGTTACGGGCAGAATAGGCCAGCATAACGGGTGCTTCATAGCCCGGAACCAGACGTTTATAGGAGTTGGTTGTCGGGTTAGTAAACGCGTTTAGGGCACGGGCATGTTTGATAATACCGCCAATGTAGAACAGCGCCAGTTCGGACAGGCCACCGTATTTGTCCCCGGCAAACAGGTTAGTGCCGTTTTTGGATAGGGACATGTGGCAATGCATACCGGAGCCATTATCGCCAACCAGCGGTTTTGGCATAAAGGTGGCGGTCTTGCCGAAATTGTGCGCCACATTATGCACGACGTATTTGTAAATCTGAGTTTCGTCAGCTTTCTTGGTCATGGTGTTGAAGCGGGTCGCGATTTCATTTTGGCCTGCTGTTCCAACTTCATGGTGGTGGGCCTCTACGACCAGTCCCATTTCTTCCATCGTCAGGCACATAGCTGAACGTAAATCCTGGGAAGAATCAACAGGAGGCATTGGGGCATAACCGCCTTTTACCGCCGGTCGATGACCTTTGTTGCCACCTTCGTATCGAGTCCCAGAGTTCCATGCGGCTTCGATATCATCAAGATGATAGTAAGAACCTGACATAGAGCTGCCAAAGCGCACGTCATCAAACAGGAAAAACTCGGGTTCCGGTCCGCACAGGACGGTATCTGCAATTCCGCTTGAACGCAGGAAATCTTCAGCACGTTTGGATATGGAACGAGGGTCACGGTCATAGCCTTGCATGGTGCCTGGTTCCAGGATGTCGCAACGTAGGATTAGCGTGGCATCATCAAAGAAAGGATCAAGCATGGCTGTGCTTGGATCTGGCATCAGCACCATGTCAGATTCGTTAATGCCTTTCCACCCGCCAATTGAGGAGCCGTCGAACATTTTGCCATCTTCAAAGAAGTCTGCATTAACCTGATGAGCAGGAATGGTCATATGTTGTTCTTTGCCTTTGGTATCAGTGAAACGCAAATCAATAAACTTCACCTGATGCTCTTCAATCATGGTTAAAATATGTTCAGCGGACATACTCGGTTTCTCCTGGTTTGTATCGGTCTTGATGAAATGGTCGTATAAGACTTAAAGAAAACACAGCTATATCATTTTACCTTAACAAGGCTATTTACTCGTTTGCAAACTATTACGTGTTTGTGAATGAATTGCGAAAAGCGTGCCAACTTTCTAGCACCTTGCAATATACTGTGTTATGGGTATGCCCATGGTAGGGTATCCTTATCTTTAGTGGAATTGCACCATGTTGGTGCGGTTATGTTACTATCGCGCACCATGTTAGTGCGTTTGTGCTGGAGTGCGTCTGTTTATGGGCGTGAAAGGGATCACAATTCCATCGGTGCCAAGTTGTTAAGAATAGATTATTGTGATCCTGTTTAGTACTTCGACTAATGTGTGTACAATAGCGCGCCATTTCTAAATGCCTGAGGCAAAGTTTGTGATCGAAAAATTGCGTAATATCGCCATCATCGCGCATGTTGACCACGGTAAAACCACCCTGGTTGACAAGCTGCTGCAACAATCCGGTACTTTCGGTGACCGTGCGACAGCGACAGAGCGTGTGATGGACTCCAATGATCTGGAGAAAGAGCGTGGAATTACTATCCTCGCAAAAAATACCGCCATTAAATGGAATGACTACCGTATTAATATCGTAGACACTCCGGGACATGCTGATTTCGGCGGTGAAGTAGAACGTGTTATGTCTATGGTTGACAGCGTACTGTTGCTGGTCGATGCCATGGATGGGCCGATGCCTCAGACCCGTTTTGTGACACAGAAAGCGTTCGCTCATGGTTTAAAGCCAATTGTAGTCATTAACAAAGTTGACCGTCCAGGAGCACGTCCTGATTGGGTTGTTGATCAGGTATTTGACCTGTTTGTTAACCTGGGGGCGACTGACGAACAGCTGGACTTCCCAATTATCTATGCATCAGCATTGATGGGAATTGCCGGTACTGAGCATGAAGATATGGCTGAAGATATGACGCCATTATATCAGGCGATTGTTGAGCATGTAGAGCCACCAAAAGTCGACCTTAATGGTTCATTCCAGATGCAGATCTCTCAGCTGGATTACAACAACTATGTTGGTGTTATCGGGATTGGTCGTATCAAGCGCGGGACTGTTAAACCAAACCAGAACGTCACGATTATTGATAGCGAAGGGAAAACCCGGAACGGCAAAGTTGGTAAAGTGTTGGGCCACTTGGGTCTGGAGCGTATTGAGAGTGAGCAAGCAGAAGCGGGTGATATCATTGCGATTACTGGCTTGGGTGAGTTGAATATCTCCGATACCTTGTGTGATACCAACGCGGTTGAAGCGCTGCCACCGCTGGCTGTTGATGAGCCAACGGTAAGCATGTATTTCTGTGTTAACACTTCTCCTTTCTGTGGGCGCGAAGGTAAGTATGTGACTTCACGTCAGATCCTTGAGCGCCTGAAGAAAGAGCTGGTTCACAACGTCGCATTGCGTGTTGAAGAAACCGAAGATCCGGATGCGTTCCGTGTTTCTGGCCGTGGTGAGTTACACTTATCTGTTCTGATTGAGAACATGCGCCGTGAAGGTTTTGAACTGGCGGTATCTCGCCCGAAAGTGATCTTCCGTGAGATCGATGGCCGTAAACAAGAGCCATTCGAGCAGGTGACTCTGGATATTGAAGAGCAGCATCAAGGTGATGTGATGCAGGCGTTAGGTGAGCGTAAAGCGGATCTACGTGATATGTTGCCAGACGGTAAAGGCCGTGTGCGCCTTGATTATGTTATCCCAAGCCGTGGTTTGATTGGTTTCCGTACTGAGTTCATGACGATGACTTCTGGTACTGGGCTGTTGTATGCAACATTCAGTCACTATGATGATATTCGTCCAGGTGAAATCGGTCGCCGTCAGAACGGCGTGATGATTTCTAATGGTCAGGGTAAAGCAGTTGCTTATGCGCTTTATAGCTTACAGGATCGCGGCAAGTTGTTCCTAGGTCATGGAGCGGAAGTGTATGAAGGCCAGGTGATCGGCATTCATTCCCGCTCAAATGACCTGACAGTTAACTGTCTGACCGGTAAAAAACTGACTAACGTCCGTGCATCAGGCACTGACGAAGCGACAACTCTGTCTCCACATATAAAGAAAACTCTGGAGCAGGCTTTGGAGTTTATTGATGATGATGAGCTGGTAGAAGTGACTCCTGTGTCTATTCGCCTGCGTAAACGTCATCTGACAGAAAACGAACGTCGTCGTGCGTACCGCAGTAAAGAGGCATCATAATCTTACTGTGATACTAATGCTTAGGGCGCCGATGGCGCCCTGAGTTTTTTAATTTTAAACAGATAAGATTATTTACCCAGCAATTGGTAGAACGTTGGGTTGTCATCGCATTGCCCACCACCACATTCCAAAACGGTGGAGATTAAATTTGCTGTAATTAATAGGACAAATAATCCAATAATAATCTGACCGAAAACAGGTGTGTTTTCCTTTTCCTCGGTTGTTTTTTCCAGGCTCTTTAATATCAACATGACTGATATGGCAATAATAGCAATAACTGAGGAAAGAAGAGCCCAAGTATAAAAGTGTATACCAAAAAGGGCGGAGCCATAGCCGATATCACCGGGCAGAATATGTAAGAATACTTGTCGGATGGCAATAATCCCAGTCACGATACAGCCAATAAGTGCGAGGCCATAATGTGCGCTTTTAATACCAAAGCGTAGATTAAATAAGAAACCAAATCCTATCATTATCATGCCTGTTCGCTGTAGCAAACATAATGGGCAGGGAAGTTCTGAAAGGACTAACTGGTAATAGAAGGCAACAGTAAGTGCAGCGCTAATACCCAATAATCCAATGATGTTGAATATCATGCCGTAGCTGATCTTCTGTTTTGTTGCTAATACCTGATTCATCAGATTGTCTCCAGTTAAAAAGATAGATTTAACGAATCAGTTGCATGATGGATAAACCAAGCGACAGTCGTCACCAAAAGAAGGCCCCATAGGGTATAACTGGTTTTATACTTGCCATATAGGGTGGTGATAACCGCAAATAATGCGAGTAAAAAAGGTAAAAACATATACATGGTTGATTCTCCTGTTTTTTAAGAACATTTAAGACCTTTCCCTGTAGTAGATTACGTTCTTCAGGGTTGGGAATTCATCGTACTAAGTTTAGGAACATTTACTGCGAATTACCCAAAGGCAAGTTGTCCATTAAAAGAAACGCTTTGGTGTCATTAATGGGAGCCACTCTCTTTGGTATCGCATTTGAAAACGTACAAACCTGCATTTATTAAAGCGAAGTTTGAATGGTGGTTTAACCCACTATTCATACTGTGTTACTAATAACAATTGTAGTCAATATTGTTTATGTCTGCCACTATTCATAAGGATGAGCGTGATTATAATTTGGTGAGAGTTTTAATGAGTCGTTTTTTATTTAATAGTTAAGCAAGAAACGATTAAAAGCGGTAAAGGGTATCTTGCTTTAAGACTCTCCATTTAACCATTATTAGTAGGGTTGTTTTTAAATGGTTTAGCCTATCTAATTTTTTACAATTCATTCTGCCAAAAGTTTGAGAAGCTATATTTAAATAGTAAATACCCAAGTTTTAGTTGATGTTGGGATGCTCTTTCAGATAAGAAGTCATAGGTTGGATACTCATTGCTTATAGAAAAGCAGTTATCTCAGACATTTTCTATGAGGAAATTATGTTTTTCTTATATAAAGAAATCGGAAATTAAAACCCCTCAACCGCTGATAGTGAGGGGCTATAATTAATATTCAACTATCTCTTTGGTTTTTATTCATTAAATACTTCGGTTTCTATATTGTTAGAAACTGATTTAGAGCGGACTTTCGCAAAGAAAACGATAGTGACAATTGCCATTGAGGCTAGACCGATAACGACGGAGGTATTCCAGTTTAAAGCAAAACCTTCTGGAGCGAATGCCAGATAGGTGAAGCATACCGCTGTCATAAACATGGCTGGCAGGGTAGTGATCCAATGGAACTTATCGCGGCGCAACAGCCATGCTGAGGCAGCCCATAACATGACCATGGCTGTGGTTTGGTTCGCCCAGCCGAAGTAACGCCAGATGATATTGAAGTCAGTTTTGGTAATCAGATAGCCGACAATAAACATTGGCACACTTAATAACAGGCGTTTAATCATTTTTTGCTGAGGAATATCCAGGAATTCAGCAATAATAAGCCGGGCAGAACGGAATGCGGTATCGCCAGAAGTGATTGGCAGAATCACCACGCCAAGGATTGCCAGAATCCCGCCGACAGTGCCCAGCAGAGAAGTGGAAACTTCGTGAACGACTAAAGATGCCGTACCTTTATCAATCACCGTCTGTAATGCGTTAGTATCTTCATAGAAGCTCAGACCCAGCGTACACCAAATTAGCGCGATAATACCTTCACCAATCATTGCACCGTAGAAAACAAAGCGGCCATTCTTCTCGTTCTGCATACAACGCGCCATTAGTGGAGACTGTGTGGCGTGAAAACCAGAAATAGCACCACAGGCAATAGTGACAAACAACAATGGCCAAACAGGCAGATCTTTCGGGTTAAAGTTAGTGGTGAAGTCCAACCCTTGTGAATAGAAAGGCTTATCACTCATAACTAAACCGACCATCAGCGCGACAGACATAAACAACAGTAATGCACCGAACAGTGGATAAAGGCGGCCAATGATTTTATCGATAGGAACCAGGGTTGCGAGAATATAGTAAGCAAAGATGACTCCAACCCAGATGCCAATGTTATCCCAGCCGATAGAATCTTTTAATAAGTTATTCAGTAAACCGGCTGGACTCAGAACAAATACCACACCAACCAGCATCAGCAGAATGACGGCAAAGATGTTCATGAAATGCTTCATGGTCTTGCCCAGTTCATTGCCGACGATGACAGGTACTGATGCTCCGCGAGCACGAACGCTGAGCATACCGGAGAAGTAATCGTGTACTGCACCGGCAAAAATGCAGCCGAATACAATCCATAGCATGGCGAGTGGACCATACAGAGCACCAAGAATCGGGCCGAAAATGGGGCCAACACCGGCAATATTCAGCAACTGAATTAACCAAACTTTGGGAGTGGACATGGCGACATAATCAACACCGTCAGCCATAGAAATAGCAGGGGTTTTTCTCTCTGGTCGAATAGTGAATATCTTTTCTACAATTTTGCCATATATGAAATATCCAGCCAGAAGAAGCCCAATACAAAGGAAGAACCACAACATATACTATAATACCTTACTCTACGTTTTTAATCTGGTTGCTACTTTATCGTTTCATAAGAAAAATACCGTGAAGTAATTCGCTTTTTACTTTTCTACTCTGTTTTCTAATTGGAAATACGATTAAAGTAAAAAGTTATTAATTAGCCAGGAGGTGGTTATGCTATATATTTTCGATATGGGTAACGTGATTATTGATATTGATTTTAAAAGAGTTTTAGCTGTGTGGAGTAATCTTAGTGGTACACCTCTTGCTACGTTGACAAAAAGTTTCTCTATGGGGGAAATGTTTGAAAAGCATGAGCGTGGTCAAATTACTGATCTGGAATTCGCTGATACTTTATGTCAGGAAATGAGTATTTCACTCAGTTTTGAGCAGTTTGCTGCTGGATGGCATGCTATTTTTATTGATATACGGCCTGAAGTCATTCAGATAATGAAGAAATTGCGTGAAGCAGGGCATCGGGTAGTGGTGTTATCTAACACGAACCGTCTGCACCAGGATTACTGGCCGCATAATT
The DNA here is from genome assembly GCF_000711895.1 of Photorhabdus australis DSM 17609. GTDB lineage: Bacteria > Pseudomonadota > Gammaproteobacteria > Enterobacterales > Enterobacteriaceae > Photorhabdus > Photorhabdus australis. The sequence continues at coordinate 124,647 of NZ_JONO01000004.1, forward strand.
ACCCTGAGATTGCGGCATCAGCAGATTACCTCTATTTATCTCAAGATTTGGCAATGCGTAAACCTGAACCTGATATTTTCAAATATGTTCTTGAGACAGAAGGGTTTTCACCGGATCAAGCCGTGTTTTTCGACGATATGCTGGAAAATGTGGCAGCAGCCAGTGCACTAGGGATCAAGGGCGTTCATGTTGTGGATAGGCAGACAGTACCAGGTTATTTCAAAGCAATCGGTTTTTCTGAATGAAATGAGGGATTGTACGGATAATGGGGGACGATATGCTGATGCTAACCTCTGAACAAGGAAAAATATGATTGCATTAATCCAGCGAGTAACACAGGCAAATGTTGTTGTTGAGAATGAAATTGTTGGAGAGATTGGGCACGGTCTGCTGGTGTTGCTGGGCGTTGAAAAGGAAGATGATCAACAGAAGACAAAACGGTTATGTGAGAAGGTGATAGGGTATCGGATATTCAATGATGAGCAGGACAAAATGAATTTGAATGTTCAACAGGTCGGGGGCAGCTTGCTGGTTGTCTCCCAGTTTACACTGGCTGCCGATACTCAAAAGGGCATGAGACCAAGCTTTTCTGGCGGAGCAAGCCCGGATAAGGCTGATGAATTATATCGCTATTTTGTTGAACGATGTCGCCAAAGTGGTGTAAAAACAGAAACCGGGCGGTTTGCTGCTGATATGAAAGTTAGCCTGACAAATAATGGGCCAGTCACTTTCTGGTTGCAGGTCTAGAACGCAAAACAGCCAGTAAAGCGCAACCATCCCCGATTACACATCATGATCAAGAGAAAAGGGCAGTTTCTATGTATCATCTGCGAGTACCTGAAACAGAACAAGAATTGGAAGCATATTACCGATTTCGTTGGGAAATGTTGCGTAAGCCGCTGAATCAGCCTGTAGGCTCCGAGAAAGATGGTTATGACACCATGGCCCATCACCAGATGGTCGTGGATGAGAAAGGTAACCCGGTGGCGGTAGGACGTTTATATATCAATGCGGATAGCGAAGGTGCAATCCGTTTCCTGGCAGTACATCCTCATGTACAGGGCAAAGGTCTGGGAAAACTCATAGCAATGGCTTTGGAATCAGTTGCCCGTCAGGAAGGTGTGAAACGGGTAGTATGCAGTGCTCGTGAATATGCGGTAGATTTTTTCAGCAAATTAGGATTTGAAAACCGAGGGCCAATTACCAGCCCACAAACGACACCTGTTCGCCATTTTCTGATGATCAAACCGGTTGCAACACTTGATGATATTCTCCATCGGCCGGATTGGTGCAACGAACTGCAAAAAGCCTGGTATAAGTATATTCCCCTCAGTGAGAAGATGGGTGTGCGGATTTCTCAATATACTGGCCAGAGTTTTATTACCACGATGCCGGAATCGGGCAATCAAAATCCTCATCAAACTCTCTTTGCGGGTAGTTTGTTCTCACTGGCAACGCTGACCGGTTGGGGGTTGATTTGGTTGTTGTTACAAGAACGCCAACTGGGTGGTGATATTATTCTAGTTGATGCCAATATCCGCTATAAAAAGCCGGTTGTTGGTAGGCCAAAATCTGTTGCTGATCTTAAAAATATGAGTGGTGATTTGGCTCGCCTGGCACAGGGCAGCAAAGCGAGAGTGAAGTTGGAAGTGGCGGTTAGTGGTGAGCATGGGCTAGGTGCTGTGTTTACTGGTACCTACATGGTATTGCCAAATGCTTACACGGCGATAGCTTAGGTTTTACAGTGGCATTAAATATGCCACTGGTGGTATTTAGCTCTATAGAATACAGACTTTGTGTGTTTATTAATCTGACAATCTTGATTTGTGTCCACAATAGTCCTACGATAAGGGAGCAAACAGTCAGAAGAGGGGGATACTATGAATACGGCCATATTAAAAGTTCGTGTTCCTGAAGAATTAAAAAATGCGGTAGTGAGAGCTGCTCAGGATAACAGTTTGGATATGTCTAGTTTTGTCCGCCTGGTATTAACCAGAGCGACAAAGGAACGCCACATTCCTAATGCCACAACGCAGGCGGCGATCCGTGAGCTAGAAAGTGGTGGTGGTACAAGTGTAGATACCGTAGATGAATTTTGGGATGAAATTTTTAAATAAAATATGCTCAAAATTCGATATTCATCTGCATTTAAAAAGGATTTAAAACCCTTTCAGCATGATAAATCAGCTATTTCTGTTATTAATACTGTATTAAAACTGCTTGTCACGGGAAAACCACTTCCCCGTGAATATAAAGAGCACTCATTGAAGGGAAATTATATTGGGTATCTGGAATATCATGGAAAGCCGGATCTCCTATTGATTTATAAGAGAACTGAGCAAGAGGTTTTCTTATATCGGGTTGGAAGTCATGCAAAACTATTTAAGCTGTGATCTCATCCCAAATAGCCCAATTTTTGGGCTATTTGGTGTTACTGGGTGTTTACACGGCTATAGCTTAATAACTGAACAGGTTTCACAGCCCATTGTAGATATCTGCCCTTTATTGATGGTTTGAGTTTCTTTGCCTGATTGTTTATCAGTAGCATCAAGTATGCCATTGATGGAGCTTTTCACGTCGTCAGCAGAAAGATCTCCTTGTATCCGCAGAGTGAAATTGCCTTTGCCCTGTAATTTCAACGGTACCCACTTCCAATGAGGCAAAATCGCTAAATCGGCATCTATTCCCCGGAAATCTAAAGTGAATGGCTTATGTACTTGTTGATCTATTGTGCCCTTAGCTTTCAGTAGCCCATCATCAACAGAGGCATCTAATTGATCAATGATCAATTTATTGCTCTCTGTGTGTAATTTAAGGTAAGGGCGATGTAATTCAATTTTGTTGAATGTTGCGCTGGTGGCGCTCAGATTTGAAGAACCGTGCCAGATTCCCCATTTCCCTTCTTTCAGTAATTCCATATCATGGATATAACCAGTGAGAGCGGTAAGCTGGAATGGAAAATCGGGATTAATATCAATCAACAAGCTGTTATTAATCGTCAGCTGGTTAATGGAAAATTCGGATATCCATTTAGGCAATGATTTTTTCAATGACTGATACCAATTCTGTGGCAAGGTATAAGTTAAACCAGCAACCGTAGCATTTGCGATGTTGAATTGCTTTGTTTGGTGATCCCATTGAGCTTTGATGTGGAATAATCCCTTTTCCCAACGGGTAGTGAGATTGGAAATACGGAGTTCATTGCCTGCAAGAAGCAGATGACCAATAGCGTCGGTGAAATGCAGATCATTCAGCGTAGTATCCATAACGTTGAAATCAATAATTCCCTCTTTTGCTTGCCAACTTCCGTTAGTCAAACCGATATTTTTTACTGAGGCATCCAAATAGTTAGCAGACCAGTTTTTACCTTCCAGCTTGGCATTAGTCAGGCTCAGATCTTTGATGCTGATTGCGGGTAATTGACTCACTTTTGACCATAACTCTTCAAGTGTCATTGGTGTTTGCCAGCGAACATTGCTGATAAGTAAATTATCCCACTGCCAGCTACCATCAGATAGACGTTGTCCATTACCCGATATTGAACCTTGTGCCAATGTTGCACCAAGTGAACGGATAATCAGGGTATTTTGCTGGCTATCTCCTTGCATAATGACTTTTTCAAGAGAAATATCATCAAAATTCAGCTTATCAGCACTGAATTGGAATTTTCCATTACCTGTCAATTTATTTGATTGTGGGTTCCAGGGGGTGATGCCGCCGATAATGTTTTGTCCCTGGATTTGCCAGTTTGCATTTTCTGACTGAATAGCCATCTGATTAAATTGCAGAATATTGGCGCTAAAAGGTAAAGATTGTTGCGGGCCTTTTATTGTTAATTGGCCCTGCTGTAATAACAGACGATGAAAATGACGTGGGGAAGTGAGTTGGTGCCAGTTGAAATCGAACGCTGCTATTTGAGCTTCTAAAGCAAAAGTGAGTTGCTTATTACGAATGACGATATTGGAAAATGTCAGAGTGCCTGGTTGTAGCCAGCGATGTTCGATATTGCCGATTTGGACCTGATAACGGCTGTGATGACTGAGCCATTGACTAAGCTGATGTGCTCCCCAGTTTGTCTGTATCACGACATAAATAGTGACCACTGCCAGTATTAGCAGTAATAACAGAGTAACCAGCGATTTTCCTAACCATTTCATCATCAAACTCCAACTTAAGCGGCTTAACAGCTTCCTTTTATGCCGTAATTTTCTTGTTCACTCAAGATATGATGTATAAAAGTTAAAAACACACAGAGGTGATTATTTACAAGGTTTATATCATTAATTGGACAATGAAAAACAGAGATACCAATCAATAACCATATTAATTTCCAGTCTTAATGATTTTCAGATGATAAAATAAATTGAAAATAAGCCATTGTTGTTTGTGAATTTATTTCAATAAAAATAAGTCGTAAGTGTTTATTTTTATTTAATTGTATTTTTATTTCCTATACAAATCTGAATTTTTTGTTAAAATTTTATGACATGTTTTTAGCTATACCCAATAGATTTCAAGTTGCAGAGCGGCGGCAAGAGAACGCATCCCCAGGAGCATAGATAACGATGTGACCGGGGTGAGTGAGTGCAGCCAACAAAGAGGCAACTTGAAAGATAACAGGTATATATTAATGGTTATATTGTGTGATTAATATAACCATTAAAATTATCAAAAATGGCGTAATAATATCGCAAAACTCTTCCGGAAAATGAATGTATTACGAGGTGACTGGCAATAAAGTAACAGTTTATTTGCATGATTAAACCTATTTTTATCTTAGTTTGATTGATGTTTGGAATAAAACGTTACGATTGATTTTACTTATTTTGCGGCGAATAACATAATGTCAGGAATATATTATGTCAGATGAAACGAAACAAAAATCGCAGGCTGAAAATAATACCCGCATAACCCGTCCACTAAATGGCAAGGAATTTCTGGATGGGTTAAATGATGGTCGGGAAATTTGGGCTTATGGTGAGCGTATCCACGATATTGCTAGCCATCCAGCTTTTCAAAATCCAGCTCGCGCTGTTGCAAAACTCTATGATGCCTTGCACGATCCTGCTTATCGTGACGTACTGACTACAGAGACTGATACGGGTAGCTGTGGTGTGACACATCCCTTTTTTCGTATCCCGCGATCACAGAAAGATTTAATTGCTGATCGTGATGCTATCGTCGCTTGGGCACGTATAAGTTACGGTTGGTTGGGACGAAGTCCTGATTATAAGGCTTCGTTTCTCACCACATTGGGCGTAAATCCGGAGTTTTATGGTGATTTTGCTGATAATGCGAAAACCTGGTACACCCGTTCACAGGAAAAAGTACTCTACTGGAATCACGCGCTTATTAACCCACCAATAGATCGTCATTTACCTGCTGATGAAATTGGTGATGTTTGTATTCATGTGGAAAAAGAGTGCGATGATGGATTAATTGTCAGCGGCGCTAAAGTCGTTGCCACGGGGTCGGCGATCACTCATTACAACTTTATCGGCCATTATGGTTTACCGATTAAAAAACGAGAATTTGCGTTGGTCTGTACGTTGCCGATGAATTCACCGGGATTAAAATTAATCTGTCGTCCCTCTTATGCACTGGCGGCAGATAGAATGGGAAGTCCTTTTGATTACCCGCTTTCTTCTCGCTTTGATGAGAACGATACTATTATTGTTTTGGATAAAGTGAAGGTCCCTTGGGAAAACATATTTATCTACGGTGATGTCGAGAAAACATCGTCGTTCTTTGCTGAAGCTGGCTTTTTTCATCGGGCATTGTTACATGGCGTGACCCGGTTGGCCGTTAAACTTGATTTTCTTTGTGGATTAATTATTAAAGGCGTTGAAGCGACGGGGACGCAGGCTTTTCGTGGTGTGCAAACACGTATTGGTGAGGTATTAGCATGGCGTAATATGTTTTGGGCGATTAGTGATGCGATGGTTAAATCACCTCAACCCTGGCATGGGGATGCTGTATTACCGCGATCTGAATATGGTATGGCTTATCGTTGGTTTATGACACTAGGCTACCCACGGATAAAAGAAATTATTGAGCAGGATTTAGGTAGTGCACTGATTTATGTTAACTCTCATGCCAGAGATTTTACTAACCCGGAACTTGCTCCTTATCTTAATAAGTATGTGCGTGGCTCAAATGGTTATAGCGCTGTTGAGCGCGTAAAACTGATGAAACTAATTTGGGATTCTATCGGTACGGAATTTGCCGGCAGGCACGAATTATATGAGCGCAATTACTCTGGCAACCATGAAAATATAAGAATCGAATTGCTATTAACCGCCCAGCAATCAGGGTTAGTGGATCAATTTAAGGGATTTGCTGAGCAGTGTATGAGTGAATACGATCTTAATGGTTGGATTGGTGACGATTTTATTTGGCCTTCCAGTCGCTAGGGCTAAACCATAATCACGCACAACTATGATTTTATGTGCGTGATTATTAAGTTGATTATCTGTGACCTGATATTGGATTTTTCGGCGGATATTATTTTTCCTGAGGAAATACCAGATTAAGAATGATAGCTGTCATACCACCAGCGACAATACCAGAAGAGAGTAAAGTTTTTAGCCAGTCAGGCGCGAACTGTAAAATTAACGGTTATTGAGAAACGCCCATTCCAACCGCTAAAGATAGTGTGATAATCATAATTGCCCGGCGGTTAAGTGCCTCTTTGGAAACAATACGGACACCAGACGCGGCAATTGTACCAAACATCACGATAGTAGCCCTCCTAATATCGGTTCAGGGATCTGTTGTACAAATCCTGCCACCGCAGGGAACAGACCTAACAGAATCAGCAATCCACCTCAATCGTGGGGCTGGATGCAGGAGTGGCCAAACTGGCCACACTTTCAGACGGCGCCATTTTCGAGCTGGTTACCCGTTTTAAAACCCGTCTGCGCAAACTGGCGAGGTTCCAGCGCCAGTTAAGCCGCAAATTCCGGGGATGAGGTGAAATTCCGGACTGAAAAAAACGCATTTTAATGATCAATCGCGTAAAAGCAATCGTTTGCGTAAAAATTATGTTATTTGTCATGATTTGCTCTGGTCACATTTTTATATGTTTTAACTTGTTTTTGTTGCAGATTTTTTTTCTAATCCAGCGTTGCCTGCTTTTGGCGTTTTCTAAAGGATGAGTCTAACGTCGTAGTAACTTACATAATTTTAACAATATAGCTGGGGTACACAGATGTATCATCTTGATGTTTATGGCACGCTTGTTGCGTCCGCATTAGTACTATTACTTGGGCGTAAACTTGTACAATCAGTTCCATTTCTTGAAAAATACACCATTCCTGAACCTGTCGCGGGTGGCCTGTTAGTTGCTCTGATTCTTTTAATACTTAAGCAAACGACTGGCTGGGAAATCAGTTTTGATCTGTCTCTTAAAGACCCTTTGATGTTAACTTTCTTCGCCACTATCGGCTTGAATGCAAACCTCTCCAGCCTGAAAGCGGGTGGTAAGGTTCTTTTCACTTTTGTCTTCGTCGTTGTTGGCTTGTTGTTGGTGCAAAACACAGTGGGGATCGCGTTAGCGGAATTGTTGGGTTTGGACCCACTTATGGGCTTGCTGGCGGGGTCTGTTACGTTGTCTGGTGGTCATGGTACGGGGGCTGCCTGGGGTAAGCTATTTAGTGAGCGTTATGGTTTTGAAAATGCCACCGAAGTAGCGATGGCCTGTGCGACTTTCGGACTAGTTCTGGGTGGTTTAATTGGTGGTCCGGTTGCTCGTTTTCTGGTGAGAAATACTCAAACTCCAGGTTTGAGGTCAGATGATACAGAAGTACCAACCGCCTTTGAAAAACCTTATACCGGTCGAATGATCACGGCGTTGGTCATGTTGGAAACTATCGCATTGATTGCTATCTGTCTGATGGCCGGTAATTTTGTGTCTGAATTTCTGCAAGGTACATGGTTTGAATTACCGACATTCGTCTGTGTGTTGTTTATCGGGGTTATCCTGAGTAACAGCCTGTCGGTGTTAGGTTTCTACCGGGTATTTGATCGGGCGGTGTCTGTTCTGGGTAACGTGAGCCTTTCCCTGTTCCTGGCAATGGCGTTAATGAGCCTGAAATTGTGGCAGATGGCATCACTGGCATTGCCGATGTTGACCATTCTCACCATACAAGCCATCGTCATGGCGTTGTATGCAATTTTTGTCACTTATCGGGTGATGGGTAAAAACTATGACGCAGCGGTTCTGGCGGCGGGTCACTGTGGTTTCGGTTTGGGCGCGACACCTACCGCTATTGCGAACATGCAGGCGATTACCGATCGCTTCGGACCATCTCATGTGGCATTTCTGGTGGTGCCGATGGTCGGGGCGTTTTTTATCGATATCGTTAACGCGATCGTGATTAAACTCTATCTGCTGTTGCCGGTATTTCCGGCGGTGTAGGGTAAATTAGTAAGATACTGCGCCAGCGATTCAGTTGGTGCAGTATTGTCTTTGTGCTCTTTGATCATTATTTATTTTAAGCAAGCACCGTCATGGTTTCACCGTCAAAACGACAATACAACGTAATATATTCGCAACCAGACGGCCACCAAGGGCCGCGAGTGTTCCAATTTATCAGCCAAAACCCCGGTGTGGTTCTCAAAACCTTTGCCAGCAACAAGGCCGTTTCCGCATATACCGTTAAACATTAAAGGATGGAAATATTTCCTCAAATAACGACGGGTCATTGTCATCTCTTTATTGTTTAAACGGCATAATAATTATTATATTAATAATAGTTTCCACAAAACATATCATAAGTGTCAAATATTTATTTTCTCCCTTATATTTATCCGAAAATTAACCAATATTAAAAAATCATATCCAATTCCTCACTAACGTATTAATATAAATAACGTTTCATAATTCTGCTACACGCAATCTTACTAACCCATTGTTATGCATGAAATTATGAATGATATAAAATGTAGAGCTATTTTGGAATCTTATTTATAACAAGAGAAAAACTTTCAGCAATTATTAATTCATACTAAATAATATATACCCAATAGATTTCAAGATGCATCTCGGCGGCAAGGGAGCGAATCCCCGGGAGCATTAGATAATTATGTGACCGGGGTGAGTGAGTACAGCCAACAAAGAGGCAACTTGAAAGATGACGGGTATAAAGTATTTTGGCCTTTAGCTAAGGATAAAAAAACATGAAAGATAATGCCTTATATGACCCTATTGCACATCTTTACGAGAGCTTTTCAGATGCTGCTGCCCATATCGAAGTAGAAATCAGAACCGTTTTCAATTTGGCAGGAGATATACACGGGAAATCAGTGTTAGATTTAGCCTGTGGATATGGTCTCTTTAGTCGAGAATACAAGAATCGTGGCGCGTCAAAAGTCATTGGAGTCGATATATCAGAGAACATGATAGCCATTGCGAAAAGCAAATCACAACAATACGGTGACGATATCGAATTTCACGTAAGAGATGTTTGCAAGATGGAGTCATTTGGCAAATTTGACATAGTTAATGCAGCTTGGTTATTTTGCCATGCAGAATCTCTTGAAGACCTTGAAACTATGTTCCGTGTTATTGCCGCTCATCTCAAGCCTTCCGGCAAACTAATTGCGTATACCGCTGAACCTGATTGTCAATTAGAAAAAGTGGATTATGAAAAATTTTGTATAAAAATTTTGAGTAAAGAACCGGTGAAAGACACAACTCTCGTAAGAGCTGAATTTCTTACCACACCACCTAGCCCTTTCACTATGTATCATTGGAGTCGTGAACAGTATCAAGCAGCGATCCAAAAGGCAGGGTTTAAACAATTTAAATGGCAAAAACCCATGCTGTTAGAAAGCGATATTGAGGCTCATCCCCCAGGTTTTTGGGATGATTATCAACGAAATTGCCTTGATACCGCTCTTGTTTGTCAGTTTTAATAAAATAATCCCCGAGATCTGTTGTCTTTCCTATACAAATCCCCCGATGAAAATCGAGGGATTTTTTTGAATTTCCCTCGTCCTGCAAAACAACTTTTCCTGACCTCCAGCCGGGATTCAGGTTTCTGAGGAAAACGGCGCTCGGGTAACTCACTTAAGCCGGGGAAACTCAGCACACCAAAATAAAGATCCTCACTGCGATCACGACCGGGGGATAGGTGACGATCAAGAATTTCCGTCATAGTCACACGTAATGAAGTTGAATAAGCTTCCGCGACATTCGCCCCCATCGGCGCATAGAATAGCGTTTGATTAGACGAATATGCTCTCACCCTAAATGTCCATTAAATTTTGTCCAACCTTTTTTGTCTAGGTGATTGCGCGTCTCCTAGAAAACATGCACAATCAACCCTGTTACTTTCATCACCTTATAAGGAGTGAATCATGCAAAGCATGACCATTGAGCAGCTACGCGCCGCAAGCGATGCCGGCGGCGTGGAAGGTGTGACCCTGAAAGGGCAGGGCGGAACCTTCCTTGTGCAGATCGCAACCCGCAGCGGTGCCGCCGTTTTGCTGGCGAAGGCCCGCAGCCAGGAGCCGCGCCGTTTCGGCAACCCCATTGCCGCCCTGAACGTGTTGCGCGACGTAGGCATCACCATCGGCCAGTTCGACGCCAGTGAGTGGAACCCAGACGAGAAAGAAAAAACCGCCGGCAATCGTGGCCGGGCCGAGGCAATGCGCAAGGCCCACCAAGCCGCCGCCTACTCGGAGTGGCTGGCCGCCGAGATTCAGGATGCTATCGACGACCCGCGCCCGAATCTTTCACACGATGAGGTTATGGCCGAGATGGACGCCGATATTGCCGCCTTGGCCGCCGAACACAAGCCCGCCAAAAGGAAGCGCGCTTGAGCGCGGCTGGCTGATTTATGGCGAAGGCAAAGACCCCTTACCGCATCGAGTGGCGACCGAAGGCCCGCGAGGATTTGCGCGCCATTGTTCGATACATAGGCAAAGACAACCCGACCAGGGCGCGCAGCTTCGGTCAGGAGCTACGCGACAAGACCTTGCCGCTTGCGCAGCACCCGGAGCTTGGCCGCACCGGGCGGCCCGGCCTGCCGGATTATGTGCGCGAGCTGGTCGCGCATCGGAACTACATTATTTTTTATCGCGTGCTGGACGAGGCGCGCACCGTCGAAATTTTGCGAGTGAAACACGTGGCGCAGCAAACGCCGTGACATGGTGACAGCGGATCTCTCTGCAGGAGATGGAGAGCGTAAAAAAGTGCCCCAGACTTTTTTACGCTCTCAATTAAAAGGGGTAGTGACCGGGTAGCTGCGATAACTGCCAACAAATGCAGGGCTGGCGTAGCCCCGCATTTACTATTGCTTAATGCTTTAAGATGACCTGCGACATTTCGTCACACAGACGATATCCGCAGCTTTTAACTTGTTCTTTGCTGCCGTTATCACTGACTTTGTAATATTGTCCGTGAATCATAATCGTCTAATAGATCATTCTGAATGTCGATAATGAATGGGTATTGCTCTCTTTAGTTAATCTATTAAGTATTATTTTGTTATTGCCGGTCATTAATCAATGGCTGAGAAAAATATAATAATTCAACCTATGGAATATTTACTTGAAATTTTATCACTCCCGCTCTCTACGAAATAGTTTTTAATGTAAATCCTAAAAAAACAAAGTAACTCACTTTTTTATAAATAGAAAATATATTTCGCCTCTCTTGGTGATTTTTATTGTTTGCTTTACAGTTAATACTTAGTAAATTAAGTTACATGTTTGCGTATTAATAAAAGTAGCAATAAGGATGTACAGATCCCCTAAATTCTGTTTCCCAAGTCTCATAATTTTAATTTTTACGCTTTATCGATAAAAATAATCTAAAACCAACTGCCAAAAAACCAATTTAGTATTAACCTATAGGTATCAGGAGATAATTTTTTCTATTATCTGATTCATCAAATATTGGGACTAAACACTTGGCCTTGAAATGCGGGCAGAGGAAATTAATAAAGCAACTGATTAATTATAAAGAGGCTGTAAATATCTTTATCAATCAAGCAGAAAAATAAGCATTAGGGGAGAAAGTAGCAAGCCGTTAAATATAAATAGCTCAGGAATGGAGATTCCATTCCTGATTATGGTGATTTAATCTTGTCTAACACTCAATTAAATCAGATGACAAACTCTCATTTATCTCTCTTGAGGAGATATATTGGTGCCGCTATCTTGTACATAATCATCAAAAATAATAATAAAACTGTTATGAGAAGTAGAATATGATTTTTCAATACCTCTCTGTATTACTGACAATATAAAACCATGCGTATCGGATAGATCCCACACCTTGACATCTTCACAATCAAGATCTAAATATTCTTCTCTACCCTATTCTCCACATTTATTAACTGGGGCTTTAGCCGGTTCAGTTGAGGGATTTTTAACATAAATATAAGTCATCCACTATGTTAATAATATAAATTTATAATAAATTCAATAGCATGATGGTGTAAATTAAGAAAACTAGAGAAATAATAAATTTTTTTAGACGGATAATGTCAAATATAAATAACCTATCTCTTTGCTATTATTTTCAATCTTGTTACTATATTCGTCATTACCTTCTTTACTACTCCATTTACTAATTGCAACTTTAACCACATTATCTGAAATATTTTTGACATAAATCATATTAACCTCTCCATTATATCAACGTAGATTTATTTAGTTCTAATTTAAAAATATCATAATGAAATCTAAATATAGTAAAAAAACCAACAAAACTACTATTTGTGTGACCTCCATCAAGGTTTTATACTTCGAAAAGAAAATATGTAAAATTACATTCATTGGGTTAATAGAAACATTTACTATTTAAACTTAGCAACTCAATATTACATTGATGTAAATATAATGATTACCATTAATATATTAATGACAATTTCCTATCATAGGTTTACATCTATTTCCGTTTTAACCTTTGAGCATAACATTGCGCTAATACCGCATACACTATAACTGAATTTGATAAAAAATGGCGGAATCGCCTGTTACCCCAGTTAGCTGATAAAAGACTGCGGATAGTGACACGTCGTATCAATTAATCCGAGGTATTAGATTCGATTTTTTAAGAAAAAAATAAAAACCATTTATATTTTTTGGGGGTATATTGTAATGCTGGTGCTAATTTGGAAATAATCGTAGTTTTCGTTCTTCTTAAATAATACATTGCAAATTAAATGGAATAATTCAAATAAAGCCCTATAGCAGAGCATCTTAATAATTGGATAAAGGATAAAACCAGATATCCGTATTTTTGGCCGTGTTGAGAAACAAAAAGTCCACTCCGATATATTCTCAATTACGCATTACTATAATGTGTCCGTTCCGGTAACCAGCGTTCAATTAAGGCGCGGGCATGTTCAGGATAGCGTTGGTGAATATGACGGGCAATGCGCTGAACTTCCGGTAACATCCCCTGATCTCTTAGCAAGTCAGCCACCTTGAATTCCGCATTCCCTGTTTGGCGTGTTCCTAATAACTCCCCGGGGCCACGAATTTCCAGATCTTTCTGCGCGATAACAAAACCATCATTACTGTCTCTAAGCACTTGCAGACGTATTCTGGCGGTACTGCTTAAGGGCGTTTTGTAAAGTAAAACACAATGAGAAGCGATAGCCCCACGGCCAACCCGTCCGCGTAATTGATGTAGTTGCGCCAAGCCGAGCCGTTCCGGGTTATCAATAACCATCAAACTGGCATTCGGCACATCTACGCCCACTTCGATAACCGTTGTTGCAACCAGAAGCTGTAGTTCTCCACGTTTGAAAGCCTCCATCACTGCCAGCTTTTCTGCGGCTTTCATTCGGCCATGTACCAACCCAACTTTTAATTCCGGCAAGGCGAGCGTCAATTCTTCACTGGTGACTTGTGCCGCTTGTGCTTCCAGCACATCGGAATCTTCAATCAGCGTACAGACCCAATAGGCTTGTCTGTTTTCATCAAGACAGGCGTTTCTGATCCGTTTGATAATTTCTTCACGGCGTGTATCCGGGATCGCAACGGTTGTTACCGGTGTCCTTCCCGGTGGTAATTCGTCAATAATAGAAGTGTCGAGATCTGCATAGGCGGTCATGGCTAAGGTTCGGGGAATCGGGGTGGCCGTCATAATCAATTGGTGAGGATGAAAACCTTGCTCACGCCCTTTTTCCCACAAAGCCAGACGTTGATGAACACCAAACCGATGTTGCTCATCAATAATCACCAACGCCAGACCGGAAAATTTCACTTGTTCCTGAAACATGGCATGCGTACCAACAATCATGGCGACCTGCCCGCTGGCAATAGCTTCCTGTTGTTTCTGACGCGCTTTTCCTTTTTGCTTGCCAGCCAGCCAGCCGATCTGAATATCCAAAGGCTCCAGCCATTGCCGGAATGTATTAGCGTGTTGTTCTGCCAGCAGTTCAGTCGGCGCCATTAAGGCGACCTGTTTACCATGCGCAATGGCACGCAACGCAGCCAATGCGGCAACCAGCGTTTTTCCTGAACCTACGTCACCTTGAATCAGTCGCATCATGGGAACATCTTTTGCCAGATCCTGCTCAATTTCCGCTACAACCCGTTGTTGCGCGTTAGTTGGAGAAAATGGCAGGCGGTTGAGGAATTGCGGTTTTAACTTGTCTTCAGTCGGCAGCGACTGAGCGTGATAGCGTTGGGCACCGGCCTTAACTGCTAACATACTCAAATGGTGGGCCAGAAGTTCTTCCAGGATCAAACGGCGATGAGCTGGGTGTTTGCCGGTTTCCAGATCAGCCAGCACAATATCTGGTGTGGGGCGGTGCAGAGTACGTAATGCTTGTGGCAGGCTGATCATAGAACGGCTTAGCTCTTCCGGCAGGAGTTCGTTGATAGCACAGGTATCTAGCAATTGCAGGGCCTGCTCAATTAGCTTACGAAGAGTCGCCTGACGAACCCCTTCCGTCGTGGGATAAATAGGCGTTAATGTTTCTTGAAGACGTACATTGCCAGCATAATTTTGAATCTTATACTCAGGATGGATAATTTCCGCCCCTTGACTACCTCTTCTGATTTCACCGTAAGCAACAACCTGCTTACCCTTTGCAAGATTGTTTTTCATTGCTGCAGAGAAATGAAAAAAACGCAGTGTGAGTACACCAGTGCCATCACTAATTTGGCAAATCATCATCCGGCGGCGGCCAAAAATAACATCGGTATGGAGAATTTCACCGGTGACTGTGGCAGAGATACCCGGTGAAAGATCATTAATCGTATAAAGGCGGGTTTGGTCTTCATAACGAAGGGGAAAGTGCAATAGCAGATCCTGCATGTTGATCAGGCCCATTTTTGCCAGTTTAGCTGCCTGACTTGCCCCGACTCCATGCAGGGAAGTTAAAGGGATGGCATCAAGCAGTTGGCCTTTCATACGATTTTTTTCTCCATTGATTACATGGCAGTTCGTCATGTTTCATTGGTTACGAACCGATCTTGCTTATTCTCCATAATAATACAGACCGGGTTAATGTAAGCAACGTAATATTTTCCTAATAATTGGTTGAAAATCATGTCAATACATTGCGAGTTAACATCTGTAATCATCAAGGTCATGTATCGTGTGCTAACGCTTGTCTAATCTTTACTTAGTCAACCAAATTTAACAGCAGAGTTCATAAGATGAAAAAATAATCAAAAAAAGATGTTTAAATCCTACCTCTCATCTGTATAACCCTCTGTAGCCCCGGTGAACAACATACCATTTGGGCAAATTGATGGTGTGTATTTTATTTCTGGATTGAGTCTGTTACTGGTTTATGTCTCGAAGTTGGGAACAGTTCTGTCAGGGGATAACCGCCGGGTTGTGCTATCTAATATATGTTTGGAGAAATAGTCATGGGCCAAAGAAAATATCTGACTCAGTCGGAAGTGGAAAGCATGCTGGAAATGGCGAAAGTTGGTGCTAATCCAGAGCGGAACTATTGTCTGGTGTACATGAGTTTTATCCATGGTTTTCGTGTCAGCGAAGCCAGACATTTACGATTATCTGATATGGAATTGAAAGAGCGATGCCTGTACATCCGGCGATTAAAGGGGGGATTTTGTACTAACCATCCCTTATTGCGTCGTGAAATTCGGGCAATTAAGGCATGGCTCAAAGTACGCAAAACTTTTTTGGGGGCAGATAGTGATTGGCTGTTCTTGTCTCGTTCCGGGAAGCCGCTTACACGTCAGCGGATTTACCAGATTATCAGTCGATTAGGGCAACTGGCGAATATTGCGGTTGTTCCGCATCCGCATATGTTGCGTCATGCCTGTGGTTTTGCCCTTGCAGACCGGGGTGTGGATACAAGATTGATACAAGATTACCTTGGACATAAAAACATTCGCCATACTGTACGTTATACGGCGAGTAATGCTGAACGTTTTCAAGGAGTTTGGGGAATGAAAGGTAAACGTTGATCGTTACAATTAGGACCATTTTGACAACGGAGATACACCCACCCTGAAACTATACTCAAACTTTTCTAATAAGAAAAGATACAGAATTGTATATCTTTGTAAAGCATTATGTATTCTAACATAGTTACACCATAATAACCTACTTTTTTCACTACGCCCTCCACAAACACCTCATTTCTCAGGCCCCTTTGATGAAATTGTTGATCTTATTTTTCGGATTCAACAACAAAATATTCTTAAGTTTTGCAAGTTGTCGTTTGATTATTTTATGTACGGTGAATTTTTGAACATAAATTCCAGGGTGTATCTCCGTTGTCAAAATGGTCCTAATTGACAATTTTATGTACAGCCGGGTGTTGCTGTTTATCAGCAAATGATATGTAAATCTATGTTGGACTTTTGTTCGATAGTTAAGTGGAATTAATGAAATGAAAAAGATATTAAAGATAAGCGTCGTGGCGGCGTTGGTTATGGGGGCAGCTTCGGCTGCTTTGGCAGAAGGTGAAACCACTAAGGTAGGACGTGTGGCGAAGAACACCCAGGTAAGGATTACCGGTAAGGTTGTGGCTGCGACGTGTGATGTAACCAGCCCCAATGCAAACGGGGACGTGGATTTGGGGAACGCTTCGGCAAACGCATTTGTAGCCAGCACTTTTACGGATCAAAAAGGCATCGCATCTTATGCTAAGGATGCCCCGAGATTCATTACTGTCTCTCTTATTAACTGTGATGACGACAATGCCGATGCCAGCAAAGTTCAGCTGCAGGTGACAGGGAGAACATTGGATGGATCGAATAACGCCATCTTTAATAACAGTGAAAAAGGTAAGAATGTAGGTGCAATACTCACTTATGAAAGTGGCGCTAATAAAAACGAAGTTGTTCCAAACAATGGCTATGTCCCTCTGAAAGGGGATGTTAAGGACAACGCCAAGGGCAAGGACTTCGATGGTCATTCCGTAACATTCACTGCGTATATGGCATCAACAATCCTTAAGCCGGGATCAGATCAGACTATTGAAGCTCCTATCACCTTCTCCTATGCATATAACTAACGTTTATGTGGTTTTAGCCTGAGGAGTAGCACTTCCTCGGGCTTCTTTGGTGAAAAATTCCAGATGATTGATGATGCCTTTTATTAGGTGGTTGCTGGCGGGCAGAGCCGAAATAGTGAGAAAGAAAAGATGATCAGTAAACTCCGACTTCCCAACATCATAGTAAAAAGCTTTGTATTGGGAGCTTTTTTGTTCGCGTCACAGAGTCAGGCCGAAGGCGGATTTGGCATCAATGCTACACGCATTATTTTCTTACAGGATAAAGCTGGAGCAACGGTATCGGTGCGCAATACAACAACCAATATTCCTTACCTGGTGACGACTAAAATCACTCGCACCGTCGATGGCAAGGGTAAAACACCCTTTTACGTCACGCCTCCTTTATTCCGTTTGGATCCTAAAGGAACCAATGTTTTGCGCATCTTAGGTGATACCAGCAAGTTGCCGACTGACCGGGAGAGTGTTTTTTATTTTAATGCTTCCGCTATTCCCGGTAGTAATAATCCTCCGGGCCAGCGCTTTGACAGCGCCAGGATTGGTGGCGGGATAGCTTATGCCATCGGCAATACCATCAAACTATTTTATCGGCCAACGGGGTTGGTGGGTACACCAGAGCAGGCATACAAAGCGCTGCGCTTTACCCATGCTTCTGGGGGCGTTCAAGTCAGTAACAATTCGCCTTATCACATCAGCTTTACCCAGATCAAAGTTGATGGCGTACCTGTGAAGTTTTCTGACAGTCATCCACAAATGCTGGCGCCTTTCAGTAGCCATGTTTATCCCGCTCAGAATAATCAGAACAAAAAGAGAGTGGAGTGGACGGTGATCAGCGATCTCGGCGGTGGAGAGAGCTTCAATGGTGAAATTCAGTAAAACTGGTATCTCAAGGGTTCAGCGTCTACGCGGGTACCTGAATTACATCGGCGTGGGCGGCGTTCTGTGGCTCTCTTCCGGTCCCTTGTGGGCGGCGAATTCCGCCATCGTCACATTTAAGGCTGATATTGCCTACGGAACGTGTGATATCGCTGTGGATAACAACAATATCGATCTGGGCAAAGTGCAATTTGCCAGCCTGGTATCAGGGAGCGCCTACGGGGAAACCAATCTCACTCTGAGAAATTGCTCAGATGTGATCGATGCAAACAGGGTTGCGCCTGCGATTACCATTACTGGAGAGCATTTTGGTACAAATGATAAGACGCTGTTTCGTACTAAAGACAGCGAGGTTCCAGCGGCAGTGGGCGTCACGGTGCGCTTGAAGAAACTGAATGGAACGGAATGGTCCTCAAATATAGCGGATAGTGAACCATTTTATCTGGCGGATAAAGGCACAGTCATAAATGCTCAAACTCCTTCTGTGCCGGTGAGGTTTTCACTGGTATGCGCCCCGGGCGCCGGGGAGACGGTAATGGTCTGTAAAAAGTCAGGAAACATTGCGGCCGTTGTGAATTTTACGTTTGATTATCGTTGAGTTTGCAGCGCGATATCCAGTTAACAAAATGGCTGTAAACGAGAGAGTTTTAAGGTGAACCAAAGTGACAAGGCGAGAAAAAAACAGAGTGAGTGACCAAGCAGCTTTGCTGAGTAATGGCGGCTGCTCGACGTTACGTATGGTGATACTCCGGCTTTGTTGGGGGATATTGGTTTCGCTGTGCTTGGCAGGCGGCGTTATGGCTGAATCCGAAGATCCTAAAAAACCGCCATTCCCACCGACGCAATCGAGTGGGATAAACGTAGCTCTGTCCATAGCTGTCGTGCCTGAACCTTGTGACGTCGGGATCAGTGGTGGTGATATCAATGGTTCGGAGCTGAATTTCGGCTCGCTGCCGGCGGCGGAGTTCAGTCAGGCAGGGGATGTATCAAGCACCAAGAGATTTAATCTGGAATTAACCAATTGTGGCGATCCGGATGCTGCGCCGAACGGACCTGATATCACCGTGTCAGGCAGCACCATCGACGCTGAACAAGGTTCAATATTTCGTGATCCTGTCTCTGGTTCCGATGATAACGCCTCTGAGGGGTTGGGGTTTATTTTTCACTTAGGGGATGATGAAAAGAAAATAAATCTGGATAGTGATTTGGTAATAAATAATCTTGAGAATCCTCTCAATTTGTTATTTGAGGATGGTCGTGCACAGCTTCCGGTAATGGTAGCGGTTGCACGTGGAAAGGATAGCAAGATTATTCGACCTGGCTCGTTAATTGCGCGAGTCGCGTTTACCTACTCTTATCCCTGAGATGCGGTTGATCACAATGATAAAAATGGGGACCAATGAGGGGAAGAGAGTTAGATGAAAATGAAAAATAACACTCTTATAAGCCGTGAGTTAATAACATGTCACAGCAGAGCGAAGTATTTGTGGCTCATCATGGTGCTGATTGGATGGATCATCGGTTGTGTGGCTTTGTCGGCTCAGGCAATTGAGATCACAATTAAAGGCAATCTGTTACGTCCGACTTGTGCGTTGAGTGTGAACGGCAACTACGGCGGCGCTACTGGTACTTATGAAGGTACTATGCCTCAGGTCTATGCGAGTCAACTGAAAAATAGCAAATATGTGGAGAGTTCCTTCTTAGACTTGGAATTTCAGCTCAGTCACTGTAGTCCAGGACAATCGCCAGCGTTGTACATATGGACTGCTGGTCCTATCAACTCAGGTGATTCGGAGCTGTTTATTCCTGTAAATGATGCTGGTACTACCAAGGGAGTGGGGATTAGGTTACAGGACCTGGGCGACCAGACGTTTGTAACGGTGAAGCCTAGCAGTGATCCGTTTCAGGTGTTGCTACCGTTGGCAAAAGATGGAGTAACGAGGACGTTCCGGGCTTATGTGGGTGGTTTAGGCGACAAAAATAATCCAGCAACGTGTAAAACCGAGAGTAACGAGACCAATGTGTTATGCGGAGGAGAGACGCGAGTGACCATACATTTTGAGTTTTCCTATGAGCGCTTAAAGTAGATAACGTTATCAGCCGGGTGTAGTTGAGGAATAGTGTCTGAGATGAAGTGGGATATGAGAAAGCAGATAGTTATAGGGATGCTGGGGATATGGGTGGTTATGGCGTCGTCATCAGCCCATGCGGGCCTGATGTTGAGGAAGACACGCATTATTTATCAGCAGGGTGACAAGGTGCAAAGCATCTCACTGCAAAATTCAGGCGCAGAGGTCTATTTGGTACAAGCCGCGGTGACGTCGTGGGATAACCCAAATACCCGTTCATCGGAGTTTACGGTGCTGCCCCCGTTGTTCCGTATGGAGGGCGATAGCTTGAATGTGATGCGTGTTATACGTACCGGTGGTGATTTCCCAGCTGATCGTGAGTCTCTGTTTCGTTTTCGGATTAACGCGATTCCGGCGAAGAAAACAACTGATGAGAACAAGGAAAATAGCGACGGCAAACAAGATGAGATTGGCGCGTCGCTATCTATCTCGCTGGGTATGAATATTAAACTTATCTACCGGCCGGATAAGCTGCCGATGACACCGGAACAGGCCCGTGGTCGGCTGACGTTTACACGAACGGGCAATAGTGTGGTAGTGACCAATCCAACACCGTATTACCAAACTTTTGCCCAACTGAAACTCGACGGCAAGGCGGTAGATTTTGATAAAGCCCCATCAATATTGGCGCCTTTCGGCCAGACGACTCTTCCCCTGGCCGGTAAGGTTGGCGGTAAGGTGGAATGGTCGATGATCACCGATATCGGCGGGGTGAGTAAGCTACAGAGCGGTACGTTACAGGCTGGCTGAGTATATTTTGAGATTGGAAGAGCATCACATGGCGGAGCGTAAGGTTTCAATCAAGCGGAGAGTGACGTCTGTGTTATGCGCTCTGGCAATGGTATCACCTGTTTTGCCACTGAGGGCGGAAGAGAGTCTGGAGGGGGTGTTATATATCAATGACGCCCGTGTGATTTACCTTGAATCATTCAACAATGGTGTTCCTTCGGCATTTATTAATAACAGCGACAGCAATTATCTGATTCAGTCAACGGTGCGGGAATTGGACCCTGCCACCGGTTTACCATTGGATGCTAAGGCGCCATTTATCGTGATTCCGCCTATTGCCAAGGTGGATGCGCATGAACGGCAGGTGCTGAAAATCCTGCGTACCGGCGGAGATTTTCCGAAGGATCGAGAATCTCTGTTTTTTCTGAATGTGCGTATGTTGCCTTCGGAGAAACCCTCATCGGCATCTAAGGGTTTCTCCGGCAAGGTGAAAATGACGACGGCGCTGGCGGTGAAGGTATTCTATCGTCCTGAAGGATTGCCAAAAGAGGGAGTCGCCGGTGCGGTGAAACAATTAAGCGCGTCAGTAAAAGAAAATGTTGTGACGCTGACTAATCCGTCACCGTTCTGGATAACGTTGCAGGCTTTACAGGTGAATTCATTTGCCGTGCGAGACCAGGATTTATTTAGGATGGTGCCGCCATTTGGTCGGCAGAGCTGGTCATTGCCGGTGGGTAAAGTGTCCCTAGGCAATAATGTCACGATATCGTGGCGTGCTATTGATGAATTCGGGTTAAGCACCGATGAAGAGAGTCGATCTATTGCTGTGTCTGGCAGCGGTGAATAGCGATATTGCGGGATACCGACAGAATAGATGTGAATTGAATATATTTAAATAAGAGATGGCGGTTTTAATAATGAAAATATTAATTCCGGTGATAGGCTGTCGTTTAGAGCAGCCGCCTATTTATCATCGTGTAAATCAAAGTATTTCTATTTCTCTGGTTTTATTAAAGTACTCAGTGAGATTACGCTTTTCTCTCATTTTCTGTCGGATGGTGTTGGTATTGCTGACTGGATGGGGTGTGCAGGCGACAGCGCGTGATTATTTTGATCCTGCTTTATTGGATTTTGGCTCGAATTCAGGACAACCGGTGGATTTATCACAGTTTGAAACTGCCGGAGGTCAGGCACCCGGGACTTATCGTGTTGACATCTACGTAAATGGCACTTTTTTTGATTCCCGGGATATTACGTTCCAGCGTCATGGCGACAGCGAGTTGGTCCCGGTATTGACGCCAGATTTGTTAGATATGGCTGGTGTCAATATCAGCGACACACCGACACTGAAAACCTTGCCGGCGGATAAGCCGATAGGGAGTCCGTTAGGTAAATTGATTCCCCAGGCTACGGCCCGCCTGAACTTTTCCCAGATGCGGTTAAATTTGAGTATACCCCAAATAGCGATGAAGCCTTCAACCAATGGTCAGGTGGACCCGAAATTATGGCAAGAGGGTATCCCGGCTTTTATCTTGAACTACAGCGTCAATGGCAGCCAGAATCGACGCTCGCAATTTGGCAATCAACAGACTAATCAGAGTCTGTTCGGTAGCTTCAATTCTGGATTGAATCTCGGGGCCTGGCGTCTTCGTAACACCTCCACTTATTCATATAACACTCAAACTTATAACCGGTATGACTCACTCAATGATGCAATGAAAAAAACCACTCAATCCCGGCAAAGATGGAACTTCCTGCAAACCTATTTGCAGCGGGATGTGGTGGCGTTACGCAGCGATCTGACGATAGGGGATACTTCGACCGGCAGTGTGGCGGGGCAGGTATTTGATGGTTTCCCCTATCGTGGGATTGGGCTGGCCACCAGCGATTCGATGATACCGGGTAGGCAGAGTGGTTTTGCACCGATTATCAGTGGGATAGCTAAATCTAACGCGCAGGTGACGGTGACACAGAATGGCAGTGTGATTTATCAAACCAATGTCGCGCCAGGCCCATTTCGAATCACAGATTTGGTGGGGAGCAGTACCGGCGGGGATTTACAGGTAACAGTCACCGAGGCTGATGGTACCCATCATGGTTTCAGTCAAGCTTATTCTAGCCTGCCGATGATGTTGCGGCAGGGGCAATTCAAATACGAAGCAGCGGCAGGGCGCTATCACACGAGTGGATATAGTAGCGGCGGGCGTAAGCCAGTGTTTGGCATGGTCTCAATGATTTATGGTCTGCCCGGCAACGTCACATTATATGGTGGTGGTTTGGTAGCGCAATCGTACCAGTCCGCGGCGCTGGGGACTGGGCTTTCCTTGGGTATGATGGGGGCGTTATCCGCGGATATCACCACTTCCCGGGCGCGGTTGAAAAATATGGCTGACATCCAGCGCGGAGAATCTTACCGGGCGAAGTATTCGAAAAGTATGCTGACCTCCGGCACGACGGTGGATTTAACCGCGTACCGCTATTCCACCCGTAATTACCTCAGTTTTTCCGATGTTAATACCCAAGGTTACAGTGTGTGGGGGGAGCTTCCCTCTTGGATGTCTCAGCGACGTCGTAGTAGTTGGCAAATGAGATTGAGCCAGTCATTGCCGGGTAACTATTCCCTGTGGCTCAGTGGTCAGCGGGATAACTACTGGGGCAGTTCTAAAACTAACACCACCCTGTCGATGGGATTGAACGGTTCTTTCTACCGTGTGGGCTGGGGGCTTAATTACAGCATCGATCGCATACGCGGCAACGGCGACTGGCCCGAGAACCGACAAGTTTCATTGAACGTCAACATTCCTCTGAGTCTGTTTGGCTCTTATGCGGCGCTGAACAATGCGTATGCCAACTATAGCTTGTTCCACGATAGCACGGGGCGCAGCAGTAACCAGTTAGGTTTGGGCGGTTCATTGCTGGATGACAATAGTCTGTCCTGGAGTGTATCGCAAAGTCAGGCTAATAAAGGGCAGGGAAACAGCGGGTCAGTATCAATGGGATACAGTGGTTCCCTTGGGCAGGCCAGCTTGGGATACAACTACGATTCATCGGGCGGGCGAGGGGTGAACTACGGGGTTAGTGGCGGATTGATCGCCCATCAGCATGGTGTCACGTTGGCATCGCGTATTGGTGATGCCGCGGTATTGGTGCGGACATCGGGGGTTGGCGGTATTCGTGTGATGAACTCCAGCTCGATTTCGACTAATCGCTGGGGATATGCGGTGGTGCCTTATGCCCAGACGTACAGCCGTAATAGTATCAGTTTAGATCCGTCATCGCTGCCGGAAGGGGCTGATATGGCACAAGGCAGCAAGAACGTATTCCCGACCAAAGGGGCGGTTGTGATGGTGGATTACCCCGTACGTATCGGGCAGCAATTGCTGATGAATCTGCTCTATCACGGTAAGCCGGTACCGTTTGGGGCAATGGCGGGGCTTAAAGGGGATACAACAACCAATCTGGCGGCGATCGTCGGAGAGGGCGGGCAAGTGTACCTGAGTGGCATGCCTCCCAACGGGGTACTCAAAGTGAAGTGGGGCAGCGCGCCGGACAGTCAGTGCGAGGTGGTGTTTAACCTGGGGCCGCCGCCGGTAAAAGCGAAGCAAGATAAGGGCTGGAGCCCCATGAGGCAATTGAACGAGACCTGCCGTTAAGATGGCAAGGTTAAGATGAGGTGGTGCACAGATAATTTGATGCGGAAAACCATCATTGTTAGAGGAAGAGGAACTCCTGAAAGGTGAGTGTAATCTGGCCGGAATGGAGGGAGATCAACGAATGAAAATTTCTAATATGGCAACTGGGAAGTTACTCCCGGTTGGGCAGCCGATGAATACGAAGAAGATGTTTATTAACAAGCTAAAACAGGATATTGGTTGGATGGTGGTTCATTGTCGCTGGTGGTCGATGCCGATATGGGTGGGGATGATATGCCTATCCGTGGGTATTTTTTCTTCTCCCTCAGTGTTTGCCGATCAGTCCCGAAATTGGAATGCTGATGTAGCTTTGAAAGCTTTGGGGCCTGAGCGGATGGTAAAACGGAGTGATGGAGTCATCAATTACCCGGCAGCGGGTAAAGCGACCTTAGATCTGTTTCAAATTCATAGTATGAGGGATATGGTGCCTCGTACAACTTCGTATGATCAAGAAGATCTGGATAAGGTCCGGTTCCAGCTCAGAGCTAGAGGGGAAATTTTTAAAGTTCCGAGATTAGTTTCAGGCAGTTACGAATGTACAATTATGGCTAAAACTAAATATTCTAAATGGCTTCCAGATGATGAACCTTCAAAAGGAACAGCCATTCAACACCTTACGGTGAATCTTGATAAGCCATACCCAAATGAAAATCTTTCCGACCCAGTACAGCTTGAGCCGGAACATCCTAATAATCAAGGTGATTGGGATAGAGCACATGAAAGAATAAGTGACCTCTATTTTGACGTGTCTTGTCGTGGGGTAAATTTTTCATGGCAGCGAAACCCTGATGAAAAAGTCGAATTCAATCGTGACGATAACTCACCAATTTTGAGTGTCTTAATTAATGGCGAGGAGCTTATGTCGTGGTCTAAACCAAGCCTTCCGCCTATTAAAGACCCGGTAACAGTACTGGAGCCGCCGGTTTGTGGTTTAGATGCTGGTACAGATGGTAAACAGTCGGAGGCAGTGTTTATGGGAGAGGTTCTCCGGTCGCCTGGGCCATATCCGGCACGGCTCCCAACAAATGGATTCAGCGGGTATGGAGCGTTTCGTATGAACATTACATGCACGGTAAGCGATAAGAAGAGTGCCGGTGGTGTGGCCACTGTGCGGTTTTCCGCCCCACAGCTAGCTGATAATAATGAAAGTATCGTAGTGCCTGATTTCGATGACGCGTTGAGGATTAAAGTGGTACCGGCTGTGATAGGTGGGAATACTAAGCTGGCGGCGTCAAACGCGATGGGGAGGCCAGTAAAATT
Source organism: Photorhabdus australis DSM 17609 (assembly GCF_000711895.1). GTDB lineage: Bacteria > Pseudomonadota > Gammaproteobacteria > Enterobacterales > Enterobacteriaceae > Photorhabdus > Photorhabdus australis. The sequence goes on from NZ_JONO01000004.1 coordinate 150,798, forward strand.
GGGTCCTCCGACTAACCCGGCGGATGTTCTGTACTTTACTGTGGGTGATACGCCAAACACCTATTTATCTGAAAACAAATTTAATGTGGAAGTTTGGCAAGCAAAGGCGTTAGACCCTGGTACTTTTGGTGAATTTCAGGCCACGATGAACGCAACGTTAGTCGTGCGATAACGCCTAATGGCAGGGTATTTAAATATGGCATGGTGGCTTAGCCGCCCGAGTGCTTCATCTCAATAAATCACACTATTTCATTTCTCATGTGGTAACCGATCGACCAGTTAGTCACCAAGGGAGAGTAAAATGACAATCGATGTTAATGATTCAATGCCGCTTCAAATGAGCGGCAATCAGGCTGATTTGCCCGGAAATCAGACTATTACTGGCAAGCAGAGTAATCATGGGACTTTTCGTCTGCCTGTCTGCTTGTCTCATTTGAATGATACGCCGTTGTACATGGCGGTGGCATATTGGGGATTATTGAAGGGGCGTGCATTTACCAAAAGTGAAATCAGTCAGGTGTTTCGGGTGTCAGAAAGCCGGGCAAAGGATGTGATGAATTATATCTATAATGAGCGGCGTGATGTGATTTCCTGTGAAAAGGTCTTTTTTCGTGAGAAGCAGAGGAGTCGGCGTCTCATGCTGATTGTCACAGCAGTAACTGAACCTATGCCCCAGAGGAGTCCGACATCGGTAACGAAAACGACGAAGTCGGCACGTTCCCGAACATCATCACAGGCTAATCATATGCGTACCTGGTTTTTGCAACGCGCTTGCGGCCCATTTATTTCCTAAAGCGTATTACAATGTGGTTGTCTGGCGGGGCATAATGGAGGGTGAGTTTTTATCTATTCTGTGGGGGATGCCTTATGGGATGCTGGTAAGCCGGGTGGTACTGGTTATCAGCATTGTATTACTTATTGTCTGTGGACTGTTATTGGGCAACAAGGTTCGCCACTCTCGCTATCCCCGTATGCTGCTAGCGTATTGGTGCCGGGCATGGATTTTGCCACTATTGTTTATTGCTATTGGGTTGGTGTTAATGTTTGGTGTGGAGGGTGAGGGGGGGTTAGGCCGCATACTGGGTGAAGTTGATTCCGTATTGATGGGCCTATTCCTTGATTATCAGTATGATGCGCCGTCGGCTCTGTATCCGGAGACGTCATCGACAGCGGTCTCTTGTGGGGCGGCGGCGGATAGCGCTGTTGGCTGTTCACCTGCTGATCCGCACGGGCTGCATAGAGTAGAAAACAGTAATTAAAATAATAAGTAAAAGAAGATTTCCTAAGCGACGAGGGGAGTTTATCTGGTTTAGTTTCTGTTACGGCTGACTCGCATCACATCCGGCATAATGCGGATTTTGCGCATAATATTCGCTAATTGGATACGGTCTTTGGTGGTCAGCCGGATAAAAGCGCAGTAAACACGACCGTCTTTCTCTTCTGTATTCATGCTCTGAATATTGGAATTTACCGCGTTAATTGCGGCGGTCAGATTTGCCAGCGCCCCTTGATGGTTAAACATATCCACTTTTATTTCAGCAATAAAATCGCTGTTGATATCTTTATCCCACTCTACCGCCATAAATTTCTCTGGTTCTTTCTGATAGCCACGAATATTACGACAGGATTCATGGTGGATAACTAATCCTTTGCCGGGACTGATATGGGCGATAATCGGGTCGCCGGGGATGGGCCGACAGCATTTGGCAAAAGTAATCAACACACCGTCAGCGCCTTTGATCGGTAGTTTACGTGCTCCGTTGTTACTGCTGCTGGTGCTCGCGCTGCTCTCCTGTGCGCCTAGCAGGTTGCGAGCGACGACGATACTCATGGTATTGCCAAGCCCGATTTCAGCCAGCAGATCATCTATTGTCGCGAGTTTCATTCTCGTCAACTCTTTATTGATATTTTCTTGGGGAATATCAACCAGCTTTTTCCCATTACCCAGCGCGTGATTTAGTAGGCGGCGACCTAGCCCAATCGAATCTTCCCGCTTAAGGTTTTTTAGCAATTGACGAATTTTGGCGCGCGCTTTTGAGCTGACGACAAAGTTTAGCCAGGCGGCGTTTGGTCGAGCGCCCGGCGCGGTAATAATCTCAACCGTCTGGCCGTTGGTCAGCGATTGCGATAATGGATATGGCTGGCGATCAACCCGCGAACCCACACAGGCATGACCAATATCGGTATGTACGGCGTAAGCGAAGTCAACCGGGGTAGCGCCGACGGGTAATTCCACAATGCGCCCTTTCGGGGTAAAAACGTAAATCTCATCGGGAAATAGATCAGATTTCACGCTTTCGATAAATTCAAAAGAGTTGCCGGCGCTTTGTTGTAATTCCAGCAGGCTCTGCATCCAGCGTTGTGCGCGAACTTGCGCGGCGGTGCTCGACTCTTTCTGTTCCTTGTAAGCCCAGTGTGCTGCGACGCCCATTTCAGCCATTTGATCCATATCTTCGGTGCGAATCTGGATTTCAACTGGTACGCCGTGAGGGCCAATCAGAGAAGTGTGCAAGGATTGATAGCCGTTGGCTTTAGGGATGGCGATATAATCTTTTATTCTGCCTGGACGGGGTTTATACAGGCTGTGCATCTGCCCCAAAACGCGATAGCAGATATCAACATTGTTGACGATGACCCGAAAGGCATAGATATCCATAATGGAGTGGAAACGCTGCTCTTTGAGGTGCATTTTCTGGTAGATAGAGTAGAGATGTTTTTCCCGCCCGCTGACTTTGCATTCAATATTGGCTTCGGCCAGCCTGCCTGCGATTTCAGACAGAATTTTCTGGATCATCTCTTTACGGTTGCCACGGGCTGCTTTTACCACCTCTTTGATAACCCGGTAGCGGTTAGGGTGAAGGGCCTCAAACCCAAGCTCTTCTAACTCGGTTTTCAGATGGTGAATACCCAGACGATGAGCCAAGGGGCTGTAAATCTCTAACGTTTCTCGGGCGATACGACGGCGCTTATCTGGACGTAACGCCCCGAGAGTACGCATATTATGGGTACGGTCTGCCAGTTTGATCAAAATGACGCGGATATCTTGCACCATCGCCATGATCATTTTGCGGAAGTTTTCCGCCTGCGCCTCTTTTTTATCGCGGAAATTCAGCTTATCAAGCTTGGAAACCCCTTCAACTAACCCGGCGACCACCGGGCCGAAAGGTTGGGCGATATCTTGAAAGGTGGCGGGCGTGTCTTCAATAACATCATGCAGCAAAGCGGCCATCAGTGTTTCATGGTCGAGACGCATCTCGGCCAGAATACAGGCAACCGCGACAGGGTGCGTAATGTAGGGTTCGCCACTGGTGCGGGTTTGCCCTTCATGGGCATCCCGCGCAACAGAATAAGCCTGCTTGAGGAGTCCAATTTGACTCTCAGGCAGGTATTTCTGGATAAGCAGATTCAGGCTTTCGAACAGATACAAGGCAGACCTACCGTAGATTAACGACGACTTTCTGCGATAGCAGAAACCGCCTGCATTTCTGCGGCTTCCTGCTCTTGTTGTTCCTGGCGCTCACGGACATCCAGGATCTTACCGTTAATTAGCCCCTCTTCCACTTCACGTAGGGCAATAACCGTGACTTTATCGTTCTCTTCCGCCACCAGCGGGTCTTTACCGCCTGTTTGTAGTTGACGCGCTCGACGAGCGGCGACCAATACCAGGTCAAAACGGTTACCAATTTTTTCTACAGCGTCTTGAACAGTTACGCGTGCCATATGTGTGTGACTCCACAGGTAAAGAAATGACTGGGCATGATACTGAAACTTGGTTCAGTCTGCCAATAATTTGCTGATTAAAGCATCATGCCGTTGTGCCTGGCGCTCCCGATGCAGGCGTTCTGAACGGATGATGGTGTGCAGATCGGCCAATGCCGTATTGAAATCATCATTAACGATTAAATAATCATACTCGTTATAGTGAACCATTTCAGCAACGGCTTGCTCCATACGTTTCTCAATAACGTCTTCACTGTCCTGCCCCCGGCCACGCAGACGGCGACAAAGCTCCTCCTTCGACGGCGGCAGGATAAAAATACTACGGGCAGATGGCATTTGTTTGCGGATCTGCTGTGCTCCTTGCCAATCGATATCAAGAAAGACATCAACCCCACTGGCAAGCGTTTCTTCAATCACTTTCCGGGATGTACCGTAATAATTATCAAAAACACGAGCATGTTCCAGAAATTCATTATTATCGATCATCTGGCGAAAGGCTTCTTCCGTGATAAAAAAATAGTGTTCACCATGATTCTCACCGGGGCGCATTGCACGCGTGGTATGGGAGACAGAAACCTGAGTATCATACAAAGGTTGAGTTTTTAATAAAGCCTGAATCAGACTTGATTTACCCGCCCCGCTTGGCGCGGAAACAATATATAACGTGCCTTGGATCATGATGGTGTCTTGGTTGGGTAATAACAGCAACGCAGCAGAATAAAATTCTAGTATACACGCACCTGCTCATACCTGTCGCGTTATCGATGGGTTTTCGCCGAAATTTTATTGGTGAAGGATTGCTAATGGGTATTTTGTATCGTTTGGGGGAGCTCTTTGCTTAGAATTTTGCTCTATGAATTATCACAACTGTTGTTAAATGAAACAAAAATGTTGTATTTATTGTTTTATGTGTCATAAGAGATCCCTGAACCATTGAGGAAGAAAATAATGAAGGATCTGGGGCTTTAAGTTCCGGTTATCTATCTTAAAGAGAGGTACTATGTTTAATTATCCGATAAAACTAGAATATGACGAAGAGACAGGAAGTTATGTGGCTAGTTGTCGTGATCTTCCCTTATTCAACTCAGTAGGTGACTCAGTTGATGAAGCTCTTCTCGAATCTATTGATGGGTTGGTTACGGCTATTGCTATAGAAATTGACAAACGTCGGCCTATACCTGAAGCATCTGTGTTGGAGGCAGGTGAATATGCTGTCAGTCTCCCTATCCTCGTCGCAATGAAAGCGGCATTGCATAATGCAATGATAGAGACAGGAACACGCAAAGCCGATCTTGCTCGACGATTAGGGCAAAAGGGGCCACAGATTGATCGGCTTCTTGATGTTGAACATTCATCAAAGGTTGAAGTTGTTGAATTGGCCTTGCATCAGTTAAATAGAAAGCTAGATATAGCGGTTAATACTACACTACATCATTAAATAAAATATCACATAAGTTGAGATATTTTGTGAATGAAAGTAATTGAAAGAGTAACATGAACAAGTAAGCGGATAATACGATTGAGTGTGAGTGAATTAGCAAATCAGTATAATCACTGGAATTAAATATTCTGATATTTCAGATTAATAGCAAATAAGATGAATTATAACTCGGTCTATTATCTGTATTGCTTGGATATTCAACCGGGGATTGCTCCCCGGCTGTTTTGTTAATGATCTTTATTGATTATTGCTATCCGCTTTTCTCTTCCAGGGGAGATTATCTGGGTTATCATGGGGGGCTGACTGCTTCTGGTTAGCACTTTCCGCACTAGTCGGCCTCATGACAGCCGGGTCTTTAAACTTATCATTTGGATTGTCGTCTGGTGGCGTCCAGAAAGCGACATTATGAATCCAATTACAGTTGTCTTGCATCTCAATTGACGGCACCCCGTTTGCCCACTCACTTTCCCACTCAAATTTCTCTTCAGGTTTACGTTCCCATGAAAATCCAGCCCCTTTGCAGGTTGCTGTGTAAACTAGGTCTGTTATGCTAGATTCCATAACATTTTGGTCCCCCTGGAACCGGTGGATCTCATGATTTACAACGGCAGCATCCGTGTAAAGGTTTGCGATGGCTTCGCCGGGCGCGCCATCTTTACGCTTGGCAACCATCTTGCAGTAATACTTACCTGTGATCACATGTGGAACCCTGAAGATTCTGTTTTGTGCTCTAACCCAAAACATGCCGTCTTTTAACATTAAATCTCCGGTCGGCGTTGGAAACTCATGATCGACTACTTGTGGAAAGGCAATTGTTAAGTTAGTGGACCCCCTTGCTGGGTAATGAACCGGTTTACCTTGGTTGTCTTTCCCATTGATGATTGGTTGCCCGAGAGTTTTGAATATGTATCTTGCATCCCAGGAGGGAGTAGCAGGGTATATTGGGTCTGGTGTTGGTTGTTTACTGGGGCAGTTATTAGTAGCGGCCAATACCGAGGTGGAAAAAAGCGCCCCGATGGATACGCACATTACCCATACCGGCCATCGTTTATTTCGGCCAACATTCTGCTTGACGCTGTTGATGAACGTTTTTTCAGTATTCATCGGATATTCTGACGGGGATTGTTCCCCGGTTGGTATATTAAAAATTTTCATTCTCTGTGATAACCCTGTCCCGGCCAGATTGTATTGGCCTTTTAAGGGCACTCCTTCTTTAAATGATTATTTTCTGCATCGGGTTATCCGTGCAGGCCAACATTACAGATTGCATTCATATAAGGGTATTGCTGGAACTTATGTTTGAGGCGAAATCGTCTGGATTCATATTACCCTCCTAAATTTAAGGTTGTAGTGAATTAACCTTTTTACCCACAGGGGAGCCTGTACCGTAAAACTAAACCCCTTGCGGATTACGCTGATTTTTTATTGCGACTGATAAGACATAAATAAGTTTAGCAACTCTTTAAAAAAAAGATAATAGAAATATAAAAAGATTAAAAGAATGTGATAACTAATAGTTATCGGTTGATAACTGTAGGTTAACGCTAAAGTTGATTGTTGTTGGTGGTTGCTAAGATTGTTTTTCACAAATAAATGATAAGAGTGACAATAATGAGATTTAAATAGAGGAATTTAACGGGGATATACATCTTTATGACTATTATTACGTGAACGAGTAACTTAATTAACTAATAACCTGTTGTCGGGCTGGAAATAAGGTGTTGCTAAGTTGTTTTCGTAATTTACGTTCTATATGGTTTGGGGAGTGGTGGTTATTTTGTGGTTTTTAATATTTATTCTTAAAATTGTCGCGTTAAGTTATTGTCTTTTAATTTTTATTTGCCAGTGGATTTTGCTAATAACAGCGAGCGGGGAGTTGATATTTTAAATGGAATAAACGATAGGCTGAACCGAGTGTTGTGGCTCAGCCTTGGTTTTAGTAACACTTATTAAGTGCCTAACTGGGGATTGCTCCCCGGCTGTTTTGTTAACGATTTTTATTTATTGCCGCTATCCGTACTAGTCGGCCTCATGACAGCCGGGTCTTTAAACCGATCATTCGGGTTGTCGTCTGGTGGTACCCAGAAAGCGACATCATGAGCCCAATTGCAAAGGTCTTGCATTTTAATTAACAGTGCTGGGTTGTCCCACACACTTTCCCATTCAAATTTCTCTTCGGGTTTACGTTCCCATGAAAATCCGCTCCCTCTGCAGCCTGCTGTGTAAACCAGGTCTGTCACATTAGATTCCAGAACGTTTTTGTCTCCCTGGAATCTGTGGATGATATGATTTGCGATGATAGCATCCGTCTCAAGGGTTGTTGTGGCTTCGCCAGGCGTGCCATCTTTACGCTTGGCAGTCATCTTACAGCTATACTTACCTGTGACCACATGTGGAACCTTGAAGATTCCGTTTGGTGTTTTAACCCAAAACAGGCCCTCTTTCAGCTTTAAATCTCCTGTCGGTGTTGGAAACTCATGATCGACTACTGTTGGAAAGATACCCGCTAAGTTAGTGTACTTCCTTGCCGGGTAATGAACCGGCTTACCTTTGTTGCCTTTCCCATTGATGATTGGCTGCCCGAGAGCTTTAAATATGGATTCTGCTCTCCAGGCAGGAGTGGCAGGGTATATTGGGTCTGGTGTTGATTGATCTGGGCATTTTGCAGCGGCCAATACCGAGGTGGAAAAGAGCGCCCCGATAGACACGCCCATTACCCATACCGGCCAGCGGCGTATTCGGCCAATATCCTGCTTGACGCGGTTGATGAATGTTTTTTCCGTATTTATCGGAGACTCTGACGGGGATTGTTCCCCGGTTGGTATATTAAAAATTTTCATTTTTTGTGATAACCCTGTCCCGGCCAGATTGCATTGGCCTTTTAAGGGTACTCCTTCTTTAAATGATTATTTTCTGCATCGGGTTATCCGTGCAGGCCAGCGCCAACGTTACAGGTTGCATTTATATAAGGGTATTGCTGGCACTTATGTTTGAGGAGAAATCGTCTTGATGCATATTACCCTCCGAAATTTAAGCTTGTATTGAATTGACTTTTTTACCTACAGGGGAGTCCGTTAACAAAAACTTAATCCTTTTGGGGTTAAGCTGATTTTCTATCGCGACTAATAAGACATAAATAAGTTTAGCAATTCTTTAAAAAAAAGATAATAGAAAAGGCAAAAAACGAAAAGAATGTGATAACGAAAAATTATCAGCCAATAACTATAGATTAACGCTAAAGTTGATTATTGGTAGTGGTTTTCAAGATTGTTTTTCACAGGTAAATGACAATAATGAGATTTAGGCGGAATAGTTTGTCGGGGATGTACATCTTTATGGCTATTATTTACTTACGTGTACGAGTAACTTAATTTACTAACAACTGATTGCAAGGCGGAAAATAAGTCGTTGTTAAGTTGTTGCCGTAACTCTCGTTCTGTGTGGTTTATGAAAAATTAGTTATTTTGGGATTTTTGATATTTGTTTTGAGAACTGTTTCGTAAAATTATTGTTTTTTCAATCTTTATTTGTAAGCTAATTTGGGTAATAACAGTGGGTGGGTGAGATGATATTTAAAGTAGAATAAGCGATAGGCTGAACCGAGGTATTGTGGTTCAGCCTTGGTTTTACTGTTTTTTAGTCATTCATAATACCAATCGGCTAATCATCATATTCGCTATGTACTATATTATTCCCCCTATCCAAAAGGTCCCAGGCTAATCTTTGGCCATTCGCCCGTAAAATGGTGAATGCGCTGCTGGATGCACTTAGGCTGATGATATCTTGTAGTTGGGCTATTCCAGGTGGTATCTGGATATTAAGTTCTTTGGACCCCCAAGCGACCACGCTACGGTTTGCCCGTAGAGCCGCGAAAGCATAATGACCTCGCGAGGAATCATCAAGATCGGTTGTACTCAGGCTGACGATATCCTTTAATTTGGCAATCTCGGGTGGAACACTAATAAGACCCCAGGAGACCACACTGCGGTCTGCCCGTAGGGCTACAAATGTGTTCCTTGATGAGTATAGGCTGACGATATCCTTTAATGCGGCAATTGCGGGTGGAACCTGACCACCAGAGTCCGGGTCCCCCCAGGCGACGACACTGCGATCTGTACGCAAAGCGGCGAAAGCACCATTTGTTGCACTTAAGCTGACAATATCCCGTAATGCGGCAATTTCTGGTGGGACTTGGCCGCCATAGTTTTGATGCCCCCAGGCGACTACGCTACGGTTTGCCCGCAGGGCGGCTACAGCATAGGTTGTTACACTTAGGTGGATAATATCCTGCCATTTTGTAATTTCAGGAGGTATGGGATACCCGGGCCAGGTGACTACGCTGAGGTCTGCTCGCCGGGCGATAAAAATATTATTTATTGAACTTAGACTAATAATATCCTCTAACTTTTTAATGTCTGGCGGGACCGGGACTTTTCCCCAAGCGACCACCCTACCGTTTGCCCTAAGGGCGGTAAAGGTGTCATTTGTGAAGCTATATGTTATAACTTGTTTGGGCCAGCCACGGTTGTAATCTCCGCAAGCGTTTGGGTTACGGCCTGGCCACCAGGCTGCACAGACACTATCCGAAATGTTATGTATTGAACTTATGCTTATAATGTCCTTTAATTCAGCAATTTCTGCTGGTAATTTGCCGCCATATTCCTGATGTCCCCAAGCGACTACACTACCGTCTGCCCGCAAGGCTGAGAAAGCATAATTTGTTGAACTCAGGCTGACAATATCCTGTAATTTGGCAATTTCTGGCGGTATAGAGCCGCCATACTTCTCATCTCCCCAAGCGACCACGCTACGGTCTGCTCGCAGGGCTGCGAATGCATAGCCTGTTGAACTCAGGCTGACGATATCTTGTAATTTGGCAATTTCTGACGGGATAGAGCCGCCACCGCTCTCATCTCCCCAGGCGACTATTCTGCCATTGGTTAATAACATGGCGCTCGCGGTGTAAGTGGAGGTGATGGAGACCTTGTTGTCTTTCCTATTGATTATTGGCTGCCCGAGAGATTTGAATATGTATTCTGCGTCCCCTAGATCTGGTGTTGGTTTACTGGGGGATTCAGTAGCAGCCAATACCGAAGTGAAAAAAAGCGCTCCTATAGATACACACATTACCCATGCCGACCACCGGCGATTTCGGCCAACATTCTGCTTCACTCTATTGATGAACGTTTTTTCAGTATTCATCGGATACTCTGGCGGGGATTGTTCCCCGGTTGGCATATTAAAAATTTTCATTCTTTGTGATAACCCTGTCCCGGCCAGATTACATTGGCCTTTTAAGGGCACTCCTTTTTTAAATGATTATTTTCTGCATCGGGTTACCCGTGCAGACCGTTATTACAGGTTCATTCATATAAGAGTATTGCTGGAACTCATGTTTGAGGAGAAATCGTCTTGATGCATATTACCCTCCGAAATTTAAGGTGGTATTGGATTGACCTTACCTACAGGCAGTCTGTACCGTAAAACCTCTGCTCAATGGATTAACTAGTAGTCGTATTCATAATGTAATTTATTATCATCAGCTGAACCCCAGCCAACTCTCTGACCATCGGCCCGCAGTATGGTAAATGAGTTTCTTGATGCACTTAGGCTAACGATATCCCGTAATTGGGCAATATCGGGTGGGATTTGGCTGCTGGAATCATTTCCCCAAGCGATTACTCTGCCATTTGGCAATAACATGGCGGTTGCCCCTTTGGTAGAGGCGATAGGAATATTATCATCAGCGTGACTATTCCTGCTTGGTTGCCAATATTGTTTTATAGGATTACCGCCAGTATCCATGTTTGGTGAGGGATCGTTATTTTGACTCATATTATTCTCCTAATGATGGTGATATCGGATTGACCTTTTTACCTACATTACCCACAGGGGAATCTATGCCATAAAACCTATCCTTTGTGGGTTAAGCTGATTTAATACTAGCCATTCTTTGATGAGTAAGATAATAGAGAGAGGTTATCGGCTAATAACTTTAGGTTAATACTAAATTGATTTTTTGGTAGTTGGTTTTAGATTATTTTTTATCGATAAGTGATGAAGGTTAAAATTATGAGGCTTGAACGACAGAATTGAGCGGGAATATACATCTTTATGGCTAAGATAATTAATACGTGAATATGTAACTTAATCTGCTAAGTATTAATTGTAAAAAAAGAATAAAAAACACCAGGGTGGTTTCTGTAATATTCGTTCATTCTGTTTATGAAAGTATCAATTGTTTGGGGAGTTATTTCATTTTGAGATTTATTTGGAAGTTGATATTGGTGATAACAGAGGAAGAGCGCGCTAGGATTTGGATCAGGTACAGTTTGAATTCCGCATTTAGCTAGACCAAACTCGAAAGCGATATCACGGTGGGTATAAGTAGCGCTACCCCGGCCTGACTTGGCGTACAGGCCAATGGCGTCGGTAGCATCGATCCATTTTTTGGGTGATAGTGAGAAACGGTTCAAACACGCCTGGCTTTTAAACCTCTCGGATTCCAGTTAATGCGTCAGATTTTCATCATAATATCTGCTCTGTGCAGTATATGAAAAAGTCTGTCACCTTAGAATTTCAAGAACTTATTTTTTCGAACCGCTTCGCAAAGTTGTTATTTCTGCCTTGGACTGTATCTCTTTATCCTCTATTTTGCCGTTATGCATGGATAGCCAAGGAGCAACGGATGCTTAATTTATTGATATTGGTTCTATTTATTGTTTTCAATACACCGATAGTTGCGGCTGAGATATTAGATACAGAGAATAATTGTCCTGATTGAGCCGGTATTTTTTACATGATGATATATTCAGGCGTTATAGTCGTTCGATCACCAGCTCGTAGTTAGATGGATGTGTTGGAAATAACGTAAGAAAAATTCTATTGTCATAAATAACTAAGGCCATTGTCGGGCAGAATGTAACACCCTGAGTACTTGCAAAAGATTTCCCTGAACTTGGTAGATAATAACGTAATGGGGATGAACGACAGCCTCTCGTGTCCCTTTTACCCTACCGGGTCTATACATATTAGGGTGTTGGCAGGCAGTTTCTGCCGTCAATTCAAATCCATTATCTAGTTCAATTGCAGCTAGTGGATTATCCAGCGCGATATACTCCATAATAGCCTCACGATCAGCCAAAGCCATTGGCTTCCATTCCAACTCCATTATATCTCCTTACGTAGGGCCGCTTTTTTGGCTGCAAACCGTGCTTTAACTTCCTCATGGGGAATGCTGGGGTGGGGATCATCGATAGCTGCCTGAACTTGCTTACGGAACCATGCATCATAAGCAGCAGCCTTATGCGTCCGTTTCAGAGCTTCTGCTCTGTCTGGGCGGGCCGTTTTCGTTGGTGTGTCCAGATGATAATTGGCTGCATCTACATTGAACTGTGCAATGCCTACGTCTTTAAGATAGGTGACAAGGGTTTCCAGTCGTTTGAACAGGCGTACTTGACGGCTACGCTGGGCAACCAGAGGACGTTCCACCGTGCCATATTTCACCATCAGGGCCCATCCATCGTTGTGACCTACCACGTGTACCGAGTTAACAGCGCCAGCTTCAACCAGTCGATTTAGTGTGGAATGATCAATTGTTTCTATGACCATAAATGTTCTCCTGAGTTATTTATATGCCAAGTATTTAGAGTAGCATATGCATTTAATTATTAATTGCAATGCAATAAATAGTTAAATGAGTCAGGTTCTCACCATAATTATCGGTTTTGTGCAGTATATGAAAAAGTTCGCTATCTTGGGATTTCAGAAAGTTATTCCTTCGAACCGCTTCGCAAAGTTATTATCTCTACCTTGGACTGCATCTCTTTATCCTCTATTTTGCCGTTATGCATGGATAGCCAAGGAGCAACGGATGCTTAATTTATTGATATTGATTCTGTTTATTGTTTTCAGTACATCGATAGTTGCGGCTGAGACATTGAATACAGAGAAAAATTGCCCGGATTGAGCGGGTATTTTTTACATTCTCCGCAGAAGGGGTCTGACGGTTCTAGTTATCTTTCTTCTCTTTGCGGGTTCAGGTGTTCGTTATGATGGCATCGAGGGCTGAGATAATTTTGTTTCTGGATGAGGCAATGTCATTTTTAGCAAAATCCGCCGTAAACCCTCGCCCAATGCGGGCGGTGATATAAGGCGAAAAGCCCGCAGGGCTTTCAGGTTATTAACCATCACGTTCACTGCCAGCTTGGGGGGGGACATGGCCAAAAAAAGCGGTTAAAATACATAAACTATCCCGATGAGCGCTGATGATGTTAAGAGCCACCAAAGTCCGCATTTACCCGACACCAGAACAGGCAGAATTTCTCAATGCCCAGTTCGGCGCTGTTCGTTTTGCGTACAACAAGGCTTTGCACATCAAAAAACAGGCTTATCGGCGGCACGGTGTCAGTTTAAGCCCCCGTAAAGATCTGAAGCCTTTATTGGCTGTAGCGAAGAAATCCCGTCAGTATTCATGGCTCAAAGAGTATGATTCTATCGCGCTACAGCAGGCGATAATCAATCTTGATGTGGCTTTTTCCAACTTTTTCAATCCGAAACTGAAAGCACGTTTCCCAACATTTAAGCGTAAGCATGGAAAACAATCCAGCTATCATTGCGTTGGAGTGAAAGTGCTTGATGGTGCAATCAAAATCCCGAAAGCCTCGCCGATTGCAGCCCGGTTGCACCGTGATATTACGGGGACGTTGAAAAGCATCACGTTGAGTCGCAGCGCGACAGGGAAATACTATGCGTCGTTACTCTGTGATGATGGAGCAGAAGTGCCAGCCAAGTCAGCATTGATAACCAATATCACGGGGCTTGATGTAGGGCTGAGTCATTATGCAATCAAATCAGACGGTACAAAGGTAAGTAATCCACGGCACTTAATTAATGCCCGTCGAAACTTACGGCGAAAACAAAAAGCCTTATCCCGCAAGCAAAAAGGGAGTGCCAATCGTCGTAAAGCCCGAATACAGCTAGCGGGTGTACACGAACGGGTAGCTAATGCCCGTGCTGACTTTCAACATAAACTCTCTCGAGCAATTGTTGACGAAAACCAAGCGGTAATTGTAGAGACGTTGAAATCAGTCAATATGATGAAGAACCATAATCTGGCTCGTGCTATCGGCGATGCGGGCTGGCATGGATTCATCACAAAACTGGAATACAAAGCAGCAGAAAGAGGAGTTCATCTGGTCAAACTGGATCAATGGTTCGCCAGTTCGAAAATCTGTCACTGCTGCGGTAACAAAATGACTGAAATGCCATTACACAAGCGTATCTGGCAGTGTCCAGTGTGTGGAGTTGAGCATGACCGAGATATTAATGCGGCAATCAATATCCGACACAAGGGCATATTGGAATTAAAGGCGGCGGGACTCGTCGTAACAGCTCATGGAGACCCGTGTAAATCCGTCATATCGACGGTCGCGGTCTGAGAAGTGGGAAGCCTCGCCGTTTACGGCGGGGAGCAGTCACATACCAGAGGAACAATAATCCTTGTTGTTAAATCATCAAAATAATCATTCTGGATAATAAGGTAAAACGGCCAAAGCCTGTTTGTTTTGGCCGATGGATTACGATACACATCAAATTGCTGTGGCATTACAGGCTCCCGAAAAATTCATCGTCTGTGAGCATTCCAGCTTTCGCCATGAATATGTTCATAGCCTGCATATCTTCTTTCTCTTTCTCATCCTGTTTAGCTTTTATAGCCTGCGCCAGAAGGATATCTAGTGTTGCTGAGAGATTCATGTCCATACTATGGGCTTTATCGACCAGTGAAGCCGTCAGGTACACGTTGGTGCTTCTTTTGGTGCTGTTACGGGGAGAGGTAACGGTATTCATGGTGTTTACTCCTATGCGCAAAGGTATGATGGGTAACGGAAAAACAATCAAGTATCCTGCTTCTTGAAAGACTTAGAATTTAATTATTAATTGCAATGCGATAAATAGTTAAATGAGTCAGGTTCTCACCATAATTATCGGTTTTGTGCAGTATATGAAAAAGTTCGTTATCTTGGGATTTCAGGAAGGTATTCCTTCGAACCGCTTCGCAAAATTATTATCTTTGCCTTGGACAGCATCTCTTTATCCTCTATTTTGCCGTTATGCATGGATAGCCAAGGAGCAGCGGATGCTTAATTTATTGGTATTAATTCTGTTCATTGTTTTCAGTACACCGATAGTTGCGTCTGAGACATTGAATATAGAGAAAGATTGCCCGATATGGTCGCAGGACAAATTACAACGTGAAACAAAAAGCCTGATGCAACAAATGGCTCGCTGGGATCAACTTTATCGTCAGAAAGGGATCAGTGAGATCGATGATGAAGTTTATGATCAATTAATGGCAGAGTTAATTCATTGGCAACTTTGTTTGAAACAAGTACCTGATTCAGATTTTCCGGTGGAAGTTTTTTCCGATAATAAGCTCGCTCACCCGGTTGCTCATACTGGATTAAGTAAACTGAAAGACGAACGGGAAATTAACCGATGGTTGCACGGCAGATTACCTGTTTGGTTACAGCCAAAGATTGATGGCGTGGCGGTGACATTGATTTATCAGAACGGAAAGCTGGTTTCATTAATCAGCCGGGGCAATGGCGCCGAAGGGGTAAACTGGACAGCAAAAAGCCAACATATTTCCGATATTCCCCAAGAGATAGAAAACGCGCCGCCTTATATGGTATTGCAAGGGGAGCTTTTTCTGCATAAGGATGGGCATATACAGCAATCTTCTGGCAGTGATGGCGCGCGTAATCGTGTTGCCGGTTTAATGATGCGTAAGGAGCATTCGCCAGAATTAAAGCAAGTCGGTTTATTTATCTGGAGCTGGCCGGATGGCCCTGTGGATATGGAAAGTAAATTGCGGAAATTAGCAGATATGGGTTTTCCATTAGCGCAGCGCTACAGCCATAAAATAGAGAGGCCAGAACAGGTACAGAAACTACGGATGCATTATTTTGCACAACCCATGCCTTTTGCCACAGACGGTATCGTGCTGAAACAGGAAATTGAACCTAAAGGGAATCAGTGGCGGTCTGGATCTAACAGTTGGGCTGTGGCATGGAAACACCCTTTACGCCATCAGGTCACACAAGTCAGAGAAGTGAGTTTTACTATTGGCAGAACGGGCAAAATCTCAGTTGTGCTTGGGCTGGATAAGGTAAAACTGGATGACCGACAAGTCAGCCGAGTCAATATTGGTTCTGTTCGTCGCTGGCAACAGTTGGATGTGTTGCCGGGGGATCGGGTGACTCTCACGCTGGCAGGTCATGGTATTCCGAAATTAGCTCAGGTGGTGTGGCGGATCAAAGAGCGTCAGAATATTCAGCCGCCAGATAAGCAGCGTTATCATGTGCTGAGTTGCCTGACGTTAACGGCGGGTTGCGAACAACAGTTTAATGCGCGACTGAAATGGCTTGGTGAAAGTTTGCAAATGACAGGTGTCAGTAGCGGTAGTTGGGCAATGTTGACCGAACAGAAGTTAGTTACTGATTTAACCGATTGGTTAGCGCTTTCAGTTCAACAAATTGCGGCCTTACCGGGCATTGGAGATAAACGAGCACAGGCTATTTATTCACAATTCATCAAGGCAAAAAATCAGCCTTTTTCCTATTGGATGAAAGGGATTGGAGTGCCTTATATGGATAAGTTGTCTGACGATGTTGAGCACTGGCAGCAACTGGAACAGAAATTAGCTGAAGCACAGTTAAAGCAACAGCTGACTTCCAGGCAATTGAAAAAGTTGTCTGATTTTGTCAATGACACGCAGATTAAAGCAATCGCGGAAAAACTGTCGGTAACAGGAATAAAAGGCTTTGATCGGGGAAACGGGGCTGAGCTGGACCCCGTTGGTATGGATCAGTGATCAGAATGTTCATAATTAAAGACAGGTAATCCAAGGCGGTAGCGAATAGCAACCAATCTTGCTGTCAGACCTGCGATTAGGGTAATCAGTACAATGCCGTTTTGCGGTAACGGTGTGTGTTGTAAGCCAATATATAACCAGGCGGCGGCAAAAGAGACACCGGCATAAATCTCTTTCTGGAAAACCAACGGAATGGTGTTACATAGCATATCGCGTAACACACCACCGAAAACACCGGTGATAACCGCAGCAATGGCAGCAATGATTGGGCCATAGTTCATATCCAACGCAATCTGGGCGCCGATAATGGAGAAGACAATCAAGCCAATGGCATCAAGAATAAGAAACAGACGGCGTAAATGCTTCATCATGGGTGCAACCCACGTGGTGATCACGGCGGCGCAGGCGACGGTGACGATATATTCAGGGTGCTTAACCCAGCCAAGAGGATAGTGTCCAAGCAGGATGTCCCGAACGGAGCCTCCGCCAATGGCGGTTACCGAAGCAATAATAATCACGCCGAACATATCCATTTTTCGGCGGCCCGCAGCTAAAGCGCCGGTCATCGCTTCGGCAGTAATACCAATGATATAAAGAACACTTAGTAACATAGGTTATTCGATGTGCATAACGTAAATAAGGTAAGAATAATGTCGAAGTGGTAAAGTCTCGACTGAAATTTTTTAGTTCCATCTGTTTCGAATTAATATTATTTATCCGAAAAAACTTGATGTAAGGATAATGCAATGGCCTTTCAGGATCGGCAAATCACGTTTGATAATCGCAGCCATCAGCTTACTAATATTAATGTCTGGACACCAGACAGCCAGTGGTTAGCTTATGATGTTCGTCCCCATGGTGCTTCTTTTACCGGTTTAACGATAGAAAAAATTCATGTGCATAGTGGCAAAACAGAAATTATCTATCAGGCCAAAGAGGGCGCTCATGTTGGCGTGGTGACAGTCAGCCCAACAAAACCTGTCCGGTATGTGTTTATTCATGGGCCAGAATTCCCAGATGAGCAATGGCATTATGATTTTCATCACCGACGAGGGGTGATTGTTAGTGAGGATTTACCGGAAAAAGCGGTCACCTTGGATGCCATGGATATTACTGCCCCTTATACACCGGGAGCGTTACGCGGAGGCAGTCACGTTCATGTATTCAGCCCGGATGGTAGTCGTTTGAGTTTTACTTATAACGACCATGTTATGCATGAGCTTGATCCAGCACTGGATTTACGTAATGTCGCTGTCGCTGTGCCCTTCAAATCAGTTGAGCCGCCTAAACACCATCCCCGTGAATATGATGGTAGTTATTTCTCTGTCGTGGTCAGTAGTACCAATTTTCAGCCGGAACCGGGTAGTGATGAGATTAACCGTGCCTATGAAGAGTGTTGGGTCGGTCAAGCTGGATATCGTAAAGTGGAGGGAAGTTGGCAGCGTTGGGCGTTGGCATTTATTGGCGATACTATTTCTACAACAGGGGAAAAAGTACCGGAAATCTATATCGTTGATTTACCTGAACAGAATGCTGATTATGCAATTGCAGGGGAAAAATCGCTGGAAGGTACGGAAACGACATTACCTGCACCGCCTGCTAATGTTATGCAACGTCGTCTGACATTTACCAATCATAAACGTTGGCCGGGAGTAGTGAATAATCCACGCCACTGGTTGCGGGCTTCACCGGATGGTGAACAGATTGGTTTTTTGATGAAAGATGACAATGACATTGTCCAACTGTGGACGATATCGCCAAATGGTGGAGAACCGCGTCAGATAACGAAGAATCATTATGGTATCCAATCTGCTTTTAGTTGGGATCGTAGCGGTCAGTATGTTGTTTTTATTTGTGATAACAGTGTGATGCTGTGTGATGTGCAAAATAGTCAAATGCAGCGTTTGACAAAGCGTACCGAGAAAGCACCTGCTGCGGAGGCAGTTGTGATTTCGCCTGATAGCCGTCATGTTGCCTTTATGCGTGAAGTCGATGGCTATACGCAAATTTTCCTGGTGGAAACCGGGCTAAAATAAATATATTTACTACCAGTTGGCTATCCACTGGCGGCAATCAATCAACCAGAACGAAGGATTAATTGGTATTAGGCTGATTTTGTGCTTTTTCTATTTTTTCAATTCGTTCTTTTGGTGAATTTGCTGACTGATCCTCATCAGACTTTATATAGTCATAAGGTAATAAAAGGGTATCTAACAGTGCAGAAAAAGGGAGATCAATCGCTAGCAATGGCCTCACTATCCAGCCAGTATCATCATCTTTCAGCATTTCGATATTTGCCTTGGTGCCGGGATAATAACCACGGCTAGGTCCTGAATGTGTCATGATGCTGGTACATCCGCTAGTTAACAGCCATCCTAATGTGACGCAAAATAGAATTAATTTATTACTCTTCATCGGTTTTATTGATCTCGTATGGTCAAACAGCCAGAACAGTCCACGTTATCCAATTTATCCAAGTTACTCTGTACCTGTCGGGTGACTAATATTTACCAGGAGAACTTAGCTAGGGGCTTCTATACCCGTTATCTTTCAAGTTGCCTTTTTGTTGGCTGCACTCACCTTGGTCACATAGTTCGCTATGCTCCCGGGGGGCGCTCCCTTGCCGTCGCGATGCATCTTGAAATCTATTGGGTATATATATCAATTACTATAATCACGCTATGCAACATTGAACATAGCATTAATACCTGAGAATAGTGAATTTTTTATGTCACACAATTTTTTCGTTCTTCGGATGAGTAAAAAACCAATTTAAGCCATTATATGAGTTGATAGCCTATTAATTAAACCATCTTTAAGGATGTGGTGATTTGGTCTGAGCTAATATACTTAATTGTTTCCATTTTTACCCGATTGGCTGGTTGTATGTGAAATTTGTTGAAACACAGCAGCAATATGATGCGATAGACGACAACACAATTGAGGCGGAGTTAGCTATGAATATTAAACCGATCAGAACGGAACAGGATTATAAGGCAGCTTTAAAAGCTATCTCACCAATGTTTGATAATCAGCCTGAAGTGGGATCTCCCGAATTTGACTATATGGAAGTCATGGTCTTGCTGATTGAGTCTTATGAGGCTGAACATTTCCCGATTGACCCGCCAAACTTAATGCTCTGCATTAGCCCTCAGTAAACGCACAAAAACCGGCCTATTCGAGCCATTGGATTTATAATTTTCTGATTAAATAGGTACTGCTTAAGAAGAGTGGATAGACAAGGAATGTTTATTCTCTTCTTCTTAATGCATAAAACATTCTACAAACTCTGATAATAATCATGTAAAAGTCCTCGTTGTCATTTAGCTCCTGCACTTCCCAGCAGGAGCTTTTTATTGTTAATTTCAGGCTGCTTGTTGATGTGCCAGTTCAATTTCTTCCGCCAGAATTGCAATGCCTTTTTCGATACTTATTGGGTCAGGAACGTAGTTCATACGCATACATTCGTGAGCATGTGGCCAGTTTTGCTCCAGTCCGGGGAAGAAATAGTGACCTGGAACCATTAACACACCACGTTTTTTCAATCTGTGATAAAGCATTTCTGTGGTTATCGGCAAATTTTTAAACCAAAGCCACAGAAAAATAGCGCCTTCTGGTTTATGAATAAGGCAAAGTTCTGCTGGCAGATAACGACGGATAATTTGGATCACGTCCTGCCCTCGTTGTTGATAGAACGGGCGGATAACTTCCTGTGACAAACGAAGCAAGTCATTGCGTCGGATCATTTCCAATGCCATTGCGGGGCCTACACCGCCCGGCGCAAGGCTGATGATGCCATTCATGTTACTGACGGCATTGATGATTTTCTCGTTAGCAATAATGACTCCGCAGCGTGAACCCGGTAGACCTAATTTGGATAAGCTCATGCACAGAATAATATTGGGATTCCACAATGGTGTGGCTTCGCTGAAAATAATACCTGGGAAGGGGACGCCATAGGCATTATCAATCAGCAGCGGGATTTGATGTTGCTTGGCCAGGCGATCTAACCGTTGTAGCTCTTCATCAGTGATGACGTTACCGGTTGGGTTGGTTGGACGGGAAACACAAATCAAGCCGATATCTTTGGTAATCTTCAGATGATCAAAATCAACGTGATATTTGAATTGACCTTCTGGTAATAATTCAATATTGGGTTTATTGGCAACAAATAAGTTGTCATTTAGTCCTGAATCGGAATAACCAATATATTCCGGTGCTAGTGGGAACAGCACTTTACGAATAGAACCATCTTCACAGTGCCCGGCAAGCAGGTTAAATAGATAGAAAAATGCACTTTGGCTGCCATTGGTCAGGGCAATATTTTGTGTGCCAATTTCCCAACCAAGCTTTTCGCGCAGCATTTTTGCCAGTGCCTGAATTAATGTATCTTTACCTTGAGGGCCATCATAGTTACATAACGTGTCAGCAAGTTGACCGTTTGCTGCCATTTCAGTGAGTAATTGCTGAAAATAGTCATCCATTTCCGGGATATGTGCGGGGTTACCGCCGCCTAGCATAATTGCCCCGGGAGTCCTCAACCCTTGATTAAGATCATTCATCAGGCGGGTTATGCCTGCATCTTGTGTGAATTTGTTACCAAATTGAGAAAAAATCATAGCCGCGTTCGTTGTCAGTATGTTGTTGGGGTTAGGAGATATAACACCATACTCTGCGTATTATCGGCGTGCAATCGAGAAAATTATGACTATACCTGTTATCTTTCAAGTTGCCTCTTTGTTGGCTGCGTTCACTTACCCCAGTCACCCAGTCACCTAGTTATCTATGCTCCTGGGGATGCGTTCTCTTGCCGCCGCTCTGCAACTTGAAATCTATTGGGTATATTGGTTATTTAATATTTAATTTGGCATTTCAAATAAGTGCTAAATGGTTTAGTTAATATCCGGATTTATTATTCAATTGAATCTTAGTGAAAACCGCCGTAAATCCTGTCCCTGTAAAACAGTTAAATAATCGATCATAAAAAATTCGCAAATGAATGGCTTAACAGAATGCGAATTGGGTTATTGGTAGTGTTATTTGGCATTTATATTTATTATGCAAAATTGCAATACCTTAAATATGCCAGATTAAACTTGTTTTACACTGCTTTAAACCCGAAAATCAAGCGGCGAATAGCTACAGTGCAATAGTCATTCACGGAATTTATTTTCGACATAAACAGCTGATTATATGATCGTTGATTAAACCTACAGCCTGCATAAATGCATAACAGGTGGTACTGCCGATAAATTTAAAACCTCTCTTTTTCAGCGCTTGTGATAATGCATCTGAAATCTCTGTTTTTACCGGTACCTCGGTAATAGTTTCCCACTGATTAATAATGGGTTTGTTATCGACAAAATGCCAGATAAAGGCACCGAATTCTTCTCCTTGTTGCTGCATTTTAAGGTATGCACGCGCGTTGTTGATAATTGCGTTAATCTTGGCTCGATTACGAACAATGGTGCGATCCTGCATTAACCGTTCTACATCGTTTTCATTCATGACGGCAATTCTTTCCGGATCAAATTGGTGAAAACATTTACGGTAGCCTTCACGTTTTTTCAGAATCGTCAGCCATGACAATCCAGATTGTTGCCCTTCTAAACAGATCATTTCAAACAGCTTTTGACTGTCTTTTTGTGGCTT
Source organism: Photorhabdus australis DSM 17609 (assembly GCF_000711895.1). GTDB lineage: Bacteria > Pseudomonadota > Gammaproteobacteria > Enterobacterales > Enterobacteriaceae > Photorhabdus > Photorhabdus australis. The sequence continues at coordinate 173,486 of NZ_JONO01000004.1, forward strand.
TCCCCATTCATCATCGTGATAAGTCAGATATTCAGGATCAGTCGTAACCCAATGACAGCGTATTAATTCCATAATTGTGATTTCCTGTGTTGTTGGTTGAGAATCGATCATACTTTAACTGTATATACATACAAGTAAAATAGTCAGATGAGGATTTTTTTATTTCAGGGCCGAATTGAACGTTAATTCAGGGCTGTATATCTTAAGGTCAAAGGGTATACTGGCCTACTTCCTTTCAAATTCATATGTATCGCGTGCGAATCCAACATGCAAAAGTTTGATACCAAAACCTTTCAGGGGCTGATCCTGACATTACAGGATTATTGGGCGCGCCAGGGCTGCACCATTGTTCAACCATTGGACATGGAAGTTGGCGCTGGTACTTCTCATCCAATAACTTGCCTGCGTGCGCTTGGCCCGGAGCCAATTGCTGCGGCTTATGTGCAACCTTCCCGCCGTCCGACGGATGGCCGTTATGGTGAAAACCCTAACCGTTTACAACATTACTATCAGTTTCAGGTCATTATTAAGCCATCTCCAGACAATATTCAGGAGTTATATCTGGGTTCTCTGAAGGAGTTAGGATTAGACCCAACAGTTCATGATATCCGTTTTGTTGAAGATAACTGGGAAAACCCAACATTGGGTGCCTGGGGATTGGGTTGGGAAGTGTGGCTTAACGGAATGGAAGTGACTCAGTTCACTTACTTCCAGCAGGTCGGCGGCCTTGAGTGTAAACCCGTTACAGGCGAGATCACTTATGGTCTTGAGCGTCTGGCAATGTATATCCAGGGCGTAGACAGTGTTTATGATCTGGTTTGGTGCGATGGCCCGCTGGGTAAAACTACTTATGGCGATATTTATCATCAAAATGAAGTGGAACAATCCACCTATAACTTTGAACATGCGGATGTGGATTTCCTGTTTACCTGCTTCGAACAGTATGAAAAAGAAGCTCAGGATTTGCTGGCGTTAGAAACGCCACTACCTCTGCCTGCTTATGAACGTATTCTCAAAGCGGGTCATACATTCAATTTGCTGGATGCCCGTAAAGCTATCTCGGTGACGGAACGTCAGCGTTATATCCTGCGTATTCGCACTCTGACCAAAGCTGTTGCAGAAGCGTATTATGCCTCCCGCGAGGCGTTGGGTTTCCCTATGTGTAAAAAGAATCAGAACTAAGAGGCTGTCATGACTCAACAGACTTTCCTGGTGGAAATCGGCACAGAAGAGTTGCCGCCGAAGGCTCTTCGTTCACTGGCTGAAGCATTTGCCGCTAATTTTGCGGCGGAGTTGGATAACGCGAATTTGGCGTATGGTGAAGTAAGTTGGTTTGCAACCCCGCGCCGTCTGGCACTGAAAGTTGCTAATCTGGATGAGGCTCAGGCTGATCGTGAAGTAGAGAAACGCGGTCCGGCGATTGCTCAGGCATTTGATGCTGAGGGTAAACCGACAAAAGCGGCAGAAGGTTGGGCTCGCGGTTGTGGTATTACGGCTTCTCAGGCTGAACGTTTAGTGACGGATAAAGGCGAGTGGTTATTGTATCGTGCGCTGGTTAAGGGCCTCAGTGTAAAAGAACTATTGGCGGGTATGGTCAACAATGCGTTGAGTAAGTTACCAATTCCCAAATTGATGCGCTGGAGCGATAAAGAGACTCAGTTTGTTCGTCCGGTTCATACCGTTACCATGTTATTCGGTAATGAACTGATTGAAGGCGAAATTCTGGGTATTAAATCCACTCGTGTCATTCGTGGTCACCGTTTTATGGGTGAATCTGAGTTTACGATTGATAATGCGGAACAGTATCCAGAAATTTTGCAGCAACGCGGTAAAGTGATTGCGGATTATGTCACTCGTAAGGCGCTGATTAAGCAGGATGTAGAACAAGCGGCGGTTAAACAGGGTGGTATTGCTGATATCAGTGACAGCTTGCTGGAAGAGGTCACTTCGCTGGTTGAGTGGCCGGTTGTGCTGACCGCGAAATTTGAAGAAAAATTCCTTGAAGTGCCATCTGAAGCATTGGTTTACACTATGAAAGGTGACCAAAAATACTTCCCGGTTTACGACAATGCGGGCAAGTTGATGGCGAACTTTATTTTTGTCGCCAACATTGAATCTTCTGATCCGCAGCAAATTATTTCTGGTAACGAAAAAGTGGTTCGTCCACGTTTGGCTGATGCAGAATTTTTCTTTAAGACGGATCGTAAACAGCGTCTAGCAGATAATCTACTTCGGTTAGAAACGGTTCTGTTCCAGAAACAGCTTGGTACTTTGCGTGATAAAACGGATCGTATTCAGGCGCTGGCTGGCTGGATTGCAGAGAAAATCGGTGCGGATGTTAATCACGCTACCCGGGCTGGTCTGTTGTCAAAATGTGACCTGATGACCAACATGGTATTTGAGTTCACCGAGACGCAGGGTGTGATGGGAATGCATTACGCTCGTCATGATGGTGAGGCGGAAGAGGTTGCTCTGGCACTGAATGAGCAGTATCAACCGCGTTTTGCTGGCGATAAACTGCCATCTACCGGTGTTTCTTGTGCGTTAGCCATTGCGGACAAAATGGACACTCTGGCGGGTATTTTTGGCATTGGTCAGCATCCGAAGGGTGATAAAGATCCGTTTGCGTTGCGTCGTGCTGCGCTGGGTGCTTTGCGTATTATCGTTGAGAAAAAACTGCCACTGGATTTGCAGGCACTAACAGAAGAAGCCGTTCGTTTGTATGGTGACAAGCTGACGAATACCAAGGTCATCGATGACGTGGTGGAATTTATGCTTGGCCGCTTCCGTGCTTGGTATCAGGAGCAGGGTTACAGCATTGATACCATTCAGGCTGTGTTGGCCCGTCGTCCAACCCAACCCGCTGATTTCGATGCCCGTGTCAAGGCGGTGACTCACTTCCGTACATTGGATGAAGCGACAGCGCTGGCAGCCGCGAATAAGCGCGTTTCTAACATTTTGGCGAAGTCTGAAGAGACACTGAATGAGAAAGTCAGTGCTTCTGTGCTGAAAGCGCCTGAAGAGGTGAAACTGGCAACGCATCTGGTGGTTTTACAGGATAAACTGGCACCTTTGTTTGCTGAAGGGTGTTATCAGGAGGCATTGGTTGAGTTGGCTTCCCTGCGTGAAGTTGTCGATGCTTTCTTTGACAATGTGATGGTGATGGATGAAGACCAGCAGGTGCGAGTGAATCGCTTAACTTTGTTAAGTGAATTGCGTGAGTTATTCCTGAAAGTTGCGGATATTTCGTTACTGCAATAATAAGCTGAAATAGCTAATTCCGGCTGTTGTGAAATGCAATGGCTGGAACTTAATACCTCTAACCTTGATTTTGTAGCTCATTCGAGCTACGTTTTATTTATAAATTAAAAGGGGGATTTATGGCTGCAAATGCGTTTGTTCGGGCAAGAATCGATGAGACATTAAAAGCAGAAGCTACCGAGGTTTTGGCTGGTATGGGGTTAACCATATCTGATCTAGTGCGTATCACCTTGACTAAAGTTGCGAAGGAAAAAGCATTACCGTTTGAAATGCGAGTACCTAATAAATTGACTGCCGAAACTTTGGCTAAGAGTGATCGTGGTGAAGACATTCATCAAGCAAAGGATGCTGACGATTTATTTGATCAGCTTGGTATCTGATGCGCAAGCCAAGATATTCAAGTCAATTTAAGCGTGATGTGAAATCTGCACAAAAACGTGGCAAAGATATGAACAAACTTAAGGTCCTAATGAGTTTGTTGATTGATAATAGACCATTGCCTGCTAACTATCAGGATCATCCTCTCCGTGGTGAATGGAAGGAGTTTCGTGATGCTCACATTGAGCCTGATTGGTTATTGATTTACAAAGTAGTTGGTGATGTCGTTAGGTTTGAACGAACAGGAAGACACTCTGACCTATTTGATGAATAAACCTTTCTGGGGGGACTGGGTAGCAGGTTAAATTAACTTAGTTAGGAAAAAGAAAGTCCAGATTTAGCTACAACATTATTTTTTACCTAATTGACGTATTTCTGTGAAATCCGTGATAAAGTGCGGCGTTCATGCTGTTTTTACCAACAACTAACCCATGATTATCAAAAAGGTATTGACGGTCTGTAATGAGCGCAGTAAGATTCGCCTCGTTTTCGGCGAGTAGCGCAGCTTGGTAGCGCAACTGGTTTGGGACCAGTGGGTCGGAGGTTCGAATCCTCTCTCGCCGACCAGATTTACAGTTTGGGGATATAAAATTAAGTCCGCAGACTTAAAAGGAAGTTGAAAAGCCTTACAGTGATTGCTGTAAGGCTTTTTGTTATCTGCTGCTCACCCTAGCAGTCACAGTCGCCTGGTGCATAAGTTTGTATGACTTTGATATCAGTATAAAAGTTCTTTGATCTTCCGCCTTTGAAAAGACCATAGTGTTTCTTCCCATCACCAATTAACTCAAAAAGAGTATGGTAACGGCTTTTAGTGATCATATCGGCGGTATTGCGGCATATGGGAACAGCTCTGCCTGTCTCAAAAATATGCTCTCGATCCAGCACAAACTGATCCGGTGCATCCGGTAAATTGCCTTTGTAAATGACAACTTGACCATAATCTTCACAACGGTCTTCCAAATCTAATTTGAATAGCCTCAGCGTCATTGAATATAGTTTTGCACCGCCTAGTTTTGCTTCGATCTCCTTATTATTTATGGATTTCAAGCAGCTATTAATGATACGAACATCATTGAAACCAGCTGTTTTTGCTAGTCGGATGAAATCTTCAAAGTACAACGCATCACCGATACACTCACAAACAATCTGTTGGTCATTTTTCAGTGATTGATCCAACCTTCTATCTAAAAAAATGTCAGAAAAATAGATTTCACCGCCCGATTTGAGCAAGCGAGCCATACCTGCCAACACGCTTGCTTTAGATACCGATAGATTGATGACACAGTTTGAGACGATAACGTCTATACTTTCAGGCGGTAAATTAAGTTGTTCTAGTGACTCAATATAGCCTTGCTGAAAATGCACATTGGTCGATGAATAGTTAAAGGTCTGACGATGATAATCCACAAAACGCTGGGCAAATTCGATTTGTTCTGCTGTTGCGTCAATACCAATAACTTTACCCTCAGTACCGACGAGGTGGGACAGAATAAAACAATCACGTCCACTCCCACATCCTAAGTCTAATACTGTCGTTCCTTCTAGCAAGGGAGGAAAAGGTGTACCACAACCATAAAAACGGTTTTGTACATCAGGATGGATAAACTTAAGAACTTCTTTGATTTTGTCTGAAGTAGAGTTGTCTACAGTGCATACATTTATAGCAAGATCCTCTCTACTAGACAGGGTTTTGCCATAATAGTGTTGGATGTCTTCGAGCCGCTGTTTAACCGATTGTTCGCTCACATTTATTTCCTTCAAATTAAATGGTTAATAGGTCGTACAATAGATTCTTTATATTTCCGATCAATGCATAGATGGTCAATGTATAAAGTCAAAAAAAACTGTCATTGCTGACGATTGATATGTGTAGCGACTTCCATCCAGGCTTCCACGGCTACAGCAAAGGCTTCGCGCCCTTTGTCTGTTAATGTGTATACTTTGCGTCCACGACCTGCAACGGTTTCGTTGTGTACCGTTACATACCCACCCTGTTCAAATTCACGCAGCACTGGATAAATTGTACCTTCAGTCGGCGAGCAACATCCTTGGGTGGAGCACTCAACCTCTCTGGCAATTTCATAACCATGCATAGGCCGCTGTTGCAGAACACTGAGAATAAAAAATTTGGATAGACTCATCTTAATGATGCCGTTCCAATACGTTCTATCCGTATAGTCTACTGTTGTCCGTTTAACAGTGCTGAGTGTTTTTTTAGATTTGTTCATAACGGCATCATATACATTGATCATCAAGGTGTCAATGTATAAGGTAGTTCATTAATTCACTTTATTATTGACTTTATTCATCAGTATGAATCACCTAATTTATAGAGATAAAGACCATACTAGAATTATGTCAATTACGCTGTTTCTGCTCCATGATAGGATTCGGATCAATTTCTGACAGCACTCAATGCCATGCTTTTTTTCTTGTTCCGTTTGATCAAATGGGTAATAAAATTGGCAATCCCCTTGTGCTATTCAGATATATCAAGGTAGTTATCATTTGAAAGTCCGAGAATACCTAATGTAACTAATTAAAGTGTTTTTTTGAGTTTCATTTGTTTTTTTACAACTAAATTAGCCACAAAAGATGAGTTAGATCCTGCCCTGTAGCCAACCACAAGGTAAATTAATACATTTAAACCATTAAAGAATGGCCTTTCCAGAGACTATTGTTTGAAATCCATAAATATAATTACTTATTGAATTGTAAAAGTGATAACCTTGCATTGAAGTTATTAAAGTTTTACTGTTTTGTTATTTAATCATGATAGGTGAAATTATGGAAGATAAAACTATGAGTTTCTCTGTAAACAGAGAGCTGGATGTTCATTCAAAAAGTTTTGATGCCTTCATATCATATATGGAAAACAGCAACGATCTTTGGGTTATAAAAGACAAAGAATCTCGATTCGTCTATGCTAATGATGCTACGCTTTATTACAGTGGCCTTCCTAAGGGTTTTAACATAGAAGGTAAACTTGATAGTGAATGTCCGGCACCGTCGGCTGAGTTTGCAGATATTATACAAGCTAATGATAGAAACGTAATGACCAGTAAAAAAACCATTCCAGTACTAAACACCTTCATTTATGGCGGGAGAAAAAAAATGATCCAACCATTTCTGGCCAATATTACACCGCTAATGAAGGATGGAGAGTGTATTGGGGTTGTTGGACATGGTAGAAAACTTGAAATTTATTCCATGTATCATTTCGAAAACAATAGGCATCCTGACTCATTAACTTTTGGCACACCAACTGATTTATTTACTGATAGAGAGTTCGATATAGTATTTTTTGCTTTGCAATCACTGAGTGCTAAAGATATAGCTAAAAAATTAGGTATTTCATATAGAACGGTACAAAGTAGGCTACAATTAATTTATCAAAAAATGGGGATAAATTCATTAAGCCAGTTAAAAGAATATTGCAGGGGTAAAGGATATGATAACTATGCTCCTACTAGATTTATTAATCCTAATCCCTATATACCTCTAGTGTAACAATGAGCCACCTCCTAAGGAGGTGGTCTTTTACTGTTATTATCTTTTATACCTGTTATCTTTCAAGTTTCCTCTTTGTTGGCTGCACTCACTCACCCCAGTCACCTAGTTATCTATGCTCCCGGGGATTCGCTCCTTTGCTGTCGCGATGCATCTTGAAATCTATTGGGTATATATGGTTTTTTATCTCATTGCGACCATATTGAAAATGTTATCAATAATGAAATAACAAAGATTGATTTTCTTATAGGAAATTTCTGTTCGGAAAATAATCTATAATTATCTAATTCATAATTATCGAGATAAAATAACCTTATCTTTTGCTTAATAATTATTCTTGTATTTCGGCTGGCTCAGGAAAATATCCACCATTTTCCAGAGTTGACTGAATCATATTCTTTATTTCATCCTCTCCTAATTTTTTTCCCTCTTCATTTTCATAGCCTAATGTTAAAACAGCATTAATAAAGGGAGCGATATTAGCTTCTGATAAGTTTGTATTCCAGTTTAATGTGTTGGATGGGCCACCAGGTTCTTTATTGATAAGTGTGACAATTTTCCCATAAAGATCTTGTGTAATGGTCCAGCGCATATCTGTACTGCTCCAGTACCATCTTCCCAGTAGAAAATGATGCCAGAACTCTTCCCAACTCTTATATTCTCTCTGAACGGTGTGAGTAATAATTTGTACAAAATTGTCTGCTTCCTCCCGATCCAGATATTCTGTACTGATACCATTGCAAATTAACTTGATATAACGGACGTAATCCCAGGCAAGAAAATTTACTGTTTGAATATTGTTTAAATTTTTACGAACAACTTCGGCCCGCCAGAGAAGTTCTTTAGCTTCTCCATCTTCATCCTCTTCTTTTTGTATGTCTTTCTTTATTTGCTCATAATCTGATTCGGATACGTCAGAGAAGAAATAGACTTCCTGGCGGAATTTATGCCGGTGACCATTAGTTAATAAATGAAATAATTGAGCAATCAGGCTTTCTCTGTCATTAATACCCCAGGCAGTCTGAAGTGAGCCAGCATCTTTGCTGCCGGGAACAATAATCGGATCATTACAGGGATACTCTTCAACAGCAGCATAAGGAGTTCCCAATATATAAGCCCAGTCTTTAGGTTCAAATTTTGGTAATTTACCAGATGCTCTATTTTGGTATTCATTTCTCAAATTATTAAGGATCTTTTTCTCAACAATTGATTTCATAATGATGACTGCGAAGATAATAAAGAGAATAATAGAAACAATGGTAACTAAAATATAGTGATACCATCTCCAATCTGAGAGTAAATCTGAAAACATGATTGTTGCTATTCCTTATTTAGTATGAAAATGGGTTATTTATATGAATTAGTTAAATTGGTAACTTATATTAGTTACTATATACTCTAATGAAATATATTTAAAATATAGGATACCGGTTTCGATATGGGTATTGAATATTTAAATAAAATGAGAAAGTAACTTATGTTTTCCATACTAACAAAATTATTAATAAATATAAAGCTGAATTATTAATTTTATCTTAAGTAATTAATCATGTTGCTGAAATATCTATAAGAATGTAGGTGTTTCACTTAATATATTTCTCCATTACATTTCTCTGGCACGCAAAAAAGATTGGGATGATTGAGTGAATGTTTAAGGTATGCCATGGTCGTTGCAGTTTGGTTATTACTTGTCTACTGGTACACCATTAATAGAATCAAAGAGATTAAAGGTTATAAGAGTGGATAGACCACTAATAGATTTTTATATTGCTTTACATGGTTAGTGCTACCCTTATTTAATTCACTTTTCAGGTACCAATTTTATTAGGCACACAATATTTTGTGCCAGTTTTTACCTTTCCCGCTGAAATAATCGTTTACTAATTAAGCACTCAGCAACAAATTTTACGTCTTGGATAATAGTTACTCATGCTGTAACCATTGCCTTATCATGGTCTTTTTGGCTATAAAATGTGCATTGCGTCATGTTTTTGTGCTAATTATGTTAATAATAGGTTTCCTTTGTGTTTTCCTGTTGCTTATGACATCTGTTGAGATCTTATTGACGCAAGAGACAACAGTTGTTTAATTGATAAGCCGAAAATAATAAAAAAACCAACAGCACAGTTCCTGAAACAAAATGCAGGTTCTGGCTGTACACAACAACATCACAAATGGAGTGCAAGAGAATGACAACTTCCTCTAAAAAGACTGGGTTATTAAAGCTAGGGATCAGCTTAATTGCATTGGCAGTCACTGCTAGCGTTCAGGCAAAAACATTGGTTTATTGCTCTGAAGGTTCACCAGAAGGATTTAACCCACAATTGTTCACAGCGGGTACAACTTATGATGCTAGTTCCAGACCTCTGTACAACCGTTTGGTTGATTTCAAAACAGGTAAAACGGAAATTATCCCGAGTCTGGCTGAAAAATGGGATATTAGTGATGACGGTAAAGTTTACACGTTTCATCTGCGCAAAGGCGTTAAGTGGCACGATAACAAAGACTTCAAACCAAGCCGCGAATTCAATGCTGATGATGTGATTTATACTTTCATGCGGCAAAAAGATGCAAACCACCCATACCACAAGGTGTCAGGCGGCAGCTATGAGTATTTTATTGGCATGGGTATGGGTGAGATGATCAATAAGGTTGAAAAAGTAGACGATTATACTGTTCGGATTGAGCTAAGCCGCCCGGAAGCGCCATTCCTGGCTGACTTAGGAATGGATTTCGCTTCTATTATGTCAGCAGAATATGCCGATAAGATGATGAAAGCCGGTACGCCGGAGAAAGTCGATCTGAATCCAATTGGTACAGGCCCATTCCAGTTGGTGCAATATCAGAAAGATTCTCGCATTCTGTATAAAGCCTTCAAAGAATATTGGGGAGATAAAGCCAAAGTTGACCGGCTAGTTTTCGCTATTACTCCCGATGCATCCGTTCGTTATGCAAAATTACAGAAAAACGAATGTCAGATCATGCCATACCCAAATCCGGCGGACATTGCTCGCATGAAGCAGGATAAAGATATCGTCTTGATGGAACAGCCTGGTCTGAATGTTGGTTATGTTGCTTTCAACGTCACCAAAAAGCCACTGGATAACGTCAAAGTTCGCCAGGCGCTGGCAATGGCTGTCAATAAAGACGCTATCATTGATGCGGTTTATCAGGGGGCTGGTCAGAAAGCCAAAAATCTGATTCCACCAACGATGTGGAGTTACGACAATACTCTGAAAGATTACCCATACGATCCGGAAAAAGCGAAACAGCTACTAAAAGAAGCAGGAATGAGCGATGGTTTTGCTATCGACTTGTGGGCAATGCCAGTACAACGACCGTATAACCCGAATGCTCGTCGTATGGCTGAAATGGTTCAAGCTGATTGGGCGAAAATTGGTGTTAAGGCCAAAATTGTCAGCTATGAATGGGGTGAATACTTAAAACGGGCTAAAGATGGCGAACATCAAATTGTGATGATGGGTTGGACGGGGGACAATGGGGACCCGGATAACTTCTTCGCAACTTTGTTTAGCTGCGCAGCTAAAGAACGAGGTTCCAACTACTCTAAATGGTGTTACAAGCCGTTTGAAGATGTCATTCAGCCAGCACGGATCGCTTCTGAACATGCTAAACGTGTTGAACTTTATAAGCAGGCTCAGGCTGTGATGCACGAACAGGTTCCGGCGCTGATTATCGCTCATTCCACAGTTTATGAACCGGTACGTAAAGAGGTGAAAGGTTATGTCGTTGATCCTCTGGGCAGGCATATTTTCAGCAACGTATCTCTTGAATAATTTTGTTTTTACTCGGTTGTGATAGCCATCTCCCTGATTTTTCAGCGGGGATGGCGATTTCTCCTCAGCTATCAGTCATCACTGAGGAGGCTGACAAACAAGTAGAGGCAAGAAGTTCATTGAGTTGTGAGCGAAAGGGGGAAAGTCCTCCCCCTTATCAAGCCAAGCGGCCTGAGAGCTGTAACCGGCATTTAAAAAAAGAGAGTTTGGGATATGTTGCAGTTCATACTCCGACGTCTGGGGTTAGTGATCCCAACGTTTATCGGCATTACTTTGCTGACTTTTGCTTTTGTCCATATGATCCCCGGAGACCCGGTGATAATTATGGCGGGGGAACGTGGAATATCGGCTGAGCGTCATGCTCAGCTAATGGCTGAAATGGGGCTGGATAAGCCACTCTGGCAGCAATACTTTCATTATGTGAATGGTGTATTACACGGAGATCTTGGTATCTCCCTGAAAAGTCGCATCTCTGTGTGGGAAGAATTTGTTCCCCGTTTCAAGGCAACCCTCGAACTGGGGGTATGCGCCATGTTGTTCGCTATTGCTGTGGGTATTCCGGTTGGAGTACTGGCCGCAGTCAAGCGAGGATCGGTTTTTGATCATACTGCAATAGGGCTTTCTTTAACCGGATATTCTATGCCGATCTTCTGGTGGGGGATCATGTTGATCATGTTGGTCTCTGTCCAGTTGGATCTGACTCCGGTATCCGGGAGGATAAGCGACAGTGTTTTCCTTGATGACAGCAATCCGCTGACGGGTTTTATGCTGATTGATACCCTTATCTGGGGAGAAGAAGGCGATTTCAAAGATGCCATGATGCATATGATCTTGCCTGCTATTGTCTTGGGAACGATTCCACTGGCGGTCATTGTCCGTATGACTCGCTCTTCTATGTTGGAAGTGTTGGGTGAGGATTATATCCGTACTGCACGTGCCAAAGGCTTGAGCCGTATCCGGGTGATTGTGGTTCATGCTCTGCGCAATGCATTGCTGCCAGTTGTGACCGTCATAGGCTTGCAGGTGGGTATTATGCTGGCAGGGGCAATCTTGACTGAAACCATTTTCTCCTGGCCGGGGCTTGGACGCTGGTTGATCGATGCCCTGCAACGCCGAGATTATCCGGTGGTGCAGGGAGGCGTATTACTGGTGGCGATCATGATCATCCTGGTAAATCTGGTGGTTGACGTGCTGTATGGCATTGTTAACCCGCGTATCCGTCATAAGAAATAGGGGGCACATTATGTCTCAAGTGACTGAGCCTGTAGCAAACAATGCGCCTAAAATTATGACGCCGATACAGGAGTTCTGGTATTACTTCAAGCGTAATAAAGGGGCGGTTGTTGGTCTGGTTTATATTGTATTGATGTTACTCATTGCGCTGTTGGCCGGGGTACTCGCTCCACATGGTGCGGCTGAGCAGTTCCGTGATTCCTTGCTGACGCCACCAGTGTGGCAGGAAGGAGGAAGCTGGCAGTTTATTCTGGGTACTGATGATGTAGGGCGTGATTTACTTTCACGCCTGATGTATGGCGCCCGGCTGTCATTGCTGGTGGGATGTCTGGTTGTGGTGTTATCCCTGCTGATGGGCGTTATGCTGGGTGTGCTGGCAGGTTATTTCGGTGGTGTGGTGGATATTATCATCATGCGTATCGTGGATATTATGCTGGCACTGCCAAGCTTGTTATTGGCTCTGGTGTTAGTAGCAATATTTGGCCCATCAATTGTCAATGCTTCGCTGGCACTGACTTTTGTTGCTCTGCCACATTACATCCGTTTAACGCGCGCTGCGGTACTGGTGGAAGTTAATCGCGATTATGTCACTGCTTCACTAGTGGCGGGTGCTGGTTCCATGCGTCAGATGTTTGTCAATATTTTGCCTAACTGTCTGGCACCGTTGATTGTGCAGGCTTCTCTGGGTTTTTCTAATGCCATTCTCGATATGGCTGCTTTAGGTTTTCTGGGAATGGGGGCACAGCCACCCACGCCGGAATGGGGAACGATGCTGTCTGATGTATTGCAGTTTGCCCAAAGTGCCTGGTGGGTGGTGACATTCCCGGGATTGGCAATTCTGCTGACAGTGTTGGCATTTAACCTGATGGGTGACGGTTTGCGTGATGCACTTGATCCTAAACTCAAGCAGTAGTGAGGTAGCGAAATGGCACTGTTAAATGTAGAAAAATTATCGGTTCACTTCGGTGACGAAGAGGCGCCATTCCGCGCCGTTGACCGCATCAGCTACCGTGTAGAGCAGGGTCAGGTTGTCGGGATTGTTGGCGAATCTGGTTCTGGTAAGTCGGTTAGTTCATTGGCTGTGATGGGATTGATTGATTATCCGGGCAGAGTGATGGCGGACAAACTGGAATTTAATCAGCGTGATTTGACCAAAATCTCCGAGAAAGAGCGCCGCCAATTGGTCGGGGCGGAAGTGGCAATGATATTTCAAGACCCGATGACCAGTCTGAACCCTTGTTATACCGTTGGGTATCAGATAATGGAGGCGCTGAAAGTACATCAGGGTGGAAATCGTCGTACCCGCCGCCAGCGGTCGATTGATTTGCTGACATTGGTTGGTATTCCCGATCCGGCTTCGCGTCTGGATGTTTATCCACATCAGTTATCGGGTGGTATGAGTCAACGAGTCATGATCGCAATGGCGATTGCTTGCCGACCAAAATTACTGATTGCTGATGAACCGACAACGGCTTTGGATGTCACTATTCAGGCGCAAGTTATTGAACTGTTGTTGGAGTTGCAACAACGGGAAAATATGGCGTTGGTATTAATCACCCATGACCTGGCATTGGTTGCGGAAGCGGCTCATCATATTATCGTGATGTATGCCGGTCAGGTTGTGGAATCCGGCAAAGCATCAGAGATCTTCCGGGCGCCACGCCATCCGTATACTCAGGCGCTGCTTAGGGCATTACCTGAATTTGCTGCGGATAAATCCCGTCTTGCCTCTTTACCGGGCGTTGTACCGGGGAAATATGACCGACCTATCGGTTGCTTGCTAAATCCTCGTTGTCCATATGCTGGTGACTATTGTCGTCAGGTGGAGCCGGAATTAAGAACGGTAGGAGAACGTCAGGTGAAATGCCATATGCCACTGGATGATGCGGGGAGGCCAACGATATGAGTGAACAGACTTATCAGGAACGGAAAACATCGACAACGCCGTTATTAAAAGCGATAGAACTGAAAAAATATTACCCGATCAAAGGGGGATTTTTTTCACCTGCTCGTACGGTAAAAGCGCTGGATGGTATCTCTTTCGAACTGGAGAAAGGAAAAACGCTAGCAGTTGTTGGTGAATCTGGTTGTGGTAAATCCACGCTAGGACGGTTGCTGACGATGATTGAAAAGCCGACAGAGGGTGAACTTTATTATCAGGGGCAGGACTTACTGGTACCAAATAAGGAAGCTGAAAAGTTACGCCGCCAGAAAATCCAGATTGTGTTCCAAAATCCTTATGGTTCACTTAATCCACGGAAGAAAGTTGGACAGATCCTGGAGGAACCGCTGCTAATCAATACCAAACTGAGTGCACATGAGCGCAAAGAGCAGGTGTTGCAGATGATGGAGAAAGTGGGACTGAAAACCGAACACTACAGCCGTTATCCGCACATGTTCTCTGGTGGTCAACGTCAGCGAATTGCGATTGCCCGTGGGTTGATGTTGAACCCAGATGTGGTGATTGCAGATGAACCAGTTTCTGCGCTGGATGTATCGGTGCGGGCACAGGTGTTAAATCTGATGATGGACTTGCAGCAGGATTTGGGACTGTCTTATGTCTTTATTTCTCATGACTTATCTGTGGTCGAGCATATCGCTGATGAAGTGATGGTGATGTACCTCGGTCGCTGTGTGGAAAAAGGCAGTAAGCAGATGATTTTCAGTAACCCACGTCATCCCTATACGCAGGCATTGTTATCAGCAACGCCAAGGTTGAATCCTGAATTACGCCGTGAACGGATAAAGCTGACCGGTGAATTGCCAAGCCCAATGAATCCACCACCGGGTTGTGCATTTGCGGCCCGTTGTCGCCGAGCGCTGAGTATGTGTACTCAGCTTCAACCAAAACTGAATCAACATGGTGATCAACTAATTGCTTGTTTTGCGGTTGATCAAGATGAAAATATTGCTGTGGAATAATGACTTGGCAATTATTCAATAAAATATCTTTGGTGATAATGGGTTAACCATTATCACCATTTAAATATTTCTGTGTGTTTCTAACAGTGACAGATAGGCACTAAAGGTAATTATTTCTGAAAAATAACGACTTGGATAAGTGAAACAGGGATCGTTAGCAGTAAAATCAAGTATACTCAATTTTATTGATGACATGTTATAACTGCGATATCCCATAAGCATTGGTTTGAGTGAAAATGAAATTGCGCGTCAAACGTTCGTTAACCATTAAACAGATGGCCGCAGTGACTGGTGTCACGTTGGTAACCATTGCTATTTTTATTGCTATTCAGTTGTGCCATCTTATACAGCAACGTAAAGACGATTATATCAGCCAGCTTAATAATGCAGCAGTCCAGGTACAGGTACCGTTAACAGAAGCACTGCTCAGGTCTGATCTCAGTAAAGCAAAAGAGTTGCTGATAGGGCTACGTACTGCGGGTATTTTGGGGCGGGCAGATGTGGTGTTACCGGAGGATATTCGGGTGATACGATTGAATTTTGCCACCCATCGTCCGATTCCCGAACTGGCTAAACGTATTTTTGGGATACCTGTTGAAGTGAGCATTCCTCTTTATGCGTATGGCTCAGTACCAGCAAATGCCAAACCGTTGGGACATTTGATTTTGCAGGTGGATTCCAACCGGGTATATCGTTTTGCTATTAATACATTGGCACTGATGCTGACGGCTTATTTATTGCTCGCGCTTATTCTTACGGTATCAATAAGCTGGTGTATCAACCGGATTATTGTGCACCCATTGCGTGACATTGCACGGGATCTTAATAACGATCAACCACCGGAGCCAATGACTTGCCCTAAACACCATCAGGATGATGAGCTGGGCCTGCTGATCAGGGGATATAATCGTCAATTTGATAAGCATAAATTTCCGTCATCAAGAAACCATCCAGGGCGGTTTGAGGTCTAACCCTCAATTATAATCCTGACAGGATCTCGCCTGCTAAAATTCAGGTTTTTGTTTTTTCTACCGATTGTTATTGGTCAAGGGGAACATCTTCCATTATCAATAGAAGGTTAAAACCAAGGGTAGACATCTATAGGGGCTTACATGCAGGGTACGAAAATTCGTTATTTTATTGGTGGGATAATGCTGGTCGTTGCAGGCCAGACGCAGGCAGAAGTCCTGCAACCTGACCCTGCCTGGCAACAGGGTAAGCTGGAGAACGGTTTTAACTGGCAAATTTTGCAAACGCCACAACGTCCTAATGACAGAATACAGTTGCGTCTGGTTGTGAAAACAGGTTCGCTCGCGGAGAAAACCCAACAAACAGGTTATACCTGGCTGATTCCTAAAGTCGCTCTGTTCAGTAGTAAAAGTTTATCTTCTGCCAAACTGGAACAGCTATGGAACAGCGCCATTGATCCGAAATACCCGCTACCTCCTGCTATTGTTTCATATGATTTCACCCTCTATAGCTTGAGCTTGCCACATAACCGTCCTGAACTACTGAAAAGTGCGTTAAGTTGGTTGGCTGATGCTGCAGGTAAAACGGCGTTTACGCCAGAAACCTTGCAACATTCCATGAAAATGGCCAATACATCGGTAGCAACTTATCCACCGGATATACAGGACCCGGTATGGCGTAGGCGTCTGAAAGGTTCAACCTTGTTAGGGCATGATCCGGCTCAGAGCGCCGCTCACCCTGTTGATTTAGATAAACTTAAGCAGTTTTATCGGCAATGGTATACCCCTGATATGATGACGTTGTATGTCGCGGGCAACGTGGATAGCCGTACTCTACCGGAAAATATCAGCCAGTCGTTTTCATCATTGAAAGGCAAACGTCATACTCCAGCGACTGTTGCAACATTGTCACCAATGAAACCGGAGACCATCGGGATCATTAGCGATAAAAAGAAAGAAGACACCTTATCCCTGATTTGGGATCTCAACTGGCAGCCGATTAATGATTCACAAGTGCTTAGCCATTATTGGATCAGTGATATTACCCGAGAAGCACTTTATCGTTACCTGCAACTTGGGTTAGAGAAGAAAAATGATAAATCACTGAAATTGGGTTTGGATTGTAAAGTTCAGTACCAGCGAGCGAGTTGTGCTCTGAATCTCAATACTACGGCAGATAATCTAAAGCCAGCAATGGAATATCTGGCGGCTGAGTTGGTGACATTGCGTGATAAGGGATTGCCGAAAGGGCAGTTTGATGAGCTGTATGCACAGAAACAGACACAGCTCAAGCAATTATTTGCCATGTACGGCCATACCAGCACTGATATTCTGATTAATCAGCGCCTTTTATCCCAACAGAGTAATGTTGTGGATATTGCTCCTGAACAGTACCAAAGCTTGAGGCAAGCCTTTTTGGCTTCTTTGACACCTGAAATGCTTAACCATGAACTAAAATATATCCTTTCGCAAGAAGTCGCATTTGTTCTAATTCAGCCGAAAGGGGAGGCAGAGATGGATGTGAACCAGTTAAGAAATAGCTTTGATCAGATAATGTTGCCTGCATCGCATAAGGTTGATCCTCCGGCACAACCGCCGGTATCCAAACCGGATTCTTGAGAGGTATAGAAAACAGCGTCTTTCGGCTAGATAAATATGGTTATAGCATGCTCTTCTTCTTAACATAAGAAGAAGAGCAAAGAGCTAAAAAAATCAAACGAGTCCAACAAATACCGATATAAATACTGGGGCTAACAACGTTAGTACAAATCCACTTGCGATTGCATATTTAATATCTTCATTAGTGCAATTTTCTTTAATAAATGGTAAAGCTGAGTCTAATGCTGCCGCACCAGATATCCCTATTGCGCCTTGAGGATAACTCTTCCCAAGAAAATAAAGGAAGAATATACTAAATATTTCTCTAAATAGATCAGTCATGAAAGACAAAGATCCATAATGAGGATTTGTCATTGATGTCACCATAGGCCCAGATAATGAAAACCACCCATATCCACTAGATATTAACATAGACTCACTGATTGAATAGTCAGTCAACATAGAAAATATCAGCGCGCCAATAACAGTACCTGCGATAGTGAAAATAGGGATTTTAATGTGATTAATTTTTATATCCTTAAAACTAAAATTAACCAAATCTAACCCTACAAGTAATATCAACGTGTATAACGCATAATTACTCGATATATTGTGTTCTGCCAGGGATAAATTTGTAAACTTATAAACTAAAACTCCTAAGCAGAAAAACATTATAGCTTTAAAACACCCAATAAATGGATCTAAGAATGATTGTTTCCCTTTTTCTTCAATCGGGCAAAATTTTCTTTTAAATAATATCAAGAATGTTGATATTGATATTAAAGAAGATAACACTATGGATTCAATGATAATTGATGTTCCCAGGTTACTATTTATGAAAACTTCACCTAATTCAATTCCCATCATAAAAAGCAGAATCATAACTATCATAGTTATGCTTCCTACTAACTTTGCTTTGATATTTTCCTTGATTAATTTACCAAGAAAAAAACCTAGAGCTAGTAAAAAACAGATAATAAGAATTGAAGTGATTGATTCCTTCATTATATATCCTGTTTAGTCATTGAGAAGTCTATAAGGATCATGCTCCTTTCTGCCTCGCCATCGTCTTCTTTTAACGTAATATGAGATATATAATGGCTGACTAATTCATCGCAAACCGCGAAACTCTCTAAGAAATTTTCTAATGTAAACTGACTGATTATTTCGTCGTTACTAACCTCTTCTATTTTTTTATTCCTGGCTGAAACTTTTCCTATATAATTTATCCCGCCATCGATATTTTCACTTCTATTTATTAAATGGGCAAACGTAAAAGGCTCACCGTCTTGGTGGAAACAGTCAGGAGAACTAAATCCGGGTAGTTTATTATCCGTACACTTTACCTTAACGAAGTGTATTCCAGCATATATAGGTAGATAATGGTCACTTAACCCAAATGTATTCTTAAAATCATCAAGAATTATATTCTCCAATAGTGCATTATTTTTTGCTTCATCGCTTAATGAATTAAAATATCTCATGTTTTTATGTTCTGGGTTATTACTCCCTTGATCATAACCAGACTGATTATTGCCACTGTTATCTTTTGCTGTTGGTAACCAATATAACTTGGGTTCTTTTAGCCATGGGATAATTACGGCATTTCCATACCGGCGGAATCGGGAAACTTTGGCAGGAGCATAAGCGTCGGGTTCTAATTTGCTGAATTCATTTAATAAATTATCTTTATCTTTTTCTGAATACTCCAGATTTAATTGATAATGGGAGAAGCCTACAGATTTTAAGTTATTTTTAGTCATATAATTAAAAAAATTTATGTTTTATTGTGGTGTGATGGTATCAAAAATGAATATTATGTCTATAATTATTTTAACTATTTACTAACAAACACATAACTAAAAATAAAACAAGAAACGGGAAAAAATCGCGTCTAACTTGGCGGATTTACTTATGTTTATTGATGTCTGTAACTTAAGAGATTACACAAAGAAAGGGTTACATCACGTAGGATAAAAGTCAGTCGATGATGGCTCTTTGACGATAGGATATGCAGCAGGAGTAAGCACATCCCGGAAAAACTTCTGACATAATGAATAAGCAGGCATAGAGTTATCTTATTGAATTATTGGCAAAGATTGTCAAAACACTATGCCTGTCTCGTTTTATGGGAATACATCAGCGGAAATACCGCCCTTATCATACCAAAGTCGAGCTATTTTTAGCCGCGGCTCTAAGTTCAGTCACATTCTGGCCACCGATTCCCCAGTTATCCGTTTCGACTTCGTCAATGATAACAAAGGTTGTTGCAGGATTTTTACCCAACACATCGACTAGTAACTGAGTCGCTCCTTCAATCAATTGCTTCTTTTGTTCTGCTGTAGCACCTTCACGAGTAATTCTGATATTAACAAACGGCATAAACAGCTCCTTTTCATTGATTATTTATTGGCAGATAGGATCTGCCAGGGCACATTTATTCGGTATTTTTATCTTGATTATTATCTACGGTGGCTATCCAGGCAGCGCAGAATAGCGTTAAACGGGCAAAGAGATAGAAAAATGTCATCAGACCGATAACAGAGCCGAACGCGGCGCCAGAAGGGGAGCTGGCGAGGCGTGGCAGCGTCATGGTCATAATATATTTAATAACTTCAAAGCCGATAGCTGCCATCAGTGTTCCTTTCAACAGAGCCTTGCGTTCTGGCTGGTGGTGGGGTAACACCCAGAATAGCCACAAGAACAGAAGATAATTGGCGGTAATAGAAATTGCCAGACCAATCAGGAACCAGGATGGCCTCAGCCATTCAATGCCACTTAATCCTAATATTTCGACTATGATTGCCTGTGCGGAACCGGCGATAGAAGTCAGTGATAGAGTGATAACCAGCGCTAACAGTAGACCAATCAGAGAAATGGCATCACGAATATATTTAAAATAGATCTTCTTTTCGTCTTCCTGATTACGCAGCCAAACGGGGTGAAATTGCGCGAGAATAGCCTGGCGTAAATTACTTACCCAGTTCACCCCGGAATAAAGTGCAATGGCTAAGCCGGTTAATCCCACTGTAGTACGTTGTTTAATTGCGGTATCGACACTATTTTTCAGCGTATTAGCTAATGTCGGATCACTAATACTGTTTGCGATACCATTAATCAATTTTGCCAGTAAATCGGGATTGGAGGCCAGAATAAAACCGGCAATAGCGAAAGAGAGCATCAAGATTGGGATTAGTGATAAGAATGAAAAATACGTTATTGCGGCGCCAAACTGATTACCCATTCGATCATTAAAGCGCAGAGTTGCGCGAATAAAGTGAGCGACGACAGGAATATTGCGGATATAATTTCCTACTCTGACCGTCAGAGAAATGGCTCTTTTACCGTGATGAATTCCTTTCTCCAAAGGTGTTCTGGATAACCTTTCCGGCTGATGCCCGGCTATTTCCTGTCTTTTAACTTCATTTGGCATGTATAGCCTCGATAGTTACCTTGAATAAATATGAGTGATCTCATAGTGCCATATTTCTACGAGATTATTCTGTTGTCAAATGTGAGCTTTTATCAACGTGATATGTTATCAGTTTAACGGGGAGAATGTGGTTGCGATAAGCTTTCGGTACGCTGATTTTTCAGACGACAGTCACGGGTAAAATGTAACTTTCTATTTATTAGTCATATAGGTGAATAACTCAGGAGGTAATTAATATGGCTATACGGTTTATCTTTGTCTTTAAGACACGGTGGATTTGCTTGTGAGAAAGAAATTAATTCACTTTTTCCAGTCATTGCCACGTATATTGGCAATTATTGGTAACTTATGATTTCAGATAATAGTCTCAGGTGAATAAACCGGTAAAAACAGCAAATAAAATTGCGTTTTTTTCAATTCATTCGCCGCTCAACAGAAGAACGTACAGCACAAAACGTTTCCGCTATCAGAGCAACGCCATTGCCACGATATCGCCTCAGCCTCGTCAAACAGAAGGAAAGGTTTTTACCTGTTCGTGCAATAACGAAAATCCAATTTTTGCAAGTGACTTTTTCCAGAAATGAGACCTAATTTCGTGACACGAATCACAAAATAAAACAAAACAATAAAATTAATTTGAAATCATTAACATTGATTATTAAATGATTAATATTAATCTATTTTTTATACAATGCTGTTACAAAATAATCACATTGGCCTGTTTTTTACCTTGTCATATAACCCATTGTTTTTGCTGATATCTTAACCTAATCCCCACTTTTAATTGCCTGAGTGATAATCAACCCTAAACATTGATCACTAAATGAAATTTAGGGTTAATACCGCTTCAACATTGTGGAATAGAAAGTCAATGAAAAGCAGTATTTTAGTCTTGGTGGTTTTTTGTCGCCCTCGGGTTTCCCAACTTCTCCTTATCCCCACCGGATTCAATCTGTACTGGCCGTCCGCATTCAAATCACCCGTTGCCAGTGTGTAGCCTGTAGGGGAACGCAAGTCATGAACAAACAGTTATATCGTATTATCTTTAATCAAGCCCGCCAGCTGTGGAGGGTGGTGGCCGAGATAGCGCGGGCCGGACGGGGACGAACCGGACGCCGCGCTCGTCGCCCCGCGTCACCCTCGTGTTGTTGCCGACTCACCGCGCTACGGTTTGGGCTGTTATTCGCCCTGGGCGGCGTTTCGCTCACCGCACAGGCGGCGATTGTGGCGGATGGGCAGGCGCCGGGCCGTCAGCAGCCCACCATCATTCGCAGCGCCAACGGGACGCCGCAGGTCAATATCCAGACCCCCGGCGCCGACGGCGTTTCCCACAATACCTACCGTCAGTTTGATGTGGATAAACCCGGCGTTATCCTCAATAACAGCGCAAAAGCAACCGAGACCCAGCTGGGTGGGATGGTGGCCGGCAATCCCTGGCTGGCTAAAGGCGAAGCCAACATTATTCTCAACGAGGTCAACAGCCATAACCGCAGTCACCTCAACGGCTGGATTGAAGTCGCCGGGCATAAAGCCGAGGTGATTATTGCCAACCCGGCGGGTATCACCTGTAACGGTTGTGGGTTCATTAATGCCCATCGCAC